>JAMPHA010000009.1:0-63661 GCA_023663615.1 Clostridium sp. | reverse complement strand
ATGGTGAAAGTTATCCACATCCAAGGAGAAAATTATTTAACAATTACCTAAAAAAAATAAAATAGATCAGATAGCTTTATTTTACGCCAGCCGGCGGGTAATTTCCATAGCGATCTGCTCATAAAATAAAAAATCATGCTTCCTATAAACTAAAAACTTTGCAAATCATGCTGAAATCGCGGCAAATCATGACCATAAATTCCGTTCCACCCACAAAATGGGTTTGGAAATCACGGCGATTTGTGATAGAATAAAAAAGATTACAGAAAAACAGAGGTTTTACCAATGGCAGATAAAAATATTGTTTCAGAGCCGGAACGTCCCGACTATGAATTGGAACTGATCCGGCTCATCCAGAGCGATCTGCCGGAGGGAGAGCTGCGCGAGCAGTTAAAACGCTACCATGATAACGACATCTCCAATGTGCTGGCTGCATTGATGCCCTCGGAGCGGAAGCGCCTCTATCGCGCGCTCGGCGTCGATGCGGTATCGGATATTTTTGCTTATCTGGAGGAAGATGTCGGTAAATATATTGCGGAGCTGGATGCCGATAAAGCGGCGGACATTCTGGAAAGCATGGATGCCGACGACGCGGTCGATGTGCTTGACGAGCTGGAGGAAGATAAGAGCAGTGAACTGATCCGGCTCATGGATGCGCAGACGCGGCACGATATTAACCTTATTCAATCTTATGAAGAGGACGAACTCGGCAGCCGGATGACGACCAACTTTGTCGCCATCCGGAGCGATTTCACGATTAAACAGGCCATGCGCTCCCTTGTGGAGCAGGCGGCGGATAACGATAATATTTCCACCATTTATGTAACGGATGACAACGGTGTATTCTGCGGTGCGATCGACCTGACCGACCTGATCATCGCCAGGCAGAACGTGGAGCTTTCCTCCCTCATCACGACCTCTTTCCCGTATGTCTATGCGACGGAGACCGTGGATGACTGTCTGGAACAGTTAAAAGATTACTCTGAGGATTCCATTCCGGTCCTTGATAACAACAAACGTCTGCTCGGTATCATCACCGCACAGGACATCGTTGAGGTCGTTGACGAGCAGATGGGAGAGGATTACGCAAAGCTCGCCGGTCTGACCGAGGAGGAAGAATTAAACGAACCGTTAAACGCGAGCATCAAAAAAAGAATTCCCTGGCTGATCACCCTGTTGTTTCTCGGTCTGTTCGTTTCGACCGTCGCGGGAATGTTTGAGCAGGTCATCGCCCAGCTGACCCTGATCGTCAGCTTTCAGTCCATGATCCTCGGCATGGCGGGAAATGTCGGCACACAGTCGCTTGCCGTCACGATCCGTGTTCTCGTGGACGAAGAATTAGAACGCGGGCAACGGCTGAAGCTCGTGTTAAAGGAATTGCGGATCGGCTTCGTGAACGGGCTGCTGCTCGGCTCCCTGTCCTTTGTCCTGATCGGATTGTATATTTATTTTATCAAGGGCAGACCCCCGATGTTTTCTTTTGCGGTATCGGGCTGCATCGGTTTATCCCTGCTTGTGGCGATGATCATTTCTTCGCTGATGGGAACGGTCATCCCGCTGTTTTTCCACAAGCTTCATGTGGATCCCGCTGTGGCGTCGGGGCCCCTGATCTCCACCATTAACGACCTGATTGCGGTCATCACTTACTATGGACTGGCATGGGCGCTGTTACTTCAGGTTTTACATTTAGTGGAAACTTAATCTACAAACGGAACGATAAGAAGATGAAAAAATTTTTTACTTATGCAAAAAATGTCTTAAACGGTACGGAACAGATCACGAACCGGCTGAAATTCAGCCTGATCGTTTATTCCATTGCATGTGTGCATGTTGTTTTGCTGTGCGTGTTTCTTGTTTTGCAGATCACACCGTTATATCTTTTTAATCTGGCGAGTGTGGCCACTTATCTGTTTGCCGCGCGCTGGGTTCGCAGGGAGATTTATCTTCCGGTCTATTATACTGCCTATTTTGAAATCATTCTGCACTCCTTTGTCGCCACGCTGTGTATCGGCTGGCAGTTTGGCTTTGCGCAGTATATCATCGCCGTGATTCCCGTCGGCTACTATGTAAGTTATACGCTCCATATAAAACGGCACCGGATTCTGATCCCGACGCAGAACGCGGTCGCCGCATCGATCCTGTTCCTTACCTGTAAATTTCTTTCCTATTACCTGACGCCGTTCTACACGATTGACAATCCGGTGCTTGAATTTTCGCTTTACACGTTTAACTCGATCTGTACGTTCTTATTTTTGATCGTCTTTTCACTCATCTATGTCGTTGAGATACGCTCAACCTATGCGAAATTGCGCCACCAGAACATGATCTTAGAGCAGCTTGCGAACACGGATCCGCTGACCGGGCTTTATAACCGCCGCAGTATGCAGCTCTTTATCGAGCAGGCGCTGGCATCCGATTCCAGTTTTGCGCTCATTATGGGCGACATTGATGATTTCAAAAAAATCAACGACACCTACGGACATGATTTCGGCGACGTCGCCCTGCATGATATTGCGCAGATTGCAGTCGCTCAGGTCGGCGAGCAGGGGTATGTCTGCCGCTGGGGCGGCGAGGAACTCCTCATTCTCATCAGCAACGGCAGATATGAACAGACCTACCAGATTGCCGAAAGCATTCGCCGCCATGTGGCAAATCACATTTTTGAAACGAACAATAAATGGATTCACTGCACGCTGACACTCGGCATCGCCACTTATCAAAAAGGAATGTCGGTCGAAGAAACGATCACACAGGCGGACAGCAATTTATACCGCGGGAAACGGAGCGGAAAAAATAAGGTTGTGATGTAGCAAAACCATCACAACCTTATTTTTCGGTGTACCTTCTCACCCCTTGAAGAATGACAGCCTCTTTCTTTCGGCAGCTTTTTGTTCCGCGCAAAGTCGTTTTAGTATGCCCGTCCCCAATAAACCATTTTTTTCGCAGGTTTTCCGCAGCAGACGCAGGTATCGGCGATCTGTTCCTGCTCGAAAGGCATACAGCGGCTCGTGACCGCAAGTTTTTCCTTGATCACGTCCTCGCACCCCTGTTCGCCGCACCACATTGCTTTCACAAAGCCGGATTTCTCCGCAAAACATTTCTCAAACTCCTCCATCGTCACAGCGGTATAGGTATGCTCATTTCGATGGCGCAGCGCCGCCTCAAACATATCCTGCTGAATCTGTTCTAAGACCGCAGGCAGTTTTTGCGCCGCCTCGGCTAATGCGATCGTCTGTTTCTCCCCGTTATCACGGCGGCAGATGACGCACTGTCCCGCCGCTATATCCTTCGGTCCGATCTCAATGCGTACGGGAATACCGCGCATCTCCTGCTCCGAGAATTTCCAGCCCGGACTCTTATCGGAAACATCCGTTTTCACGCGGATACCCGCCTTCTTCATCTCCTCCTCCAGCTTGGACGCCGTCTCTAAAACGCCCTCTTTCTGCTGTTGGATCGGAATGATCATCACCTGCGTGGGCGCGACCTTAGGCGGCAGCTTCAAGCCGGAATTATCGCCGTGCGCCATGATGAGCGCTCCGATCAGGCGCGTGGAAAGTCCCCACGAGGTCTGGTGCACATATTGTAACGTGTTATCCTTCGCCGTATACTGAATGCCAAACGCTTTCGCAAAGCCGTCCCCGAAATTGTGGCTCGTCCCCGACTGCAATGCTTTTCCGTCATGCATCAACGCCTCGATCGTATAAGTTGCCGTCGCTCCCGCGAACTTCTCCTTCTCGGTCTTGCGCCCTTTGATGACCGGGATCGCAAGCACCTGTTCCACGAAATCCGCATAGACATTGAGCATCTGGATCGTCCGCTCCTCCGCTTCTTCCGCCGTTGCGTGCGCGGTATGTCCCTCCTGCCATAAAAATTCACGGCTTCTCAAAAACGGTCTCGTCTCTTTTTCCCAGCGCACCACGGAGCACCACTGATTGCAGACCTGCGGCAGATCGCGGTAGGAATGCACCACATTCTTATAATAATCGCAGAACAGCGTTTCGGAGGTCGGTCTCACGCACATTCTCTCCTGAAGCTGCTGCCCGCCGCCGTATGTCACCCACGCAACCTCCGGCGCAAATCCCTCGACATGATCTTTTTCCTTTTGCAAAAGGCTCTCAGGAATAAACATCGGAAGGTATACGTTCTGCACCCCCGTCTCCTTGAAGCGCGCGTCCAACTGCTGCTGGATCAGTTCCCAGATCGCATAGCCCGCCGGGCGAAACGCCATACATCCCTTTACGCTGGTGTAGTCGATCAGCTCCGCTTTCTTCACCACGTCCGTGTACCACTGTGCAAAATCCTCCTCCATGGAAGTGATCGCTTCCACGAGCTTCTTGTCTGCCATTTCCTTCACCTGTTCCTTTCTGTTTTTTACAAATCGCTTCTCTATGATAAGCAGACGTGAAATGCTACGCATTCCACGCTCGCGTTGCTCGCCGAGAAGTGATTCCTATGCGTCTCCCCGTGCAAGCACGGTCGCCGCATATAAATCACTTCTCTTCTTAAGCTTATCGCGCAAAAAAACCTCCGATCCCATCATAGGGACCGAAGGTTATCGGCGGTGCCACCCTGCTTGACGGTCGTACGCCGTCCTGCTCAAATATCCGTTATCGCCGGATCTACGGTGTATTTGACATACACGGCTCCAAGGCAGGTTCCCCGCCCTCCGCTTAGGAATCTCACACCACGGAACAACCGTTCCTCCGACTCCCTCTCTGAGAAGCATCCGTACAGGTACTAACCCTTTTCAACGCCATCTGCTCATTTCATATATTGTGATTTTAATGTCTTCGCCGCTGTCTGTCAAGAAAAAATTTTGCGCGCGCGGCGCGCCGCCGCCCTTCCCTTACTCCGAAAGCTCCCGGATCAACAGATAGGACAGCGGCCCCGTCACGATTCCCAAAAGTCCGTATAACTTTACGCCCAAAAACACCGACATTAAAATGATCAGCGGATGAATCCCGATCCGCTGACCGATCAGGCGGGGCTCCATAAACTCGCGCACGAAATAGCATACCATATAGAGCGCGGCAAACACTACCGCCAGCATACCGTCCCCCATGATAAGTTCAAAGAGTGCGAGCGGCAGCAGCGTGATGCCCGTGCCGATAAACGGGAGCATATCGAGGAACCCCACCACATATCCCCATAAAAAAGGCATGCCAAAACCTGCCCACCAAAACGCAACGCTGCAAATGCCGCCGATCACGGACATGATGATAAGCTGCGCCTTCGCGTATGAAAAAACCATTCTGACAGTCTTGTCATATAATTCTCTGACCCGCCCGAACCAATGCTTTTCCCGCCACCGCGCCACGATCTCATCATAATCCTTTGCAAGAAGCACACTGAAAATAAAAAACACCGCCCACGAAATGCCGACCGCCGCAAGCACGCCGATCACATCCCCCGACAGGACAAGCGCTTTCGGGATCGCCTCGTCGCTGATCTGTTCCCCGATGCTGCGCGCCGCTGTCATGATCCTTTCTTCCAGAATGGCGGCGTCAATGCCGAGCGGCCTCTCCAGATAGCAGCAACAGGTATGCAGAAACACGCCGCACTGCACGCGCAGTACTCCAAAATACGACATACACGCCCGCACGCACCCCGCCGCGGCGCGGTAGAGCAAGAGAAGCAGCACGATCGGCAGCGCGCCGATCACGGACAAAAACAGCGCGGTAAGCGTACTTTTCATACCGCGCCTTCTGCCGGAAAGTCTGCGCAAGAGCGGCATACTGAAACGCACAAAGAGCACGGACAGGCAAAACGGCAGCACAAGCGGCAGCGCATACTTCATGGCAAGATAGACCGCCGCCGCGATCACGCCCACCCGCAGCGCCCGCTTTTTGCTCCATTCTTCTTGTAAGTCCTCAAAAAAATTTCCCATACGCACTCCATTCTTTCGGAATTAGTATGGGAAAATAATTATTTTTTATGAAAGGTGGGCGTGATGCAAAAATCCATTTCCTTTCCGGTCCTCGGATGCAAAAAGCAAAGCCGTTCGGCGCAGAGCGCTACATGGGAAAGCCCCAATGTCTCCGCAAGCGCCCATGCCGTTTCGTCTCCGTATTTGCGGTCCCCGACGAGCGGATGTCCTGCATGGGAAAATTGCAGCCGTATTTGGTGAAATCTTCCTGTATGTAAACAAATTTTGACATCGGTGACACCGATGTCAGCGTCATATGACACCACTTGATAAGAAAGCGCCGCCCGCTTCGACGACGCATTCACGCCACCCTGCTGCCGCTTCTGCGTCGTGCCGCTTTCCGCCGCCCGCCTTGTCGATAGATCCGATAGATCCGCACCTGCTGCCTTCCGGCTCCCGTTCTCCGCGCTCCCTGCCGCGATCTCTGCGGCACCATTCCTTTCCTGCGCCGTGCCGCTTTCCGCCGTCACAATCTCTGCGACACCGTTTCCTGTCTTTACGATCTCGTCGATCAGCTCGCCCTCTGTCTGCGGCATCCTCCCGCACGCCAGCGCACGATAATACTTCCGCATGGTCTGATCCCGCATCTGCGCTTCCAGCTTCGCCGCCGCATCCCGGCTTTTCGCAAAAACAAGAAGCCCTTCCACCGGCTGATCTAAGCGATGGAGCACATGCAGTCCGCCGCCGCACAGGTAATTGCGCAATTCGCTCTCCATGTCCATCTGTGACGCGCGCGCACTCTGCACGGCAAACCCGGCAGGCTTTCTACAGACAAGAATGTCCCGATCTTCATATACGATTTCTGTTTTCATACCTTAAACCGATACCCGACGCCCCAGATTGTCTCGATATACTGCGGCTTTGATGTGTCATATTCAAGCTTCTCACGGATTTTTTTGATATGCACCGTCACCGTCGCAATATCGCCGACCGAATCCATGTCCCATATCTCGCGGAACAGTTCTTCTTTCGTAAACACATGATTCGGATTCTCCGCCAAAAATGTCAAAAGATCAAATTCCTTGGTGGTAAACGTCCGCTCCTCCCCGTCCACATAAACGCGGCGCGCCGTCTTATCAATTTTGAGCCCACGGATCTCCACAATGTCATTCTGCTTCTGTCCGGAACCGACAAGCCTGTCATATCTTGCCAGATGCGCCTTTACGCGCGCGACCAGCTCGCTTGGGCTGAACGGCTTCGTCATATAATCATCCGCGCCGAGACCAAGCCCTCTGATCTTATCAATATCATCTTTTTTGGCCGAAACCATTAAGATCGGAATATTCTTTTCCTCCCGTATCCGGCGGCAGACCTCGAAGCCGTCCATTCCCGGAAGCATCAGATCGAGTACCACGAGTGCATACTCCTCGGAAAGCGCCTTTTTCAGCCCCTCCTTGCCGTCGTTAGCGATCTCCACCTGAAACTCTGAAAGCTCCAGATAATCTTTTTCCAGATCTGCGATCTCTTTCTCGTCCTCAATAATCAATATGCGGCTCATCGTATTCCTCCGTTTTCTGTCATTGCGCTTTTATTTTTGGCTCTTTCTATGCTTATGCCATCCGCTCTGGCGGCTTATGCTTCTGCACGCCCTCTGCTATGCCTGCACGGCATCCGGGTTTTCCACAAATTTGCGGAGTACAAAATGCATACAGACGCCTTCTCCTTCTTTGCTCGTCGCCCAAATATACCCGCCGTGATCCTCGATGATCTTTTTGACAATGGAAAGTCCGATCCCGCTTCCTCCCTGCGAGGAATTGCGCGAAGCGTCCGTGCGGTAAAACCGTTCAAAAATCCTTCCGATCTCCTTGGCGGACACGCCTTTTCCGTTGTCCTCCAGCTCCACCCGGATCGAATCGATCTCGTCCAGTATCCGAATATCGATCGTTCCGTTTTCTCGGTTCATATACTTTACGCTGTTGCTCACAATGTTATTGATCACCCGCTTCATCTGTTCGGGATCCGCAATGACAACCGTGTCAGGCGGCGTCATGTTGGAATAATTTAAGCGGATGTTGTGACCCTCCAGATCCAGACCGACCTCTTCCACGCAGTCGTTAAAATAATCCGCAACATTCAGCTTATGGAAATGGTACGGGATCCGGTTCGAATCTATACCGGAGTAAATCGTCAGCTCATTGATCAGGCGGTTCATATCATTCGCCTTATTGTAAATGGTCTTAATGTAGCGGTCCATTTTTTCCGGCGTATCCGCAACGCCGTCCATAATGCCCTCCACATATCCCTTGATCGAGGTGATCGGCGTTTTCAGGTCGTGGGAAATGTTGCTGATCAGCTCGCGGTTCTGCTTATCCGCCTGCATCTGCTCGTCCGCAGACTCCTTTAAGCGCAGGCGCATCTGATTATAATTCTCATAGAGATCGGAGATCTCACCCTTAAAGCCCGTGGACAATACATAGTCAAAATCCCCGTCCGCGATCCGCTGCATGGCGACATTAAATTCCGCAAGCGGCGTAAACGCGCCATCCCTGATCCACTGTGTCAAAAAAACACTCGTCACGATCAACACCAGAACAATGAGGATCAACAGGAAAATGAGCAGTCCGGATGAAACAAAATTTTTCACCCGTGTCACGATATACACTTTCCCATCGCCCACACCCTGCACGGAAAAATAAATCTGCTTGATCAGGAGCTTTCGTCCGTCTCCAGCCAGATAGTACCCGTCGCCGCCGAGCTCTATCTTCTCATCCAGCGCCGCCAGCACTTCTTCCGTTTCCTTAAACGCGCCGAATCTGCGGTAGTAGCCCTCGCCGTTTACAGCGACAAAAAGCCCGGACGCCTTCTGTTCCAGCTGCGCCCCGATCCCATCCAGATACGCTTCATCCAGCAGCTTTTCTGGATCTTCCTGCGCCATGACGGACAACTCCCGGTATTCCCCCTCCGTCAGTTCATTAAACGCTTCAATCGGATTGGTGATGAGCGACATGCTCACTGTCTTCGTTCCGTACTGACTGCGGAAGGAATTCGCCATCGCGATATGCGTCACGCCGTAAATCAGACCGATGAGCAGCACAGGCATAATGATCATTGCAAGAAATGTGATCTGCAATCTCGTCTTTAGCTTCATGCCCGCCTCCCGTTCGATCGACCCCTCATACCGACTTTATCAATGTTTTTATTATAATACACTCCACAAACAGTTTCTATAAACACTTGACGAATTATTATAAAAAAAGAATAAATTTCCTCTAAGCTAATATCCGCACGGGCAGTGCCGATAACGCAAAGAAACCGCCATGCGGTTTTTTGCCGTAAGGCGGTCCCTGATCCCTCTTTTTCGTTACTTTTCCATAATCCTCTTTGTCACTCGTCATTCACGAGCGTGATCTCGGTCAGTTCTCCTTCCCAGAAATACAGCTCAATCTTATTTTTATAGGAATCTCCCTTGATATAATACTCCATGGACTGGCTTTCGTACTCCTCGCTGTCGCTCTCATAATAATAATCCGGCTCCCCCATGAGCTCCTTCACTTCGTCCGCCGACATGCCAAACGTCACACCGTTGCATAACATGACGTCCGGATTAACATCCTGCCAGTTATCCAGCTCAAATTCAATTCCGTACAGCTCACAGTCCTGAATCTCCCGGTCTTCGTCCGTGAAGTTCTTAAAGCGGACGGAAATCTTCTCCCCCGCTTCATTTTCCACTCTGACACTCAGCGTATAATAATAAGATTCCAGCACTTCATGCCGGTACTCCTCGTCAAGTTCAAAACCCGCCGCCTCTATATCATGCCATGTCAGCGGAAACGTGTAGACCGCTCCGTCCCACGCAAATTCCATCGTTTTCCAGTCATTCGTGGAAAACGCATAATCCTCCACGCCCGGCGCGTCCGCACCGCCGCCCCGTCCGGCTGACGCGTCCGCATCTGCGCCGCTGTCACCATTCTGTCCGTCCGACGATTCCGCATCCGCGTTGCCTGTGCCGTCCTGCCCGTCCGACGAATCTGTATCCGCGCCACCGTCGTCGCTGTCCTTCCCGGCTGACGCATCCGCACCACCGTCGTCGCTTCCCTTCCCGTCTGACGCATCCGCACCACCGTCGTCGCTTCCCTTCCCGCCCGACGATTCCGCATCCGCGCCGTCAGTCTGCCCGGCATCCGGCTGGGTACTCCACCCGCCGCCCTGCGTCAGATCCTGATATTCCGGCGCGCTGCTCCCGGCGGTTCCGCTTTCCTTATCATCCCCGCCGCACGCCGCAAGGACACACATCATGACCGCCGCGATCAAAACCGCTCCTGCTCTTTTTCGTTTTTTCATCATGTTCCTCATACTCCTTTTCGTCTTTTTTCATATAAACGATTATGAGAAGAACATGTTCTGTTTTACAAGCAAAATCTGGTTGCCACTCCGCAACCGGCGGTTTCATGCGCCCGAAAAATGCAGGTTCATCCAGTCAAAATAGTACGATTCCTCCAATGCCGCCGGTTCCTCATCCGACCGGCCGTACAGGTAGTACACGCTCCCGTCATCCAGATCGCAGTATGCGTGAAAATAATAATGCATTTCCGTCCGCGCTTTTGCGTACTCCATAACGGATTGGGAATAATAGTAAAACGTCCTGTCGTTGACCGTGACCTCCCCCTGCGTATGAATCCGGGAAAGTTCTTCCGCGGCAAACTGTTCCGCCATTTCCTCCGCCGTTCTCCAAGTGTATCGCAGCACACTTGTCTGAACATACACCTGATGCACCGTATCCAGATACGTTTTTCCCGCAATATTATCCGAAATCAGCATACAGTCCTCCGGCAATTGGTAGGAAATCTGATACTGCCCGTCCTGATAAATGATCGTGTCCTCCGAGAGATACGGCCGTTCCGGCGTAAGGCTCACATCCTCCATCCAAAAACTCCCCGCCTCGTCGTCGGTCTCGTCCGTTTTCTGCGCCGCATTCAGAACCGTCTCCGCCGCGGCAAACGCTTCCTCATACAGCCGCTCCCGCTCCTCCTGCTCCAAATGCTCCATGTCCACGCCGTCATAACAGAGCACCGCCAGAAAATGCCGCCCCTCATCCGCGGGCGCAAGCATCACCGCAAAATAGGTGCGGTCGAACGCACTCCCCCGTTCTTCTTCCAGACTGATGCGATACCGGATCTGATCCCGCCCGTCGCCCGTCAGCCGCTCCGCTTCTTTTTCCATGCGATAGCCGGATGCCACGAGGGACTCCTGTTTCTCTCCCATGCCCTCCCACATGGTATCCATCGTGCCCTCTTCCAGCACAATCTGAATCAGATACGCGTCGGTCTGCCTGATATTGAGACAGCCGCTCTCATGTACCAGCGCCTTTCCTTTTTGCGGGATGGTAAATTTCATTCCGGAAAAAATAATCTCCCAATTCCCGATCCGCGCCGCTTCCGCGCTCATTCCGCCTGTATCCGTTCCAGCCCCGCCAGTTTCCGTTCTGCCGCCGCCCGTTCCGCCCGCGCTCGTCCCGTTTGCCCCGTTTTTCCCGCCAAAAGAAAAGCTTCCCGCGAACCACAATCCCAAAAAGACCGCCAACAGCCAGATTCCCGCCGCCGCGATCCATCCGCTCCTTTTTATCCCGCTCATGACTGCTCCCTTGCCTGTTCTTTCACTCGTGTTTCTTCCTGTTTCACGATCTGCTCTTTTCCCTGCTTTCTCCCTGTTTCTCTACCCGTTCTGTTCCTGATTTTCTTCCTGTTTCTCTATCCTGTTCTTCCGTTTCGTCCACCCGGATGTGCCACCTGTTTTCTTTGGCGAGGCGGCGCAGTTCCAACGCGCACAGCAGAAAGAGAACGAACAGAACGCCCGTGACTGCGGCAAGCGCGATCAGCGTCCGCGCCCGATACTCATAGTAAATCCCCCGCTGCGCCCCGTCCGTATAGCATTCGATAAAGTCACCGTCCCGGATACCGTCAATATCCAGCCATACCGTTTTTACGACTTTGCGGGATACGTCGTCATAAAAACAAATATCCGCTTTTGTGTACTGCTGATAAACCCGTTCCACTCTCGCCCGCTCGATCAGCCCGTCATCTTTTTTCCATGCATGATGCGTAAGCGTTGTCACAAGCATCACGCCGCAAAATAGACATAATCCGCCAAGCAGCACGAACAGAACGGACAGCCGCAGTCCGGCGCCCTTTCCCCTCGCTTTCCCGGCGGAGATCATGCGGACTTCCACAGGTTCTTCCCCCGGCACGGAAACGGTCTTTCCGTAAAGAAACTCCGTGATACTGATTCCGAAAATGTCGCAGATGCCCGCCAGCTTATCTAAGTCCGGATACGTTTTATCCAGCTCCCATTTGGATACTGCCTGCCGCGTCACGCCGATCTTTGCGGCAAATTCCTCTTGACTCAAGCCGGCACGCTTCCGATATTCCTGTATTTTCGCTCCGATCAACAGCATGGTTATGAAAAACCTCCCATCAAAAAGTCCGCCAGATGCATGATCTTTACGCCATTGATGTTGCCGCCCGCAAATTCATCTAACGTAACAACATACTTGGGATAATGATCCCTGATCTCCAAAAGATTCGCGATCTCACGGTCAGATTCCTCCGGCAGATTGCGGCACACCTGAATATAAATGCGCTCGTCACGCCGCACCGCCACGAAATCGATCTCTTTTACTTCGTTTTTTCCGATATAAACCTCATAACCTTTTCTCCGTAACTCAAAATAAACGATATTCTCCAGCATCGCGGCTACGGACTGCGGCTGAAATCCCATCATACAGTACTTCAGCGACGCATCCGCAAGATAAAATTTCTCCTGCGTCTTTAGCACAGATTTTCCTTGCAGGTCGTACCTTCTGCATCGATAGATCACAAACGCCTTTTCCAGCCACTCTAAATAATTGTATACGGATTCTATCGAAAGCGAACGTCCCTCGCTTTTCAAAAACTTCACGATCGTATTCGTGGAAAAAGTTTTTCCTACGTTCTCCACGATATATCTGACCACGCGGTTAAACAGATCAAAATTCGTAATATGATGCCGTTTCGTAATATCATTTGTAATAACGGAATGATAAATATCTTCCACGATCTGATACGCAGAATGTTCGTCAAAATTACCCACCGCCACGACGGGAAATCCACCCATCCGGATATATTCGCTCAAAAGCTCCCTTGAAGTGGAGGAATGTCCGCCCGCCTTCTTAAACTCCGCATATTCGGCAAACGACAGTGTAAATACCGGAATGGAAATATATCTGCCCGTCAGATAGGTGGATATTTCGCTTGACATCAGCTTCGAATTGGAGCCGGTCACATAAATATCCGTATTCCGGTTTTCCAACAGGCTGTTGACCGCTTTCTCCCAGCCCGCTACCTCCTGCACCTCATCCAGCAGTAAATAATACTTTCTATCGTCGCATATCCTATCTCTGATCGCCTTATACATATCTTTATCCGTCATACCCTCACTGAAATCCTCCGAAGTATAACGCATGGTGATGATATGATCCGCCGCGATCCCGCTGTCAGTCAGTTCCTCTTTCATCATTTCCAAGATCGTAGACTTTCCGCACCGCCGTATCCCCGCCAGTATTTTCACTAACGGTACGTCACGATACGTTTTTAATATCTCCATATAATGCGGTCTGACAACCATCGCTCCACCTCCTTTTATCCATGGTACGATAAAAACTTATTACACGTCAATTATTTTTATCGGTATTCCGAAAAAAGTTGCACCCCCCCCCGATTTTTTGCTATACTTACAGATAAGTCTATAAGTCTGCAGCGGCAAATGCCTTTGGGATGGATTTCGCAGCCGCAGGCATAACGGAGGAACAGAAGGAGGGTATTCCATTGGAAAAGAAAACAAATAAACTGATCTACGTGATTCTTGGTATTCTCGCGGTATTGTTTGCCGCTCTCATCCCGTTTTCGATTTTCCGGCGCAAACAGCTTTTAGCGGAGGGCGAGCTTGAACTGGCGGACTTTTCCGTGACGATGGGCATGATCGGACTCGTTTTCTGCCTGATCTTTTGCGGGATCATTTTTTTACTTTGCATGAGAGACCGTCGGATCGGCGCGAGACAGCGGCAGTTTCAGGAGGAGTTAAAGCGCACGCCGGCGTTCGCACGCTGGCTCTCAAACGAGGAAGAACAGGTAAAGGCAGCGCTTCGCGCTTCCCGGTCCTTTAACGGATTTTTGAGTCTTTTCCTGCTCGTATTCATGCTCGGTATGCTTTACCTGTTTATGGACGGGATCGGCGGTCCCCCCAGCGATCTTGACTGGCTCTCCCTGTTTGCGTTCCTGTTTTGTCTCTTCGTTTTTTGTTTTTTGTGGTGGATCTCGGATTATCGGAAACAATATATGCGTTCGATCCTGCGCTCGGTTTCCGAACAATTGCCGTCTGACGCAGAGAAGGACGCGTTCGGTTCACAGCTTTCGAAATCGGGCGTCTTACAGTTTTCTTATTTTCCCGATCTGCAGACGCGCGCTTCCACGGCATGGGTAGCGGAAACGTATTCCTATTTCCGCCAGCTCCGAAAATGCCGGATCCT
Source organism: Clostridium sp. (assembly GCA_023663615.1). GTDB lineage: Bacteria > Bacillota > Clostridia > Lachnospirales > Lachnospiraceae > DLAJ01. The sequence goes on along the minus strand of JAMPHA010000009.1, from coordinate 49,235 downwards.
TCAAAACAGATATATCGGCAGAGTGACACTGAAAAAAGTACCCTTTATGATTGAATTACGGACGTATTGGAGGATCCACTATGTCATGGAGCTTTCCGCAAGCGGCGGACAGGAGCCGTTTTGGCGCGGCTATTTCCGTACGGAAGAAGAATTGTATTACGCGCTGAATGCCTTCCGGAGAAACGGGCTGTCGGACGCATGTGTGGAGAACACACTGCAAGGAGCTGCCCGGTAAAAAATGAAGAATGCTTTCGCTCAAACAGCGGCAGAAACGTCATGTAAAAATGCGTTTCTGCCGCTGTTTTTTTATCATTTATCGCTGCATTTATCTTTTGCATTTACCTTTTGCATTTATCCCTGCAGATTTTAGAAAATCCGAATTTGAAAAAACCAACAATGCCTATTGACAAGCCAGAATAGATGTGCATAATATTTGTTAGAATTAACTAACCGCAGAAGACCTGTCGTGTTTCGCGCTTCCTAACGAAAAGGAGAATTCACATGAATATTTTAGAGATCAGCAGCCTAAAGAAAAACTATGGTGATTTCACCGCTGTCAACGGCATAAGCCTTGCTGTTGAGGCAGGAGAAATCCACGGAATCTTAGGCCCGAACGGTGCAGGAAAATCAACGACAATGAACTGTATCCTGGGGCTTCTTCCGTACGAAGGCAGCATCACCTTTGACGGCGGCAAAAGTATCAGAAAATGGAATAAACATGTGGGCTATGTTCCGCAGGATCTGGCAATTTACCCTGAGCTTACGCCTACGGAAAACGTCCGGTTCTTTTGCGCCCTTTACGGATTCAAGGGCGCGGAGCTTAAAGAAAGAGTTGCGAAGGCTCTGGATTTTGTAGGACTTACCGATGTAAAAGACAAAAAATCGGGTGAGTTTTCGGGCGGCATGAAGCGCAGGCTGAATATGGCATGCGGAATCGCGCACTCTCCAAAGCTTATCATCATGGACGAACCGACTGTCGGCATTGACCCGCAGTCCCGCAATCGCATTATGGAGAATGTCAAGGAACTGAACCGTCAGGGCGCATCCGTCATTTACACCACGCACTATATGCCGGAGGTTGAGGATCTTTGTTCAAAAATTACGGTAATCGACCACGGGATGATCGTTGCCGCCGGAACAAAAGACGAAATCATGCACAAAGCAGGCATGAGCGACGCCTCCATGGAGCAGATTTTCTTACAGCTTACAGGCACGGACCTCAGGGATTAAGGAGGACATTATGAGCGTAGTCATATGCAAAGAACTGAAAAAATATTTCAGCAATAAAATCAATATCCTTTTTCTTTTTCTGCTGCCGATTCTTTTTGTGACATTTTTCTCTTTTGCTCTGGAGAATTACATAGACAGCGATTACGAAACCTTTGAAGGCGGAAAAGTATTTTTTTATACCGAAAATGCCGACGCCGGGCATTTGGAAAAATTCACGGATCTGTCAGAAGCAATCGCTTCTTCTACGGGAGTCGTTTTTGAAGAAGTGCGCGATCTTGAAGCTGCCAAAGCCGACGTTGAGCAGAGTAAGGCATTTGCCGTAATCAATATCACCGCGGACGGCTTTGATTATTTCCGCTCAGCGTTCAATGAGCCGGTCGGCGGGCAAATTATCCGCAGCATGTTTTTGCAGTTATCCGACAGCTATGAGAATCTCTCGGACGAAGTTACGATCATTGAAAATAATAGGAACATCAAAAAAACCACCGCAAAAATTTATTATACCTTTGCGGCAGCAGCGTTCATCCTGCTGTTTATGGCATTCCTCACTTCCATGAGCATCATTGAGGAAAAGGAGCTTGGAACGGATATACGCATCCGGATTTCAAGCGTAGGCAGCGGCGGCGTTCTGCTTGCAAAAGCATTCACCTCCATCTGCGGAGGAATCGCAGAAATTATCATTATCTATCTTTATTCAAGCTTTGTGATCGGCGTTAAGTGGGACGGAAATCTTCCGCTTATCTTCATGATCCTACTTCTTTTGGCAGTGTTCTCCACTTCTGTCGGCGTTATGATCGGAACATTTTGCAAAAGCAAGGCCGTCGCGCAGGAAAGCTCTTTAGTGATCGGGCTTATGTGCGGTTATCTCGGCGGTTCCATTACGCCGGCATATCTCATGGAAAATATGCCGGTTATGTGCCATATCATAAAGCTGAGTCCGCTTTACTGGACAAACAAAGCGCTGATCAGTCTGTACAATGACATTGTTGACAAGAACACTGCTTATAGCGTCACGGTACTTGCGATGCTGTCCATGATCTGCGTGGTACTCACGCTGAAAAAGAATAAGGAGGTGCGCCATGCTTAACATTCTCAGAAATACCTCGGTCTATCTGCTGCGCAATAAGGATTTTGTAAAGTTCATAACGATTATGCCGACCATACTGTTTCTTCTTATGACAATCCTGCTGCCATACTCGGACGAACATAATATCGGTGTCGTGAATAAACTCGGCAGTGCAGGAGAAGACTATATCTCCGTTCTCCGCGAGGTGGAAGGCTGCAAGATTTTTGAATATGACGAAGATGAAATTCAGGCGAAGCTGATCGGCGGCAATGTCGAAATGGCTGTCATTTTGGATGAGAATATTCTAATTACAACACTTTCCGAAAGCGAAATATACAGCTCGGTTGAACTGTTACTGAAAAACGCAGACAGGGGCAGCGCCGCATCGGAGGTCCGTGTGAACGAAATTCCAAAGAAAACACTTTCCGTAAAAAATCTGCTTCCTTTTATGCTGTTTAAGACGCTGACGGCATCCTCGCTGGTAGGCGCGCTGTTCATCAACGAAAAGAATAACCGCATTCGCGACAGGATCCTTTTAAGCGGTGTCGGAACAGGAAAATATATCCTCGGCGTTTCAGGCGCATACCTGTTTTTCTCCTGTCTCGGCTCAACCATCTTCTTTTTGATCGCGCAAATCGCACGCTTTGATTTCGGCTTAAAAAATGACTTCGGATTTCTGCTGATGCTGTTTTTCACAAATCTGCTCAGTGTCAGCATCATGGTCTTTGCATCTTCTCTGCTGAAAAAAGAAGAAAGCCTGTGGATTGTGGGAAGCGCAATTCTCATGCCAATGGGACTGCTTTCAGGAATTTTGTTTCCCTATGACACCATGCCGAAGGCCATGAAAATAGCGGCTCATTTCTGCCCTCAGCGCTGGATTGCGGCAGGCATAGAACAAATGCAGCGGACAGGCAGAATTCTGTCGGCTTATCCCGAAATGCTGATGGTAACGGGTCTTGCCGCAATCCTTATGACCGGCGGCATTCTGATCTCTATGCGGAACCGCGGAAAGACCTAGTCCGCCGGAAAGTTTTTATGCGGCTTTTGAATAATCAATAACAGAGATTTCCTGCATGAGCTGTTTTGCCATATTTACAAGAGATTCCAGCTGTTTTGCAACCTCGTTGGAATAATATTTTTCGCCGCATTGCTCACATTCCTCACAAGGTACATTTTTAATGATGATAATACAATTTTGATCATTTACTACATGCGTTGTCAAAGACGGAACTGTGGTTTTGCATTTACAATACATACACATGATTATTTCCCCTTTCTGGTTTTTAAATCCGCTTCAAATTTATCAGTATTGGGATAATAAGCAGTTATAAAAAATATCGTATCGCCATCTGAACCGATAACAATATGCAATATTTTATTCTCTCTGGTATATCCAAAAATAAGACAGCTGGGATGTGGAAAATCATCCGGATAATCTTCTATGATTTCTCCTGTTTTCAGGCAGGATTCTACATCACTGATACTTATACCTCTTTCCTGCATTCGTTCCAAACCGTGTTTTGCCCATTTTATGTTAGATTCGGACGCATCATACAAGGCTTGAATGTGTTTTATATCCATATTGATTTTTCCTTTCCCTTTATCCCCCTCATAGTATACACCATTTTCCGTCAAAAGAGAATGGCTATCCACAATGAAAAAAGGGGAACAAACCGTTTCTGATTCATTCCCCTGCATTTTGAAAATTCCTCCGGGATCGAGCGTTTCCCTTAACCGAAATATCTCTTCAACAATCCTGCAAACGCTTTTCCGTGTCTCGCCTCGTCACGCGCCATCTCATGAACCGTGTCATGAATCGCGTCAAGATTTAACTCTTTCGCGCGCTTTGCAAGATCGACCTTGCCCGCGGTCGCGCCGTTCTCTGCCTCCACGCGCATCTGTAAATTCTTCTTCGTGGAATCGGTCACAACCTCGCCGAGCAGCTCTGCGAATTTTGCCGCATGCTCCGCCTCTTCCCAAGCAGCCTTCTCGTAATACAGACCAACCTCCGGATAACCCTCACGGTGCGCCACTCTTGCCATGGCAAGATACATGCCGACCTCGGAGCACTCGCCGTTGAAGTTCGCTCTCAAATCAGCAATAATATCCTCCGGAACGCCCTGCGCAACACCTACTACATGCTCCGCCGCCCATGTCATCTCCGCGCCCTGCGCAATAAACTTGTCCGCCGGAGCCTTACATACCGGGCATACCTCCGGAACCTTGTCCCCTTCGTACACATAACCACATACAGAACATACAAATTTCATCGTTTTTTCTCCTTTCCCTGTGAAAAAAATATTTTGATATGGGTATTCCCCATCATCATTCCTACCTTGACCCGCTTCTATACATGATCCGCGCTGCATTCCCCGCACACGCCATAAAAATAAGTGACGTGCCCGGCAATCTGCCCGTCGAACCCAACGCCCGCAAGATCATTGATCTTCTCAATGCTCTCCATCCTGAGGTCCATCACCCTGCCGCACTTCTGACAGACGAAATGATAATGCTCCGACGTATCCGCGTCAAAATGATCCTGCCCGTCGCCGAAGTGCAGTCTGCGGATCTCACCCATGTCCGCCAAAAGCGTCAGGTTGCGGTACACCGTTCCGAGACTGATATTCGGATACTGCCTGCTCACATTCGCATAGACAACATCCGCCGTCGGATGATCCTTTCTCGTGCAGAGAAATTCTTTAATTGCCTCGCGCTGTCTGCTGTATTTTAATGCCATCGCGCATCTCCTACTGAAACCGATCGAAATTTCTTTTATTCCAAAAGACTTCCGCGCCCGCACAAGTCTTCTTAAATATCAGTAATGATTCCTGTTTTATTATTATATAGAATTTCCATATAATGTCAATAGCCTTTTGTAAAAAACAAAGAATCGTGCTATACTGTTGCTTGACCGGCATTCGATACGCATCAGAGCGCACACGGCGGGGCACAGGCGAATGCCAAAATGCAATCTGTTTCATATGGCGGATTTGTGCCTGCTTCCAAATTCGCGGACATTGAAAGAACGGAGGATTTATATGGAAAAAATCACAAGCTTTACCATCGACCATCTGAAACTTCAGCCCGGCGTCTATGTTTCCCGAAAAGACCACGTCGGTGCAGAAACCCTTACCACCTTCGACCTGCGCATGACCTCTCCCAACGACGAGCCTGTCATGAACACGGCGGAAATCCATACGATTGAGCACCTTGCCGCAACGTTTCTGCGCAATCATGCGGAATATAAGGACAAAGTGATCTACTTTGGTCCCATGGGCTGCCGCACAGGTTTTTATCTGATTCTCGCAGGCGACCTTTCTTCCAAAGATATTGTACCCCTCATGATCGAAATGTATGAGTTCATCCGCGATTATCACGATGAAGTTCCGGGCGCAAGTCCCAAAGACTGCGGCAACTACCTCGACATGAACCTCGGCATGGCAAACTACCTCGCGAAGCGTTATCTGGACAATGTGCTTTACGGCATCGACGACGCGCATTTGATCTATCCGCAATAAAAAAGGACGCAAGCGTCCTTTCGAAGAATCTGCGAAGCAGATTCTTCCGGGCTTGCGAAATTTCCCAACATGCATATATAAAGCGTGCTTTGCACAGAAAGGAACCCACATATGAAAATCGGTATTATCGGGGCGATGGATTTGGAGATCGCCACACTGAAAGAAAAAATGACGAATGTGTCAACAAAGTCCGTCGCTTCCATGGAATTTTTTGACGGCATCCTGAACAATGTCCCTGTTGTTGTTGTAAAATGCGGGATCGGCAAGGTCAATGCCGGAATCTGCGTTCAGATCCTTCATGATCTTTTTTCTGTCACGCATGTCATAAATACCGGCGTCGCCGGCTCCCTGCGCGCCGAGATCAACATCGGCGACATTGTTGTCTCCACGGACGCCGTACAGCATGATATGGACGTGACCGCGCTCGGTTATCAGGTCGGTCAAATTCCGCAGATTCCCGTCCTCTCTTTTACGGCGGACACCGCGCTTGCAGACACCGCAATGAACGTGTGCCGCGAAGTCAACACGGATATTCAGGTTTTTGAAGGGCGCGTTGTCAGCGGCGATCAATTCATTTCCTCGAAAGAGAAAAAAGAATTTCTCATTCAGACCTTCGACGGGAGCTGCACGGAAATGGAGGGCGCGGCGATCGCGCAGGCGGCTTACTTAAACGATCTGCCGTTCGTCATCATCCGCGCGATCTCCGACAAAGCGGACGACAGCGCCGAGATGGACTATCCGACGTTCGAGCATGGCGCGGCGCTGCATTCCGCCAAGCTTGTCGAAGCAATGCTGCAAAAACTATAATTCATTTTTCACCGGAAAGGCAGGTACTTATCATTATGAAAGAAATCTCAAAGCTCCTTGATTATCGTCCCGAAATCCGCGTGCTTGACGCCACTTTGCGCGACGGCGGTCTCGTCAACAATTTCTTTTTTACAGACGAATTTGTAAGGGACCTCTACCGCGCGAACATCAAGGCGGGCGTGGACTATATGGAGTTTGGATATAAAGCGTCCACGGAAATGTTCAACGAATCCGAGTTCGGCAAGTGGAAATTCTGCAAAGATGATGATATTCGCGCCGTTGTCGGCGACAATGACAGCGACTTGAAAATCTCCGTCATGGCGGACGTCGGGCGGTGCGACTACAAACACGATATTGTTAACCGCGCGGACAGTCCCATTGATATGATCCGCGTCGCGGCGTACATCCACCAGATCCCGGCGGCGGTTGAAATGATCGAGGACGCGAACCGCAAGGGATACGAGACGACATGCAATATCATGGCGATCTCCACGAGCGGCGAACAGGATTGGAGAGCCGCTCTGGAAATCATTGCGCGTTCCAGCGTGGACGCGATCTATATCGTGGACAGCTACGGTTCTCTTTATCCTGAGCAGATCGCGCGCATTTGCGACCTGTATATGGAAATCGGCACGAAATACGGAAAAGAGATCGGCATTCATGCGCACAATAATCAACAACTTGCATTTGCCAACACGATCGAAGCGGTCGGCGACGGCGTAAATTACCTCGACGCTACCTACGGCTGCCTCGGCAGGGGTGCCGGCAACTGCGCGATGGAACTGCTGCTCGGTTTTCTCAAGAATCCGAAGTACAATTTATACCCCGCGCTCCAGTTTATTGAGAAGCATATCACAAAGCTGAAAGCCGACGGGCTGCTTTGGGGCTACGACGTTCCCTACATGCTGACCGGCATCTTAAATCAGCATCCGCGTACCGCGATCTCCTACACGGGCGAAAAAAGGACGGACTACACGGAATTTTATAATATACTGACGGGACGGGACTAAAAAAGGACGCGAAGCGTCCTTTCGAAGAATCCGCCGGAGGCGGATTCTTCTGGAACTTGCCGAAGGCGGCAGTTCTTTTTGAATTTTGCTTTGCAATTCTTCACAGGCTGCGGAATTTCCTTGCATTTTTTTCCCGGAATGGATATAATATTTCCATTGACAAGTAACTGCTGTTTATCGACCAAGTTTTCAACAGGAGTGCCTATGGAAATCAAACGGGACCGGTATCTTCAAAAACTCATCTCTTACATGTGGGACGGACAAGTCAAGGTCATTACCGGCATTCGCAGGTGCGGCAAATCCTATCTGCTCCGCACGCTGTTCAAAAGGTATCTGTTGGAGCAGGGTGTCCCTGAAACCAAAATCCTGATCTTTGAACTGGATCTGGCAAAGGACATCCGCTTCCGCAATCCTTTGGAGCTTGCGAGTCATGTCCGCAGCATTGTGGAAAACAGCAGTGAGCAATTCTATCTCTTTGTCGATGAGATCCAAATGTCTGACGAGGTGCCAAACCCCTATAACCAAACCGGCAAAACCATCACTTTCTATGATGCCCTCAATGATCTGAAGTCTATGGCCAATTTGGACATCTATGTCACCGGCAGCAACTCTAAAATGCTCTCCAGCGACATCCTCACCGAGTTTCGGGGACGCAGTGACGAGATCAGAGTACATCCTTTGCGTTTTGCCGAGTTCTACTCAGCCGTTGGCAAAGATACGGCGGAGGCTTTTGAAAACTATGCCTTTTTCGGCGGTATGCCGCTTGTTCTTTCCCGTCCTACCGATGAAGCCAAGATAAATTACTTACAGCCTTTATTCTCTGAGGTCTATTTGAAAGACATCATTGAACGCAAAAAAATAAAACGGGAGGATGTGCTGGCTTCTATTCTCGATTTCCTTTGTTCTTCCGTGGGCTCGCTCACGAATCCCGCGAATGTGACAAACACGATAAACTCTAAGCAGAAGCGGACCGGAGAAAATGTTGTGGCAAACAATACCGTAAAAACCTACATGAACCACCTCGCTGACGCCTTCCTGTTCAGCGAGTGCAGGCGTTGGGATGTGAAAGGTAAAAGTTATTTTGACTATCCCAACAAGTATTATTGTGAGGACATCGGTCTGCGAAATGCCAGAATTGGTTTTCGCCAACAGGAAATGACCCATATCATGGAAAATATCATTTACAACGAGCTGGTGATCCGCGGTTGGTCGGTGAATGTAGGATGGATCACTTCTACCGAGAAAAATAAGAAAGGAACTCTTTCTCAAGTCTCAAGAGAGATTGACTTCCTTGCCACTCTTGGCGGAAAAAAAGTATATATCCAGTCCGCATACGCACTCGGCTCGGAGGAAAAATCCATTGCCGAAAATAAGCCGTTCTCCCTTATCGGTGACTCCTTTCCGAAAATGATCGTCCGATACGATATAAAAAAGCGCTGGTATGACGAAAACGGTATTCTAAATATCGGATTGATCGATTTTCTGCTGGATGATACGGTTATCTGAATACAACTTCCTATTTTACCTGCAGATACGTGTCCAGATATTCCTCCATCTTCTGATAATACCGATGGAACTCCGCGTTATCATTTTGCAGACCGTGACCGGAATGCTCGCATACGATGTAGTCATGGGGAATATTGTGCGCCGTCAGCGCCGCATCCAGACGTCTTGACGCCGGAAATCCCTGCACCTTATCATGCGCCCCGTAGCAAAACAACGACGGAACGGTGTCATCATCCACCCAGAGCAGCGCGGAAATGTCTTTGATCGCCTCGTCATAGGCAGGCGTACCGAACCATTCCGGCGAAAGCTCTTTTCCTGCCATAACGCCGAACAGACCGGCGGCGGCTGTCCTTGCCTCGTCCGTATCCTGATCCACACCAAAACATCCCCAGTCCTCCGGATAAAAGCTGGACGGTCCGACCGCGCCGAGCACGCATCTCACCGGAACCGGCGAATGATCCGCGTCGCGGTAGGCGTACAGCATGGCAAGGCAATGTCCCGCCGAACCGCCGGAAATCGCCATCTCATCAATGTGATACCCCAGCTTCTCCGCCTCGGCGATCACATACGGGATGCTGTCCCGGATCTCTACCGACTGCGTATACACATTTGCATCCGGATGCTCCTCCGAAAACAAGGTATAATTGATGCCCGCTGCCACATAGCCCTTGGAGCAAAGCCATTCCAGCGTTTTTGTATCATCCGTCTTATCGCCCGTCGTAAATCCGCCCGCGTGCAGATAAACGACCAGACCGTAGCGTTCCTTTGTTCCGTCCGCCGGAACATACAGATCGAATTTGTTGGCTTCCCCATCGCCGTAGGAAAGGTCCGCATACTTCCTGCCGACCGCGTCGCTAAAATCCACCTCATAATCCTTTGCCCACGCCGGCTGGTGTACCATCTTAAAAACGGCAGAAGCGGCAAACACGACCAAAAACGTCGCTGCATAGATCAATCCCCACAGCGCCCTGTGCGTTCCTTTGTTTTTTTCTTTTTTCATAAAAAGTTCCCTCCAAACAGCGTACCGCCCAGCATCAGATTCATGAAAGCCCGTACCGCCAGCCGTCCGAGAATGGCGGCTGCGACAATGATGATGAGCAAAATGATGATTCTTTTCTGCGTCAGTGTCATCTTCTTTAACCCCTCCCTTTCCGCCTTGACACCGCGTTTCGCGTGTGTTATGATTTTGATGATACAATTGTTTTGACGATGCAATTATATCAGCGTGATTTTTTCATTGTCAATGGGAGAAAGCAAAATGAAACAAACCGCAAAAAATGTCTCACCGATGAGCAACGAGGGGCGGAATGCCTATGTCACCGAACATCTGACAGACGCAATGCTCACGCTGCTAAAACAAAAGCCGCTTCAGGAGATTTCCATCAGCGAGTTATGCGATCTTGCCGGCGTCGGCAGAGCCTCTTTTTACCGCAACTACGAAAGCCGCGAAGCGATTGTCACGGAATATCTGAAAGCACTATCCCGCGAATGGGTGGATGAATATACAAAGGAACCGGACATGCCGCTCAACCGGCTGATTCATGATATATTCGCGCACTTAGAAAACCATCTTGATTTTTACCGCTGCCTGAGCGGGCAGCATCTGATCCATCTGTTAAAGGATGTTCTCACGGACATTCTGGGACCGAGGCCGGAGCAGACCGACGCCGTGACCGCCTATGCGACGGCGTTCATCACATACACCCTCTACGGCTGGATCGAAATATGGTTCCAGCGCGGGATGCAGGAGACGGCGTCGGAAATGGCGGAGCTGTTCCGCGCGCACGGGCTTTGACCTGCGAACGGAATGCGGAGAATCCATAAAAAATTTCCAAATTCCCCATAAATCACTTACCTTCTGTCCGTATCTTAATTAAAGACATACACAATGGGAGGGTTTCATGATGAAAAAAAGAATCTGGATCACAGCGTTGACCACCACGTTGGTCCTGTCGGGCTGCGGGGCGGGCGGCAAAGGCGCAGACACGAATTCCTCAAACGGCGGCTACTTCACGAACGCAAGCACGGCGGACATGGAATCGGGCGGATTTATGGACTATGATTACGCCGAAGATATTTCCTCCGATGAAGCATGGTATCCGGAGCCTGCAGAGGCGGAGGAAGCACCCGCAGTCGCCGCCGGTTCCACAAAAGTCAGCGAAAGCAGCGGAACATCCGCCGGCTCTTCCGCCGGCGAAATCGAACGCGAAATGCTGGTATACTCCTGCAGCATGAGCATCGACACGCTTGATTTTACCGCCACCGTAAACGGGTTTCGGACATTGCTTGATCAATATGGCGGCTTTATCGAGACAGAGAACTACGATGACGGCGGTTCCTATAGCAGATGGTATTCCGAAGCTTCGGAGAAATGGCAGTCCTACAGCGCAACCGTGAGAATACCGAGCAGAAATTATGACACCTTTTGCAATTCTGCAGGAAATTTGGGCGATCTGCGGAGTAAAAACGCCTCCGTGCAAAATTTGAGCAGCGAGTATCACGACCTCTCGACCACCCTTGAGATTTATGAGGCAAAAGAAGAACGTTATATCGCCCTGCTTGCAGGCATTACCGAGGACGAATATGCCGTTGCCATCGAGCGGGAACTGACGGATCTTCAAGTTCAGATCGCCACGATCAAGAGCCGCATGAACAAAATCAACACAGACGTGACCTATTCCTATGTTTACATCACGATCAACGAGGTCAAAGAGTACGTCTCCGAACCGGTAAAAACCGATACGTTCTTTGACCGGCTTTTGAACACGCTCCGCAATACGGGACGCGGCTTTGTCGAGTTTTTGGAGTCGCTGCTGTTTTTGATCATCCGGCTCATTCCCTACCTTGTTCTGATCGCGCTCTTGCTCCTTGTGATCTTTTTCCTTACCAAAAAGCGCAGGGCACGCAAGCGGGAACTGAGACAGGCGCAGGCGGGACAGACGCCGCAGGCTGATACGCAGGCAACGCAGCCCGATAAAAAGGAATAACACAAACAAAACGAAAAACGCCGCTTTTTTCAAAGAATTTGCTTACGAAAATTCCCTATCGCAAATGGCTTCTGCTTATATGAAAACCTTTCGAAGAATCCGCCTCAGGCGGATTCTTCCGCGTTACGGTATTTCCTGCACCTCAACGCCTGTTTCCGCTTGACACTTACCCCTAAAAACGTTATTCTGACATTACAAAATACATGTGTAGATACAAGGGAGAGAACAAATGACATTGAAAAGAATTGCGAGGACTCTTTTGGCAGCTGCTTTCATTCTTTCCGTTGGCGCCGTCTCCTGCGAGCTGAACGCATCGGCGGCATCTATGAGAGAGTTATTTGACGCAGATTACTATGCTTCAACCTATCCGGACGTCGGGGCGGCATTCGGAAATGATGAAGAAGCCCTTTGGAATCATTTCATCACATACGGTCTTGCCGAAGGTCGCAGTATGAATGCGCTCCAAAATGAAGAACAGCCCGTGGGAACGTCTGATCCCGGCGTAAATCCCGGCGCTTCTGACCTTATCACCGAAAACACGGTTTCCACAGGCATCGGGAACCAGACTTTCTGTGCCGGAACCTATTTCAGCGCTTTTATTAAGGACGACAACTCCCTGTGGACCTGCGGCGGAAGCGGGTGGCTTGATACAAGAATGTATATGGGGGAAGCATGGCTTGCCGGAAACTGGCTGCAGGGAAGCAATGGTCTCCCGGTCAAAATCATGGATGACGCCCGATCCGTCTATACAAACGGTGATATGACCTGCTACGCGGTCAAAACGGATGGCAGTCTGTGGGTATGGGGCGAGAATAACGGTGCGTTTGGAAACGGTTCTCTCCAACCCTCCAAAATACCGGTTCGAATTATGGATCATGTCGTCTATGTGGTCAGCAAAAAATATTCTTGGTCCGAGACCGGGGATCCAAATTTACTGTATGGGTATGTTACAATTGCTCTTACATCCGACGGCACCCTGTGGGGATGGGGGACCAACCATTGGGGAGAACTCGGCGACGGGACATATACCCCCCATCTGTCACCCGTGAAGATTATGGATCATGTGACATATGCCGACGTTAGTATTTATTTTACCCAAATGTCAGTCTATGCGGCGAGCACCTATGCCCTAAAGACAGACGGCACCCTGTGGGCTTGGGGACATAATCATGCGGGTCAGTTGGGAATCGGCACCATAGACAGCCAGCCGGCTCCGGCACAGGTTACGGACAATGTACGGACTTTCTATGCACAGGAAGGCGCTTGCGCCATTATCAAGAACGATGGTTCTTACTGGCAATGGGGATCACGGTATTCCTCCACACAAAGCGCCTCACAGAATGCCGCAAAATTCTATTTCACCCGCACCACAAAACCGCAAAGAATATCAGACAATGTATCCTCCGTCACGGCATCCGATACGATCAATTATTTTTTAAGACCGGATAATTCCTTATGGGCATGGGGAAACGCGCCAGCGCTGGATTTAACCGGAAGCGGTCAGTCATTCGTCCAATCGCAGCCGATCCCGCTCATGGACAGTGTGCGCAGCATCCATCATGGAAGTCTTTCCACCTTTGCCATCCGGACAGACAACACGTTGTGGGGCTGGGGTGCAAACTCTTATGGACAAATCGGCATGGGCGTTGCGACAAATGACTATCAGGCAAACCCCGTTCCGGTTATGGAGCATGTCCTTTCCGTATACACTGCCAACTTTACTACCTATATTTTAAGAACGGACGGTACATTGTGGGGTTGCGGGGATGATAGCTACTGCCAGCTCGGTCAGGGACAACATAATTACCAGAGACCAACACCCGTGATGATAGCAGATCATGTGAGAATGTATTAAGACTTGAGATTTTACAAGCTTTCCAACAATAGCCCGGCGCACAAATCCATCGCCGGGCTATTATTTTATTTGCGCGATAAGCAGAGAAGCGAAGTGTTTCCTGCTCCGTTTACGATATTTCGTTCTTCCCCGTTTAAGAATGCCTGTATGTTCTTCGCAACCTCACCGACCAGCCGCGTCCGCGATTCGATGCTTCCCCAAGACATATGCGGCGTGATGATAAGCTTCATGCTGTCCTTGATCTTCGACAGCGGATTTTCCTCCGTGATCGGCTCCTTTTCCAACACGTCCAATCCCGCCGCCGCGATGATCCCCTCCGTCAATGCCGTATACAGATCGGCGTTATTGACGACCGGACCGCGCGCCACATTGATGAGCACCGCGGACCGTTTCATCTGCCGAAGCTGTTCCATCCCGATCAGATTTCTCGTCCGATCGGAAAGCGGACAGTGCAGGGAAAGCACGTCGCTCCTTGCAAGCAGCTCGGAAAGCTCCACGCGCTCATAGCGCGTGCAGGTACTTTTTCCCGACGCGGAATAAAAAATCACATGACAGCCGAACGCCTCCGCGATCTCGGCAACGCGGCTTCCGATATTTCCCATGCCGACAATGCCCCACGTCTTTTGGCAGAGCTCCGTAAACGGCATATCAAAATTGGAAAAACGATCCTGCGCTGCGTAGGCGCCGGATTTGACATAGTTGTCATAAAAACTCATTTTTTCCGTCAGCCACAAAGCAAGCGTAAACGTATGCTGCGCCACCGCTTCCGTACAGTAGCCCGCCACATTCGCGACGCGGATACCGCGCGCGGCGCAATAAGTAATATCCACATTATCAAAGCCCGTTGCAAACAGACAGATCAGCTTTACGCCCAGCGCATCCCCAAGCGTCTCCTCATTGAGCGGCGCTTTATTGGCAATAATGATCTCCGCATCCTTCACCCGCTCCGCCGTATTATGCGCAACCGTATTCGCATATTCCGTCACCTCGCCGAACTGACGGAACACGGACACGTCCACATCCACGCCGACACTGTTCCTCTCCAAGATTACAATTTTCATCGTTCTGCCTATTTCCCGCTCTAGAGCCTTTTCAACAGCGCCTCTCTCTGCTCCTCATACCCCGGTTTCCCAAGCAGCGCGAACATATTCTTCTTGTAGCTCTCCACGCCCGGCTGATTGAACGGATTCACGCCGAGCAGATAACCGCTGACGCCGCACGCAAATTCAAAAAAGTAGAACAACTGACCGAGATAAAACTCATTGACCTCCGGGATCGTCACCATCAGATTCGGCACCTGACCGTCCGTATGCGCAAGGATTGTCCCGTTCATCGCGGACTTATTGACAAAATCCACGGTTTTTCCCGCCAGATAATTGAGTCCGTCCAGATCGACCTCCTCTTTGTTGATCGTGATGGTCTCCCTGCTCGTCTCCACATTGATGACCGTCTCAAACATGATGCGCGCGCCGTCCTGAATGAACTGCCCCATTGAATGTAAGTCCGTCGTTAAGTCCACGCTTGCAGGGAAGATACCCTTCTGATCCTTGCCCTCGGACTCGCCGTAAAGCTGCTTCCACCACTCGGACACATAATGCACGCTCGGCTCATAATTTGCCAGAATCTCCACGCTCTTTCCTTTTTTGAGCAGGATATTGCGGAGCGCCGCATACTGCAGGGCGTCATTCTCCTCATACGGAAGCTCCAGCGCGTTCTTTCTTCCGCTTGCCGCGCCCTCCATCAGCTTATCAATGTCCGCGCCGGACACTGCGATCGGCAGCAATCCGACTGCCGTTAAGACGGAGAACCGCCCGCCGACATCATCCGGCACAACAAAGGTCTCATAACCTTCCTCGTCCGCGACTTTCTTCAACGCGCCCTTCGCCTTATCGGTCGTCGCATAAATTCTCTTTGCCGCTTCCTGTTTGCCGTACTTCTTTTCCAGAATCTCCTTAAATACGCGGAACGCGATCGCCGGCTCCGTCGTCGTGCCGGACTTTGAGATCATGTTCACGGAAAAATCACGGTCGCCGACCACATCCATTAAATCCTTGATATAAGTGGAACTGATCGAGTTCCCCACAAAATAAATTTCCGGCGTCTTGCGGATGCTCTTGTCCACCGTATTATAAAAGCTGTGGCGCAGGAATTCGATCGCTGCCCGCGCGCCGAGATAGGAACCGCCGATGCCGATGACAAGCAGGACTTCGGAATCTCTCTTGATCTTTTCCGCCGCTTTTTTGATGCGGGCAAACTCCTCCTTATCATAATCGACCGGCAGATCGATCCAGCCAAGAAAATCATTTCCCGCGCCGTTCTTCGCCGTCAGAGTGTCTTTCGCCGCAAGTGTCGGATTCTTCATGAATTCCACTTCATGTTCACCGATAAAAGACGCCGCCTTTGCATAATCAAATGTGACCTTTGTACTCATGTAACCTCACTCCTTTTGTTTATTTTGCTCCTGTCAGGCAGCTGCATACGGAAACTGCCTGATTTTTCCAGTGTTTCAAAATCAAAATTAGTGTAACAAAGAAGCCCGCTTTTTGCAAGCCCTGCATCACGAAATCTGCGCAGGCTGTGCCTATGCGTGTACGTTGCGGCGCTACGACAGCAGATCCTTTAGAAGCTCCGCAAGCTCTTCCTCTTTTTCTTTATCAAAAAAAGGTTTCTCCTTTTCCGGCGCGTCCATCATGCCGCCCGTCCAGTCAAGTCCCTCCGGCTTCGTGTGCGTCTCTTTTGCCGCTTTCTCCAAAACCGGCATTCTTTTTCGATCAAAATCCTCATCCGTGTCCCACCTTGCCGTCCTTCGCTCCGCCTGCTGCCCGATACGCGTCTGTTTCTGCCGCCCCACGCGCGCCTCCCCGGACTCTGCCCGCATAAAGGCGTGCTCTTTTCGCACGCCCGCTTCTCCCCGTAAATCCGTTTCTGCCTGCACGCCGTCCTCCTGCACCGCCTCCAAGTCTAAGCCCGCCGCCAGTCTGACTTTCATATTATTTTCCAAAAAATCAATGAGATTCGTTTTTAACATGCTCCGCCTGCCCGGAATGTCCACGATGGATAATACGGAAAAATAAAAATACAGACCGATCAAAATGACCGCATAATACGGCAGAAGGGAAAAAAAGGACGCACCCGCCGCAAGCGCACGGCAAATGCCAATTCCCGCAGACAATACGGAAAGAAACATGAACTGACCGGACATCCCGCGTATCATGTTCAGCGAAAATCTCCCGATCTGAAGACGGTTCAGAAACTTTTCCACGAACACCGGCACATTCGTTACGCCGTCATTCACCGTATAACAGTTCACAAATTTTTGCTTGAACTGTTGGAGGATCCGATTATCGGTCGTGGGCATATTTTCCGCTTCCTCTATCATATGTTGATATAGTATCCCGATCAAAATCTGGCTTAAGATCGCGAGAACAAAGAATGTTATCATCAGTGCGACAAAAAAATCCATAGAAAGAAATCTGATCTGCTGAGGCATAGCTCCTGACATCTCCTTTTTATCTACAGAATGCGCGCCGCCGCAGCATCCCGTTTTCATCACTTATGGAATAGTATAAAGAATCTTGCGCCTTAGATTCAATACAAACAGGCGTGTAATCGATAGACAAATTTCGCGGGGTTTGCTATAATGATTTCCAAATATATGAAACGCGCTGCAATGAATGCGCGCAGATTGGAGAGACTATGAAATATACACCAAAGGGCGTCTGCTCTTCCGAAATTGACATTGAACTGGAAAACGGAGTCATCGCTTCCGTCCGCTTCACCGGCGGCTGCAACGGAAACTTACAGGGTATCTCAAGTCTTGTAAAAGGCATGACGCCGCAGGATGCGATCGACCGCTTAAAGGGAATCCATTGCGGTATGAAATCCACCTCCTGCCCGGACCAGCTCGCACATGCACTTGAGTCGATGCTCCAAAACTAAAACTCCCCGGAGGCGCTATTCATGAAACGGATTTTATTAACGGGCGGCGGAACCGCTGGGCATGTGACGCCCTGCATTGCGCTCCTGCCATCCCTGATGGAACAAAATTATGACATTCACTACATGGGCTCCTATGAGGGCATCGAAAAGCGGCTGATCGCCGATTTCGATATTCCCTACTATGGCATTTCCACAGGAAAATTCCGTCGATATTTTGATCCGAAAAACTTTTCCGATCCGTTCCGCGTTGTCGCGGGCTATTTTGAGGCAAAAAAGCTCATCAAGAAGATCAAGCCCGACGTTGTTTTTTCCAAGGGCGGTTTTGTCAGCGTACCCGTTGTGCGCGCCGCTGCCTCGCTCGGCATTCCCTGTGTCATTCACGAATCCGACATGACGCCCGGTCTTGCCAACAAGCTCTGCGTGGGCGCCGCGACCAAAATATGCTGCAATTTCCCCGAAACACTCAAAGACCTTCCCGAAGGCAAAGCGGTGCTCACAGGTTCCCCTATCCGGGAAGAACTGGCAAAAGGCAGCCGTATCGCCGGTCTGGATCTGTGCGGTTTTTCCGCCAACAAGCCCGTTATCATGGTTGTGGGCGGCTCCCAGGGTTCCGCAGCAGTCAACGAAGCGGTGCGCTCCGCGCTTCCCATGCTCTTAGAAGATTTTCAGGTTGTTCATCTCTGCGGAAAAGATAAGGTAGATAACCTGCTCCTGACGAAACCCGGCTATAAACAGTTTGAATATGTCAAATCCGAAATGAAGGATATTTTTGCCATGTCGGATCTTGTCATTTCGCGCGCCGGCGCAAATGCGATCTGCGAACTTTTATCCTTAAAAAAGCCGAATATTCTGATTCCCCTGCCGACGACAAGCAGCCGCGGCGATCAGATCTTAAACGCGCATTCTTTTGAAGCGCAGGGGTTCAGTATCGTGATTGAAGAAGAATATTTAGACAACGCCGCGCTGACAGATAAGGTTCACGAGCTTTACTGTAACCGGCAGACTTATATTGACGCAATGAGCAGAAGTCCGCAGACGGACTCCATTCCCACCATCATGCGCCTGATCGAAGAAGTACAGGGGATAAAAGCATAATCGCTTTCATCCCCTGTTTTTTTAAGAAACGATCTGATCCTTTACCGCATCCAATTCCTCATCGGACATCTTTCCCGGTTTCCATGCGATCTGCTGCCCGTCGTTTTTGTATCGCGGTATCAAATGCAGATGAAAATGGAACACCGTCTGTCCCGCAGTCTCCCCGTTGTTCTGCACAAGCTGAAACCCGTCGCAGGAAAGTTTCTCCGTCATGACCGCCATTTGCTTTTTGGCAAGACACATCGCGTCCGCCGCCAGCTCTTCCGGCAGTTCGTACAGATTCGCGTAATGCTCCTTCGGCACGATCAATGCGTGCCCTTTCGCCGCCGGACTAAGGTCTAAAAACACCCGGAACTTTCCGTCCTCATAAATCGTCCTGCTCGGAATCTCCCCATTTGCAATCTTACAAAAAATACATGTTTCGTCTTTCATCGTCGTCCTCCCATCTGCGGACAGCCCGTAAATCAAGGCGTCCTGCTCCTTTACCTGAAAACGCCGGTCGCCCGCCCGTTCCGGTTCCCTTATGAAAAATCAAACAACTGATCCAGTGTCCGTAAAATCTTGAAATCGCCCTTCATTTTCATGGAACCGCCCATGAACGCCCGCTGAAACGTCATTCTCCCGCTGACGATCTCATTCATCACATTATTGTCCGTCTGAATCTCCATATCGGCATTTTCCAGTTCTCCATAGGTGCAGGTAAGGTCCGCGTTGGCGATCTGCAGGATCAGATGCTTTTTTCTCCCCTCTATGCGAAAACAATAAGATGCCGAAAAGCCCGCGAGCGGTTGGAAATGTTGACGAAAATCTTCAACATATGCCGTCGTATCATCCGCATCGGTCTTATCAAGCTTCTCCCGAAACAGGGACGTCAATTCCTGAATATCTTCTTTCTGCTTCTGCACATAATGATCGTCTGAAATATAATGGGAGAGCTGTTCCGCCTCCTGCGGCGTTAGAGACATATCCTTCGGCTGGCTGATACGCTGACGCACCGCCTGATTGCTCGCCGGAAAACCGATCACTTTTTGATTGATGGTGCGGTAAAGATTTTCTGCTTTTTTGTCGATCAAACGCTGATAATTTTCATTCATCTCCAGCGATACCGTATCCGTGATATAGCCGCATATCCCGCTGCACGGGCGTCCGCCCAGCACCTCCCATGCGCCTGTCAGATACTGCGTTCCCTCACGCTCTCCGTATGTCGTCGCCATGACGACCGGACACATATAGAGCCCGCTGATCTTCTCCTTGTCCCCGTAGAGCCAGCAGGCATCCAAAAACTGCTGCATGTAGCCGCCGACGCCATACCATTCGACCGTTGTCGCGAGCACGATCCCGTCCACATCCTTCAACGTCTGCGGCAGCGTCGCGATCGTGTTCTTCATCTCGTATAAATTGAACCGCTCCACATTTACGTTCAGTTCCTTTAGTACCGCATCCATCCGATTGATCACAAAGATCGTCGGATCATCCACCAGTCCCCGTCCACCGTAATAAATATGAATTCTCATACCTTTTTTCCGTCCTTTCCCAGCATCAACAGCGCCGTCAAAATAAACCCGCATAGAAATCCGCCGATATGCGCGGCATTATCAATATTCTCCGCCATAAAACCGCTGTATAACGAATACGCGATACAGAGCAGAACCCTTGGCAACGTAACGCTTCCAAACCGCCCCCTGCCCGCGATGACGAGAAACAGCAGCGCGCCGATCAGACCATACACCGCGCCGCTTGCACCGATCGAGCCCACAAGACTTCCAACCTGTAACTGGTGCCACACCGAAGCGGCCGCCGCACCGGCTCCCGATAAAAAATATAACAGCGTATAACCCGCTCGCCCAAAATGCCGCTCCAACATGGAACCAAGCGCATACAGCATCAGCATATTGCTGAACAGATGCCCTGTATCCGCGTGCAGAAACATGCTTGTGACGATACGGTAATATTCCCCCTGCTCCGTCAGGGCACGTCCGAGCAGCTCTCCTTTATTATACAATACTCCGCCGCCCCATGTACACATCAAAAATACAACACAATTCGCGGCGACGAGCAATATTGTTATGATCGGCATCCTGCGCAGCGCGTCCCCCAGGCTCTGTTTTTCCTGCCCGGTCCATGCCGCCAGAAACTCCTCCAGCATCGCTTTCAGCCCGTAAAAATCCACCACCTGACGCTCATAAATGATCAATTTCCCCGCCGCCTTGTCGATCAGCCAGCAGAAGCGCTCTTCTTCGCACAGTGCCCGCGCTGTCTCCGGTTCATCTGTGATCATTAACGCCATGGCGTGCAATTCCCCTACGCCGCGCCTCTCGAACGCATCCCGCATCTGCTGTTTGATATGGCGGTACTGCTCCGGCGACAGCCCGCCGCCGGCACGATATTCCATTGTGATCACTACATTCACGGACTGCATTTCCTGTCGAAAAAGAAACAACAGCCCCGGCACGTTTGTGATCATTTTCTGATAGCCTTTGCTCTGCATATATCCGGCTAACTGTTCTATCATCCGTTTTTCTACCCCGCGCTTTCCAAAAGAACCGTGATATAAGCGTAGCATTTTAACGGATAGGTGTCAAATATTATGAAGAAATTGTTTCATATCAGCGTGCCTTACATACATTTTTTTGAACGATTTTTGTTCATATATAAAGACATCATGAATCTTGTGTTAAAATGTGTAACATTTCCCCTTTTTTTGTCGAACTATGATAATATGTGCATACAATAAAGCAAAAAGGAAGCACAGGATCATGTTACGGGTTTTTTTCTTTTATCTGGGTATGCTGTTTTATATGGAAACCATCTATCACATCGGCGCTCTGGGTCTTTCACCGGTCAACCCGCTGCTCGCCCTTCCGCTGTGGATCTTCCTTGCCGGACTCTTCACGCTGCTCTCCGGCTGCTTCCGTGAAAAAGGAAACCGCGCGGCTTCTTATGTATTTTTAGCGCTCGCTTACCTGCTTTTTGCCGCCCAGCTTGTCTATATGCGTATTTTCTGCCAGCCGCTCTTAATGGCGGCGGTGACAAACGGCGCTAAGGACGCCGTTACCAACTACTATCGCGAGGCGCTCCTCTCAATCCTGCACGCATCCGGATGGCTGCTCCTGCTGGCTCTCCCTTTTGCTGTTGCCGCGTTTTTACAGAAAAAGCGCCGTTGGAGACAGCGGCAGTTCTTTCCCCTTGACCGCCACACAAAAAAAGAACGCCTCGGCAATCTCGGTATCCTTGCCGGCGGAGTATGCTCCTTTCTCCTTGTCTGCGCCTGCGGATTCCGGATACAGACCAACTATTACGAAAATTATGCCGACTTTTTTGATCCGCACGGCGTCATTGCGTCCTATGGCGTGATGCCCGCCGTTGTCCGTGATCTCTGCGGCGATATTTTTCCGGAAAGCGGCGACAGCCTCGCGGCGTGGATTGATCCGTCCGATATGTCGGATGCGGACTCCGGCAATGACGTCTCCGCCGTCGTTCCTCTCGGTGATGTCGCGCTTTCGGACGGCACCTCCGCCTCCCCCGGCAATCCGCTTTCTTCCGGAACTGATACTGCGGAGATTTCCGATCCTGACCTTGCAGAACAGGATGCCTTTTCGGAAAAAACACCCGATACTTCCCCGAACGTCCTTCCCGTTGACTTTGAAGCTCTGATCGAATATGCGGATTCGGATCAGATCACAAAACTTGCGGAATATATGCAGAGCATACCCGCGACCAATCGAAACGAATACACCGGAATGTTTGCGGGCTATAATCTTATTTTTCTGACTGCGGAAGGCTTTTCCCCCTACGCGGTGGATGAGACGCTGACGCCCACGCTTTACCGGCTCATTCATTCGGGCTTTGTTTTTAACGATTATTATGTACCGTTATGGCATACTTCCACCAGCGACGGGGAATATACGAATCTGACCGGCCTAATACCCGATCAGCAGTTTTCCATGCGCAGAAGCTCGGAGATCGCTATGCCCTTTTCCCTGCCGTCCTATTTTGCCTTGGAGGGCGTGCACAGCTACGCTTACCACAACAATACGCTCGATTACTATAAACGCCATCTGTCCCATCCCAATCTCGGTTATCGATGGCAGGCGAGCAAACTTGGCAAATTGGATGAATCCGTCTGGGGCGGTCAGGTCTTTGAAATGGAACATGCCGATTATTGGCCTGCATCCGACCTCGATATGATGAAAGCGACCATTCCCGAATATCTGCAGGAAGACCGGTTTCACGTATATTATATGACCGTATCCGGACACATGTATTATACCTTCGGCGGCAACCGGATGTCCTCCCTCCATAAAGAGGAAGTCGCCGATCTGCCCTATTCCAACGAGGGAAAGGCATATATCGCCTGCAATATCGAGCTTGACCGTGCGCTCGAATATCTGATCGGAGAATTGGACGCTGCCGGTAAATTGGAACATACCGTCATCTGCCTTTCCGCCGATCATTACCCTTACGGCATGGAAATCGCGAACCTGGAAGAACTTGCGGGAATGCCTCTGGAAAACACGCTCGATCTTTACCGCAATAACCTGATTCTTTGGAACAGCGAAATGGAAACCGTCACCGTGGAAAAGCCAGCCTGCTCCATGGATGTCCTTCCCACGCTCTTGAATCTGTTTGGCTTCTCCTACGACGCAAGACTTTATGCGGGCAGGGATATTTTATCGGACAGCACGCCGCTCGTTATCTTTTCGGATCGCAGCTTTATCACCGACCGCGTCCGCTACAACAAAACCGCGGGGGTGACGGAGTGGACGGATCATGCCGATCCGGATGAGGAATATCTGGATGTCATCCGGGCGCAGGTGCGCGGATTGTACAGTTACACGGCGGGCATTCTGAACCATGATTTTTACCGTTATGTCCTTGACGCGCTTCCCAGCGAATACCATCCGCAGATCGATCCGGACTGGACTGCGCCCCATCCTCCTATGGAAAAAGAAGAACCTCCTGTAGCGGCGGAGAGCGCCGCGCCGCCGTCAGAGAATCCCGCAGCTTCGGCAAACGCTCAGTCCGCAGACGGCGCATCGCCGGACGGTGACTGACGATCCATAAAAAATATTTCCCGTTCCTTTTTTTCAAGCGTCCGCTTTGCCCATCCGGGATACCAGACGCCCATTCCCGCCGCTGCCCCTGCAAGGATGCCGGCAGGAATGAGCGTCTGCGCATTCCACGGCAATGACCACGCTATAAACACGACGATTGCCGCCACGATCAGACCGATCAACACCGGGCGTTTTCCGCTATCCTGCATCTCCTGCTGCCATGCCGCCTCATTTCCATCTCTATTCTCTTCCTGCATCCGCCATTCCTGACCGCTTCGATCATCCGTCTGCTCACCCTCCTCTTTTTGCACTTCCGTCCCCTCAAAATACGCCCGATTTTCCTCAAGAAATACGGTCAGGCTGAAATTTTCCGCCTCCGTATATTGATAAAACTGCCCTGCAAGCGCCGCAGCCCGCTCATCCTCATATTCCACATGCTCCATCAAAAAGGAAGCGAACTCCCTGATATGTTCCGCAAATCCGTCGCGCTGGGCGGGAAGATAGACAAAATAAAGCTGTCCGCCCGTCAGATTCTTATATAAATATGCCGGGCTGAATACCAGACTCCCCTCCGAAAGCAGATATTCTTCCATCCGGTTTAAGCAGTCATGAACCGACAACAACATCGCGCACAGCTCGCTATACGCAATTGCTTTTTTCTCATAACAGCCCGACAACGACTGCTTCCCCGTTATGTCATAAGAAAGCTGTGTCCGTCCGTTTATGCATTTTTTTGCGACGTTTAATAATCCTTCCATCTGATTATCCGCAAGCATCGCTTCCTCATCGCCGCCAAAGGACTCACAGACACAGCGTAGATAGGTGCGTCCGCCCTCGCGCACCTGTGTAAATCCCGTTTCTTCCGGCAATCCTGCCTGTCCCTCTGATTCTGCTCCGCGTTCCGCCGTCTCCTTCTCCAATTCTGCTTCGCTTTCAGCCATATTCTTTCCATATTCTGTTTCTGCTTCTCTCGGTTCTTTCAGCCATTCTACTTCAATGATACCCGATTCCATTCTCTTTCCTATCCTTTCTGTTATCCGAACAACTCTGTCAATACCGCTCGTCTCCCTCAAGCAGTTTTTCCAAGACACGACAGCGCCGGATGAACGTTACCGGCCGATGCCTTGCCGCATAGGCTTCCCCCGAAAAAGAATAACTCTCCCATTGTGTAAAAACCCTGCTGTCCGCCATCACGGGAACAACGACTTCTCCGCCATATGCGATCCGCACACCGTCCGCATCGACCGCCAGCTCCCGCGATATTTCCGATATGGCAATCAGCTGTCCCTCCTGCAGACCGGTAAACTCCGTATCCGCTCTGGCATAGACCTCATCACTTGTCTGTCCCGTAAGCGCAGACGCGCGCAATGCGGCAAGATACGCGTCTCCGTAGAGAACGCTCCTGTCATATAAGTACAGTGCCATATAAATAAGTAATATCATTAAGATCAGGATCATCGGCATCAATACGGCCATTTCCACCGTCGCACTTCCCCGTGCATCCCTCCGAAATCTACTCATACACATCCGCCCTCTATGCTCTCCACCTGACAAGCGACAGCAGTACATAGGCAAGCAGCAGGCTCGGCGCAAACGGAATCCACCGCTCCTGCTGACACCGCTCCTGCCAGCGCCGCTCCTGTTGACCGCGAGGCAAACGTCCCCGCATACGCAGGTACCTGCGCGACAAACGCCATACCGCGCCAAACGGAAAAGAAACAAGCAGCGCTGTCAGAAACAGACTGATGCAACGTCCCGCCCCCACTAATACACCAAGCGCCATCACGATCCATGCATCGCCTTTTCCAATCTCCTCCCCGCTCCCGATGGCAAGCCCCATCACGATCAATCCTGGGATCAGCCCCCTTGCGCACGCTGCCCAGGCTGCGCTCCCTCCTGCCATCACGCCTGCCGCCATGCCCGCTCCCGCCGCCAGCAGACAGCTTTTTACAGAAATCATCCCGCACCGTAAGTCACTGTACGCACAATAGGATAAAAATCCTCCCGCTATCAACCATACTCCGTCCTGCATCACTTACCGCCCCGCCGCTTCCTTCCCCGCTGTTCCATTCACGGCTTTCCGTTGCGCCCACTTTCTATCGCTGCTCCGTTCACGGTCTCCATTTCCTTCTCTCCTTTTCCTATCCCAGACCGCCGCAGTGATGACACGGAGACCTCGCGCCGACCTCTGATAACGGGATCGCCATGACCGTCCTGCGCAGTCCGCTGCACGCCGCAGTTGTATGATAGCGCTCCCCGTCCTCCGATACATAGAGCACGCCGCTCTGTCTGCGATCGCCGCACAGCTCACACGCCGTATATCTGCCGCCGCTGTGATTCCGTTCTTCCGGCAGTCTCTCCATACTTGTCTGCCTGATCGCCACATTCAAATGGTAACAATTCCGCGAATGGTGGTACACCTCGCCGTACTCCGTAACATACACCATCTGCGAAACCGCATCCGTCTCTCCCGCACCCGCCGCATTGTCATAACCGGTCCACTTGCGCAGGCATACTCTGTTGACCATCCGGAACGACGCGATCTCCTCCGGCAAAAACAGCGCATCCATCCGATAGCTCGCGATCAATGTGACCATATCCCCCTCCAGTACCTCGGACTGTAAAAAAGATACACCTTCCGCGCCGCCATGTACGCCCATGCGCGCAATGTCATTTTTTCCGACGGCATCTTCCACTTTTTCCCTGACATACGTCTGCGAAAAAACAACGTCCGCCAGCTCGGATTCCGGCAGCGGAAATCCCTCCTTCACCCGTTCATAAGCATAGGCATACCGCGCGAGTACAAGACCCGTCTGATGCATCGCCGCCTGCATCCTCACATGAAGCGCCATGTCATTGACCGCCGCAAACAGGTTGAGGATCATGAATAAAAACAACGGCAGTACCATCGCCGCCTCAAGCGTCATGGAAGCTCGTCGTTTTCCGCTGCAGCCAAGCTTAGACTGCGGCATTTCCTTTTCGCTGCAGCCGGACCCGGACTGCGGCATTTCCCTTCCGCCGCAGCCGGACCCGGACTGCGGCATTTCCTTTCCACTGTAGTCAGAGGTGTTGTGCGACACCCTTTTTCCGAAACGTTTTTTTATACCGAATCGTTTTTGGGGGGCGATCCGATACGGACGGGCGCCCACATCGCTCCGTCCGCCATCTTGTTTGTGAGAGAATGTACTACGCGCCTTTGCGTGATGTACCCGAAGAGAGCTGATCCTTTTTTGGCTTAGTTTGCAGTTTCGTTTCCGCTCCGGTAAAAAGGGCATCGCACAACACCTCCTTCCTTATCTGTCCAAATAGCAATACTGCGCCGCCAGATTGAAATACTCGCCGAATCCGCCGCTGACGCTCACCTCAACGCGCATAGCGTCGATACAGCCGTCCATCCGGAACGACTCGCTTCCTTCAAGCTTCCGCATATTCATTTCTATCACATCCATACAGCGCATCGTCTTCGTGTCCGTTTGCTCCAACAACAGAAGCAGACGCAGGTATGCCTCATAATCAAGTCCCTCCTGCTCTTCCCCCGTCTCCCCCAAATGCGTTACATAATCCAGCATATGTTCCAAAGACAGATGCCAGGTTTCCCTGCTTTTCAGCAGGGGAACACGCTCTCCCGAAAAAAGCCGCCGAATGTCCGACACGCTCTCTGCATATGCCCATGCCAGAAGAATGGAATTCTTGATGAGCGGCTGCAGATCCGGCTTTAACGACACGATCGCCAGTCCCCATGCCATCACATCCGCCTCCGACACCTTCGTACTGTCGGAATAAAGATACGCCGCATTTGCCGCCTCACGCAAAAGAATGAGTCTGCCCGCCACCCATCGCAGATTCTCTATGTCGCTGCTCTTTCCGGCAAGAATATATTCCAGCTCATATTGAAGCGCACCGACGGCAGACGGTTTCCTGTAGTTGCCGCACTTTTCTATCAGATATTCCCCAAAAAGCACTTCATCCACAGCCGAAAATGCCGTATCCCCGCACGCCGCACCCGTCCCTGTATTCAGTGTACGATGACTGACATAGTTGTCAGGATTCACCGCCTGGTCCGACAAGCTCTCCTGATCTGCGACCAAATACAAAATCCCCCGGAACCGCCCGCTGTTCACGCTGTCGGCTGGATTGCCCACACTCACTTCCACAAAACTGCCATCCTCAAGCTGCTGCTCCGGAAGGGGCGTGCCGTCGATCTGCGCCTGTACCTGTGCGGCCTCCTGTTCCACGTCACGCACATCCAGCCCGTTTCCCCGCACGGTATCCATCTGCGCCTGCACTTCTTCGATCAGCCCGATCCCCACCCGCTCCCTCATATAGGAAACCGCCTGATACTTTACATCCCTGCCGCACCCGTCTGTCGCAAGCGCCGCCTGTACGACGGATACGCCCTCTAAGCGCATGTCCAAAAAATCTCTGCCGTTCCATACGGGAACATCCGCCGCGGAAAGATTTGCCGCTATATAATCCCACAAATGCGCTTCCGTATAATGGTAGGACGGCTGCTCCGCTCCATAGGAGGAATCGATAAAAAACAGATCATATTGCTCCAAAAGTCCTCTGTGATATTCCGCAAAAACAGAATCCATCCCCATGGAGACCGCGCATTCCGCTTCCACCCCGACCGCATAAAACCGTACTGCTTCCACACACGCCGACACCAGTGTCACAAACAACAGCAGCATGGATGTGAGGAAAACCGTGATACCGCCCCGCCGCATCAGATTCCTCCTGTCTGCTGTGTGATCTTCCCGAACAAAGAGTTGACGATCTGCGTGATCTGGTCCTTAAAGATAATGACAAGACCGACCAACACAACAATGATCAAAATGATCTCCACCGTTCCCATGCCACAATTGTTTTGGCAAAACGCCTGCTCATCATCCCTGCATCCGCCGCCTGCCGTGTCTTCCTGCCTGTTTCCATCCTTCTCATACACGCCTGCCGCGCGTTCCTGCCTGCTTTCATCTTTCTCATACACACCTGCCGCGCGTTCCGCCTCCAGTTCCTCCATCGGCGCCGGTTCTGCATTTCCGGTTCTAGGCGCCATGTTCTTCTGCTCCGCCGGCTCCTGTGCCGTGTTCTTCTGCTCTGCCAACTTCTGTGTCGTGTTCTTCTGCTCCGCCAACTCCTGTGCCGCACTCTCCTGCCCTGCCGCCTCCCGCGCCATAATCTCCTGCTGTCCGCTCTGTTTCATATTCGTTCTCCTTTCTCCTGTCCTATCTGTTCTTTTCATTTTGCCTGTTTCCTCCATCTTACCTGTTCCCCACTTCCTGCCTGTCCCTTCCATCCTATCTGTTTCCGCCCCCTGTCTGTTTTGTCTGCGTTCTTAAACTACCATTCTTCTCACTTGCTGTTTCCTTGCCCGATCGCTCTTTTTCTCACTCTCCACTTCGTGTTCCCGCTGTCGGATTTCCTGTCCTCCCCTTACACAGAAAATGACATGAATGCCGGAATCATGATGATCAGCATGACGATGACCAGCATGATCATCATCGGCAATAACAGCTTTGTTCCCGCCTCCTCACCGAGCCGCCTCGCGTTTCGTTTTCGTTCCTCAAATGCCTCCGCCGATTCCGCCCTGAGCAGGGAAAGCAGCCCCGCCGTCCCCTTTTTCAGATTTTGGGAAAGAAGCATACACAGCCTGATATAATGCGGTTCCCCGCATCTGCGCCCAAGCTGATAATATGCCTTTACCTCAGGAATCCCGCTGTCCAACTCATGACATGTATAGACAATCTCCTCATAAATCTGCACGCTCTTTCCTCCGTGGCTGCCCGTCGATTTTCGCCCTTCATAATCTTTTGCGATCTGATACATTGCACCGCGCATCGTCATCCCCGCGCTCAATAAAAGGACCAGACGACTGACAAATTCGGGATATTCCGCTAAAAGCTGCTGCCTGCGTTTCTGTAACCGCTTCCTTAAATCTCTGTCCAGCGAAACCGACACGCCGACCGCGAGCGCCAATGTGAGCAGCAGAATCATGACACTGTCGTCATTTTGTTTTTTCACCCAGACGATACCGTTCCCGGCAATTTCCTGCGGCAGTACAAATTCGTTCTCCGTCCGCCCCTCCGCTTCCTGCTCTTGCAGCGCCTCCCGCAGCGCTTCCCGAAGCGTTTCCTCCTCCGTCTTTTCCCCGCGGCAGATCCGGACATAGAAGCGCTCCTCCTGCTCAAAGCCCTGGCAGGACAGTGTTGCTGTCAGCATACACAGCTCTCCCTCCTCCGCGATCTCCAGCGCTTGGATATTTCCTTTGCTGTCCATCAGACCGTAATCGCTGCTGCTCCACGAGATCATGACAGGATTGTCACTTATTTGCCCGATCAGCCTCAGGGGCTTCGTTACATGATCCACATCCGCGTTTTCTCCGAGGATCGCTTCGGGAAGCGCCGCCCGCACCTGCTCCATATATGCATTTACCTCCTCCTGTGTATATTCTTTTCCCGCTACCGTGAAGAGCACGGTTTCCTCCTGCTCCTGACCGGCCCCCAGCCGTGCGGTCAGCTCCACTGTCTGTTCCGAGCCATAGCCGCCGCGCGCGATCCGGGTTACACTCTGCTGATTTTGCCGGCTGCTCACACACATACAAAATGATAACAGCGTGCCTGCCGCAACGATCATGAGCGCATACGCCAGCTTGTCCCTCTGATAACAGAAACGCGGATCCTCCGCACCGCCGGGATACCATCTATTCAATTCCTGCTCCATCCGCACGTCCGTTTTTTCGAACCGCTTTTTCCCTTTTCTCCGCAGTCCCTTCAGCAGCATGGCCGCCGCTCTTGCAAAACATTTCAGCGGTTTCATGCCGGCTGCTTTTTCACATTCCACGGATTCCCTGCGGGAGAGCAGAAAAAGAATCATATAAAAACCAAACACTAAAAAATAAATCCGCATTGCCACTTTTGAATATCAGACCTCCACAGACATGATTTTTTCAGATAACAGAACCGCGCCCAGATAAGCCGCCAGACAGACCGTCATAATGATGACACCGAGAATATTATGATACAGACACCGGAAAAATCCCGGAGAAGAAAGATCAATATAAAGAATGATCGCACACGGAATCATATCCATGATCCGTCCCTCTAAACGTTTCGCGGCCATAACGGTCGCAATCTCTTTTTTGGTATCCAGCTTGTCACAGATCGTACTCCCGCAGGATTTTAAGATTTCCGTCAGATTTCCGCCCGTCCGCTTGGCAATCCCAAACAACCCGCCGAATTCCATCAGATCCTCCGAACCGCTGCGAAGCGCAAGATCCTCCATCAGCTCTTCGGGCGTATGATTGTTGCGCACGCCCTGTACCATATAGGAAAATTCCTGCGTAATCAGCCCGTCTTTTCCATACATATGCACCATATCCCCGCAAGTCTCCCGGATAGCATTTTCTACGGAATACCCTGCCTGTAACGCCGACGTCATCGCCTGCATCGCGTCCTTAAACTGCTGCTCTAAATTTTGTCTTTGCACGCGCATCTTCCGGTCTTTCTCCATCCGATACACGGGAACGGTCAACAGCGCAAGGAGCGGCACGGCATAGAGCGACCGGTAAAACAAATAGGCAAGCAGCGCGGCCGCCCCTCCTGCAAGCAGGATGCACCCCGCCCGCTCCCGCACGGTAAAATGATATTCACGATAGTCCGGCAGCACGGAGCTTTTCTGTATGACAGAGCTCCGCCCGCTTTCTGAGCGTACCGATGATCCTTTTTTCATCATCTTCTCCCTCCTCCTCAAACTGATAAAGCGGCTGCATACGGATCGCGCCGTCCTCATACCCCAATACCTCCGTGATCTCCAACACTCTGCGGGAGCGGTCGCGCAGTCTTCCCAAATGCACGATCACATCCAGTCCCGAAGCGATCTGCCCGCGGATCGCCGCAAGCGGCAGCTCCATTCCCATCAGCACCATTGTCTCTAAACGATAGAGCATGTCCGACGCGCTGTTTGCGTGCCCGGTTGAAAGCGAACCGTCGTGTCCCGTATTCAGGCATTGCAGCATATCGACCGCCTCGCTCCCGCGCACTTCGCCGACGATCAGCCTGTCCGGTCTCATGCGCAGGGACGCCCGGATCAGGTCGCGGATCGTGATCTCACGACAGCCTTCCACGTTCGCATTCCTCGTCTCCATCCGCACAAGGTTCGGTATGGAGACAAGTTGTAACTCCGCGCTGTCCTCGATCGTGATCACGCGCTCGCCGGATGGGATATACTCGGAAAGCGCATTGAGAAACGTTGTCTTTCCGGAACCGGTCCCGCCGCTGATAAAGATGTTATATCCCGCCTTTACAAGCTTTGCAAGCAGCTCCGCCGCCTCCGGGTTCAGGGAGCCGCGCCGCAGCAGCTCCGCCATGCGCATCGGGTGTTCGGGAAAACGCCTGATCGTCAGGATCGGTCCGTTTAAGGCGACCGGCGCGAGCACAACATGGACGCGCGCGCCGTTTTCCAGTCTGGCATCCACAATGGGCGACGCTTCGTTGACGACACGGTTGCAGGACGCCACGATCTGCTGGATCACATTTTCCAGTTTCTCGACCGACTCAAAACACTCGTCCAAGCGGGACAACTTTCCGCCTTTCTCCACAAAGATCGCGTCCGGTCCGTTCACCATGATCTCCGTGACCGTCTCGTCGTCGATCAGCTCCTGTAAAAAATCAAGCTTCCGGATGGACAAAAACACTTCCCGCGCAAGCCTCCGCTTGTCCTCCAGACTGATAAAGCGCTCGCGCGATACTTCCAGAATGCACTGCTCGATCAACCCGCACACTTCCTCGTCCGTGAGCTCCTGCGTCATATCCATTTCCGACAGCACACGCACCCTGATCTGCGCCTGCAGCTCCCGCATACTTTCTCCCCGGCTCATTTGCACCTCTCCCCTGCCGCTTCACTCATACCCGCAAAGTATCCTCCTGCTTCTTCCCCGCTGTCTCCCTCTGCTACTCACTCATACCGCAGCGCATCTCCCTGCTTCTTCCCTGCTGTCTCCCCCTGCTACTCACTCATACCGCAGCGCATCTCCCTGCTTCTTCCCTGCTGTCTCCCTCTGCCACTCACTCATACCGCAGCGCACACACGCTTCCTTACCCTTCGATCCCGAAATCCTCCCTTGCCACGTCGCGGACATATCCTGCAAGCTCACTATATAAAAGCCGCTCAAAATTCATCTCCGCAAAATGCACGCTCGGCAGTTTTTTCTTTTTTGTTTTCTTCCGGATCCCCTCATATTCCATAAAAGAAAGAAGCTGTTCATACTCATACAGCTTTGCCTGCGCGACCGTATCCGCACCTTCCATGGTGTAGATCAGATCGCATTCCTCCAAAACAGAAAACATCCCCTGCACCTGCTCGGTCACATCCAAAACCAAATAGGAAAATCTCTCGTCCTTCCTGATCTCCTGCAAAAGCATGATCCATTGCTCTTTCGTAACGGCGGCAAGGTCCACGAACGCCGCTGCCGGCGGAATGTACTCAAGCCTGCCGATCGTATGGATCATTCCCTCCAACGTCCTCATGAACGGTTCTCCTTCTTTTTTTGCCAAAAACATCAGATCCGTAATATCCGGCTTTAAGTCTCCGCCAAGCAGCGTGCGGAATCCCGAATACCCTTCCATATTGATGTAGAGCGTCCGCGCATGTGCCGCGAGGAGCTGCCCTAACAGGATGGAAAAGCTTGTCTGCATACTTCGCCTGACAGGCGTATACACTCCGACGATCTTTGTGCCCTCCGCGCTTTTCAAGTTCCTGCCGTTTTTGCCGGCTTCCTCCAGCTGTGCGAGGATCGCGCGCATGATATTCCCCGCCTGCTGATACCTGTAAATTGTGGTGATGCGCGGCGCATCGCATTCATCGTTCTCTTTTTGCTTTCGCAGCAGAAACAGCCGCTTATAAGCCGGCATCCCGCTCTCCCGCAGTTCTGCATAGACCTCTTCCGATAAAAGAAAATACTGCGGACATAGATCCGTCACACATCTCATCATCTGTTCCGCGTCCGAAAAAAACAGGATGCGGAACGGGAATGCTCTCTGCTGTTCCAAGTATGCGGCAAGCCTGCTGCCATAGTGAATGTTCCCGTCGCACAGCGCCAATACGTCCTGTGCCATTGTGCCTCCTTTTCTTCAAATTCTTCCACTTGTGAATATCTCCCGATACGGGAAAGAATGACCGATCCGCAGACGCAGACCGTTTAGAAATCGGGGTATGCCCGATTGGTAAGACTGATTATAATATGCTTTTTTTCATTTGTCCATATCAAAAACAATGATTTTTGAAGTTTGGCGATTTTTCACAAAGAACCGACGATTTTTATCGCATAAAGCGCGATCAGCCCCGGAAATCCAAGGATTCCGGATGTCAAAAGCGTATAGAGATTGATCCCGATCGTCCCTTGATACCGGAAATGCAGCATGATCGCATTGACTGCATAAATGCACACCAGACCGCACAGCACACGCAGGATAAACCCGATCAGAATGTCCGTCCGCTTTCCGCGCAGCACGATCACCAGCAATACCCCGCACATCAATATGATCATCAGCATCCCCTGCCCGTTTGTGATTTCCGTCATCCGCTCCCCCTCCGCCTTCTTCTGCCGGAACCGCTCTGCTTTCTTCTGTCAGAACCGCTCTGTTTCCGCTTCCATCTAAGAATATGCTTTATTTTGGTAATTCATGAATAAACAGGAAAAAACCTGCTTATAATGAAACAGACAGAAAGGTGTGATGATATATGAAAATCCAATATAGCCAGTCATACTACGAGGATACTGGGAAAAATACGATCTTAGACGCGATCGCAAAGACGCGGTTCGCATTAGAAAGTGCCTATGCGGGCTTTGACAACGCGACCGATCCCGATCTGATCGACTGCTACATCTACGAAGTGAATTCTCTGCTGAAACGCTATCGCTTTCTATATCATCAGGCGCAGGAGCTCCACCTGTTCCCTGCGGGAGAAGCGCTTCCGACTCCCGAATCGATCACGATTCCCGTGATTCCGGTGATGCAGGACGGGATTTTCACATAGGGTACAAATATCCCACAGACTCCCATTACCACTCTTGTAAATTTATCACGCTCTTCCCAAAACTCAAAAGTGGCGCATCCCCCGTAAAATCGAGAAATTGCGCCACTTTATCTTTTATGAATAATTTTACATCATAATAATGATTCTCTTTTTCCCAAATATTTCTTTTCATCCATAATTTAGTTGTACACGCCATTTTCGTATTCTTGTGTATAACCAAGAATCTCATTACTATACGTAATATCAACCTCTTTCAGGATCGTACACTTTTTAATTTTACTTGCCTCTTCCTCAGGCGATCTGTATAAGCCAAACTCTGTCCGCCCCGTTATTCGTTCATACTTCTCCACAAAATTATTTTCCATAAATTTCTCCTATTCCCGATTCACATAGTTTGTCACCATAGCAGCCCCAATATGATTCTCCACAATTTTAATTGCTCTGGAACTTGCAAAGGCGTCCATATACGAATGATGAATCGTTAAAACACAATCTTGTAAATCTTTACATCCTCCTATCGCTTTATCATTTAACCCTTCCAGCTTTACTATATTCACACCCACCTTTTCTAATGCATCACTATGAATATGCCTCGAATGTGAATACGTATTATTGTGGCTGGATAAAAATGCAACCACTCTGGAAGCATCAACATCTGCATTCTCGGAATCAGCAAACATGTTATCCTTTAACCATCCCATAACAATTTCCTCAGACCACTCAATCGCCTTTCTGCAGTCTCCCAAAAAAGTAGGATGATATTTCCCAATAATATTGGACCACAAATGCGCACTCTGAGGATTCTTCTTTATATCTTCCAACGCCGTATCAAATTCTTCTAATACAGCCGCACAAGACATTCCGCCATACTGCGGATCAATGGGACCTAAATTGGACTGTTTCCCCATAACGATTTCTCTCGCCGCCAATGCAATCATTGTTCCTGCGGACATTGCCATTTGAGGAACAAAAACCCGAATATTATTTCCAAACAAACTTTTCAAATAATACACCAAAGATTCCGTCGCGGCAACATTTCCTCCCGGTGTATGTAAAATCAAATCCAACCCTAATTCGCGATTAAGACCATGTGCCGCCTGCATAAACGCATTTTTATCACTATCATCAATTCCCGTCCCTGATATACCCGGTTTTTGAATAAATGCAGAATAATATGCGATAACATTCCTGCCGGTATATTGATTCATTACCTTTAGGTATTTCCGCCTGATTGTATCATGCGGATTCTGCACGCTATTTATTTCTTTTTTCACTTGTTCCCAATTTGGCATTATGTTTCCTCATTTGTGTATTTATATATGCATTCTATCATATTTTTTTCTAAAATCAAGCTTTCCGGCTACTATTTCTACACCGAACCCCGCACATCTTATAGAAGTTAAAAGAGGGTTCTATGCAAAGAACCCTCTTTCACTGCCTCCCACATTGACATTTATGTCATTTTTACCGTAGGTATATCCGGCATACACTTCCTGCGCGTTCTGCACGAGCGGCAGGCTGTCGTCCGACTCGCTGACCTTGCTGAACTGATCGTGCAGCCTGCTCATAATGGACTGCGCTTCCACAAGCGGCTCTGTCCGCTTTCCTGCCGCCGCTCTCACCAACAGCTTATTCACATGAATATAAAGATGAAGGAGCGGCCCCGAAAGTTCATACTCAAAATTAAGCGACTCTTTGAGTTCATCCACACACGCTCTTGCCCTTGCAATATTCTCCTCCCGGTCCGTTCCCCCGATCGCTGCCTCAAGATAGGAAAGACAGATCTCAAAAATGATCACGGTGAGCTGCGTGCGGTTCGCCTGCGCGATCCGCAGGGTAAAATCCTTTTTTAACGTATCCTGCATTTACAACGCTCCTTCCCGGTTACTGCAACAATTGAAGCGCCTGTTCAGGCTGGCTGTTCGCCTGCGTCAGCATACTTGTTCCTGCCTGCACAAGAACCTGCGTGATGGTATAATCCACCATTTCCTCCGCCATATCGAGATCCTCAATCCTGGAAAGCGCCGCCGTCATATTTTCCGTCGTCGCGTCAACGCTTGCCCCCGCGTGCTCAAGCCGGTTCTGGTACGCACCGATACGGCCGCGGATCAGCGACACCTTATCGATCGCTTCACTGAGCGTATCCATCGCCTCGCGCGCCTTTTGCTGTGTGCTGATCCCGACATCTTCGATCCCAAGCGTTTTTAAGGAAACGGTCGGCAGTCTCATATCGAGAAGCTGCCCCTCGTTCACGCCGACCTGTACCGCGTATCCGCCGATTCCCATCAGATCCAGCTCAACCGGTTGATTGGCGCTTCCCGCATAGGTATTCTGGTCGAGCTCAAGGGTGATCGTCTTTCCTTTATTATCTGTGATCGTGACCTTATTTCCCTCTGTCGTCACCCTCGCCTCATTTACAAACTGCTGGCTGCCCGCCTGCGCATCTACGTTGGTCGTATCCAGCGATACCTTCGCATCCGTAACCGGCTCCGTCGTCTCGTCCCCGATCGACTCGATCACGATCGTATATTTTCCAAGCGGCACCTCGTCGCTGTATTCCGTCACCTTCACGCCAAGCTCATTCGCATAGCCGCGCAGATCAAACGTTCCGTCGATCAGCGTCATATCATTGAAATCGGTCTGTGTCGCGATCCTCGTGACCTCTTCCTTTAACAGCTTCATCTCACACTCGATCGACTCGCGGTCCGCAGTCGTATTTGTTCCGTTTGCCGCTTTCACCGCCAGCTCTTTCATTCTCTGAAGCATATCATGTACTTCCGCAAGCGTACCGTCCGCCGTCTCGCACACGGAAATTCCGTTTACGATATTGTCTCCCGCCTGCGTCAGTCCCTTGATCTGCAGTCTCATCTTTTTGCTGATCGCCATGCTCGCAGGATTATCCTTCGCCTGATTGATCTTATAGCCGGAAGAAAGACGCTGCGTCGATGCCGACAGCTTTGCCTCATTCTTCTTTAATGCGCTCTGCGCGCCCATCGCCTGTAAATTATAATTGATCTTCATATCTCGTTCTGCTCCTTTCTACCGACTGCCGTATCCTGCATTGCCGCAACAAAACTTCTCGCCACCGTATAAAGGACGGATGTGCGCACCTGTATCTGCTGCCCGTTTTGTTTCGCACTGTGACTGACAATATTGTCAGGATTTACTTCACTGCTATATATGGAATGGAACGCCTGCAAGGTAAGTCCCTCGCCCGCAAGCCGTTCTCGAAAGCGCTCTTCCAGCGCCGTCAATACCTGTTCCCCGCCTTGGGAACTGTAGGCGAGATAGCCGGACACATCTGACACAGACGTCATTTCCAGTTCCACACCCGCCTTACCGAAACTTTCATGCTCCATTGCGACCGCAACCTGTCCCTGCACTTCTTCTCCGTGCCGGATCTTCACGGTGAGCGCCGTCACCTGCCCGTCGATCTCTACCGGTATGTGGTACTGTTCTTCACGCGTCATCCCCACCGCCAGCGACAACTGCTTGCCGATCAACTGATACGCCTTCACATCCACATATGTTCCGTCCGCAAAGCCCTGCTGCTCCAAGAGCTCCATGCCCGCTTCCGCAAATGCCTGATACGCCGCGCCCGCTGCCCCGGCATCCGTCAGACTGTCCCTCAGATCTTCCGCTGCCTGCCGGAAATTCCGCCGCGCCTCTTCCGACGTCTCCGCATGCGCCGTATCATCCGAAAGCTCATACAGCTTGGCAAACGCCCCGTTACGGTTTCTTCTCATCGCCTGCGCCGCCACCAGATGATTCACGCTGACCGGCTGCTTTGCATCTAAAAGAAAACGGATCTGCTCCTCGCCGATCTCCGCAGCCTCCCGGATCTCGGAAAGCTGCTCGCCGCGGTACTGCCGCTCCTGCGCCTCGGTCTTTTCTTTCACATCACTCTCCGCCTGCGCCTCGCGGAGTCCTGCCAAAAGCTGCTCCATGGTCGGATTCTCATTCAGGTCCATTTCATGAAGCGCCGCCGGCTCCAGCGAATCGTAAATGCTTCTGCACAGCTGTTCCTCGTATGCACTCATGATCTGTCGGTCAATGGTAATATCCGTTCTTGCAATCTCACGCAGCGCACCATAATTATCGCTCACCGTAAGATCAAGCCCCTTCTGCTTTCCCGTGCGCACCGCGGACAACAGGTTCCGCATCGTCAGTTCTGCATTCTGATTCACAAGGCTTCCAATGACAGCACCGTCACTTTTTTCGATCTGACGGAAAAGACGATAGATACCGATATAGGATTCCTTTTCCTCCTGCGTGATCTCATCCGCACGCTCCAGCTTATACAGATACTCACTGAATTTTTCCTGCCCGGATGCCGCTTCCTTATCCGCGTCGTTCAGATAATCCTCCAGCTCCGACACAGACATTTCTAACGGGTTTTTGCCCTCGCGGATCATATTAAGAACTGACGCAGGCGTCAGTTTATCGACAACACGCTGTACACTTGCATCCGCTGCCTTCACACGGTCAATCTGTTCTCTTGTGATCTCCATCCGGTTATAACCGAGGATCCGCACCGCCCTGCGGTTTTCTTCACTTGCCTCAAGATCCATATCCCACAGAATATCATCCACATTGCGGAACGCTTTGCGGATGGAATCGCCAAGATCGCCACGCGGCTGCGTCATCATCGTCTCATAGCGCCCGCCCGCCTGCTCATAAGCGTTCCTTAGCCGTTCTGCCTCGTCCGCCGCATACCGGAGCGTCCACGCGCTCTCTGCCTGCGCGATCCGCCCGACGAACGCCGCCGGCGCCATATACAGCTTTTCTCTCGCCTGTACCGTCTCGGTAAAGAGACTCTCACGTCTCTCATTCTCCGCAACGCTTTCGCCGCCGAACAATTTCTGGCGTCTTTCGCTTTCCGCTGCCCGCAATTGTTCTACCAATTGTGACAGCTCTGTCGTATCCAATGCAAATCCCTTTTTGATCAGGGTATAGTTCGCTGTGATCGTCATTTGCAGGCGCAATTCTTCCAGCTGCCGTCTTGCGCTGAGTTCTTCTATCTCTGCGTTTTGCGCCGCTTCGCCGGTCTGTAAAACATCCGCCGCATTTCCCACATTGCCAGCCGTCTGCGTCTGTAAAGCGTCCGCCGCATTTCCTGCACCGCCCGCCGTCTGCGTCTGTGAAACGTCCGCCGCGTCTGTCACACCGACCGCGTTTCCGGTCTGCCCGGCGCCGCCTGCCGTCGCACCCGCCTGCGCGTCCATCTCGTCCTGTACGGCGCACAGATGCCGTAGATCCTGCGGCTCGCCGCGCCTTACGACTTCCTCTAACGCCTCGCCGCTCACACGCGCCGCCTGCTCTTTCCAGTATACCGCCTGCTGCCACGCACCGCCCAGACCGCTCACATCCGCCTGACCCGCTTCTTTTCCGTCCGCGATCGCCGCCGCCGCCGCACGGATGACCTGATCCTCACCGATCGGATAGCTCAGCTCTTTCAGCCTCGCCAGACGGTTCAGACTTCTCTCCGTCAGCGGCACGCCTTCTTCTACGAGAAAACGCGCCTGTGCGATACTCTGTTCATTTACGGCAAGCCCCGCCTTACGGATCACGCTCTCGATC
Organism: Clostridium sp.; assembly: GCA_023663615.1. Classification (GTDB taxonomy): domain Bacteria; phylum Bacillota; class Clostridia; order Lachnospirales; family Lachnospiraceae; genus DLAJ01. The sequence goes on along the minus strand of JAMPHA010000009.1, from coordinate 8,554 downwards.
TGCTCCTCAAGCGCGTCCCAGTCGTATTCCTGCGCGCGCTTCGCATAATAGCCGCTTCCGTTCTGGTCATAATAACCATAGCTCTGCTTCCCGCCGTCAGCCGAGCCGCTGTGCTGCGCGCGATACAGATCATCCACGGTCGGCTCCATTTCCTGCCGTACCATGTATGTGACCGTGCCGTCAGCCGGCTCCGTGAGCTCTCTGCTCTTTTCGACCGCATCCATCACATCCCGCACGTTTTCTTCTGTGACAGGTATGTCATTTTCGTGAAACGCCTTTGTGATCTCCTGCGCCCGCGCCGCACTGCCGGTAATCTCTTCTAACACCTCCGGCGCAATGTCGTCATTATATCCGCTTATTACGGTTCCCGCTTCGGCAAGGACCGCCTTGATCTCATCGACAACAGTGACCGCTGTCTCCACATCGGTCTCACACGGCTTAAATCCGTCCTCGGTCAGCTTTTCAAAATCTTCCCCGGACACAGAATTGGACATCACGGTCAGATATTGACTCTGCAACGCCGCCTCAGTCGTCATTGCATCGCACACGATGTCTTCTGTGGTCCTTCCATGACCTGCATAAGCCGAGTTATCCATAACTGCACCAGAAATGTCCAATGTATATCCGCTCGGAGCATCCGTCCCGGACGTCCGCGCGGCACCGTATGAAATTGTCCTGCTGTTGTCTATGACGTTTCCCTGCCCGATTCCTTCAAGCTGTACGTTCATAGCCACTCCGTCTCTTTTCCGCGGCTTCCTCTTTTCTGTGCCGCATCCTCGTTTTTCCTTTAAGAAAAAGGTGAACGCATTCCTTGCGCTCACCTTTTATTTCGGTTCGTTTTGCCTATTTCTTTACCCTGCGGCCGGGATTTTATGATTTTGCCTAAAAGACAAAGACTGCCGCGCCGTAAGGCGGGAGTGAAAACGCGATCGAATAATCCCTGCTGTCCCATGGCGTCGCCTCCGCCTTGATCTCCGCCGGTATCACGCTGCCGTTGCCGCCGAAACGCGTCTCATCGCTGTTTAAGAGCAGCTTATACTTTTTCTTCTGCGGTACGCCGAGGCGGAAATTCTCGCGCACCATGGGCGTCATGTTCAGCACAAACAGCAGGCGGTTCTTATTTTCGCTTCCTTTTCTAAAGAAGCTGTAAATACTCCTGTCGCCGTCGTTCGCGTTGATCCACTCAAAGCCCGCCCAGTCATGGTCGATCTCATATAAACACGGATACTTGCGGTACAGCCTGAGCAATTCTTTCACATATTCCTGCATCCCTCTGTTGAGCGGATTCTCAAGCAGATACCAGTCAAGCTCCCTCGCCTCGCTCCACTCGCGCTCCTGCGCAAAATCCTGTCCCATAAAGAGCAGCTTCTTTCCCGCATGCCCGAACATATACGTATACCCGACGCGCAGATTCGCATACTTGTCAACCTGATAGCCCGGCATCTTATTGACCATGGAGCATTTCAGATGAACGACCTCGTCATGCGAGAGCGGCAGGATATATTTTTCCGAATTATTATAGCTCATCGCAAACGTCATCTTGTGATGATTATTTTTGCGGAAAAGAGGATCGAGCTTCATATAATCGCAAAAATCATGCATCCAGCCCATGTTCCACTTAAACGTGAAACCAAGTCCGTCATCCTCCGGCGACGCCGTCACCTTCGGCCATGCCGTCGATTCTTCCGCGATCGTGACCGCGCCGTTATTTAAGCCCTTGACCACGGAATTGAGATGCTTGAAGAACTCAATCGCGTCCAGGTTTTCATGCCCGCCGAATTTATTCGGCACCCAGTTGCCGCTGCTCTTGCCGTAATCCAGATACAGCATGGAAGCGACCGCATCCACGCGCAGACCGTCCACATGGAACTCCTTGATCCAGAACAACGCGTTTGCGATCAGGAAATTGCGCACCTCATTCTTTGCGTAATTAAAAATCTTCGTTCCCCAGTCGGGGTGCTCGCCCATCCGCGGATCGGGATATTCGTAAAGCGCCTCGCCGTCGAAATCCGCCAGTCCGTGCGCATCCCTTGGAAAATGCGCGGGAACCCAGTCTAAGATCACGCCGATCTTATTGCGGTGCAGCGTATTGACAAGATACTGGAAATCCTCAGGCGTTCCATAGCGCGCGGTCGGTGCGAAATACCCCGTCACCTGATACCCCCACGAACCGTCAAACGGATGCTCCGCAATTCCCATCAGTTCCACATGCGTGTATTTCATTTCCTTGAGATATTCCACGATACGATCCGTAAACTCGCGGTAATTATAAAAACCGTCCTCCGTTCCGTTCGGATGCTTCATAAAGGAACCGACATGGCACTCATAGACCGCCATCGGCTCTTTGTACGGATCCTTTAGCGCCCGCTCCTCCATCCATGCGGCGTCCGTCCATTTCAGTCCGGAAAGGTCGGCGACCTTCGACGCCGTACCCGGCCTCAGCTCCGCGTAATTCGCATAAGGATCTGCTTTATAAAGCTTTCTTCCGTCATGCGTATAAATAAGAAATTTGTACATATCCCCCGCTTTTACTCCGGGAACGAACAGCGCGTAAATACCGATGTCGCCCAAACGCTCCATATTGCACGCTTCCTCGTTCCAGTCATTAAAGCTTCCGAATACATGCACCGCCGCGGCGTGAGGCGCCCAGACGCCGAAAAACACGCCGGCTTCCCCGTCCTTTGTGCACAGGTGCGCGCCCAGCTTCTTATAAATATCGTAGTGCGTCCCCTTCCCGAATACAAACATGTCCGCGTCAGAAATAAACACGCTGCCCGCATCCTCCTGCTGCAACAGATCACGCACGCTTTTTTCGGATGTGTCCGCTTTCTTTGCGGCAGCCGATTTTCTTTCTGCCATAGTAAATCCCCCTTTACCATAAATAAGAATTTCTTTTTAACAAATAAAATCTTTCTCTCTTAATATGATCATATCCTCATCATCATATCTTTTTCCGGATAAAATATCAACAAAATGTTTCGGATTTTTACGGTTTGCACTCCAGACCGCCTCATCGATGATCTCGCGCACCTCCGCAAGCGTGACGCTGTGGTCGCCGGTCTGCAGATCCGAGATTCTCGTATAGAGCGCTAAAATACCAAGATCGTCAATACTGTACTCTAAGTCATACGCATAATCCCGCGCATAGGCGACAAGCGCGTCGTTATCCATCGCGTTAATATCAATGCGCGCGTTAAAATTCTCCTCAATCGCCGGATTCTTATTCAGACACTTGCGCATTTCTATTTTGGTATCTTCCAAAATAACAATAAGTCCTTCGCTCTCCTGCTCTAAGTACTGCGCCAGCTTCTTTAAGGATTCCGCGCTCATGCCGTTTGCTTTCTCCACGATCAGCGCGCCGCCGCGCAGCTTGGAAAGCGTGGCGGGGATGTTCTTTTTGTCTAACGCCGCACCCGAAATGCGCGCGACCCTGCCCGAAAAATTCCGATCCGACATCTGCACGCTCTTGATCAGATTTTTGGCGAGCGTCATCGTACCCGAACCGTTCTCTCCCGTGATGATGACGTTGCCGGTATAGGCGGCAAGGCTGATCTTGTCGATCGCCGCCGCGATCTGGCTCTTCATCTGATCTGTCTGAATGAGCGCACCGAACAGTTCTTTCTCGTCCTCAGTCAGCGCCCGCGACGGCTCGAAGCGGTCGTTCTCCCCCTTGATTTCGCGCTCGGCGTTTTCGATCAGCTTATCGGCAACGCTCCGCATTTCCACTGTGTCAAAGCCGGCATTTTTCGCCTGCTCCCTGCGCGCCGGCCTGCCCTTCTTCGCATTGCGTTCTTCTAACTCAGCCTCGATGATCGCGCTCTGCAATTCCTGCGTCTCCGCGCCCGGTTCACCGGCAATATCCCCCGCGGCACCCGTATCCTGCGCCCCATCCGCATTGTCCGCCGCATCGGTATCGTCCTGTGCGGCGTTCTCATCCGCTCCGGCACCGCTCTCTGTCACGCCGTCGTCTTTCTGCACGGCGTCTGCGGCATTCTGCGCTGCGCTTCCCGCGCTGTCCTGCATAGCATCCCCGGCGTTCTGTTCCCCGTGTGCGCCGTCCGCCGTATTTTCCTGCATCGGATCCGCGGTCTGCCCGGTACCGATTCCCTGCGCTTCCAGCGCTTCGATCACCGTTCCCATCATCGCGGTATCGACCACATAATCCAAGTCAGAGGCCGCCGCTTCTTTTTGCGGCTGTGATTCCGCCGCGGACGCTTCCTCATTTAACTGCCGGGATTTCTCTGCAAATGCCGTGGACTCCTCCTGCGCCGGATCGTCCTCCCACGCGTCCTCCGATTCTTCTTCCTCCGGCAGGTTTTCTAACGCCTCAAATTCCGATGTATCGGAAACAGGCTCGATCTCGGCAAGTTCCTCCACTTCCGGAAGATCCTCTCCCTCTAATCCGTCGTCTCTTAGTACGGACTCCGCAAAAATCTCCGCGTCCGTTTTCGGCTTCGGCGGCGGCGCGATCGGCTCAATCGGCAGGTTGGACAGCGTACTGCTCTCATCCTCCAGCCCTTCTAACAGTCCCGATTTCGCGCTCTTGTCAAATGCGGTAAACATCTCGCCCGTCTGCTGTAATACGCGCTGCTTTAAGTCGTCCATGCTCTTCTGGTCGCTCGCGCGCTTCATGCGTTCCCACTCTTTCAGCACTTCCTCTATGCTGAGCTGCCCCGTGATCTGTTTTTCCACACGGGACTGCTCCGGCACGATTAGACTGATCTGCCCGTCGTTCTCCATGGAGAGGATCCGGTCATAACCGCCTTCCGCCGTTGTCATCGCCGCGCGTTCCGCCATATCCCGCACCAGACTCTCCGCGTCCATATTCGGATCAAAGCCAAGCTCTTTGTCTGCGCCGAACGTGATCTCCTTCATTTCTTCCGGACTGCCGTTTCCCGCATTCTGACCTGCCGCCTGCATCGCCAGACGCTCCTGCTCTAATGCAATGCGCTCGCGTTCAACGGCAAGCTTCTCTTTTTCCAGCGCCAGACGCTGCGCTTCCGCCGCCCTGCGGCGCATTTCTATTTCCGCCAGTCTGCGCTGTTCTTCCTCCTTGCGGTATTGCTCCTCCGCCAGCCTGCGCTGTTCTTCCTCCTGACGGTACTGCTCCTCCGCCAGTCTGCGTTCTTCTTCCTGACGGTACTGCGCCTGTGCCAGTCTCTGCTCTGCTTCCGTCTGCTTGCGCTGTGCCTCCGCCTCCAGCGCGTCCTTCGCTAAGATTTCCTTCATGCTGTTCGCAAGTGCTTCCTGAATATTGAGCGTATTATATTTGTTTCCCAGATCCAGCGTTTTTACATGGATGTCCAGTTCTCCGCCCTGCTGTGCCGTCATGGACGGCTGCGCAGCCGCCGCAGATGACGACGCCGCTCCGGGCGACTGCATCCCCACAGCCGGCTGTGCCCTCTGAACAGAGCCGCGTGCCGCCGGCTGTCCCGCCTTCTGCATACCCGGAATCCTCTTTTGATTGCGGTTATCATACAGTTCCTGCTGTACGGGCGTGAGCGGCTGATGCAGCATTTTTAACTCCATCGCCTTTACGACATATTTGCCTTCGCCGAATGTGATGATGATCTCGTCGCACTCCGCCACGCACTGGCGCTCCAAACCTGCGCGATGATATAAAAACGCAAGCTCATAGCCCCACTTTTCGCGGTAATCCACTGCCTTAAATTCTTCCAGAACATGAATGCGCTCCTCAAGCGATACTTCCTGCGCGTCATAGATCTTATATTTCAAAATAAAGCGTCCGCTGTCATTCGGCGCGACACGCACAAACTCCTTATAATACTCGACCGCCTGCACAAATTCTCCGAGCTTGATCGACAGCTCGCACAGGGAATATACGATCGTCCTGCCGCCCGGATGCCGGTCATACGCCAAAAGGAGCATGTCGCGGCTCATGTCGTATTTCCGATTGATCTTATATAAATCGCTGACCATCGTCAGCATGGAAACATTCTTGACTCTGCGCCAGTCAATGGTATCCGCGATCGCCATTGCTTCCGCATACTCTTTTTGCGAGATCAGATTCTTGATCTCCTCCGCCCGTAATTTGTATTCATACTTATCCAAGACAGCCACCTCGTACATCTACAGCTTGTGCTTTTTAACAGGTTATTCTGTAAAAATCCACTATATATCCACTATCTCCCTAAGTGTATCATACGCATACGGCAATGTCAAAAAAGACTTTCATGAATCGGTAAGAAAATCGTCCTGCGGTCATTCTGAAAAAAGAAACGTCGGCAAAAGGTCCGTGAACCGGGCAAACTGTTCGAGCGAGAATGTCTCTCCGCGCACCGTCGGACTCTCCCCCATCTGTTCTAATGCGCACAGCACCTGCTCTTTCGTCACGCCAAGCTCTTCCGCGTTCGCAACGCCGTTCACCATCGTCTTGCGTCTCTGGTTAAACACGGCGCGGATCACGGCAAACATCTTTTGGACGTCCCCCACTTCCACAGGCGGCTTTTCATACCGGCGCAGCCGGATGACCGCACTCCCGATCTGCGGGCGCGGGATAAAACAGTTTTGCGGGACATGGGCGACGACTTCCGGCTCCGCGTAATACTGCACCGCAAGCGAAAGCGCGCCGTAATCCTTTGTGCCGGGCTTCGCCTGCATACGCTCCGCGACTTCTTTCTGCACCATGACCGTCATGCTTTCGATCGGCACGCCGCTCTCCAACAGTCCCGTAATGATCGGCGTTGTGATATAATAGGGAAGATTCGCCACGATCTTAACCGGCTGTCCGTGATTTTTTTCCTGCACGAGCGCGCCGACGTCCACCTTGAGAATGTCCTCATTCAAAACGGTCACATTCTCATAGGCGGAAAGCGTGTCCGCGAGAATCGGAATCAGCATTTTGTCGATCTCGACCGCCACGACCTCCCGCGCCCGCTCCGCAAGATACTGCGTCATTGTCCCGATGCCCGGACCGACCTCGATCACACAGTCGTTCTCTCCGATCCCGGCGGCGTCTATGATCCGTCCGAGCACGCGCTCGTCGATCAGAAAATTCTGCCCGAATTTTTTTTGAAAATGAAATTGGTATTTTTGCAGGACCGCGATCGTATTCTGCGGCTTGCCAAGTTCTGCCATGATTATCCTCCGTTATGCGGCGCGGCGCAGAAAGCTGTGCGCGCTTATCTCCCTGATGCGCGTTCCTGTGATGGCGGATGCGCCATGCCCTTTCTTATGTCTCCTGCCCCATGCGGTAAAGTCTGCGGGCGTTTTCCTCCGTAATCCGGACAAGCTCCTGCACCGTCACGCCTTTTAACGCGGCGAGCTTTTCCGACACAAGCGTCAGCTTCCCCGAATGATTGCGCACGCCGCGCTCCGGCGCAGGCGAAAGGTACGGCGCGTCCGTCTCCAGCACGATCCGCTCAAGCGGAACCGCTTTTACCGCCTCCACAAGCTTTTTCGCGTTCGCAAACGTAAGCACGCCGCCGACGCCGATATAAAAACCCATCTCCACATATTGCAGCGCAAGTTCTTTGGAATACGAAAAACAATGAACCACGCCGCCGATCTCTTCACATTTCTGCTCTTTCATGATCCGCATCGTATCGTTCGCCGCGTCGCGGGAATGGATCACGACCGGAAGCCGGACTTCCCGCGCCAATGCAAGCTGGCGCACGAACCAACGCTGCTGAACCTCGCGGTCCGTATCGGGATAATGATAATCCAGACCGATCTCGCCGATTGCCACAATCTTCGGCAGCGCAGCATAATGTTTCAACTGCTCCATGTCGTCTTCTGTGAGCCCGCCCGTCTCGGACGGATGCACGCCCACCGCGCCATACAGAAAAGGATACCGCTGTGTCAGCGCCACCGTTGCCGCGCTCGTTCCCATATCCGCCCCGATATTGACAATCGTACCGACGCCGCGCGCCGCCATACTGCAAAGCAGCTCGTCTCGGTCCTTATCAAACACCTGATCGTCATAATGCGCATGTGTGTCAAAAATCATTGCTTTCTCCATTCACTTTCTCTCTATACTTTCTTATATATTTTGCACAAAAAAGCCTTTATTCTAGCTATTTGTGCAATGGTCTATAAAGTTACAACAGTTTCAAAGCATTTGTTAATGGGCGAAAACTGTGTCATTTCTGCTTCAATGCACTTCGTTTTCCGGTCAGAAAGGTTCACGAAATAAAACGTCATCCTTTTTTATGAAGGCGAATCTGTGTCCCATTCTTTCCTATGGCTGCTAACCTCTCATGTCTAACAGGATCATCCGGCCGTTTCCGGCGGGTCCTAAATTCCTTCGTCCAGCATTCCCATAGTGGGGGGCCGCCTCTGCTCCATTCCAGGGTCATGCCCTATTAAAAATGTCCTGGCGGCTTCGCTCTGCTTTGTCACTGCCCAGAGAGCACTCCTGTAATCCAGTACCAATCGAACCCTTGGCGGACGTTATCTGTTACAGTGTGTGCCTATTCCATTGTCTAAACTGCTTCCGGTCTGACGATGTCCTTTCGGAACTTCTCTTCGTCAAAGTCACAGCCTGTCTGTAATACCACGTAGAACACCCGTATCGCCTTACATGCAACTGCTA
>JAMPHA010000008.1:0-67746 GCA_023663615.1 Clostridium sp. | reverse complement strand
CCAAGAACAAGGGAATTGTTGAATGAATTGGTAGCGATGGGAAGATTGACTTGTACAGCAGCTACGAAGAATAGAAGATATGTAAGGGTTGAATGATGTAAGGTGGGAAAATATTATTCGTAGAAATTAACTTAACTATATCCTGACTATTTTGGTTAGGATATGGTTAAGTTAAGGAATAGGAAATACATTCGTGATAACACCATGATAACAAAAATTTGAAAAACGTCATATATGAGGTGCATATCAAGCGAAAAACTATCGAAAATGCCCTAAAAATCACCTGAAAACACAATGATTTCCATAACAGAAAACCGTGAGGGTGAACGTACAGTTGGGTCTGGCAGGGTTGCTACGATTGTGGAGTAATTGATAGAACTCTAGCGAATTCTGGATAACTGATTTAATAAAATTAAGGCTTTCGGAGAATTCTCCGGGAGCCTTTTTACGTGGGAATAGAGGGGGTACTTATTTTATGCCGTTGTATTGGGCGAATTGAAGAAGCATCTGCTTGTGATACAGGAACAGAGAGGAGAAATCTGTTCCCATTTCATGGAATTTATTGCTTTTTCAATAGAAATATCGCATACTTAAATATAGGAAATACAAAGAGAAAAATATGGGAAAATGGTAATCTGCGGTATTGTTTATAAATGAACAAACAAGGAGCTCCCCGATGAAAAGCACAGTAGAACTGGAAGAACGAATACAATGTCTGGAAAAAGAAAATCGGTACTTGAAAAAGCTTCTGACAGACGCAGGGATTTCCTACGCCGCACAGGAGATCGATAATGGAAGCGATAAATATGATCCGGATCAGGGAGCAAGGATCATATCAAGAGACATTACGGAAACAGACGCAAAAGTATTTTTCAGTATGTTTTGGGGACGTACGGATGTATATAGCAAGCGTACGATCAAGAAATCTACCGGGGAAGTAAATTATTATACACAGTGTTATAACTTTTGGAAAAGAGGATGCCCGCGGGTTACCGGGAGCAAAATCAAATGTCAGGATTGTCCAAGACAGGCATATAAGGAGTTAAAAAAGGAGCAGATTATTGAGCATTTAAGAGGAACTGCGGAGAATGGCACGGACGTTATCGGTATTTTCCCGCTCTTAGAAGATGGTACGTGCAGATTGATTGTCTTTGACTTTGACAACCATGAAAAGAATGCAGAAAAAAACGATTTTGCCAATGCGGATGATGAGTGGAAAGATGAAGTTGACAGTCTAAGAAAAATATGCAGTATCAATGGAATTGATGCGCTGGTAGAGCGTTCCCGTTCGGGAATGGGTGCACATTTGTGGATATTTTTTCAAAAACCGATAGAGGCAAAGCTCGCAAGAAAATTCGGGAATACGCTGTTAAATAAGGGAGCAGAATCTGTAAACTTAAAGTCGTTTCGTTTTTATGACCGTATGCTGCCGATGCAGGATTATCTTCCGCAGGGCGGAGTAGGGAATCTGATTGCATTACCGTTACAGGGGCAGGCATTGAAGGAGGGGAACAGCGCATTTATTGACGAATACTGGAATGCATATCCCGATCAGTGGGAGGCACTGCTGAACAAGAAAAAGCTTTCAAAAGAGTTTATCGAGAATAAGATTAGGGAATGGACAGGGGGAAGCTTTGGTACGGATGCGGAGAGCACTGCTGCGAACAACAGTGATATTTTTGAAAATGATAATGAAGAGCCATGGAACAGAACAAGGCATTTTCATAGGGAAGATGTGAAAGGGGCGTTGCAGCTTACCCTGTCAAACGGTGTGTATGTAAATACAGAGAATTTGCAGCCAAGAATACAAAATCAGATTAGGCGGTTAGCCGCGTTTTCTAATCCTGTCTTTTATAAAAATCAGGCGATGGGATTGTCCAATTTTGAAAATTGCAGATACATTTATCTTGGAAGTGATGAGGGCGGATACATCAAAGTGCCAAGAGGTATTTTGGAAAATATAACCGGAGAGTGTAAAAAGACCGGTATTGAATATGAAATAGACGATAGGCGGAGCAAAGGGCACCCGATTCATGTGGAATTTATCGGGGAATTGAAAGAATCACAGATCCCAGCGGCAGAGAAGCTTTTGCAATATGACAACGGCATTTTGAATGCGGCCACGGCATTTGGGAAGACAGTAGTATGCTGTAATGTGATAGCCAAAAAACAAGTCAGTACGCTGATCCTTCTTCAGTCGTCAGCCTTAATGGAACAATGGCGGGAAGCATTGGAAAAGTTTTTATTGATTGATGAGGAACTGCCGGAGTACGAGACGCCGACAGGACGCCAAAAAAGGCGAAAAAGTGTCATAGGGAAGTTGCAGGGCGCGCATGATTCCACGACAGGAATTGTTGATCTTGCAATGGCCGGTTCGGTCTGTAAGAATGGAGAATATCATAGGCGGTTAAAAGAGTATGGTCTCATATTGGTGGATGAGTGCCATCATGCCGCTTCAGATACCTTGATCAATATTTTGCAGGAAGCAAATGCAACCTATGTTTATGGAGTAACGGCTACGCCGTTCAGGGGCGATGGTCTGGAAAAAATAAATGACATGCTTCTTGGACCGATTCGTTATCAATACACTTCTAAGGACAGGGCAAAGGAGCAGGGGATAGAGCATCTTGTTTATCCGCGGTTTACAAGAGTGGTCGCTCCGAGATTTTCACAGGATAAAATGCATCCAAATGAGGCATATGAGATTATTCGCAATAATGAAGACAGGGATGAATTGATCCTAAGAGATGTAAAGCAATGTGTGGCAGATGGAAGAACACCTGTGGTTCTTTCCAAATATGTGGAGCATTCGCGGCGCTTGTATCAGCGCCTGATTCATTGTGCGGATAAAGTCTTTTTATTGTCCGGCAGTAATTCAAAGAAAGAGCATAAAGAAATCTTAAAACAGATGAATCAGGTTACTCCGGAAGAAAGTATGATCCTCGTTGCGACAGGAAAGCTGATAGGAGAAGGATTTGATTATCCAAGGCTTGATACCTTGATTATGGCAACGCCGGTAGCGTGGAAGGGCGTAGTGGAGCAGTATGCCGGACGATTAAACAGGGATTATGCCGGAAAGAAAAGCGTGATTATCTATGACTATGTGGATATTCATATATCCATGTTTGATAGGATGTATCATAAAAGGCTTAAAGCGTACAAACAGATCGGGTACGATATTTTTTCCGGGACCGGGGCACATAAGCAGACCGCCAATACAATTTTTGACATTGATCATTATAAAGACATTTATCAGAATGATCTTCTTACCGCGGAGAAAGAAATCATTATTTCGAGTCCGGCAATCAGCACCCAAAAAGTATACGATATAATTTGTCTGCTTAGGGAAAAGCAGGAAGCGGGAATCAGAACCGTCATTGTCACGTGGAAACCGGATTGTTATGGATATGGAGACAGTGCATACTGGCAGGAATTGCAGGAACAGATGCGAAAGGCAGGATTTGAAATGAATCTTGTGGAGGATTACTGTGAACATTATTGTATCATAGACCGCCAAGTGGTCTGGTACGGAAGTCTGAATTTTTTGGGAAAAGAAGACGCAGAAGATAATCTGATGCGCATTGCGGACGGGAAGATTGCAAACGAGTTGCTGGAGCTGACATTCGGAAATGATAAATATCGGGGAGAGACAATGTAAAGAAGCAAAGAGGCAACAACGAATGCAGCGGATGGAGTTTTTTTCGGGCAATGCGGGATGCGCTGTGACTCCCCCCCAAAGCCCCCAAAAGGAAAAACCTACAAAAACACGAGACACCATACATGCAGGAGAATGCCCTAAATGTGGGCATTCTCCATACCGAATGCGGGCTTCTTGCAAATCTTTAACTCACCCGTTGGGAATCCTCACCACCTGCCCAATATTCAAAATATCGCTTCGCAATCCGTTCAGGTTTTTGATCGCGTCAACCGTTGTGCCGTACCGCTGTGCCAACAGCCAAAGCGTATCGCCGGAGCGGACGGTATACTCAAAATAAGGAGCAGGCGCCGCCGTCGCAGAAGGAATTTTGAGAATCTGCCCAATACTCAGGTTGTTGCCGGAAAGACCGTTCAGATTTCGGATTGCGTCAACCGTTGTGCCGTACCGCTGCGCGAGCTGCCAAAGCGTATCGCCGGAGCGGACAACATATTCAAAATACGATCCGTCGGTGGAAGCGGATGACGGGATCCGCAATACCTGACCGATCTGCAGCGTATCGCCGGTTAATCCGTTCAGACGCTTGATTGCGTCAACCGTCGTGCCGTACCGCTGTGCGAGCTGCCAGAGCGTGTCGCCCGAACGGACGACGTATTCCGTAGTGTCGGCATCGGCGCCGGGCGGGATAATATTTCCTGCGCCGAAATAAGTATCGTACAGCGCCTGCCACGTGAGCGGTCCCACCATGCCGTCGGCCTCCAGCCCGGCGGCAATTTGGAATGCGGCAACCGCCTGCTGGGTTTCCCGTCCGAAATTTCCGTCCTGTGCCGGTGCCGGAATCGCAGAATTGAATTCAGCCGCCACATTCAAAAGGTATTGCAAGGTAATGACATCCTGCCCGGACGAGCCTAAGCGCAGAACCGTGCTTGGCGGGACGGTTCCGATCCCAAGGGAAGTTCCCTCGCTGTCCAGCTCGGCAAGTCTGGTTACGGAAGCGTACAGATAGGAGAGCTTATTCCAGGTAGCCTTTCCGACCATACCGTCGGAATCCAGATTGAAAATACTCTGAAACTTGGCAACCGCCGCCCGCGTGCTTTCCCCGAATACGCCCGCCTCGTCCGTGATCGCGGGGATCGCGGGATAATTGCGCCGGATCCGGTTCAAATAAGTCTGGATCGTCTGGACGTCAAGCCCCCTGCTTCCGGTTCGAAGCACCGTGCCGGGATAGGAGGACAGAATGCCGGTAATGATGTTTGTCTCCACGATCTCAATATCCCGCGGATAATAAGAGCGCAGAATCTGCAAAGGACTCAGCCCCTGGTTTGCCAGCGTCACGGTTCCCCACTGGGATAACCCGGCGCAGGTTGAGGTGGTTCCGTTGCAAAAAGAAGTAAAATAAGGAGACGTCTGTCCCTGTCTGCGGACATATTCATTAAAAATTTCGTCCACGATCCGGCTGATGGACTCATACGTGTTCCGCCCGTATACAAAGTACTGGTCGTAGGCAGTGTTATTTGTGATGTCAAAGCTGTAGCCGCGGCTGCGGTACCATTCGGTAAAAATACGATTTAGGGCAAACGTGATGATCGCATAAATATTTGCCCGCAGGGACGCGTCCGGCCATGTGGGGTAGACTTCGCTGCTGGCAACATTCTTTACATAATCGGGAAAAGACACCTGAACATTGCGCGCGGAAGAGCCGGGGCTGCCCAGATGTACGGTGATCGGATTCGGGATCACGACCTGACGGAGTACCCGCGGCGCCGTTTCCGTATCGGGTCCTTCCTGCTCACGCACTCCGGGCATGGCGACGGCGGGCGCGCCGATCCGGATTTCTGTCACGCTCGGCGTTCGCTGTCGTTCCTGCATGGGGATAAATTCAATCGGCTGAATTGCCGTCTCTCCATCCAAGATCGGAATACCGACAATATGAACCGAGTTAAAACCGGACGCAAACGCAAGGACATCATAACTGACGAAAGGCGTCCCGGAAAAATCCGGATCCAAAGAAAGAGATTTGTCCAGCGTCTCCAGCGCGATCCGTTCCGTTTCCCCGCTTTCATCCGTCGTCACATGATAAATTCGCCTCTCCTGATCGTCCATGATCCAAATCTGCGCGCCGCCAACAGGAAGCGCATCGTGCGCCGTCCGCGCCTGTATAATAAGATAACCGGTAGCCATAAAGATCAATTCCTCCTTCTAAACCGTTCGGAAAACCGCCGATGAGGCGGGCAGAACATTTTCCGTATACAGTATAAATATGAAGAACAGGCGGTGACGGTTCCTTTTTTCTGCCCTTAATGGGAAAAACGACTCCCCACCCAAGAAATCCAAAACCTGCAAACGACTCCGCAAAAGATACAATCAATGCCAAAAACACTTAAAATATGACAGGAACTGTGCTATAATAAACTAATTCAAAAATCCAGATCGGGAGGATTGTGCGGTGAAGATTGAAAAAAAAGAAAACGGAAAAGAGATCACACTTTTGCCGGTGGGACGCCTTGATTCGAATACGGTGTCGCTGTTGGAGGCGGAGATCAACGCAAGCATTGAGGATGCGGAAAAGCTCATCCTGGATTTCGCAGGACTGGAGTATCTCTCGTCCGCCGGTCTGCGCGTGCTTTTGTCCGCGCATAAGACCTTTATGAAAAAAGGAAGCGGGGAACTGGTGATCCGCCATGTCAATGAGATCATTCACGAGGTATTTGAGGTCACGGGCTTTTTGGACATTCTTCATATCGAAGAATAAGGATGGAGGCGGGATATGAAAGAGTTAACAGTTGATGCGACGCTGGAGAGCATTCCTGTCATCACCGCATTTGTGGATGAACAGTTAGAGCAGTACGACTGTCCGATGAAAGCACAGGCGCAGATTGATATTGCCATCGACGAGCTGTTCAGCAATATTGTTCATTATGCCTATCATCCCGAGGTCGGTCCTGCCACGGTGCGGGTGGAGGTATTGGAAGAGCCGCTGTCCGTCGTGATTACGTTTATCGACCAGGGCGTGCCCTATGATCCGCTTGCAAAGTCCGATCCCGATGTGACGCTGTCTGCGCAGGATCGGGAGCCGGGCGGTTTAGGGATCTATATTGTCAAGAAAAATATGAATGAGATCACCTACGAATATAAGGACGGCAAGAACATTTTGCGGATCCGCAAGGACCTGTAAAAAATCTACGCAGGGAATCATGGGGAAAGAACATATGATCAATCAGAACGACCGTGGAGATTTATATCGGGAAATCGTTACCAACATGCTGGAAGGCGTCATGGTAATCAGCATGAACGGCAAGATCACCATGCTGAATCAGGCGGCGGAACAGATGCTTGGTCTGACGCAGGAAGATATAGGGAATTCTTTTGCGAATGTGTTTCTGACGCGGGAGGGCACGGATTCCTTTACCGAGGTGATCTTAGACACCGTTTATGAAAAAGAAAAAGTAAGCAATATGCCCGTGGACTATACGCTTGCGGGCGAGAACAGAAATCTTTCCCTGACGACCAGCTATATCCATAATGAGGGCGAGAAATCCGTGGTCGTAGTCATTGATGATGTGACGGAATTAAACGAGCTGCGCGACGCGCAGACGGCGCTGGACCGGATTCGCAAGTTAAACAAAGAATATGAAAAAGCCAAGGACGAGGCGGTCAGGGCAAACGAAGCCAAAAGCCGTTTCCTCTCCAATATGTCCCATGAAATCCGGACGCCGATCAATGCCGTGCTTGGCATGAATGAAATGATCCTGCGGGAATGCACGGACGAACAGCTGCTTTCTTACGCGGCGAACATTCAAAGTTCCGGAAAGACGCTTTTATTTTTGATTAACGACATTCTGGACATGTCCAAGATCGAATCCGGCAAGATGGAAATTGTCAGGGTAGAATATGACTTTGCCGGTCTGTTGATGGATCTGTGGAACGTTATTTTTTTGCGGGCGCAGGAAAAAGGACTGACGCTTTCCTTTTCGCTGGACGAGACCATGCCGAAAACGCTGTACGGGGATGACGTCCGCATCAAGCAGATTGTAACAAATCTGCTGACAAACGCGGTCAAGTATACGCCACAGGGCGGGATCGAGGTGCGGGCGGCATACGAAAAGACGGGTGAGGAGCAGATCAATCTGGTAATGTCCGTCAAGGATACCGGAATGGGCATAAAAAAGGAGGATATGGGGAAGCTTTTCGAAGACTTCCAAAGACTGGACGAGGAAAAGAACCGCAACATCGAGGGCACGGGCCTGGGAATGAACATTACCATGTCGCTCTTAAAGCTGATGGACGGCGATATGAAGGTCGAAAGCGAATACGGGAAGGGATCCACTTTCACGGTCACGATCCCGCAGAAAATTGTGTGCGGCGATCCCACAGGCAGTTTTGAGACGCTGAAAAACAGGCAGGAGCAGAGCCGCCTCAAGAAGCAGCAGACCTTCGAAGCGCCGGAGGCGAGCGTGCTGGTGGTGGACGACAACGAAATGAACCGGAAGGTATTCCAATCCCTGCTCAAGCGCACGAAGATGAAGATCACGGCGGCGGATTCCGGGAAGCAATGTCTGGAACTGGTAAAAAAAGAACCGTTTCATATTATTTTTATGGATCATATGATGCCGGAGATGGACGGCATAGAAACCCTTCATGCGATGCGCAAACTTTCCGGCATTCCCAATGAGGATACGCCGGTCATCGTGCTGACGGCAAACGCGCTGTCCGGCGCGCGGGAAGCGTATTTGCAGGAGGGATTTGCCGATTTTTTGACAAAGCCTATTGACGGGGATTTGTTGGAACAGACCGTGGCGGAATACCTTCCGGAAAATCTGATTCAGAAAAAGGAGATTGCCGTGCAGCAAACCGCGCAGGGCGGCGTAAAAGCAGAGGAAGATCAGAAGAACGGAAAGGCCGATGAAGAGCGCTTTCAGGCGTATGGAATTTCGATTGCGAACGGTCTGTCCTACGCCAAGGGCGATGCCGAGATGTATCTGGATCTGGTGCGGATGTTCTTAAAGGAGCGGGAAAAGCGGGAGACCATGCGGCGGTTCCTTTCCGCGCAGAATCTGGCGGACTATGCGATTCTGGTACACGGCTTAAAGGGAAATGCGAGGACGCTCGGCGCGGATGCCCTTGCCGATCTTGCCTATGAACATGAGATGCACAGCAAGGCGCAGGATGGCGATTATGCGGCGGCGCATTGGGACGAACTGCTTACCGTCTGGGATAGGGCGCTGGAAGGCTTTCAAGTCTACTATGAAAGCCGCGGAGAAGTAAACAGCGGAAGCCACGGCAGAGTAAACGGCAGCGGAGTAAGCGGCGATGAAATAAATGGCAATGGAGTAAGTGACGACGAAGTAAACAGCGGCGGACAGGAAGCGGCGGGCGGCGGAAAAGAACCCTTGCAGTTATCCCGCGATGATCTGGAAAGGGCTGCCGCGCTGTTAGATGATTTCGAGACGCAGGAGGCGATCGGACTCTTGACAGAGTGGACCGGCTATGCGCTGGAACCGGAAACGGACGCGCGCATCCGGGAAGCGCTGACGGCGTTGGAGGATGAATTTGACGAAGATAAAGCGATCCGGCTGTTAAGAGAATGACGGATCAGGGAGTTTCAAACGGCGGGGGTGCCAGCGCTGCGGCACAGACCTATCCGCACAGAATTTGATTAAAAAAATGCGGCGCAGAAACGAGGGAAACATGGCATTTGGAGAAAAGAAAAAAATTGTGGCGGTGGACGACAGCGGCATCGTACTGAAAATGCTGCAAAAGGTATTGGGCGAAGCGTATGACGTACATGCGTTTTCAAGCGGCATGCGCGCGCTGAAATTTTTGAAAGAAAAAACGCCCGATCTGATTATTTTGGACATTGACATGCCGGAGATCAACGGCTATGAAATGCTGAAACTGATTAAGGAAAAAAATCATTTACGAGAGATTCCCGTTATTTTCCTTACGTCAAACAATGATAAAGATCATGTCATCAAGGCGGTGGCAGGCGGCGCCAAAGATTACGTGGTGAAGCCGATTGATCCGGACATCCTGATGGAAAAAGTGCAGGCACAGCTAGCCGTAGAGTCGGATGACGACGACGTGATAGACTGGAGTAAAATTTAAGGAAACATTGCTTTTACATATTCCACGCAGAGCATGGTGATGTCGTCGAACTGCGGCGCGTCGCCGGTAAATGCGTCAATATCCGCTTTGACGGCGGGGAGCAGTTTTGCAGGCGGCTGATCGGTATTTTTTACAAGAATATCGGTGAGCCGCTGCATGCCGTACAGCTCATGAGCCGCATTGGTGGCTTCCGTCACGCCGTCGGTATATTGGAAAATCTTATCTCCGGGCGAAAGCTTTAACCGCCCGCTCTGGTATTTCATGTTCTCCATGCCTGCCAGCACAAATCCGGCGCGCAGCTTGTAAGGTTCATACACGCCGCCCGCCCGTGCGATAAAAGGCATTTCATGCCCGGCGTTGACAAAGCAGAATTCTCCTGTCACCAGATCAAGCACCCCTTCAAAAGCGGTAATAAACAGACCTTCGCTGTTGGATTCGCACAACAGGTCGTTCACTTCTGAAAAAACGTCGCCAAGGTCGATCCCCGGTTTTGTGTGATCTTTAATCAGCGTCTTGCCAATCACCATAAAGAGCGCGGCGGGAACGCCTTTTCCCGATACATCCGCCATCACGATGGCAAGATGGGTTTCATCCACCATAAAGAAATCATAGAAATCGCCGCCGACCTCCTTGGCAGGGTTCATGGTCGCGTAAATATCAAATTCCGGACGATCCGGAAAGGCAGGGAAGATACGCGGCAGCATATCCGCCTGAATATGGGTTGCCACATCCAGTTCCGTGGAAATGCGCTGGCGCTCCTCGCTGTCCTTGATCTGCTTTTCCAGGAGGCGGCGCGTCCGTCCTGCGATAGACGTGCAGATGGAGGAGAGGCCGAGCAGGATCAGCGCGCGCGGCACCACAAAGAATAAGGTGGAATTGTATAACAGTTCCCCGGTCGGAACGCTGGCATTATAATCATAGGGATCGAGGAGCAGATTGAGATCGCCTTCACCGACATAGAGACTGATATAGATGGAGGCGGAAAAAAGCAGCCAGGACATCACGAGCGTCATGCGTGTCAGACTTTTGGAATAATAATGGCAGCTTAATAAAAGAGGCAGCGCCCATGCCAGAATGCCGTGCTTTGGCATGGCGCCGGATAAAATAAAAATACCCAGGATGCCGCAAAGTAAAAATACATATTTCAGCCAGGACGGTCCGCCGCCCGTCAGTTTGTAGAGGAGCGCCGGCAGGACAAAACATACGATCAGAAGCGGCATGGCGGTATTCATGATCGCCGCCGGTACGATAAAAATATCAAGCAGATTCAACAGCCATGCCAGTGCGCCTACGCCGGCGCAGACTGCCAGACATTTCGCGGCATATTGGTTCGCTTCCCTTTCGTTTTCAAGAATGACACGCAGCTCCAGCTGGGTATTGACATCATGGTTTTGGCTTTTTTTCTTTTGTTTCACGCCCGCACCTCTCATTTGTTTCAGAATGAATTTGTTCCAGAATAATCTTCCTTTGGCAATCCAATGTTTTGCAGTTATTTCATTTGATAATCAAGTCTATTATAACAAATCAGACCGCGGGTTTCCAGAAGTTTCATTTGCAAACAGTACCGTTAATGATGCAGTTTGTACCTCATTGTTTGTCTGAAGTATTTGTGATATAACAAATTTATTAAAAATAATTGTCCCAATATTGACAAAAGTGTCCCAAGTAATTAGAATGGAAGTATTAGAAGAAGCGGGGGAGGAAGACATATGAAAAAAAAGAACGTCATCAATTTGATTAAATATTATACAGAGAACAATGATGCCGGTTTTCGAAATGAAGCGTGTGAAATTGCCAGATATTTTGACCAAACGGGAGACTATCAGCTTGCAGAATATATCATGGCGCTGCTGTCAAGTGCCAACACTTTTATCCCGCAAATGAGTGAGAATGAGTCGTCGATGTTTGAGAAAGTGGACAAGGCAGGTGATAGTCTGTGGCTGCCGAAAGATATTACACAGGATTTATTAGGGATTGTGCACGCAGTGGCGCATAATGCGGGGATCAATAAATTTCTTTTTCAGGGAGCCCCCGGAACGGGGAAGACAGAGGCAGTAAAACAATTGGCGCGTATTTTGGAAAGAGAAATCTATATGGTAGATTTTGCAGCGGTTATAGATAGTAAAATGGGACAGACGCAGAAAAACATGTCTGAGCTGTTTAAGGAAATCAACCATTTTGTTCATCCGGAGAGAGTTCTTGTTTTATTTGATGAGATTGACGCGGTTGCCTTAGACCGGACAAATTCAAATGATTTGCGGGAAATGGGAAGAGTGACATCCTCTTTACTCAAAAATTTAGATCATATGGATGAAAGGATTGTCTTAGTGGCAACGACAAATTTATATGCGTTTTTTGATAAAGCGCTGATCAGACGTTTTGATTCGGTCATAGATTTTAACAGATATTCTCAGGAGGATTTGATGGATATTTCTGAAGAATACTTAAATAAGTTTTTAACCAAATTCAATTTGGCAAAAAAGGATATTAGATTATTCAGAAAAATTATGATGTTGTATGTGCCTTTGCCCTATCCGGGAGATTTGAAAAATTTAATTAAGACAGCAGTTGCGTTTAGCGATCCGGAGGATGAACTGGATTATTTCAGGAGACTGTATTATGCTGTCACGGGCGAAAAACCGGAAAATATAAAGAAATTGCAGGAGCAGAAGTTTACAATACGGGAAATTGAGATTCTTGCCAAAATACCGAAGAGCAGCGTGGCAAGAGAGCTAAAGGTGGTGATTCACGATGAATAACATTTTGCAGTTAAAAGGTCAGTTTCAGAAACGGAAAGCGCCGAACGGATTTGGCTCTGTCAATTTACCTAAAGGAGGGGAGGTCAGTGCGGAGCATGTTTTGAAACTGGAAAAGCAGTTACAGGATATTATTTTGTTTTGGAATCAAGAGAAAATGATAGGCGGGGCCTTGATCAGCGTACACTATAAAAAAATAGTGGCAAAGAGCAATCGGATTCAGATTTTATTGACGGACGGTGCAAAGCATCCGAATCAGGCGGTACGGGGGTCTAAATTTTTGGAAGGCTATAACGAAAAAAATCAATGGGTGAAAAAGCATGCGTTCACATACTTTTTGCCGCTGGAGGCTTTGCCAAAATCAGTGACGCTTTTAACGCAGTGCGCATCGGTCATTCAGAATTTTTATAATGGTACTATATCAAGCGAGGATACGGAAGAGATTAACAACGGGAACTATAACGGGAGCATCATGGCAAAAAGCACATTTCTTAAAACACTTGTTGATTGTTTTTATGTAGAAGATTTTTGTATAGATCGTGTATCGCAGCCGGCAAATGAGCGCTCTATTATCACAATATACAGAACGGGTGTTGATACGGAAGAATTGATGCGCAAGCTGGGAATCCGTATGTTCCCCGCCCAAATGATTGATGAAACGACTTTGCGGCTGGAAAAAGAGGAGATTGATATTTTATGCAATAAAGCGCCCTATCTGATCGCGATGAGTGTAAAAGACTTTGCAGAAATCGTATATGATACGCCTGGCAGAGAGGAGTATGAACGACAGATATTGATACCGAAGCCGGGAAATGAACCGATTGTAGGAGTCATTGATACACAATTTGATAAAAGGGTCTATTTTAGGGAATGGGTGGAGGATATAAAGTGTATCAGCGATGACATTGAATTGCGTGAGGAGGACTATTTTCATGGGACGGCGGTGTCTTCCATTATCGTAGACGGTCCTGCATTTAATCCGCGTTTGGAGGATGACTGCGGGAGATTTCGAGTACGTCATTTTGGCGTTGCAACGGCAAAGAGATTTAGTTCATTTGTTATCCTGAAACAGATTCGGGAGATTGTTCAAGAGAATAGAGATATTAAGGTGTGGAATTTATCATTAGGTTCTGCGATGGAAATAGATCCAAATTTTATATCGCCGGAGGCGGCGGAGCTGGATAAGATTCAAAACGAGTATGATGTGATTTTTGTGGTCGCAGGAACGAATAAAAAGAAAAATTCGAACATCAATAAAATAGGGGCACCTGCGGATTCTCTAAATGCTTTGGTAGTCAATGCCGTAGATTTTGACGGGAATCCGGCGTCCTATACGCGCAGAGGACCGGTGTTATCTTTTTTTTATAAGCCGGATGTCTGCTACTACGGAGGGGACGGTTCGGAAAAAATAGTGGTCTGTGAACCACTGGGGGAAGCGACTGTATCGGGAACTTCTTTTGCAGCACCGTGGATTACTAGAAAAATGGCATTTCTGATCCATGTCATGGGAATGAGCAGGGAAGTGGCAAAAGCGCTGATCATTGATTCTGCTGCAGGATGGGACCGGCAGGATACGATCAAATATGAAAAGGGCTATGGAATTGTACCTAAAAAGATCGGGGACATATTATATTCTAAGGATGACGAGATACGGTTTATCATGTCAGGGAGCATTGACGAGTATGAGGTATACACTTACAATATTCCGGTTCCGCAGGATAAAAATGCGCATCCGTTTTTTGCAAGAGCAACACTTGCTTATTTCCCTAAAAGTGACAGGAATCAGGGAGTTGATTATACCTCAACAGAGATGGATATTCATTTTGGACGGGTTACAGAGCAGAAAGGAAGAGCAACGATTAAAGCAATAGACTATAACAGACAGGCAGAAGAGGGGGTGAATGCAATATATGAAGAAGATGCGCGCAAATTGTATCGTAAATGGGATAATGTCAAACATATCAGCGAGGCGTTGAAGGAAAATGGGCGTCCGCGTAAAGCATATCAATCAGGTATGTGGGGACTGAGT
This sequence comes from Clostridium sp., assembly GCA_023663615.1. Lineage (GTDB taxonomy): Bacteria > Bacillota > Clostridia > Lachnospirales > Lachnospiraceae > DLAJ01. Next base: position 53,201 of record JAMPHA010000008.1, on the reverse strand, counting down.
ATTAAAACAAAAGAAAGACTTGATTCAAAAGCAGGAAGGGGTATGGCATTTGGCGTGGTCGTCACATTAAAGGAAATGAATGGTAAGAATCGGATTGATGATTTCATAAAAATGTGTATGATGAGAGGGTGGGTCGTTACCCGGCTGGATGTGCATGCACAAGCGGATGTTTATGCAAAAGCGGAAGAAGATATTACATTTGAATGAGGAAAAAACAAATGAACAAACCCAAAATGATCCTGTTTGACTACGGGCATACGCTTCTTTATGAAAACGATCATGAATAAAAAACAAGCCGGCGGCAATCATGTTAGACTGCCGCCGAAAGCATCTGCATGTCGCTTTTTCCCGACAACGCGGACTGTCGGATGCAGAGCCTTAGTCCAAAAACTCCACGCGCCCGCTGTCAATATGGTAGATCGCGCCGCATACCTTTAAGCTGCTTTCGTCCGTTAAGTGCAGCTGCTCTTTGATAACGGAAACGCTTCGCTCGACATTGAGGCGGCAGGCTTTGAGTTCGTCCTTTTCATCGCCGATTGCCTTGCGGATCTCGTCCGTGATGTATTTCACGAAACCGGAAGGGTTGCTCGTGATGGTCGCGCCCACGGCGCCGCAGTGCGTATGTCCTAAAACGACGACCAGATTAGAGCCGAGATGATCTGCGGCATACTCCACGCTTCCTAACTGATGATGATCCATGACATTGCCCGCCACGCGGATGACGAACAATTCACCGATGCCCGCCGTAAAAATGCTCTCCGGTATGACGCGGGAGTCCGAGCAGGTGATGACGATCGCATAAGGCGTCTGTCCCTCGTCGCATGTTTTTTTGCGAAGCTGCACGGATACGTCGCCCGGATTCGTCGCCGCATCCAGATAACGCGCGTTGCCTTCTTTTAACTTCGTCATTGCCTCCGCTGCCGATAAGTTCTGCTGATGTGCCATAGTTTTGTCCCCCATTCTTTGTATGGTATCTTTGTTCCTGCGATAAAAAAAGTATAGCATACTTTTCACAGGAAATCATCTGTTTTGTTGGCTCTCTTTCGCGACGGGAAACAGCCCGTCCTCCCGCAGTTCGTAAATCTTGTCACAGACCTCATTCAGATACTTCCGGTCATGCGATACGCTGATGATGGCGCCGCCGAAATGCAGAAGGGCGCTTCTGACGGCGGGATTTGAGAGCGGACTGAAATTCCGCGTGGGTTCATCGAGCAGCAGCACATCCGCCCGGCGCAGCACCATATCGAGAAAGAGGATCTTGGCTTTCTGTCCGCCGCTGAGACTGCCGATCGTTCCGGTCATTTCCTCATGGGTGAATTTCATGCCGCCCATGTAGGTCCGCGCCTTTGTCATATCTTCCTTCGTATAGCTTTCCGCCAGATATTGTACGGGCGTTTTGCTAAAATCGAGCGCATCGGCATAATCCTGCGGCATAAAAGCGGGCGTGATGTCGCGCCGGTCCTTGAGTTCCTTCCATAAAAGAGAAAGCAGCGTCGATTTTCCGGCGCCGTTTCTGCCGATGATGCCGATATGCTCGTTCCCGCGGACAAGAAGCCGGAGGTTCGAAGATAAAATCCGTTCCCCGACGCACAGCCTGTCAGCCGCAAAATCAAGCACCGTCTTGCCGGACGGCAGACGGATAGACTCGTCAAACCGGGCAAGGATCGCTTCTTCCTCCTGCGGAAAATCCAGAAAATTTTCTTTTTCCCGTTCAAAGCGCCGACCCATGGAAAGGACGTTGTGCATTTTCTTTTTGAGCAGCCGTCCTGCGCCGGGATTCTGTCTGGAAACAACGTTCTGCTCGTGTTCGACGCGGTCATGAATCTGCCGCCATTTTTCCATCTGTTTATCGTAGTCGTCCCGCTGTTTTCTGGCGACCTGCTCCTGATGCGCGAAAGAGCTGCGGCGGCGGGACAAATATTCGCGGTAGGGACAGCGCGAGACGGTGATGCGGCACTTGGTCTTGCGCAGGATCTGTTCCATGTGTACGATCACGTTCGCCGTGTTTTCAATGAGCGTTTCGTCGTGCGAGATATACAGGACGGGAAGGCGGCTGTCGGCGATCAAACGCTCCAGCCACTCTAAGGTAGGAATGTCCAGATCGTTTGTCGGCTCGTCGAGGAGCAGGATGTCAGGATCATCCATGAGCAGGCGCGCGAGCTGCACTTTTACTTTTTCGCCGCCGGAAAGCGTGGCAAGCTTCTGATCGGAAAAAATAAAATCGACGGACAGCCCCAGCCGCTCCAAAACATCCGTGTGCAGATAATATTCCGTTTCCGCAAAATAGTCCGCCAGCGTGAGCGCGCCGCAGTTATCCTCCATGGTCTGCGGCAGATAAGCCATCCTGCATTTGGTGATGACCTCGCCGGAGCAGACGCAGTAGGATTCGATCAGGCTCCGATCATAAATCCATTTGAGCAGGGTGGATTTTCCGTTGCCCTCCTCGCCGATTAGGACGGCTTTGTCGCCGCGGTTTAAGGTAAAAGAAAAATCGTCCACAATGGTCCGTTCACTGTTTTTCAGACGGATCGTGATATTTTTTAATTCTAACATGCGATACCTCCTGATCAAAGAATTCCTGCGAAAACAGTTTGAGATACGGTTTGGAAGAATATACGGAGGACATTCTTCCGTCGCAGCGGTTTCCGGCAGTATAAAAAAGTTCCGTTCCCGACAGCGAATCACCGCGTATCGAAAATGGAACCATCTGCATCGCATAACATATCCGGTAAAAAAGGAACCAGTCGGAAAATCCGGGCGGACATAAAAACAGCACAGCAAATGACGGACGGCGGAAACGCCGCAGGTAATCCAAATCTCAACAGCAAAACAAGTCCGGTATGCATTCGGCATACGGCGGACAGGATGACTCGCTATCTTGTCAATTTGAATTACGCAATATACATTGCTGCACCTCGTTTTGTGAGAATTTGATGAAGTCAGTGTACCATACCGCATGCAGGCGCGTCAAGAAAATTTTTTGCGCGGCGCTGATAGCACAAAGTTCTAAAATGCATTGACACATCCGCAGGCGCGTGCTACAATCACGAAAACAGGAGGCGGCTATGCGGACTCGCACACATTCATTTTTTAACATGAATAGGGACGACGATCGGTAGCGCTTGTATCATGAGACCACTCATAGGTACAAGCGCTTATCGTGTTGTACCTATGTGGAACTGAATCAAAGACCACATTGGGTAAAGAGAACTTGAAAAAGAACATTGCCCGATGTGGTCTTTTTTTGCGCGATAAGCAGAAACAATCACAACATCAAACGGAGGAAAGAAAGATGCAGGGAAGAACACATCATTGCGGAGAGCTGCGGCTGGCACATAAGGGGCAGCAGGTGAAGCTCGTCGGCTGGTACGAAAATATGAGACGGGTCAGCAGGAATCTGGGATTTATGATCTTGAGAGATTTTTACGGAACAACGCAGATCGTGATAGAAACGGAGGAGATGATGGCGGCGGCAAGCGGGATTTCTTATGAATCGACCGTGGAGATCGTCGGCGTCGTGCGGGAGAGGAGCGCGAAAAACTTAGAGACGGAGACGGGTGAGATCGAGGTGGTTCCGAGCGGGATAACGGTGCTCGGAAAATGCCGTTATCAAGAATTGCCGTTTCCGATCAGGCGCTCCAGGGAAGCCGATGAAAATGTGCGTTTGAAATATCGGTATCTGGATTTACGCAATCCGGAAGTGAAATCTAAAATGGTATTGAGAAGCAAGGTCATTGAACGGCTTCGCGCGGCAATGACGGCGCATGATTTTTTGGAGATCACAACGCCGATTTTAACCTGCTCGTCTCCTGAGGGTGCGCGGGATTATCTGGTTCCGGCGCGCAACCATCCGGGAAAGTTTTATGCGCTGCCGCAGGCGCCGCAGCAGTTTAAGCAGATTTTGATGGCGTCGGGATTCGACCGTTATTTTCAGATCGCGCCCTGTTTTCGGGATGAGGACGCGAGAGCGGACCGTTCGCCGGGCGAGTTTTATCAGTTGGACATGGAGATGGCGTTTGCCTCGCAGGAGGATGTATTTGCGGTCATAGAAGAGATCCTTCCGCCGGTCTTTGCCGAATACGGTATTTATTCCGAGGTATCAAAGCCGCCCTTTGTGCGGATTCCCTATGCGGAGGCGATGGAGCGCTACGGTTCGGATAAGCCGGATCTGCGTATCAGCCTCGAAGTGCAGGATGTGACAAAAACGCTTGCAGACTGCGGGTTTGCGCCGTTCGCATCGGCGGGCGCAAAGCAGGCGGAAACCGACGCGATGCCGAAGCCATGCGCAATGCAGACAGAAACCGACGCGATGTCGAAGCCATGCGCAGAGCAGACAGAAACCGACGCAGCGCCGCAAATCTGCATTAAGGCGGTCGTGGCGGCAGGTTTTACAGGAACAAGAAAACAGATTGAGGAAATCTGCGCCGAGACAGAGATCATCAGCGGACGGAAAGCCTACTGGTTTCGTCTGGATGAAAAGGGAGAGCCCGTCGGCGGGATCGCGAAATTCGTAAGAGAGAGGAAGGAGGAGGTCATCCGCCAGCTTTCCTTAGAAAACGGCGATCTGGTGGTACTCTGCGCCGGAGAACGAAAAACTGCGCAAAAAACGGCGGGGGTCATCCGCAAAGCGCTCGGAGACCGCTTTGACGCGTACAAAAAGAAGAACCGCTATGAATTTTGCTGGATCGTGGATTTTCCGATGTATGAGATCGGAGAGGAGTCGGGCAGGCTTGAATTTTGCCATAATCCGTTCTCCATGCCGCAGAATAAGAAGTCGTATGCAGTCAAATATGCGGCAGGCGAAACGAATGCGGCAAGCGGAACGGGCGCGGCAGGCAACAGGAACGCGGATACGGAAATCTTTGCGCAAATGGATCCGCTCGATATGCTTGCCTATCAATATGATCTTGTATGTAACGGCGTGGAACTGTCATCCGGCGCGGTTCGCAATCATGATCCGGAGCTGATGGTAACGTTGTTTGAAAAAGTCGGGCTGAGCGAGGAGGATGTGAAAGCAAAATTTCCGGCGATGTATCAGGCATTTTGTTACGGCGCGCCGCCCCATGCAGGCATTGCGCCCGGAATCGAGCGGATGCTCATGTTACTCTCCGGCGAGGAAAGTATTCGTGAAGTGATTCCGTTCCCGATGAATAAGCACGCGCAGGATGTGATGATGGGCGCGCCCGCCGTCGTAGATGAAAAACAGCTTCGGGAGGTTCATATCAGGTGTGAGAAAGATTCCGCGGGTTGAGTGTCAGTCCGGGAGGGCTTACAAAACTGTAAGCGCGCGCGGGCGAATTGTAAGCCGATTCTATGGCGCTTCCGGGTCGTGTTTTTTTATGATGGTGACAGATGGCGGTGCCGGATGACGGATAGCGGACGTTCCCTAAGAAAACCTTAATGATTTTTTCATGTTTCGTTAGAGAAATATTAAAAATTGCGGTTTATCATGTTCTATCATGAGTGCAGCGGGAAAGTAAATCTTAACGTTTTCTTTCCGTTTTTCTTTACCGCTTTCTTAACCCGGAACCGCTAGGATATACAACAGATCATGAACAGGGGAGACGGATATGAAAAAGAAGATTCAGATCGTGCCGCAGATCATGTGGATGGCAGTTTTCTTTACGGTCACGCTGAACTGTCTTGTGTATTACGGCGCAAGGGCGCTGACGGCGGAGCGGCTTCATTATGATCTGACGAATCGCATGGAGGAAAAGATTCCGTTTCTGCCATGGACCATTGTGATCTATTGGGGCTGTTATCTGTTTTGGATCGTGAATTATGCGATCGGATGCAGACAGGAAAAAGAGAAAGCGTTTCGCTTTATGGGAGCGGACATTCTGGCAAAATTGGTTTGTCTGTTTTGTTTTTTATTATTTCCGACAACGAATGTCAGACCGGTCATCGAAGGGCATTCCCTGGGGGAGGAATGGATGCGCCTGCTGTATCGGGTCGATGCGGCGGATAATCTGTTTCCGTCAATCCATTGTCTGACGAGCTGGTTCTGTGTGATCGCGGCGCGTGGAAATGAAAAGATACCGAAGTGGTATAAGGGAGTGTCCGTGTTGATCGCGGTCAGCATCTGCGTGTCCACGCTGACGACGAAGCAGCATGTGATCGCGGACGTGATTGCGGGCGTGCTGTTGGCGGAGGGAAGTTATTTTTTCGCCGGAAAGAGCGGGTTTGCCGCATGGTATGCCGATAAGGTAACGGCGTTGTATGAGAAGGCGGGCGGAAAGTGGAGGACAGGATGAAAAACAGAGGAGAGCCGGTGGGAGAGGAGAGCGGAAAAAGGAATCTGCCGGAAACGGACGGGATGACGGGGGAAAAAAGCAGCGCTGTCCGCAAAATAGAGATAGGGGTGATCGTCGGCTTTGCGGTCGTGATCCTGCTTGTCGTAAAACAATTGTTCAACCAGCGGATCGACTCGGTCGAATCACTGCAAAACTACATGCAGAACTTCGGGATCGCCGCGCCGCTCATGCTGACGCTGTTTCAGGCGCTGCAAGTAGTGTTTCCGGTTCTGCCGGGGTATCTGGGATGTGCGGCGGGCGCGCTCGCGTTCGGAACGGTGACGGGATTTTGGTGCAATTATATCGGCATCAGTCTCGGCTCGATTGCCGCTTATTTTTTGGCAAAAAAGTACGGAAAAAGCATTGTGGTTTCCCTGTTTCCGCAAAAGCAATATGAAAAGTGGAGCGAACGGGTGGAAAGGAGCAGATCGTATGGATGGTTCTTGTTTGCCGCAACATTGCTTCCGTTGTTTCCTGACGACTTTTTGTGCTATTTTTCCGGACTGATGAAAATGAACAGCAAAAAATTTATATGGATTATTTTGTTGGGAAAACCTTGGTGCATTTTGGCGTACAGCATCGGCTTCGGGCTGATCGGCTAGGGGCGGGGAAAACAAAGAAAGAGCAGGGACAGGTCGGAGCAGACGGAACGGGTCGGAGCAGACAGAACAAAGCGGACGGGACAGATAAAACGAAGCGGCACAGGCATAGGCAGACACAAACAGACAGATTACAGAAGGGCGTGAAGATTACGATGAAGAAAAAACCACTCGGATATTATGATTATACGGTCATCCTGACATACGGCGGCATGCTGTCGGCATTTTTAGGCATTTTGAGAGTGATGCACAGGGACTACTGGGGCGCGGTATTTTGCCTGATGGCTGCCGGCGTCTGCGATATGTTTGACGGCACGGTCGCGTCCACCAAGGTAAGAAACGAGCAGGAAAAGCGGTTCGGAATTCAGATTGATTCGCTCAGCGACCTCATTAGTTTCGGCGTGCTGCCTGCCATGTTTATTTATAAAATCTCGGACGAACATGTATGGATCGGGATCGTCGCCGCCGTATTCGTGCTCTGCGCGCTCATCCGGCTGGCATATTTTAATGTGCTTGAAGAGGAGCGGCAGAAGCAGACGCAGGAGAGGCGCAAAAGCTATTTAGGCGTTCCGGTAACGGTTATTGCCGTGATGCTGCCGCTGATCTTCCTGCTATATGAAGAACAGATATGCAGAACAAGAATTTGTTTTCCGATTCTCCTAATCGTGATGGGCGCAGGGTATCTCATGCCTTTTGAGATCAAAAAGCCGGGGATTGTAGGGAAAATAGGGCTGCTCCTTCTCGGTATCATAGAGGGAATCGGGCTATTGATTTTTATGGGCGGCGATATGGTGTAAAAAGAAGCAGAGCAATGTCGATCAAGAGAATTTTTGCGAAAGAACAGAATCTGTGATAAATATGATTGAACGATGTTCAAAAAAAACGGTTTACCGGTTTGGGATAACATGAGGGATTGAAATGAAAAAGAAATTTTCACAAACGAGGGTTACAAGTTCGTGCAATGCGGCGGGCGATTCGCCCGCACTGCACTTTTTGTATCGGACCGCACTTGGAAGAATGATCTTAAAAGGATTGGTACATCCCGTCATATCGAGAATGGCGGGATGTTATCTTTCGTCATACGCTTCAAAATGGCTTGTTCCCTATTATATCCGGAAACATGGGATTGACATGACAGGGGTGGAAATTCCGCCGGAAGGATTTGCGTCTTTCAATGATTTTTTTACGAGAAAGCGAACGGATCTGCCCTGTCGGGGCGGACAGAATGCGCTCGTCAGTCCGTGCGACGGATGGTTACGCGTGGAAGAAATTCGGGATACCACGGTATTGACGGTGAAGGCAGCAAGATTCTCGTTGGAGGACTTATTGGAAGATAGGGCGCTGGCGGAACAGTTTCGGGATGGGACGGCGCTGGTATTCCGTCTGACGCCGGCGGACTAGCACCGCTACTGTTATGCGGCGGGCGGACAGATTCTTGCGGAAAAAAGAATTGCCGGCAGACTGCACTGTGTCAGACCGATCGCATTGCGGGAAGTCCCGGTGTTTGTGCAGAACAGCCGGGAATATCAGGTGCTCCGGACAGAACGTTTCGGGACCTTGGTGCAGATGGAGATTGGCGCGCTGCTGGTCGGAAAGATCAGGAATCACGACAGAGGATTGAGCTTGAACGATGTTCAACAAGGTGCGGAGAAGGGATATTTTGAATTTGGGGGATCGACGATTCTTCTTTTGCTCCAGAAAGATATGGTTCGGATTTCCCCAAAAGGAACGCGGGAGAAAAGCGCGGCGGGAGAGGTGAGGGTGCGCATGGGAGAGTGTGTTGCGACATGCGGACGAAATCTGTCTAAATCAGCTAGAATCACAGCCCTAAGTATGTTATAATCATGTCGAAAACGGGCTGACGTGAATCTGACATACAACCCAATGACAGAACCTGAACCGAGGGGAAGAAACAATGCAAAGGATACTAGTTGTCGATGACGCGGAAGTGAATCGTGAGCTGCTGCGTCATATGCTGGAAGAGGAATACGAAATTGAAACGGCGGCGGACGGCGAAGAGGCAATACAGAAGCTAAAAGCATCCGAGGATACGGCGGCGCTGCTTTTGGACCTGCAGATGCCGAATATGGACGGCTTTGCCGTGATGGAGCAGATGCAGCGGAACGGTTGGCTGGGGAAGATTCCGGTGCTCATTGTGACGAGCTCCCTTGCGCCCGAAGTGGAAAAGCGCTGTTTTGAGCTGGGCGTGTTTGATTTTATTCACAAGCCGTTTGACCCGTCGGTCGTCCGCAGGAGAGTGCGGAATACCGTCGAGCTGTTTTGCTGCAAAAAGGAACTGGAACAGAAAGTCGAAAGCCAGACCGAGACGTTAAAAAAGCAGAATGAGATCATCGAGTTTCAGGCGGAAAAGCTCAATGAGGCGGAACCGTTTAACGATCTGATGATGCAGTACCGCTGTGCGATCATGGAGGTAGAGACCAAGCTCAAGGTGCTGAATGAGGAGTTTTCCCAGGAGTATAACCGGAACCCGTTTGAAGCGATCAAGAGCCGGTTAAAGTCGCCGGAGAGCATTTACGGAAAACTGCGGCGCAAAGGCTATGCGTTGTCGTTGGAAAATATCACGGAGTATTTGACGGATGTGGCGGGAATCCGCGTCATCTGCTCGTTTCCCGACGACATTTACCGCCTGGCGGACTTAATCGCCAGACAGGACGACATCACGGTCCTAAAGGCAAAGGATTACATCAGGGAACCGAAGCCGAACGGCTACCGCAGTCTGCATCTGATCCTGAGCGTACCTATTTTTTTATCCAGAGAAAAAAAGTACATGAAGGTGGAGTTACAGTTCCGTACGATCGCCATGGATTTCTGGGCGAGCTTAGAGCATAAGCTGAAATACAAAAAGGACGTGGAAAACGCGGACGAGATCATGCGTCAGCTCAAACGCTGCGCGGATTCCATCGGCACGCTGGATTATGAGATGCAGGACATTCGCGACAAGATCGACCGGCACGACGGCGTTGAGAGCAGGGGGCTTGCCGCGGCGGAAGAATGACGGCGGCAAGCCGAGAATAGGGATTCTGCCGAAGCGAAGGAATGACGATCGGCGGATGCGCTTAGCAAAGGAGAAAGCCGGATAAGCAGATGATAAGAATGACGAGCGGCAAGGAGCAAAACCGCCGGCGTGGAAAGGCTGGGACCGGCAGGATCCGTGCTGTGAAAAATCGAGCGAGGGGAGGTAAGGTGCATGGTATCCGCGGACTTTCATAATGAACTGAACACGGCTTACGATCATTTGGAAAAGAAGCATAACGAGCTTTACCTTGCCCTCTCCCATCGGATGTTTGTGCTGGAAACAGGATGGTTTAACGGGCATTATCAGAAGCGGGAGGACGGCGGATGGCGCAGGAACGCGTACCCGATTCCTGTTATCAGTGTAAAAGGGTATTGCGATATTGAGATCCAGTTTGGCAGAATAGACGTTTCCACGAAGCGGAAGCGGGAGGAAGCGCTTGCCTATTCCTATGACAAGCTGGCGGAATATTCGTTTGAGGCATACGGCGTAGAAGAATTTCTGAGCGATTATTACCATGAGGGACAGCCGATCACGCAATTGCGGGAACGCATCCTGCAAAGCACGGAGAAAGAGATCGGTTTTTCCTTCACCTTTCCGTTTCATACAGAAGGACAGAGGATGTTTGAATTTGTAAAACTGCTTCGGAAGGAAGGGTTCTATTATTAAAAAAATTTAGAAAATAGGATATTGACACCCGAAAAATTGACAAGTTGCGTTGCATGAACATTTCCGATATAATAAGCGTATAAGAAAGGTGATTACCGAGCAAGCAGTCTGGAAGCAGACGATAGAACGCTGGAGTGCTTGTGAGTTTAGATGACGGAATGGGCGCAAGCGGAAGCGGGCGGCAGATGCGCTTAGCAAAAGAGAAAGCCGGATAAGCAGACGGTAAGGAAGACGGCGCAAGGGACGGGTGCAGAAAATGGAACAGCAGACAGAGAAAAAGATTGCGTTTATCGACACGGAGATCAGTCCAAAGACAGGAAAAGTGATGGACATCGGAGCAGTCGTTTCGGACGTGCCGGTTCGTGCCGTCAACGGCGCAGAGTTCCATTCGGCATCGGAGGGCGGACTGCTTGAGTTCATTCGCGGCTGTGCGTTTGCGTGCGGACACAATCTTGTGGAATTTGACTGTAAGTATATCGGGGATACCGTCAAGGCGGCGGGCATCAGCAATGTGATTGATACTTTGTACTGGTCGCCGATTCTTTTTCCCAAAAAACCATATCACAAATTATTGAAAGACGATAAAATCCAGACAGAAGAATGGAACAATCCGCTGAGCGACGCCAAAAAGTCGATGGAGCTGTTTTTGGACGAGGTTTCCGCGTTTGAGGAGCTGAGCGATCTAAGAAAGCGGGTTTATTTTGAGTTACTGAAAACAAATGAGCATTTTAAGGGATTATTCTCTTACCTGAAATTTTATGATCCGACCAACAAACTGTCGGATTTCATTCGTGCGGAGTTGAAGGGAAAAATCTGCGAAAATGCGGATACTAAGAGACTTGCGGCGGAGGTGCCGACCGAGCTTGCGTACTGTATAGCGGCGATCGCCGCAGACGACAAGGAATCGCTGCTTTCCCCATGGGTCATCAAGCGGTATCCCAAGGTGCAGGAGGTATATCGGGACCTGCGGAACCGCCCGTGTGCAAAGGGATGCCCGTATTGCAGGTCTGCATTGAGCGCACGCGTACAGTTAAAAAAGAAATTCGGGTATGACAGTTTTCGGAGCTATGACGGGGAACCGTTGCAGGAGCGTGCCGTCGAGGCGGCAATTCAGGGGAAATCGCTATTGGCAGTATTTCCGACCGGCGGCGGAAAATCCCTGACATTCCAGCTTCCGGCGCTCATTGCGGCGGAAACCGTAAAAGGACTGACTGTTGTGATCTCCCCGCTGCAGTCTTTGATGAAGGATCAGGTCGATCACCTTAGAGAGCGGGGGATCGCGGATGCAGTTACGATCAACGGACTGCTCAATCCCGTAGAACGGATGGAAGCGATTGAACGGGTGGAAAACGGAACGGCCTCTTTGCTGTATATCGCGCCGGAGTCGCTGCGGTCTAAGACGGTGGAACGCATGCTGATGGGAAGGAATGTGGTGCGTTTTGTCATTGACGAGGCGCATTGTTTTTCGGCGTGGGGGCAGGATTTCCGAGTGGACTATCTCTACATTGGGAAATTCATTGCCATGCTGCAAAAGAAAAAGCAGACGGCCATTCCGGTATCCTGTTTTACCGCGACGGCGAAGCAGAAGGTCATCAGCGACATCAGGCAATATTTTCAGAAGCAGCTCGGCGTGGAGCTTTCGCTTTTTACGACGAACGCGGCGCGTTCGAATCTGCGCTATGAAGTGTTATACCGTAATGACGAAGAAAAATATACGACGCTGCGCAGTTTGATCGAACAGAAAGATTGTCCGACGATCTGCTATGCGTCGCGGACAAAACGGGTAGAGGAGATTGCGGAAAAGCTTTGCGGAGATGGTTTTTGCGCGCGGGCATTTTACGGGAAGATGCAGACGGAGGACAAGATCGCCAATCAGGACGCGTTCCAGAAGGGGGAAGTGAAGATCATGGTGGCGACCTCCGCGTTCGGCATGGGCGTCGATAAGGAGGACGTCGGACTCGTTATACATTATGATATTTCGGATTCTCTTGAAAATTATGTGCAGGAGGCAGGGCGCGCGGGCAGGGATGAGCACATTCAGGCGGACTGCTATGTGTTGTTTAATGAACATGATCTGGATAAACATTTTACGCTGTTGAATCAGACGAAATTGTCTTTTCATGAGATCCAGCAGATGTGGAAAGGGGTCAAGGAACTGACGGCAAGGCGGGACCGCGTATATTGTACCGCGTTGGAGCTTGCGAGGAAGGCCGGGTGGGAGGAATCCGGCAGAGATGTTGAGACAAAAGTGACGACGGCGATCGCGGCGTTGGAGACGGCGGGGTATGTCGAACGGGAGCAGAATTGTCCGAGAGTCTATGCGGACAGTATCCGGGTAAAGACCGCAAAGGACGCGGAGGGAATGATCCTCGGTTCCAAACGGTTTGATGAGGGGCAGAAACAGGACGCGCTGCGGATCATCAAAAAACTGATTTCCTGTAGGAGCCGCGCGGCAGCGGATACGGGCGAAGCGGAGAGCCGGATCGACTATATTGCGGACAGTCTCGGCATCAAAGCGCAGGAAGTCATTGAAGCCGTCAATCTGATGAAAGAGGAGGGCATTCTCGGAAACGAGATGGAAATGTCCGTTTTTATTGAGGCGGAAAATCTGCGCGCGGGCGCAAGAGAGAGAGAATTAAAGAAGTATCTACAGGTGGAGGAATTTCTTCTAAAGAAAATAGATCAGGACGGTCTGCGGATGGATTACAAGGAATTGAATCAGGAGGCGCTCGACAGCGGCGTGGAGACGTCTACGGTCCAGCGGCTGAAATTGATGAAGTATTTCTGGCTCAGCAGACAATATATGGACAAGCCCAAGGAAGAAATCGGCGGACAGGCATTGTTTCTGCCGCATCAGGATGTGGGTGAGCTGTCGGAGCGGTTTGAAAAGAGAAAACGGATCTGTGAGTTCACGCTCCGGTACTTTCTGAAACGGGCGGGAGAAGCGGCGGACATACAGCGGAAACGGACGAATGCGGCGGCGGAGCAGCAGGATCGGGAAAAAGAGGAAGACCGGAAGCCGAACCGGGAATATTTGGAAATCCCGTTTTCCCTGATGGGACTTGGGCGGGCTTATGACGAGGAACCGAAATGGGTGGAGGAGCCGCCTGTCAGGCAGGAGGAAATCGCGGAGGCATTGTTTTATCTGTCCACGACAAACGTGCTTCGGATCGAAGGCGGCTTTCTTGTTCTATATAATAAGATGCATATTAAACGTCTGGAAAAAGACAACAAAATCCAGTATAAAAAAGCGGATTATGCACAGTTAAAAGGATTTTATGACGGCAGGATTGAACAGATTCATATTGTGGGCGAATATGCCAATATGATGGTGCATGACTATAGGACAGCGCTCACTTATGTGAGTGATTATTTCCGCATGGACTATGAGCTTTTTCTGCAAAAATATTTTCAGGGAGCAAGAAGGAGCGAAATCACGCGCAGTATGACGCCGGCGCTGTATCGAAAGCTGTTTGAGGGACTGTCGGAACAGCAGGAGGAAATCTTAAAGGATGACCAGTCGAACGTGATTGTGGTGGCGGCGGGACCGGGAAGCGGGAAGACGAAACTGCTTGTGCATAAACTGGCGTCCATTATCAATCTGGAGGATACGAAGCAGGAACAGCTTTTGATGCTGACGTTTTCGCGGGCGGCGGCAGCGGAGTTCCGTACGCGGCTTAGAAATCTGTTGGAAAATAACGCCGTGTATATTGAAATGAAGACGTTCCATTCCTACTGCTTTGATCTGCTCGGAAAGGTGGGCAGTCTGGATCATTCGGAGACGGTGGTGCATGACGCAACAGCGATGATACGGGCAGGCGAGGCTGAGACGGATCGCATTACAAAGACCGTGCTTGTGCTGGACGAGGCGCAGGACATGGATGCCAAAGAATATGAACTTGTGCGGGCGCTGATGGAGCGGAACGAGGAAATGCGGGTGATCGCCGTGGGAGATGACGATCAGAATATCTATGGATTCCGTGGGGCGGATTCGAAGTATCTCAAGGAGCTTTCCGACCTGCCGGGGGCGCATTTCTATGAAATGACAGAAAATTACCGGAGCTGTCAAAAGATTGTCGGGATGGCGAATCTGTTTGCACGCTCGATGCAGCACAGACTCAAAAGGAAAGACATTTATGCGGCGTCGCAGGAGCAGGGCGAGGTCACGGTGACGAAAACGCGTTCCTATCCGGAGTGGACGGCGCTCGACCGCATCAAGGAGACATGGCGCGCGGACGGGGAGGAGACGGCGGCAGTACTTACGGTCACAAACGAACAGGCATATCTGATGGAGGCGCTTTTGCGGCAGCAGGGCTATCCGGCGAGGCTGATCCAATCGGAGGAAACGTTACGCCCGTGGAATCTTGCGGAATTGCGCTTCTTTGTCGGACAGCTCGGGCAGGGCAGGGAACCGGTCATTGACGATGCTCGTTGGGAAGCGGCACGGAAGCAGTTTGAGAAAACCTATGCGGAGAGCGCATTGCTGGAAAGTTGTATGGAACTGCTGAAACAATTTGCGGAAGAAAGGAAAGACCGCTCAAAGTATTTTGGGGATTTACAGGAATATCTGGAGGAAGTACAGTTAGGGGATTTTTACACGATAAGACAGCATGAGATTTGTATTTCTACCGTGCATAAAGCAAAAGGACGGGAATTTGACCGGGTATATCTGATATTGGATAAGCTTTCGGAAAAACCGGAAGAACGGGAGCAGGAGATGCGCAAAATCTATGTCGGTATGACGCGCGCCAAGAAGGGATTGTATGTATTCCACCGCGGCGACTGTCTTTATTTTGCAAATCTGGTGAATGGGATGAGAGCACAGGGTATCCCATATAATTTCGATGGGCGATGGAATCCGGAGTTGGGAGAAATCAGACTGTCGCTTACACAAAAGGATATTTGGCTTGATTATTCCATGGATGAGAGGCGTGCGCGGCAGATAGCATGTCTTCGGAGCGGAGAAACGCTGGGGTGGCAGGAGGAAGGGGACGGTGAGAAACGCCGATTGTTTTTTTCACGCCAATACAAGGGGGAAACCTATCGGATTGCCGCTGCCTCGAGAGACTTTATGAATGCAAAATATGAAGTACAATGCCAAAAAGGCTATGAGATCAGGCAAGTCAAGGTGCAATATGTCGTTTGGCGGCGCAGTAAGGATGGCGAAAAAGAGGGTTATGTCGTTCTGCCGCTGATCGAAATGCGGAAAAAGAAATAGAAAAGCAGGGGTTTTCATTGATTGGTTGTAGGAAGGAAAAGTGGAGGACGCGTGTTTGGCATGTATTTGCCTGAGAAATGGAGGGAACAACATGGAAAAAGCAAAAGTTTATATGACAAAAAACATCGACCCGCAGGGCGTGATCGCGCTATATCAGGCGCTTGGCGTGACGCTTTCGGGAAAGGTCGCGGTCAAAGTGCATTCCGGCGAGGTCGGAAATCAGAATTTTATTCAGCCCGAATTTTGGAAGCCGATGGTGGATGCGGTAAACGGCACGATCGTGGAATGTAATACGGCTTACGCGGGTGAGCGCGATACGACCGAGGCGCACCGAAAGACAATGGATCTGCACGGGTGGACGAAAATCGCGCCCGTGGACATTATGGACGCGGACGGCGAACTGGCGCTTCCGGTCATAAACGGCGCGCATCTGAAAGAAAATTATGTCGGCGCCAATCTGGCAAACTATGATTCCCTGCTCGTGCTCTCTCATTTTAAGGGGCATCCGATGGGCGGCTTCGGCGGCGCGGTCAAGAATATTTCCATCGGCATTGCGTCTTCCCACGGCAAGGCGCATATCCACGGCGCGGGAAATGCGGCGAAAGCATGGTCCTCCGATCATGATTCTTTTTTGGAGTCGATGGCGGACGCGGCGCAGACGATCGTTACGCGTTATAAGGGAAAGATCGCTTATATCAACGTCATGAAAAACCTGTCCGTGGACTGCGACTGCTGTGCCGTTGCGGAAGATCCCAAGATGGCGGACATCGGCATGCTCGCGTCCTTAGACCCGGTCGCGTTAGATCAGGCGTGCGTCGATCTCGTCTATGCGTCCGATGATAAAGGAAAAAAGCATTTAATCAAACGGATGGAATCGCGGAACGGCATTCATACGCTGGAAGCGGCGGTAAAGGCCGGCGTGGGCATAAGGGAGTATGAGCTGGTAGAACTGGGGTAGGAAGAGTCCACCTTTTCGGGTGATAAGCTGACAGAAATCAGCAGGGATCGCGGCTGGTTGGTTCTGATTCATGGCAAGCCTTCCGCGGGTTGAATGGAAAAATGACGGCTTTGATAATCCAGAATCCACGTTGCGCCACACAAAATATCAGCCCCCAGCAGGCCGCAGATCTGATCGTGATCCGCACCGTAGACCGGGTGCTGTGCGATTTCAATCTGATGCAGCGTGACGGGCGTTTGACCGATCATAAAAGAAAATACATCTACCATCTTTACTTCTTCTGTGGAAACGGAACCGACACCGTGAACGACCGTGTTTACCGCTTTGAGTTTGTCAAATCTTGTCATCCATGTATGATCAAGGAAGGAATCGGTATGGCCGCTGTCAAAACCGACCCGATAGACAGAACCGGAATGCGTGATAGGAAGGATGGGGAAAGCGTCCCATGACAGGCTTTCAGCGGTCGGCATGGTCCCGCCGGGAGATACCTTGGCGGTTTTTTGTTTCATATCCATTTTCCAGCAAAATTGGGAAATCACATCCCATCCAAGAAGCATGGAGGCGGGAAATACATGATGCCGGGAATCTTCTCCGAAGTTAAGCGCCTCGTCGGGCAGGATACCGATGTCCTGCGCTGTGAGCAGCATCGTTCCTATTTGAATGCGATTGACGCAAACAGTTTGATAGGTATTCTCTACGCCTTGATTATTTCCGCCGCGCACAGATGACCTTGTCTGTAAATCTCCTAACCGGTCTGCCATGCTTTGCGAAAGGAAAGACATCCCTGCCCCGGTATCAAACAGAGCGGTCACCTCCGTGTCGTTTACGGTTATCGGAAGAAAAATCAGATTTTCAAACGTCTGGTCAGAAAAGGGGATGACATCGCAGGTTTTCATGGCAGTTCTCCTTTGTAAAATGACAATGCGCAAGGTATCGGACATCGCTTTGCAAGACAAAACGGATGCCCGTTTTGTCTTACAAAACGGATGTCTGGTTTTTGTACGCATTTTGACCCTGTTATGAGGTCATTATAACACAAAATGGCAGAAGGAAACGGGGAAGCGGCTGCAAAAGTGGAATTTTGGGTATAAAATTGGAAGGTCGTTATCTTTACTGCAAAAAAATGTCCGTTTACAACAAGCGTTTTTCAACGCGCAGGCGGACATGCTATAATAAACGAAATACGGTATTGCAGGAAGACTCTGCAATATACGGGAGGATGGAAATGAAAATCGCGGTCTGTGACGACGAACGGGAGATCAGGGAGGAGATTGGGCAAAAGATCCGGCGTTTTCTGCCGGATGCGGAGGTCTGCCTCTATGGGAGCGCAGAGGAGCTTCTGGCGGAAAAGAACATGCCGGAACTTCTTTTTTTGGACATTAAAATGAGCGGCATGAACGGGATGGCGCTTGCGGAGAAATTGCGAAGCCGTGACCGGGACGTTACGATCATTTTTTTGACTGCGCTGGAAGAATACGTGTATCGGGCGTTCGATGTGGGGGCGTTTCATTATATGTTAAAGCCGGTCGATCCGGTCAGGTTTTATGAGGTGCTGGAACGGGCGGTTCGTGAACGCCGGCGGAACCGAAAGCCGGCGTGCCCGTGCGGGGAGCGGGAAGAAGAAAGTCTGACGATCAGGAGCAAGGCGCGGACGGAGAAAGTGTATCTTTCGGAAATTGTGTATTTAGAGGTGTTTAACCGCAAGGTGACGCTTCACAAAATGCAGGAGCAGATGGAATTTTACGGGCGGCTGAAAGAACTGGAACAGCGCCTGAATGAGGATTTTGTGCGGTGCCACAGGTCCTATGTCGTCAATCTGCGTTATGTGCGGCGCTATAATGGCACGGAAGTAGCGTTGGAAAACGGGGACAGCGTGCTGATGGCAAAAACAAAATATGCCGGATTTGTCCGATGTTACATGGATTATATGAAAAGGCGGGAGGAGGAATGGCGTGGAACCCGAAATCTATAACCTGTATTATGAGATTGTGTTTTACGTCGGACGCGGCGCAAAACAACTGATCACGGGGATCATGCTTGCTTCCTTATGCAGACACTTTATGGTGGGCGGGGCGGCAAGGCGGCGCGTGTGGACGGTCGGCGCGGCATATTTCGCGGTCATAGCGGCGTTTTTGTATACGGAGGTCGAGGTTTATGCGTTTACCGCATATTTATCGGCGTTTTTCGCGGCTTTTCTTGTATTGTTCTGTTTAGAAAAAGAGAACAGGCAGGTGAAGTTTCTGCTTTGCTATGTCTTTTTTGCGGTGTACGTTCTTGCCTCTGACGCTGCTTCGGATCTGACTTATTTTTTGGCGGCGCCGGTCGATAGGTGGATTATTCTGCGCGCGGGCATGACGCAGGAGGCAGTGTGGCGTGCGTGCTTTCTGAGCTTTTGTCTGTTTCGTGTGGCAGAATGTATCTTGGCGGCGCTGATCCTGTGGCTGCTCTGTAGGGGAATCCTAAGGATTTTCTTTTTTAGCAGGAACGGCATGGAAAAAAAGGAAATGGTGCTGCTCATGCTGCCGCCGGTTTTGGGAATCGTCTACTATATCGGGAGAGTGCGGAACGGGAATCTCGTATGGCAGGAGACCGGCATGTATATGAACGAAATGATCCCGGAGTATGAGGTGTTGGGGATTGTCACGCAGGTCATTTTGCTTGCGACGATCCTGTCCATGCTCTGGCTGTATCAAAAATTGAAGCAGGAGCAGGGAGAACGGCAGAGCGCCCGATTGCTCTTGCAGGAGGTAAAAGGTCTGCGCGCGCATATTGAGGAGGTGGAGCGTCTGCACGCCGATCTGCGGGGAATGCGTCATGACATGAGAAATCACATCAGTGTTTTGTACGGACTCATGGAGCGCGGCGCGTTCGGAGAGGCGCGGGCGTATTTAGATTCCATGGGGCGCATGTATATCGGGGCGGCGTTTCCGGGAGCGGAAACACGGGTAGAACAGACAGAGCAGAAAACGGCGGAAAAGGACGGCGCGCGGAAGGAGAGGGTAGAGCAGAAGCCGGCGGAAAAGGGCGCCGTGCGGGCGGAGCGGGAGAAAGCGAGCGGTACGGAAGAGCAGTATGAACAGGAAGCGCGGGAAAAGGCGGAAATGAGCCGGCGCAGGGAAAAAACGAACGCCAATGCGGGAAGTGCGCAGGGGCAGGCGGGAACGGAGGATTTGCGGCAGGCGGAAATTTTGACGGGAAATCCCGTGACGGACGTGGTTCTTGCGGAGCATCAGCGCCGGATCGCGGATGCGGGAGCGGTGCTGGAGGCGGATTTTCATTATCCCGACAGTGAAGTTATGGACGCGTTTGATCTCAGCGTGATTCTGGACAATGCGTTGACGAATGCGAGGGAGGCAGTGACGCCGGGCGGATGGGTACGGATTCGCAGTTTTCGGGAGCATGATGTCTATCTGATCGCGGTTGAAAATACGTTTGCGGGAGAACTTTCGGGAACGGGCGCCGAGGGGCTTCCGATGACGACCAAGCACCCTGCGGAGGCACATGGCTT
The DNA here is from genome assembly GCA_023663615.1 of Clostridium sp. Taxonomy (GTDB): domain Bacteria; phylum Bacillota; class Clostridia; order Lachnospirales; family Lachnospiraceae; genus DLAJ01. The sequence continues at coordinate 32,922 of JAMPHA010000008.1, read as the reverse complement.
TGGACTGCGCCATATCAAAACGGTCGCGGAGCACTATCACGGCACGGTGACGATCGAACAAAAGGGGGACTGGGTTGCCTTGAGCGTGATGTTGTGTATCTGAGCGGGCAAAAATTTTTTGCGCAAACGCTTTGTTTAACTTATAGGAAATTACGCAAGCCCGGAAGAATCCGCCTTGCGGATTCTTTGAAAGAGTTTCGCGCAGGCGAAACTCTTTTTTTGCCACAACAAAGAAACGCCCGTTGGCAACAACATGATAAAGGACGGACCGCAGCCGGCCGAAAAAGAAAAGGAAGGACGGGTGCCAGATAAACAGCAGCGAATATCATAAATCTGTACGCGGTCACGGACTGGCAGACTGTGTAAGATTAAGGAAATCGTGACGAGAGACAGATGATATACTCCAACAAATGGAGGCGGCACCGTGTAAGAAAGGAGATCGTGATGAGAGTAGAGAACGGAAGCGGCGCGGGAAGCGCGGTGGATGCAGCTACAATGGCGGCGATAGGGATGCAGATCGGTCAGTCAGGTCAAAATGAGGATGCCTTTTCAAAAAATATTCGGAAGCAGATTGAGCAAAAGCAGCAGGAGCTTTCGGAATTGTCCGCCAAGGAGGAACTGAGTCCGGAGGAAAAAATGAAGCGGCGGCAGGAACTGACGAAGGAAATCTCTGATCTGAATATGCAGCTTCGCCAGCACCAGATGGAAAAACGGATGCAGGAGAAGGCGGAGCGGCAGAAGAAAAGTCAGGATGCGCAGAATGCGGGGACGCAGAGCGCGGCGCGCACGGCAAAAGGAACGAAAAAAGCACAGGCGGCAGGCTTTTCCGTGGAGGGAATGTCCGCTCTGCTTTCCGCGGATGCGGCTATGAATCAGGCGCAGGTGCAGGGCAGTGTTTCCAATAAGATGGAAAACCGTGCGAACGTATTGAAACAGGAGATCAAGCTGGACTCCGCCAGAGGAGGCGTCACGGAGAGAAAAGAGGCGGAGCTTGCGGGAGTGGAGGCAAAGGCTGTCAGCGCGGCTGCCGCGCAGGCAGGTTCGCTCAGGGACGTGAACGAGCGCGTACATGATGCGGCGGAAGCGGAGCGAAGCCATGCGGCGGAAGCAGAACGCGGCGACACGGCGGAAGCGGAGCGGAGCGATGTGGTGAAAGCGGAGCGAAGCGATAAGGCGGAAGCGGAACCAAACCATGCGGCGGAGGCAGAACGCGGCGATGCGACAAAAGCGGAACCAAGCCATGCGGCGGAGGCAGGACGCGGCGATGCAATGGAAGCGGAACAAAGCGGAAAGACAAGAAACGCAGAAAGAGCAGGTACAGATGTCGGTGGCGCAGCCGGCACGGCGGAGAAATCACAGTCCGAGATGTACCCGCCGGTGGACGTCCGCATATAAAAAAGGCAAAAAGCAGGTGCGAGGAAAAAGCGCCTGCTTTTTTCAATTTCGATTCTATATATCAGAGCTTCAAGCTGTCTTGGTCTAAAAGAAATTGTCGGATTCCCATGGTGGTAATTCCCATATCGTCCCTTTTCAGTTTAATATGACTGCCGACGATAATAATTTTCTTAAAGGAATCTTCAATGTGCAGAAAAGGGCGTTTTTGCTGCGCTGTTTTCGCTTCGTCTGAAAGGGAAAAAGCGGATTGGATATAATATTTATTGTTTCCCTGACAGGCGATAAAATCAATTTCCAACTGTTTACGTTTTCGATTCCCTGCATGATCGGTATCCCTGACTTCAACGCAACCGACATCGACCAAATACCCTCTGCGTTTCAATTCAAGAAAGATGATATTTTCCATGAGGTGCGTTTCTTCTATTTGGCGGAATCCTAGTCGCGCGTTTCGAAGTCCGGGATCGACAAAGTACACTTTCAAGGGAGAGTTAATGTATTTTTTCCCTTTGACGTCATATCGAATTGCCGTGTCAATCAAAAAAGCATCTTTCAGGCAGTCCATGTATTTTTTGATCGTTTTGTCCGTGATGCCGCTTTGCAGTACGGTGTGAAACGTGTTTTCCAGTTTGGTCGGGTTGGTCAGGGACCCGACGGAGGAAGCAAGAACATTGACCAGATCTTCAAGTTCATTTGTGTTGTGAATGCTGTTGTGTTCAATGATGTCCTTGAGATACGTCTCTTGGAACAGGTCGGTCAGATATTTGCTTTTTTGCTCGTCTGTCTGAAAAGATAAAATTCGGGGAAGCCCGCCGAATGTCATATAATTATTGAAAGCGTCCTCTTCCGATTCGTTGCAGCCGGTCACATATTCTGCAAAAGAAAGCGGATAAACGCGTATCTCGTCGCCCCTGCCGCGAAATTCTGTCAGAATATCTGAGGATAAAAACCGAGAGTTGCTTCCGGTGACATAGACGTCAATTCCGTCCAGTTGAAGGAGGGAAACGAGAACTTCCGTGAAATCCGATACAAATTGAATTTCATCAAGCAGGACATAATAGAGTCCGCCGCCCTTAACCTGCTCTTTGATGTGGCGGTAAAGTGAAAGAGGGTCTCTCAAAGGTCGGTTCTCAATATTATCTAAGGCGATCGCAAGGATGTGGTCTTTTGAAATACCGCGTTTTATGAGATCCTGTTGAAATAGTTTGAAAAGCAGATAGGATTTGCCGCTTCTTCTGACACCGGTGATCACCTTGATAAAACCGTTATTCTCACGCAGATGAAGTTGTTCCAAATAAGAATCCCGCTTGATTTCCATGAAATAATCATGTCCTTTCTGTAACACAATTCCTCATTCCGAAAAAACGACCCAAAAACCAATATTGTGTAATTAGTATAATATAATATGGAGGGTCTGTAAATGATATTTCTAAAAATCTATTGACATTCCCCTTACTGGAAGGTATATGGTAGGTACAAATCTAATAGAAAGCATACGGATTTGCGGACGCTCAAATCCGCAGTTTTACGACAGCATGGAGGATTCGATATGAAGATTAATGAAGTTGAGCAGTTGGTCGGCATCACCAAGAAGAACATTCGTTTTTATGAAGAAAAAGGACTCTTAGTACCGAAGCGGCAGACACAGAACGGATACCGCGATTACTCGGATGAGGATGTCGATATGCTGAGACGCATCAAGCTGCTGCGAAAGCTGTCGGTTCCGATCGAGGAGATCCGTAAACTACAAACGAAGCATATGACGCTGGGGGACTGCCTGAAACGGCATGACATCTCGCTTGCGCGGGAAGAAAAGAACCTTGCGCAGATTCGTGAAATGTGCGCGGAACTTCAGGAGAGCGGGACGGAATTTGAGACATTTCCGACGGAAGAACTGCTTGCAGGGATGGAAGCGCGGGAGAAAGGAGGGACACGTCTGATGAATGTGAAGGAAACCGATATGCGCAGGAAAAAGAAGATCGCGCCGCTTATCGTGGCGGTTGCGGTAACGCTCTTGATGGCGGCGTTTATGGTGATGCTCGTGGTCGGATTTTTTTATGAGGAATCCATGCCGGCTGTGGCGGTTCCTTTTATGGCGGTCGTGATCGCAGCGCCGCTTGCCGTGATCGTCGGCATTGTGCTTGCCGTGCGTGAGCGGATGCGGGAGATCGGAAGCGGCGAGGAGGATGCCGCCGCGAAATATTAAGCTGACTGAAAAAGGAGAGTATTACCACGAATGTTAGGCGGATTAAAAGGGAGAATGCCGGAGTAAGGCAGGAAGAAAACGAGGAGGGAAAGACGATGTTATTATTAAATATTGAGTATGTGCCGGGCAAAGAGATTGAAGCGCTCGGAATGGTGAAGGGAACGACGGTGAGGGCAAAGAACATCGGACGTGATTTTTTATCGGGCATGAAAAATCTGGTCGGCGGAGAGATCACCGCGTATACGGAAATGCTCAATGAAGCGCGTTCTATCGCGATCAAGCGGATGGTGGACGAGGCGGAGGCGATCGGCGCGGACGCGGTCATCGGCGTGATGTACGGTTCTTCCCAGATCATGTCGGGTGCGGCGGAGATCATCGCCTATGGTACGGCAGTGAAGTTCAAGGCATAACGATGCAGGATGCCGTTTGTGGACGCGGAAAAGCTGCCCGTCCTGCGGCGGCGCGATCGTAGGGGCGGTTGACGAGCATTGCCAATGCAGGTATTGCGGCAATATCGTGATGGGGACGATCCGGAAGAAGCAGGGCGGATTCTGTGAAAAAGGTACGCCGGAAAGAAACTAGAAAATTTCACAGTCAAAAAGGAGCTTCGCTGGCGCGGAACTCCTTTTTTGACTGTGGATTTGTATCGTGGCGCTCACATTCTCTTATAATATATACGGTTCGCGAAAGGAGAAGACGTATTGGTGCATGCACCCGCGAAAGCCGAAACCGTGCGGCACATGCGTCTTACGAAAGCCGAAACCGTGCTACGGTACATGCGCTCGCAAAAGCGGAATACGCACGACATCATGGAAAGAAACTGTCGTCAGCTTCTTGCAATGTTCACCACTTCATACCCTGCGTCCGCAATCGTCTGCTTCAGCAATTCGTCGGAGACCTCCCCGTTCGGGTTGAGGGTTGCGCTTTTTCCCGCAAGATCCACGTTTACGGATGAGACGGGCAGTTTTGCGAGCGCTTCCTCCACGTGCTTTTTGCAATGCTCGCACATCATTCCTTCAATGCTTAATGTGATTGTCATCGTTGTTTCCTCCTTTTTATATTCAGCCTGTATGCAGGCTTGATGAACCGGTTCCACGTTGTGCGCGGTTGGCTTGAACCACCGGAGCCGCAAAGCGTTTGAGACCACACAGACGCTGCTCAAACTCATGGCTGCCGCGCCGAACATCGGCGTAAGCCGCAGATGAAGCGGCACGTACAGGACGCCCGCCGCGAGCGGGATGCCGATGCAGTTATAGAAAAATGCCCAAAACAGATTCTGACGGATATTACGGATAACTGCTTTGCTTAACCGGATGGCGGTCACTGCGTCAAGCAGATCGCTGCGGATCAGCACGGCGTCCGCGCTTTCCATTGCGACCTCCGTTCCGGCGCCGATGGCGATGCCGACGTCCGCGCTTGCCAGGGCGGGGGCGTCGTTGATGCCGTCCCCGATCATAGCGACGACATGCCCCTGTTCCTTGAGCGTGCGGATGTGCCGTTCCTTATCCTGCGGCAATACGCCTGCGATCACGGATGAAACGCCCGTCTGCTTTTGAATCGCATTGGCGACACGTTCATTATCCCCTGTCAGCATGACCGTTTGAATATGCATGTCGTGCAGGAGGCGGATCGCCTGTGCGCTCGTCGGTTTTACGACATCGGCAACAGCAATGATACCGAGAAAGCGGGTATCCGATGCAAACAGGAGCGGCGTCTTGCCCTCGTCGGAAAGTGCTTCCGCGTGTTGTCTGATTTCCTGCGTGATGCAGGATACGGGCAGCTTTACGTTACCCGAATAATAGCGGACACCGTCGATGACGGCGCTGATGCCCTGACCGGGAAGTATCGTGAAATCGGTAGTCTCCGCATAGGAGGCAGGCACAGCACCATAGGAAACAGACATCGTGTCAGATAATGTCCGGTTCACCGATGGAGAAGCTGTGCTGTCGGATGCGGACGCAGCCGTATCGGCGGAAGACACGGGATCTGAGTGTTGAACAATGTTCAATAAATCAGCGTTTGGTTCGCTTGAACGGGACTGCGAAGCCGCATTTGGCGCGTTCAGGCAGGAGCAGGATGGCGCGTAGGACAGCACCGCGTCGGCAAGCGGATGTTCGCTTTGGTGCTCTAAGGCGGCTGCGATGCGGAGTAATTCTTCTTTTTTGCAATCGTATGTCAGCACGTCCGTCACATGCGGCTTGCCCTCCGTGATCGTTCCTGTTTTATCCAATACGACGGTATCAACGTGGTGCGCCGTTTCCAGCGCCTCTCCCGACTTGATGAGAATGCCGTTTTCCGCGCCTTTGCCGGTGCCGACCATGATCGCGACCGGCGTTGCCAGACCGAGCGCACACGGGCAGGAGATGACAAGGACGCTGATGCCAAAGGAAAGTGCGGATTCAAAATCCGCTCCGGCAAAGAGCCAGATGATGGTCGTCGCCAGTGCAATGAGCATGACAACGGGGACAAAGATACCCGATACCTTGTCGGCAAGGCGCGCGATCGGCGCCTTGCTTGAAGAAGCTTCTTCGACAAGGCGGATGATCTGCTGAATGGTCGTATCCTCACCGACCCGCTGCGCTTTCATCTGAAAGTAACCGTTTTGGTTCATGGAGGCGGAGATTACGGAATCTCCCTCCTTTTTTTCCACAGGAAGACTCTCCCCGGTGATCGCCGATTCGTCCAGCGAGGTGTGACCGTTTAAGATTACGCCGTCCACCGGGACGCGCGCGCCGGGCTTGACAATGACCGTATCGCCGAGGACGACGAGGGAAACGGGAATTTCCTGTTCGACGCCGTCGCGCAGGACAAGCGCTGTGCGCGGGGAAAGATCCATGAGTTTTTCGATCGCACTGCTTGTTTTTCCCTTTGATTTTGCTTCCAGATATTTTCCGAGCGTAATCAGCGTGACAATCGTGCCAGCCGATTCAAAATAAATATCGGACAGGTAGTGCGATACGAGCGCGCTGTCGCCGTGTCCGAGCCCGTAACCGATCCGATAGAATGCAAACAGACCGTAAGCGGTCGAAGCGACGGAGCCGAGCGCGATCAGCGTATCCATGTTCGGCGCGCCGTGGAACAGGTTGCGAAAGCCGTTGACGTAGTAGCTGCGGTTCAGATACAAAATAGGAAGTAAGAGCAAAAACTGAGTCAGTAAATTGGCGACGGCGTTCTGCTCCCCATCAAATGCCGCGGAGATAAAACGCGGGATCGGCAGTCCGAACATATGATGCAGCATACCGTGCATGGACACATACATCATCGGGATCAAAAAAAGAAAGGACCAGATCATGCGCCGCTTCATGCTGCGGATGTGCTTTTCACCGATACTTGCGGATTGTTTTTGATCTGCGTGAAGCGAGGGCGTGCGTGCGGCGTCCGCGGCTTCGGCATTTTGCCGTGCAGTTGAGAGACCGGCATCCGCAGTTGTGCCGGAAGCGGTGCCTTCTGCGCTGTAAGCAGAGAACGTGGAACGGGGGGAGCCTGTGCTGCGGACAGCAGTGCCGTATCCCGCTTTCTCAATAGCGGCAATGATCCCGTCGGGGGAAAGCAGCTCCGCGTCGTATGTGATATTCATACGGTTTGTGAGCAGATTGACGCTGACTTCTTTGACACCGGGGAGCTTTGCCGCCGTTTTTTCCACGCGCGCGGAACAGGCGGAGCAGCTCATTCCTGTAATGTCATAGGTTTCCTTTTTCATAATGGAAAAAATCTCCTTTTTTATTTCATGAGTTTTTGCAGCGTGGCACAGAGTTCGTCAACGGCGGCGTCGTTTCCGCCCTTGATGTCCTCGGTCACGCAGCTTTTGATATGACGCATGAGCAGTTCGCGATTGAAAGCGTTCAGTGCGGATTGCACCGCGCTGACCTGTGTGAGAATGTCCACACAGTAACGTTCGTCGTCCACCATTTGGCGGATACCGCGAATCTGTCCCTCAATGCGGTTTAAGCGGTTTATCAGTGTGCGGTATTCCTCCTTGGAACGGTGCTTGTGCCGTTCGCATTCGGCACAACCTTTGCTGCATGTGGTGATCGTTGTTTCCTCTTCCATTGTTGACCTCCATAGTAAAAATGAATCATGTCACAAGCCTAAAATACCCTTACGGGGTATACAAACTATAACACAGACCGATTTGCAGGTCAATACATAAATTTTAAGTCCTGATATTGACAGTGGAATCTTTGCCTTGTTATAATCAGCACAAAGCATACATTCTTTGGCGGCATTCTGCCGTCTCTAATGGGAAATCTCCCGAAGGATCCTCATAAAGAACGTGCGGTGTTCTTTTGTGGTCTATGCTTTATCCCAAAACAACCATCTTAAGACAAGCATAGTGCGGGGAGGATCGGCAGAGGCGGATACTCCTGTTCATGCGCTATGGGAACAGGAGGAAACGAATGAAACAATTACGGAAACTGGAAGAACTGAATTTAGTGGATGACTTTCTGGCAAACAGCCTGACAAGTCATGCGGTGTACGGGGAGCCCGCGGCAAGGTGTATTCTCGAATGCATCTTAGGCAGGAAGATCGGGAAGCTGAAAGTCACCCCGCAGCGCGCCGTGCCGGGGGAGGATACGGACAAGCACGGTATCCGCATGGATGTGTATCTTGACGAGGAAGACGGGGAACTTTTTGATCTGGAGCCAGACAACAACGGCGGAGAGAATGACGTTGCGTCGCTCCCGAAGCGGGTTCGATTCTACCATGCGAAGCTGGATGCGGGCTGTCTGAAAACAGGCGTGGAGTACGCGGAGTTACGGAATGTGATCGTGATCTTTATCACGACATATGATCCGTTTGGCTTGGACCGGATGGTCTATACGGTCAAGAACGGTTGTATTGAAGTTCCCGAACTGCCGTATGAGGACGGGGCGCGGACGATTTTCCTTTATACGAAGGGAACCGAAGGAAATCCGCCGGAGGAATTGCGTGAGCTTCTATACTACATGGAGCATACGTCAAAGGAGAATGCCAGAACGGAGCGGTTGCAGAGACTGCACGAAATGGTGACGGCAGTGAAGCGTGACGGAGAGGTAGGGCTGAATTATATGAAGAGTTATGAGATCGAACAGCGGAGATGGAAAGAGGGACTTGCCGAGGGAAAAACGATTGGCATTGCGGAAAGCATTCTCGACCTGCTTCATGAGCTGGGCGACATCACGCCCTCCTTACGGGAGACGATTTCTAATCAAAAGGACGAAACGGTTCTCCGCGCATGGCTGAAGCAGGCGGCAAAGGCGGAGAGCATGGAGGAATTTCTTTCTTTTATGAAGTAAATACGTTTTGCTTATCATGATTTTTAAGAAACTTGGCAGGGCATATTTTTTTAAGACAGAAAATTCTGCTTGCAAAATCCTGCGGCAGGTATTATAATTCATCTCAGTACAGTAATCAAATAGTACGTTAAACCGATGAAGCGAAGATAAAAACAGAATCTGCACTCACAGAGAGATCGGGATGCTGAGAACCGGTCAGACCGCAGCCTGTTAAATGGATCGCTGAGGGCATAGTCAACAGAGCCGCAAGGCTCCCAGTATTCTATGACGTGAGGCTACGTTAGCAGCCGGAGATATGATGGTATCTCTAATGAGAGTATGACGGAAAGCGGACGCATGACCGGATAACACCGAAAAGAAAATGCGTACGCAGAACGTATATAACAAGGTGGCACCGCGGGTAAAATGAGAAACTCGTCCTTGATGACAGACAACTGTTGTCGAGGGCGTTTTTTTGCGCGATAAGCAGAGAAGCAAAGTGATTTTTATGCGGCGACCGTGCTTGCACGGGGAGACGCATAGGAATCACTTTGCGGCGAGCAACGCGAGCGGGGAATGCGAAGCATTTCCCGTCTGCTTATCGCAGGCTTAAGAAGCAAAGTGTGAGAAAGAATAAAAAAGGAGGAGTGCGGCATGTTTTATCCTACATTGGAGGAAGCAAAGCAGATCGCGGAAGGCGGGGATTACCGGGCAATTCCAATCAGTACGGAAATTTACGCAGACAGCAGGACGCCGATCGAAGTGCTGCGAAGCCTAAAAAAAGTCAGCAGACATTGCTATATTTTGGAAAGCGTGGAGCAGACAAGACGGTGGGGACGCTATACGTTTCTCGGATACGAGCCGCGGCTGGAAATTTCCTGCGTAGATCATCAAATGACGATCAAGAGCGGCATCACGCAGACGAAGGAGGTTCCGCATCCGGGTGCGTATATCAGGGAAATCCTGATGCAGTACAAAAGTCCGCGCCTTGCAGGACTGCCGCCGTTTACGGGAGGGCTGGTCGGTTATTTTTCATATGATTATATTAAATACAGCGAGCCGACCTTAAAGCTTGGCGCAAAGGACAGCGAGGGCTTCCGGGATGTGGATCTCATGTTGTTTGACAAGGTGATCGCGTTTGATAATCTCAGACAAAAGATCATATTGATCGTAAACGCCAAGACGGACGATTTAGAGACGGCGTATCCCCGTGCCATCCGCGAACTCAAGGAGATGGCGGCGCTTGTGCGGGGCGGTGAGAAGGCGGAGATCGCGCCGCTCACCCTCAGATCGGATTACCGTTTTCTTTTTACAAAAGAAGAATACTGCGAAATGGTGGAGCGGGCCAAAAACCACATCCGCGAGGGCGATATTTTCCAGGTTGTGCTCTCGAACCGCGTGGAGGCGGATGTGGAGGGGAGTTTGTTTGACACGTACCGCGTGCTGCGGACGACAAACCCGTCGCCGTATATGTTCTATTTTTCCAGCGACGACATTGAGATCGCCGGCGCATCGCCGGAGACGCTCGTGAAGCTGGAGGACGGGAAGCTCTACACCTATCCGCTTGCAGGGACAAGACCGCGCGGCGCGACGCCGGAGGAGGATGACGCGCTGGAAAAAGAACTGCTTGCAGATGAAAAAGAACGTTCCGAGCACAATATGCTCGTCGATCTGGGCAGAAATGACATCGGAAAGATCAGCCGGATCGGCAGTGTCAAGGTGGAGCAGTATATGAATATTGAGCGTTATTCCCATGTCATGCATATCGGTTCTACGGTGTCCGGCGTGGAGCGGGAGGACAAAGATGCGCTTGACGCGGTGGACGCAATCCTGCCGGCAGGAACGCTTTCGGGGGCGCCGAAGCTGCGCGCCTGTGAGATCATCAATGAGCTGGAGGACAACAAGCGCGGCATTTACGGCGGGGCGATCGGTTATCTGGACTTTACGGGGAATCTGGACACCTGTATCGGCATCCGGCTTGCGTTTGCCAAAAACGGCAAGGTGTTTATCCGAAGCGGCGCAGGCATTGTGGCGGACAGCGTTCCGGAGAACGAGTATCAGGAATGCATCAACAAGGCGAAAGCGGTGATGCAGGCGCTTGAGGCGGCGAAAGGAGGACTGGAACATGATCCTGTTGATTGATAATTATGACAGTTTTTCCTATAATTTATACCAGTTGATCGGAGAGGTATGCGAAGACATCCGCGTGATTCGAAACGACGAACTGGGCGTTCCGGAGATCGAGGCGCTTTCTCCGCGGCTGATCGTGCTCTCTCCGGGACCGGGAAAGCCGGCGGATGCAGGCATCTGCACCGAGGTTGTGAAACAGCTTGCGGGGAAAATACCGATTTTCGGCGTGTGCCTTGGGCATCAGGTCATCTGCGAGGCGTTTGGCGCGACCGTCACCTACGCCAAGGAGCTGATGCACGGAAAGACGAGCGAGATCACCGTGGATACGAACAGCTGTCTGTTTCACGGTTTTCCCGAAACGTGCACGGTGGCGCGTTACCATTCGCTTGCGGCGGACAGGGATACCGTCCCGCCGGAGCTTCGGATCACCGGGCAGACCGCGGACGGACAGGTGATGGCGGTCGAGCATGCGCGCTATCCGGTTTACGGCGTGCAGTTTCATCCGGAATCGGTTTTAACGGAAATGGGCGCGGCGATGATACGGAATTTATATGAAAACATAGAAAGAAGAAACGGTTGAGGGAAATGCCCGGCATGCAGAAGGAGAGAATGCGTGCGTACTAGAGCAATGCATTTAGGGGAATGTAACCGCATGCAGATAAAATGAAACTGCGCATAGGCAAAAAATGGAACTGCGCACAGGCAAAAATACAACACATGCGTGGACGGAGGCGTCTGAAACAGCCATGAGCAAACCGGAGGCGGTTCGGATGTCAGAAAGGAAAGGAGAATCATCATGATTAAAGAAGCAATTTTGAAACTGGCAAAAAAAGAAGACATCGGCTATGAGGTGGCGAAGACCGTCATGAATGAGATCATGAGCGGGGAGGCGAGCGAAGTGCAAAAGAGCGCGTATTTGACGGCGCTCAGCATGAAAGGGGAGACGATCGAGGAGATCACCGGTTCCGCGGAGGAAATGAGAAATCACTGTACGCGTCTGTTGCACGACATGGATGTGCTGGAAATCGTCGGAACGGGCGGGGACGGCTCCAATTCCTTTAATATTTCCACGACCTCGGCGATCGTGATTGCGGCGGCGGGGGTGCCGGTGGCAAAGCACGGCAACCGGGCGGCGAGCAGCAAGTGCGGCGCGGCGGATGTGTTAGAAGCGCTGGGCGTCAATATCATGATCCCGCCGGAAAAGAGCGCACAGCTCCTAAAAGAGATCGGGATCTGCTTCTTGTTTGCGCAGAATTACCATATTTCCATGAAGTATGTCGGACCGGTCCGAAAAGAATTAGGAATTCGAACAGTGTTCAATATTTTGGGACCGCTGGCGAATCCTGCGGGCGCAAACATGCAGGTTATGGGCGTCTATGAGGAAGCGTTGGTGGAACCGCTCGCGCATGTGCTCTGCAATCTCGGCGTAAAAAATGCGCTCGTCGTCTACGGGCAGGATAAGCTGGATGAGATTTCGATGGCGGCGCCGACAACGGTGTGCGAGGTGCGCGGAGACTCTTATAAGACGTACACGATCACGCCGGAGCAGTTCGGTTTTGCGACCTGTGACAAGGAAGCGCTGGTCGGCGGCACGCCTGCGGAAAATGCGGCGATCACGCGCGCAATCTTAGACGGCACGGAGACGGGAGCCAAGCGCGGCGCGGTACTGATGAACGCGGGAGCAGGGTTGTTTGTTGCAGGAAAGGCGGCGGATTTAGCGGGCGGCATTGCATTGGCGGCGGAAATGATCGACAGCGGAAAAGCATACCGCAAGCTGGAGGAATTCGCGGCGCGATCGAACGAGTAAGAAGCATTTGATGAAGCAGAATGCGTAAGGAAGTTTGAGCGCGGGCGCAGAGGCAGAGGAACAGAGCGACAGAGCGCCGGCGCACAGAGGCAGCAGGGCAGCGGGAGGAGATACCATGATCTTAGAAGAAATAGCGGAGCGGACAAGGGAGCGGATCGCACAATGTAAAAAAGAACTGCCGCTTGAAAAGCTGAAAGAGCAGGCGGAGCGGCTTCCGAAAGATACGGGATTTCCGTTTGCAAAGGCGCTTAGGGGGAAAGAACTCCGGTTTATCTGTGAGGTGAAGAAAGCTTCCCCGTCAAAAGGGTTGATCGCAGAATCGTTTCCTTATAAAAAGATTGCACAGGAATACGAGCAGGCAGGAGCGGCGGCGGTTTCCGTGCTTACAGAGCCGTTCTATTTTCAGGGGAGCAACGAGTATTTACGGGAAATCGCACAGACGGTAACGATTCCGGTCCTGCGCAAGGACTTTGCGGTGGACGAGTATATGATCTACGAGGCGAAAATACTTGGTGCAAGCGCGGTACTGTTGATCTGCGCGATCTTAAATGACGACGAACTGAACCGCTATCATGCGCTTGCCGCATCACTCGGACTCTCGGCGCTCGTGGAAGTCCATGACGAGGAGGAAGCGCGCCGCGCACTCCGCGCGGGAGCGCGGATCGTCGGCGTCAATAATCGGAATCTTAAGGATTTTACGGTGGATATTTCCAATTCGCTGCGAATCCGCCCGATGATCCCGCAGGATGTCATTTTCGTTTCCGAGAGCGGCATGAAAACGCCGGCGGATATTCAGGCGCTTCGCGATAACGGAACGGATGCGGTGTTAATCGGGGAGACATTGATGAGAAGCCCGGACAAGGCGGAAGCACTCGCAAGACTGCGCGCAGGCGTGTGAGATGTGCATGGTGGGAAATGATGCAGGCGGCACGAGACAGCATGCCGGGAAACGGTGCAGGCGGCGCGAAGCAGCATGGCGGGAAACGGCAAGCGCAGGCAAAGCAGAGCGGCAGGAAAAAAGAACCGTGGTCGGAAAGGAAGCAGAGAAAGATGAGTAAAGGAAGATACGGAATTTACGGCGGTCAGTATATCGGCGAGACGCTGATGAACGAGATCATCCATTTGGAAGAACAGTATGAATGTTATAAAAATGACGCCGCATTTCAGGCGGAGCTGGACGAACTGATGCGCAATTACGCGGGACGTCCATCCCTGCTCTACTATGCGGAGCGGATGACAAAAGATTTAGGCGGCGCAAAGATTTACCTAAAGCGCGAGGACTTAAACCATACCGGCTCCCACAAGATCAATAACGTTCTGGGGCAGGTGCTGATGGCAAAAAAAATGGGAAAGACGCGCGTGATCGCGGAGACGGGCGCAGGACAGCACGGCGTGGCGACGGCGACGGCGGCGGCGCTGCTTGGGTTAGAGTGCGAGGTGTTCATGGGAAAAGAGGACACAATCCGGCAGGCGCTCAACGTGTACCGTATGGAGCTGTTAGGCGCGAAGGTCCATGCGGTGACGACCGGAACGATGACGTTAAAGGACGCGGTCAATGCGGCGATGATGGAATGGAGCGCGCGCATGGAGGATACGCATTATGTGTTGGGTTCCGTGATGGGACCGCACCCGTTCCCGATGATGGTGCGGGATTTCCAGAGCGTAATCGGAAAAGAGACGAAAGAGCAGATGCTTGCGCGCGAGGGGAAACTGCCGGCGGCGGTCGTCGCGTGCGTGGGCGGCGGCAGTAATTCGATGGGCATGTTTTATCCTTTTATTGAGGAAAAAGAAGTAAAACTGATCGGCTGTGAGGCGGCGGGAAAGGGCGTGGATACCGAGCTTCATGCCGCGACGATCGCAAAAGGTTCGCTTGGCGTCTTTCATGGAATGAAATCGCTTTTCTGCCAGAATGAGCAGGGACAGATCGCGCCGGTCTATTCCATATCGGCGGGTCTGGATTATCCGGGCATCGGACCGGAGCACGCCTATCTGCACGACAGCGGCAGGGCGCAGTATGTTCCCGTGACAGACGACGAGGCGGTGGACGCGTTCGAGTATCTGGCGCGGACGGAGGGAATCATCTGCGCGATCGAGAGCGCGCACGCCGTTGCGCATGTGAGGAAGATCGCGAAAACGTATGATAAGGAGGACTGCATCGTGATCTGTCTTTCGGGACGCGGGGACAAGGACGTTGCGGCGATCGCAAGATACAGGGGGGTGGATTTACATGAGTAAGATTGCACAGGCGTTTGCAGACGGCAAGGCGTTTATCCCGTTTTTGACGGCAGGCGATCCGACGGCGGATAAGACCGTGGAGTTTATCATGGAAATGGTGCGGGCGGGCGCCGACCTGATTGAGATCGGAATCCCGTTTTCCGATCCGACCGCGGAGGGAGAAGTCATTCAGAACGCGAATGTACGCGCCTTAAAAGCGGGCATCACGACGGACGGCGTATTTGAGATTGTGCGGCAGGTGCGCCAAAAAACGCAGATTCCGATTGTTTTTTTGACCTACTTAAATCCGGTATTCCATTACGGATACGACGCATTCCTTGCGCGATGTAAGGAGATCGGCGTGGACGGCATCATCTGTCCGGACCTGCCGTTTGAGGAGAAAAAAGAACTGTCCGACGTGGCATCAACCTACGACGTTGACATCATTTCGCTGATCGCGCCGACTTCCGAGGAGCGGATCCGGATGATCGCGCGGGAGGCGACGGGCTACATTTACCTGATTTCCTCAAAGGGCGTGACGGGCGTGCGCAGTCAGATCACGACCGACATCAAAAAAATGTATCAGAGTGTCCGCGAAGTGACGGACGTGCCCTGCGCGGTCGGCTTCGGCATCAGCACGCCAGAGCAGGCGGCGGACATGGCGGCAAAATCGGACGGCGCGATCGTGGGAAGCGCGATTGTGAAACTCATTGCGCAGTACAAGGAGGCAGCAGGCGCACAGGTCTATGAATATGTGAAAAAGATGAAGGACGCGTTGCGGGGAATCTGACGCCAAAAACAAATTGACAAAGAAATGAGAAACGCGTATATTGAATGTAACAAGATCTGTGACACATCATGTTTGACTGTTGAGAGACTGAAAACGCGGCAATTTCTTTGAAAGAGGTTTAATACATTCATGCGAATAAAAAAGAAAATGGGAACACGTGATGCGGGCGTGATGAACGGCGTAAAGCTTGTTTGCGCGCTGACGGCGGGAGTTTTTCTGCTGTCTGCATGCGGAAAAACGGAGGAGAAAGACGGTTCTTCCGTACCGATGGAATCCGATAGAATGGGATCCGACGCCATGGAAGCGGATTTGGAATATCCGTTTGTGGCGGAATCAGAGGACGGATATTATTTCTGGGAGCGCATGGGTGAGGAGCAATCCTATCCCCGTCTTATGTTTATGGACAAGGAATCCGGGAGAGTGGTGCCCCTGTGTAATAAACCGGATTGTGCGCATGACAGTGAGGAATGTAACGCCCGTTTTCCGGACTTAAATTTTGGGGAGGATGGGATCTATAAAGATTATCTCCAATATTATGAGGGAAGTCTCTATGCGGTCGGTCTCAGTTCTGATTATTATGTGACGCTGTTCCGCATCAAAGCGGACGGTTCCGAATGGGAGATCAGCACCAAGCTTTATCGAACGGAATATGCTTCCACGGGTCACTGGCGCACGCCGGATCTGTTATTGGCAGAGGATTATGTGTATTTTAATGACCATATGCAGAAAAAGATGAAGCTGGAGCGCATGCCGCTCGGCGGCGGGACTTCGGAAGTACTCTTTGAAGGGGAGGATGACGCGGTAGAGGTTCAGACCTATCGGTTGAAAGAGAGCGGCGGGTTTGTGTTCTTTCAGGCGCTTATATTTAGCGGGGACAACTATGAGGATGTCGTGGGCGGATTGTATCGGTATGATGCGGCCGCCGGGCAGTGCAGTTTGCTAAAAAGCGGACTGATCGGTCCGTATACCGTGTGGAACGGGGCGGTATATTATGCGAATACGGAGGGACTCTGCCGTTATTCGATACAGGAAGGGACCACGGAAATCCTGACAGATCAGCCGATGGGGGTTCCGAATATTACATTGACAAAAGATTATATCATTCTTTGTGATCAGATGGCGGACGGTGCCTTAAGCATCTATGATTATGAGGGGAATGAGACTGCCACGGTTCCCAACACATTGGGAATGACCTGGTATTTTGGCGGCAATTCGGAATGTCTGTTTGGGCAGTGTACGGATGATCTGGGATTAAGCCTTTGCTTTTTAGACCTGACCCGCCCGATGCAGGATTGGCAGTGGGAGGAGTTAAAGGAGAACTAGGAGAGACTGCAAATACGGCAATTTCTTTTTAAGAACGGGGGATCAATTCTATACGGGGAAAAAGAAAAGCGGGAACGCGTGGTACAAGCTTGATGAACAGCGTCAAATGGTTCTGTATGCTGACGGCGGGAATCCTTATCCTGTCGTCATGCGGAAAAACGGAGAAAAAGGATTCAGACGGATCCGCTGCACCGGTGGGAACTGACAGGACGGAAACGGATTTTGAATATCCGTTTGTGGCGAAATCGGAGGACGGATATTATTTTTTTGAAACCGGCAATTCGGTCAGGTTTCTTCCGCGGCTGATGTTTCTGGATAACGAGTCCGGACGGATCGTGCCTTTGTGCAACCGACCGGACTGCGCGCATGAGGACTGGGACTGTAACGCTTATTTTCCGGAGGTAGCCAACGACGGGGGCGGCATCCATAGGCAGTATCTGCAATATGAGGAGGGGAGCCTTTATGCGGTCGGTCTCAGCGAGGATGCGTATGTTTCCCTTTTCCGCATCAAAGCGGACGGTTCCGCCGAATGGGAGATCAGCGCAAAGCTTTACCGGACGGACTATGCTGCGACAAAACTCTGGCAAACGCCGGAGATATTGATCGTTGACGGGTACGTCTATTTTGTAGATTGGTCCAAACAGGTTAAGAAATTAGAGCGGATGCCGGTTGACGGAGGGACGTCCGAGGTTGTGTTTGAGTGGGGCGGCGAGGCGTCCGCGGTGCATATCCGGCGGATGGAAAGGAATGGGGAGAACCTGTTTTTTCAAGTGCTGGGTTATTCGGATGACCTGGCGGATGCTGTGTCCGGAGTGTATTGTTATGACCTTACAACCGGACAGAGCAGTCTGGTAAAAGAAGGGCTTCCCGGTCCTTATTCCGTGCAAAACGGTTTCATGTATTATGGGAACAGCGAGGGACTCTGCCGCTATTCGATACAGGAAGGGACTACGGAAATTCTGGCGGATCAGCCGATGAATGCTCCGAATATCACACTGACAAAGGATTATATTATTCTTTGCGATCAGTTCCTGGACGGCAGTACGTTGAACGTGTATAACTATGAAGGGGAGAAGATTACCACGGTTCCTAACACGGTGACGCTGGGCTGGTATTATGGCGGAGACTCGGATATGCTGTTTGGACAATCTTGGAAAGAGGAGCCGGTCATGTGCTTTTTGGATCTGACCCGCCCGGTCACGGAACTGCAATGGGAAGAATGAAAAGAGAATGAACAGGGCGTTTATAACCTATGGAATGGAAAAAAATTCTGATAAACAGAAAAATGTTGGGGCTGATTCTTGTGCTGTTCCTTGCGCAGATGATCGTTTTTGGAACCGACTGTGATAAGAACGACCGCAGGTGGCAGGAGAGAACCGGTCAGACCTATGAAGCGTACCTAAAAGAGCAGGAGCTTGCGCACATGGATGCTTACCGCGCCAAAATACAGGCGGTCATGGAGCAGGCGGACGCGATGAACGGGATCAGTATTTTCGCGGCAAAGGACAGCTTTTCCAAGAGAAATGTCACAAAGACGAAGGAAGCGTTTGAGCCGCTGCTTGATCTGGAGCTGACCTATGTGAAAGGGCGGACGGTCACGGAATTTTTTTCGTTCCGGTTCGGCTGGCTGTGCGCTTTTCTGTGCGGGCTGGCGATCACATTGGAATTGAGTGAGATCAGAAAAAAGAAAGTCCGGAGCATCACGTTTCCGACTGAATACGGAAGGCTGCGTCTGGCGTTTGAAAAGGCGGGCGCGCTTTTTTTGTGGGCGTTTGCGGTTACGGTTCTGTTTCAGATTGGTATTTTTTTGGAGGGGCTCGTGCTGTTTCGGGAGAATCCCGTGGCGGTTTTGTCCTGTCCGGCGCAGACGTTTGCGTGTCTTGCAGATTTTCCGTTAAAAATCACGGTCGGGCAGGCATTGGTTCTCTATCTGCTGTATCGGACCGTCATTTTGTACGCGGCTATGGCGGCGGCATGGGCTGTCGTGCTGCTGTTCGATCATATGGTTCTGGCAATCGGGGCATTGGGCGCTTTTATTGCCGCCGAGTATTTTCTGTATACGAGAATCGACGGAAACCACGTCTTGAAGCTGTTGAAATATTGTAATATCTGGTACCAGACGGCGGAGAGCGATTATTTTACCAAGTACCAGAATCTGAATGTCTTCGAGCATGCGGTCAATCGGAACGCCGCGATCCTGACGGCGCTCACAGCGGTTATTTTGATCGGTATGACAGCGGGGATACTCGTCTGCTGCAGGCGGTATCCGTGCAGTTCCAAAGTGAACCGGCTCCATCAGGCGGTGAATACGTTAAAGACAAAGCTGGAGAGTTTCCGGGGCAGGATTTTGGAAAAGCTTCCCCTCGCCGGAATGGAATGCTATAAGGTCTTAGTCAGTCAAAAAGGGATTGTTGCAATCCTGCTGTTGGTGCTGCTGCTCTGCTATCGGGCGGATCTCACGCAGATCAAACGCTCGACGCAGATGGAACTTTATTATGCGTTTATGGATCAATACATGGGAGAACCCGGTGAGGATTCCGATCGGGAAATCGCGCGGCTGGCGGACAAGCTGGAGCAGGTAGACCTTACGTTTGCGCAGGAGTATGCGGTGGCGGAAGAATCGGACACAAGAATCGTGTTGTCGATGTGGTATGAGTCCTTTGAGGAGGAGCGCAAGTTTCTAAGGCAGATTCAGGAGCAGACGGAGTACCTGAAAAATAAATATCAGGAATCGGGGATCCACGTCTGGTATGTCAATTTGTCCGGCTATAATTATTTATTACAGGATGACGATGCCATGCTGAATCTGGGACTGCTGATCGTGATGCTGTGGCTCTGCATCGGCATGTATGTTGGCGAAAACGGAAGCGGAATGGCATGCATGATCAATAGCTGCTGGCGGGAAAAAGCATTATATCGGACGAAACTCCGGCTTGCGGTCCTGTTTGCTTCCTGCATCTATGCGGCGGTCCGCCTGTATGAAATTCTGTCTGTGGAGATACTTTATGGAATCCGGGGAATCGGCGCGCCGGTACAAAGTGTTATGGCATTGTCGGACGTCCGTATTCCCTGTACGGTCTGGCAGTATTTTCTGGCAAGATATACGGGAATGTATCTGTTGTTTTTGGCACTCTGCGTCTGCGTGTGCAAGGCGTTAGAGACAATGGGATGTAAAAAGGGATTGTTCAATGGAATTAAAAATCGAAAACCTGTCTAAAAGCTTTGGCGATGTGAAGGCGCTGAATCATATGAGTTTTACTTTTACGCCCGGAATTTACGGGATTCTCGGACCGAACGGCGCGGGGAAGAGTACGCTCATCAATCTGATCACGAATAATATTGCAAGGCAGGAGGGCGCGATCTTCTGGAACGGGCAGGAAATCCTCAAGGGAAATAAAGAATATCGGAAGATTCTGGGATATATGCCGCAGCAGCAGGGATACTACGAGGACTTTACGGCGGGCGCGTTTTTGATGTATATGGCGCACTTAAAAGGGCTTGATAAAAAGGCGGCAAAAGCAAGGGCGCAGGAGCTTCTACAGGTATTTAACCTGGAAGCGGCGCGGAATAAAAGGGTCGGCGGATTTTCGGGCGGAATGAAACAGCGCTTATTGCTGGCGCAGGCGCTCTTAAACGATCCGGAACTCGTGATTCTGGATGAGCCGACGGCGGGCGTCGATCCGCAGGAACGGATCCATATCCGCAATTATATCAGTCAGATTGCGACCAACCGCATTGTACTGCTGGCAACGCATATCGTTTCCGATATTGAGGCGGTCGCAAAAGAGATTTTGATGATGAAGTCCGGAAATGTGGTGGAGACCGATACGCCGGGCAGGCTGATCGCGAAGGTCGGGAAATATGTGTGGAACGTGGAGATCACAGAGGCGGAACTGCCCGAAATGCAGGAACAATATCTCATCAGTAATATCAGGAAAAACGAGAACGGTCTGACCTTGAAAGTAATCAGCGAAGAGCCGCCTCGAAACGCACAGCCGGAGAACGCCGTGAATCTGGATGATGTGTATTTATACTATATATCGTACAGGGATTAGGCGCTGTTATCATGATGTCAGAAGCTGAATGATGCGGCTTTCTGCCTTTGCGTCCTTTTTGACGTATAGGGAATTTCGTAACCCGTGAAGAATTGCGGCAGTTCTTTGAAAGAGTTTCGCGCAAGTGAAACTCTTTTTTTGTAACGAAAACGCAATTCCACAGTCTAACCAATGAAAGCGGGGTGAGAGGCATGGATTTTGACGGACTGTACCGGACCTATTACATGAGCGTGTATTCCTATGTCATGACAATTGTAAAAAGCGCGCATCTGGCGGAGGAGATTACGCAGCAGACCTTTTATAAGGCACTGCGCAATATGGATCAGTTTGAGGGAAAGTCCGGTCAATTGACATGGATCTGTGCGATCGCGAAGAACGCGGCGTTTGACGAGTTAAAAAGACAATCGCGGTTTCGGGCGGAGGCGTCCGTAGGGGAATCATCCATTCTGCCCGTGCTCGAAGGACCTGGAAGTAGGGCACAGGGGAGCATGGAGCGCCAGTCACAGGAGAGTGTGGAGCGCCAGGCGGAGGATGAGGCGGCGGTGCTGCGCATTCATCAGCTTCTGCATGAGATGGCGGAACCGTACAAGGAGGTTTTTCAGCTGCGCGTGTTCGGGGAACTGTCCTTTGCCAAGATCGGCGTGATCTTTGGAAAGACAGAGAATTGGGCGAGAGTGACGTATCACCGCGCGAAATGGAAGCTGCAGGAAAGGATGGATGACAATGAATGATAAAAAATACCCATGCGGTTTGGTACAGGATTTACTGCCTCTTTACCGCGACAATGTGTGCGGCGCGGAAAGCCGCCGGATCGTGGAGGAGCATCTTGCGGAGTGCGGCGCATGTAAAAAGTTATCCGAACAGATGGCGGATAACGGGGTAGAGCGCCTGCTCATGCAGGAGGCGGACGGCGTGTTGGAGCATCATCGGAAAAAAGAAAAACGCACGGCAATGACGGCAGGCATTGTCACGGCGGGAATTTTAATGATCCCGGTCATTGTCTGCTTTATCTGCAATCTGGCGACAGGACACGCGCTCGACTGGTTCTTTATTGTGCTGACGGCGCTGCTTGTCGTCGCAAGTCTTACCGTGGTGCCGATGCTTGCGAACAGATACCGCTTTTCCAAAACGGTCATAAGCTTCACGGGATCGCTGCTGTTACTGCTGCTTACCTGCTGTATCTACGCGCGGGGGAGGTGGTTCCTTTTGGCGGCGGTGCCCGTGGTGTTCGGATTGTCCGTACTTTTTTTACCGTTCATCCTCATGCAGGTGCCGCTTCCCGAACCGCTCCGCCGGCAGAAAGGTCTGGCGGTGATGCTGTGGGATACGCTGTGGCTGTACGGTATCATGATCGTGTGCGGGCTCCACGGCGGGGGTGTATCCTATTGGCATAACGCGCTGTTGATCACGTCATGGTGTCTGCTGCTCCCATGGGGGATCTTTTTGACGGCACGGTATGCGAAATGTCGTCCTGTTACAAAAGCGGGAATCCTCGTTATGATCATTGGGGGGTTTCTATCCACCGTGAACGATATGATCGCGTACTTCTTATTGCCGAAGGAACCGCCGTATTCGCCGTCTGCGCTGCACGCAAATCTGATGGATTGGACGAATCCGCGGCAGGTCGGCGATAACGTCTGCCTGATGACGCTGATCGGATCGATCTTGGTCGGAGTCGTATGTATCGCGGCGGAAATTGCGCACAGAAAAAGAAAGTAGTCTGTCATGGACGGTTGTGCCGGCTGGTTGACACCAAAGAATGGAGGTGCTACACTCATAGAAAGATTATGGGGATGAAATGGACTCGCGGCGTATGCGGCGACCGAAAAGAGGTAGCATTATGGGATTTATAGAATTGTTTATTTTGGCAGTCGGGTTGTCGATGGATGCGTTTGCAGTGTCCGTGTGTAAGGGGCTGGCAATGAAAAAATGCAGTCTGAAAAACGCGATGTTGTGCGGCGTATGGTTCGGCGGTTTTCAGGCGCTGATGCCGTTTATCGGATATTTGCTCGGTTATCGTTTCAGGCGCTATATCACGGCGATCGATCATTGGATTGCGTTTGTGCTGCTTTTGGTGATCGGCGCCAATATGATCAGGGAAGCGTTCGGAAAAGAGGAAGAGGCAAACGCAGACATGGATGTGAAGACAATGCTGATGATGGCAGTCGCCACGAGCATTGACGCGCTTGCGGTCGGGATCACGTTTGCGTTCCTGCCGGATACGAATATTCTTGCCGCCGTGCTGTTTATCGGTTGTGTGACGTTTGTGATTTCCACCGTGGGCGCGAAGATCGGTCATGCGTTCGGCGCCAAATACCGGTCGGGCGCGGAGTGCGCGGGCGGTGTGGTCCTGATCCTGCTCGGCGTGAAGATTCTGCTGGAGCATCTTGGGGTGTTCGGGTAAAAACGAGTTTTGCGGCGTGCAAATATGCCATAAACCCGAAAGAATCCGCCTTTGGCGGATTCTTTGAACGAGTTTTGCTACGCAAAACTCGTTTTCCAGCGTCCGCTTGCGCCGCACGGCAGAACGAGTCCGTTTCCGGATACGGGAAGCCCGATTTCGTCTGCCTCTGCATCGCCGCCAAAGCGCGGGATAAGAACGGTCCGCATCATATAGGAGAGCACGGCGGGCTGTAATCCCGTTGTATAGGAATTGATCAGGAAAAACAGCGGCTGCCCGGATAAAAGGTTACTTGTCAGTTCAATAAAAGGGAAAATGGACTCCTCCATTTTCCAAATTTCGCCTTTTGGTCCCCTGCCATAGGAGGGGGGATCCATGATGATGGCGTCGTAGCGGCTGCCCCTGCGGATTTCACGTTCCACGAATTTCACACAGTCATCGACGAGCCAGCGGATGGGTGCGTCGGCAAGTCCGGAAGCGACCGCGTTTTCTCTCGCCCATGTCACCATGCCCTTAGAAGCGTCCACATGCGTGACCGAAGCGCCGGCGCGCGCGGCGGCAAGCGTCGCACCCCCGGTATAGGCGAACAGGTTTAAGATCCTGACGGGACGCTTTGCAGACCGGATGAGAGCGGAAAACCAGTCCCAGTTTGCCGCCTGCTCAGGGAACAGCCCGGTATGCTTAAAGCTGAAAGGTTTTAAGCGGAACGAGAGCGAGAGCGGCTCATAGGAAATCTGCCATTCTTCCGGAAGCCCGTGAAATTCCCATTCTCCGCCGCCCTTGCTGCTTCGGTGATAATGACCGTTTCTTTTTTTCCAGCCGGGATTCGTCTTCGGCGTATTCCATAGAACCTGCGGATCGGGACGCACGAGAAGATAGTCCCCCCAGCGTTCCAGTTTTTCTCCCGACGAGGTGTCAAGAACCTCATAATCTTTCCAATTCTGCGCAATCCACATCGCGACTGACTCCTTTGCTTTTACCTGCCTGTTATCTGCTACAATAAATATACACAAACTATGGACATTTGGCAAATGATTGTTATATGATAAAAACGTCCCGGCGGACAGAGCGGAACAATTTTGACCGGATAGCAGGCACGCTGCCAGAGCGGAACAATTTTGGCGGCGCAGGGCGGATTGACAGGAGAGGACGGAAGAGCAGCCATGTATCGGATTTTGATCGTAGAGGATGATGAGGGAATTGCGCGCGGCGTGGAAAAGCAGGTCGGCGGATGGGGCTTTGAGGTGCGCTGCGTGGAGGATTTCAGGAACGTGCTGGAAGCGTTTGGCGCGTTTGATCCGCAGCTTGTCCTGCTTGACGTCGGGCTCCCGTTTTACAATGGCTACCACTGGTGCGGCGAGATCCGCAAAATCTCCAGCGTGCCGATTATTTTTTTATCTTCGGCGTCGGATAATATGAACATTGTCATGGCGATGAATATGGGCGGGGATGATTTTATCACGAAACCCTACGACAGCAACGTGCTGATCGCCAAGATTCAGGCGCTCCTCAGACGAACCTATGATTTTGCGGCGGCGCCCGCCGTGATGCGCCACCGCGGAGCGGTCTTAAATATGGATGACGCGACGCTTTCCTACGACGGGGAGAAGATTGATCTGACGAAAAATGAATACCGTATTTTACAGGCGCTCTTAGAGAAAAAAGGAAAGGTCGTCAGCCGGGATTCCCTGATGCAGAAGCTGTGGGAGTCGGATGAATTTGTGGATGAGAATACGCTGACGGTCAATGTGACGCGGCTGCGCAAGAAGCTTGCCGCCGCAGGACTGAATGATTTTATCACAACAAAGGTGGGAATGGGGTATCTGATCGAATGAAGCGTTTTTTTGCCTATCTGGGAGTGAGGAAAAAAGTGATCGGGGGAGCGGCGCTCCTCTTTCTGTCGCTCGCACTGACGCTGATATTGTACCGCGTTCCGTGGGAGGCGCTTTCTTATGGGATTGTGGTGTGCGCAGGGATCGGAATGGTGATCATGCTGTCGGATTATTTTGCCTATCGCGGGCGATGCCTGCGTCTGGAAGAAATGCAAAAAGAAATCCTGTACAGCTTAGAACGCCTTCCGGAGCCATGGGACGATTACAGCGCGGCGTATGACGGGATGATAAAAGCGCTGTTTGAGGAAAAGAATCATATCGAGACTTATTATAAAACCAGTTATGCGGATATGATGGACTATTACACCGCATGGGTACATCAGATCAAAACGCCGATCGCATCCATGCGGTTAAAGCTGGACGAGCAGGACGATAAGACCGCATTGGCATTGTCCACGGACCTAAGCCGCATTGAGCAATATGTGGAGATGGTGCTTTGTTATCTGCGGCTGGACGCGGGCGCGACGGACTACTGCTTTGCGCGCTGCGATCTGGATGATATTCTGCGTCAGGCGATCCGGCGCTTTGCGAACTTTTTTATCGGGAAAAAAATAAGGCTCGTCTATGAGCCGGTACATAAACAGGTGCTGACGGATGAAAAATGGCTGTTGTTCGTGGTCGAACAGGTGCTTTCCAACGCGTTGAAATACACGAAGGAAGGGCAGATTTCCATTGAGTTAGAAGATGAGGTGCTCATCATCCGGGATACCGGGATCGGGATTGCGGCGGAAGACCTTCCGCGTATTTTTGAGAAAGGCTATACCGGCTATAACGGCAGACGGGATAAAAAAGCAAGCGGGATCGGACTTTATCTCTGCAGGCGCATCACGGCGAACTTAGGTCATCGCATCTGGGCAAATTCGGTGCTCGGCGAGGGAACCGCCGTCTATATAAACCTGCACAGAGAGCAGATGGAACACGAATAAAGACGTCTTACAAAACTGTAAGCGTGTAAGGGGGAAATGTAAGCCGATTCGATGGCGCATCATTCCCCTTTTTATTAAGATGGTCGTAACGAATCGGCAATTGTGAAACGCATAGAAAGGCGTTTATGCTTGGGCAATTACCGACCAGAACGAGCATCGAAAGGAGAACCACAATGGCAATATTGGAAGTACAGAATGTGAGAAAAGTTTATACAACACGCTTCGGCGCACATCAGGTGGAGGCGTTAAAGAATGTGTCATTCAGCGTGGAAGCGGGGGAGTATGTGGCGATCATGGGAGAGTCCGGTTCGGGTAAGACGACGCTCTTAAACATTTTGGCGGCGCTCGATAAGCCGACCGGAGGCGGCGTATTGTTGGACGGCAGGGACATTACGACCGTTAAGGATTCGGAGATTGCGGCGTTTCGGCGGGACAGACTCGGTTTTGTGTTTCAGGAATTTAACCTGCTCGACACGTTTTCCGTGCGGGATAACATTTACCTGCCGCTTGTTCTGGCTGGCACAAAACCAAAAGAAATGGAAGATAGAATCAGACCAGTTGCAAAACAACTCGGAATTTCCGATCTGTTGGACAAATACCCGTATGAGCTGTCGGGCGGGCAGAAGCAGCGCATGGCGGCTGCGCGGGCGCTCATCACCAGACCGCGTATCATTCTTGCCGATGAGCCGACGGGCGCGCTGGATTCCAAGGCGACGGATGAACTGTTAAGATTGTTTTCTCAGATCAATGCGGACGGGCAGACGGTCCTGATGGTAACGCATTCCGTGAAGGCGGCGAGCCATGCGGGACGCGTGCTGTTCATCAAGGACGGAGAGGTTTATCATCAGCTTTACCGCGGCAATCTGACGAACGAGGCGCTGTACCAGCGCATTTCCGATACGCTGACGACGATTGCGACGAGCGGCGAAGAAGACGGAAAGGGGGAGTTATAAATTGAAAGGAATCTATTACCCCAAACTGGCATGGACAGGAATTAAAAGAAATAAAGAAATGTACATTCCATTTATCCTGACAGGGATCGGGATGGTGATCATGTATTACATTATCACATTCTTAGAGAGCAGTAAGACCCTGTACCAGATGAGCGGCGGGGAGACCTTACAGGCGACGTTAGGGTTCGGCGTGAACGTGATGGCGTTTTTTGTCGTCATCTTCCTGTTTTACACGAATTCTTTTTTGATTCGCAGAAGGAAGAAAGAATTCGGATTATATCATATTCTCGGTATGGGAAAATGGAACCTTGCGCGGATGCTCGTGTGGGAGAGTCTGATCATTTACGCGGTCGCCGTTGCGGCGGGGCTTGTGTTCGGCGTTTTGTTTTCCAAGATGGCGGAGCTTGCCGCGGTCTATATCATCGGCATGGAGCCGGATTACCGTTTCCGGGTATCTTTGGATTCCGTGCTCCGGACAGCCGGACTCTTTGCATTCGTGTTCGGGTTAATCCTGATCAATAACCTGCGTCAGATTCATGTGTCGAAGCCTGTGGAACTGCTTAGGAGTGAGAATGTCGGGGAAAAACCGCCGAAGGTCAACTGGGTCTTGGCGCTTGCCGGTGTTCTGGTGCTTGGCGCGGCTTATTATCTGGCGGTGACGATCTCGGAGCCGATTTCGGCAATGGTGTATTTTTTTATCGCAGTCTTAATGGTCATTGCGGCGACGTACCTGCTTTTTATCAGCGGATCGGTCGCACTCTGTAAGATACTGCAAAAAAACAAGAAGTTTTATTACCGGACAAATCATTTTGTGTCGGTGTCTTCCATGAGTTACCGCATGAAGCGCAACGGCGCGGGGCTTGCGTCTATCTGTATTCTTTCCACGATGGTGCTTGTGACGCTCTCCTCGACGGCTTGCCTGTATTTTGGGAAAGAGGACGGTATGCGGATACGTTATCCGCAGGATGTCGTTTTGCGGGCGCACTCGACGGATCAAGGCGCGGCGGACGCCATACGGGAGCTTGCGATGAAGGCGGCAGCGGATGCGGGCGTGCAGGCGGAGCGGGAAGTGTCCTACCGCTATTTAGACATCAGCGCAGAACGAAGGAACGATCAGATTGTGACGCATGACATCATGCTTGGGTTTTCTGCGGGAACGGAAAGTCTGCAGGTCGGTTTTTATATGATTCCCTTGGAAGATTATAACCGGATGACGGGAGAGCAGGAGACGCTCGCAGCCGACGAGGTGCTGCTTGGCGTCTCGAAGGGAAGCAGCTATTCCTACGATACGATCACGGTGGAGGATTGGGAGCCGCTGCGCGTAAAACGGGTCGTCACAACACTTCCGACGAACGGCGCGGACGCTTCGGATGTTTTTGCCTCGTATTGGATGATCGTACCGGATTTCGAGCGGTATGCTGCGTTTTATGAGGGAGCCGGATCGGAGGAGGTGCGGGTGAGCGGGTACAGCTACTTAGGGTTTGATCTTCCGGCGGAGGAAGCGGAGCAGCGGATTTGGGTAAGTAATCTGTGTGAGCGGATTGGCGCGGCGCAGAGCGAAGACGATGCATTCCCGTCTGTCTGGGTGGAGAGTATCGCATGGGAGCGGGAGGGATTTTACGGAATGTACGGAAGCCTGTTCTTTCTGGGGATTCTGCTCGGTATCGTGTTTCTGTTTGCGACGGTGCTCATCATTTACTATAAACAGATTTCCGAGGGATACGAGGATCAGGGGAAATTCGAGATCATGCAGAAGGTCGGCATGACCAAAAGAGAGATCAAAAAGAGCGTCAATTCTCAGGTGCTGATCGTGTTCTTTCTGCCGCTCTTAACGGCGGGAGTCCACATGGCGTTCGCATTCCCGATGATCTATCGGATTATGATTCTTTTTAACGCCGTGAACACATCCCTGCTGATCTGGACAACGATCGCCTGCTTTTTGATATTTGGTTTCTTCTATATAATAGTGTACCGGCTGACGTCGGGCGCCTACTTAAAGTTAGTGCGCTGAGATTGGCAGAAATGCACAAAATTCGGACTGTACCCTTTCGCAAAAGGAAAAAGTGTGCTATAATGACTAAAGTACTATTTTTCACGGGAGGGTCTATCCATGAAAAAAAAGAGAAAGATCATCGCCGTGCTGGCGATCTATTTGGAAAACAGCTATCAGACAAGGGTTATGGACGGTATTTTCGCCCAGTGCCAGAAGTACGGGTACGACGTCGCTGTGTTTGCACCGCTTGTGCAGTCCATTCATTCGGATAAGGAGTATCTGATCGGAGAGTGGAATATTTACAGTCTGATCAATTTTGATAAGTTTGACGGCGTGATCGTGACGGCGCTTCCTATGCACGCCAACGGAAATGCGCCGATCTATAACGAGCTTGTCGAGATGGTAAGAAAGAAATGCCATAAAAAAGTGGTCTCGATCGACCTGCCGTTTGACGGGAGCGAGACGGCGTATACGAATGACCGGAAGGCGTTTTATGAGATTACGGAGCATGTTTACTCTGTGCATCACTGCAGGAATGTTTATTTCTTAAACGGTTTTCCTGATCAGGACGTCTGTAAGGAGCGTCTTTTGGGGTATCGTGATTATTTAACAAAGCATCATCTGCCGTTTGACGAGAGCAAGGTGTTCGGCGGGGATTTCTGGTATGATTCGGGGGAGCAGCTTGCGGAGCGCATTTATGCGGGAGAGCTTGCTATACCGGACGCCGTTATCTGCGCGAGCGATCATATGGCGGTCGGGTTGATGAACCGCCTGATGTGGCATGGGATCAAGGTGCCGGAGCAGGTCATTGTGACGGGCTATGATTCGACGAAGGAATCGGTCATCAACGCGACGACGCTGACGACCTATGAGCCGGCGAATGCAGTGACGGCGGAGGAGGCGGTGAATCTCTTACATGCGGCGATCGACAAAGAAGAACCGGAGATCGAGCCGGTTCATACCGTGAGCAGGAATCTGCATCTGGGCGAGAGCTGCGGCTGCCAGCCGGATGCAGAATACGTCCATAAAAGGATTCATCGTTCTTTATATAATGTGAATTCTTATATTAAGGCGATGCAGAAAGATGCGACCGTGGACATCAGCGAGCTTTTAGACAGCTACTTATTTGAGAATCTTGTGAGCGTGAGCAGCTCGCGCGAGTGCATTTATGAGATTTACAAGAATACCCATACCCTGCGCCCGTACAAAGACTTTTATATGTGCCTGCGCGAAGACTGGATGGATACGCATACTTCCGTGATGGAGGGCTATCCGGAACGGATGAAGCTGGTGCTTCACTCGGAATCGACGACGGACACGGAGGATACGCAGGGCGTCAGCTTTACGAGGAACGATACGGCGGGCGAGCGTTCGTTCTATACGGAGGAAATGCTGCCGGAAATGTTTGAGGAGCGGGAGGAGCCGATGGCATTCTATTTTTCGCCGGTGCATTTTGCGGAGCAGACGCTGGGCTATGCGGTGCTGACCGCGGAGCTTTTACAGGAACGCAAGCTGGACTATGTGTTCCACAACTGGCTGCGCAATATCAACAATGCGTTAGAAATGATGCGTGTGCGCGGCAAGATCGAAACGAAATCCGAGATTGACGCGATGACCGGATTGTACAACCGCCGGGCAATGGAAAATAAATTAGAAGGGATCCGGCAGTTCGGAAAAGGAAAAATCCTTCTTGCGCTTGTCGCGGACTTAGACAGGCTCAAATATATTAACGATACCTTCGGGCATCACGAGGGCGATTTCGCAATCAAGGCGGTTGCCGAGGCGCTTACGGAGTGCGCGACGAATAATGAGATCTGCATCCGGAGCGGCGGCGATGAATTCATTCTGCTCGGCGTGGATGAGTACACGGAGGAGGAAGTGGATGAAAAGGTCGCGCGGATCGAGGCGGTCTGTGCAGGGAAGGGCGAGGAAGCGAAGAAGAATTACGGCGTTTCCGTGAGCATCGGCTACTGTCTTGCGCGGCTTCGGGAGGACACAAACGTGGAGCTTCTGATCGAGGTTTCCGACCAGAGAATGTATGAGGTAAAGCGGGAACATCGCAAGGAAAGGGCGTGAATCTAAAAAAATTTCAAAAAGGGGGTTGTCAAACCTCCTTTTTTCGTGTATAGTAATCAATGCTGTGGCATGATAGCGATGAAACGTGAGGTTGCTGTGGGCAGAAAACAGATAACTTCCCGCAGGTTTTCCGTGGAGCGAATGTCAAGTTTATAAAACTGGCGACAAGTCACTGTACCAAACAAGGTCTACCAAGAGTAGAAACGACGTGTTGTAACTCTGTACCGGCAAAGGCGTAAAGCGCCTTATAAAAATGTCGGCGGCATGACACACACGGGAGAGTGTACAGTCACCGCTTGTCGTACTTCGTTTGAAAAGTGCGAAAAGGAGGCGACTTTTTTTATGGCAAATCAGATTATGAGGATCACCCTGAAGGCGTACGACCATCAGTTAGTGGATGCATCTGCCAAAAAAATCATCGAAACAGTAAAGAAGAACGGTTCCCAGGTGAGCGGACCGGTGCCCCTTCCTACCAAGAAGGAAGTTGTGACGATTCTGCGTGCGGTTCACAAGTACAAGGATTCCCGCGAGCAGTTCGAGCAGAGAACGCACAAGAGACTGATCGATATTATTGCACCCACACCGAAGACGGTCGATGCACTGCAGAGACTTGAGATGCCTGCCGGTGTCTATATCGACATCAAAATGAAAAACAAGTAAACCTTCTACTAGTATGTGAACCGTTTCGGTTCCGCCATGTAGAACAAACAGGAGGTAAACAATGAAAAAAGCAATTTTGGCAACGAAGATCGGAATGACGCAGATTTTCGCGGAAGACGGGACGCTGATCCCGGTTACGGTTCTCGAAGCGGGGCCTTGCGTGGTAACGCAGGTAAAGACGCAGGAGAACGACGGCTACAGCGCCGTACAGGTCGGCTTTGTGGACAAGAAGGACAGGATCATCAACAAGGACAAAGGCGGTAACAGGGAAGTCATTCATGCGCATGGCGTGAACAAGCCGTTAAAGGGGCATTTCGAGAAGGCGGGCGTCTCTTCCAAGAGATATGTGAGAGAGTTCCGTTTCGAGAATGCGGAGGAATATGCACTGGCGCAGGAGATTAAGGCTGATATTTTTGCGGTCGGCGACAAGGTTGACGCGTCTGCGATCAGCAAGGGCAAGGGCTTCCAGGGCGCGATCAAGAGATTAGGACAGTCGAGAGGACCGATGGCACACGGCTCCAAATTTCATCGCCATCAGGGTTCCAACGGCGCCTGCTCCTCACCGAGCCGCGTGTTCAAGGGCAAGGGAATGCCCGGACACATGGGAAACAAGAAGGTCACGATCAAGAATCTTGAGGTCGTAAGAGTGGATGCAGAGAAGAATCTGCTTCTGGTCAAGGGTTCCGTACCCGGACCGAAGAAGTCTTTGATCACCATTAAAGAGACCACGAAGGTTGAGGCATAAAGCAGGAACGAAAGGAGGAGTATTCAGATGGCAAACGTATCTGTTTACAATATGGAAGGAAAAGAAGTCGGCAAGATGGACTTAAACGATGCGGTGTTCGGTGT
>JAMPHA010000007.1:0-69653 GCA_023663615.1 Clostridium sp. | reverse complement strand
AAGAGGCTCTCCTTCTATGGAATTAGTGCGAATTATTTTTTCCTTTCAAGGCTGTTTTTCTCATGCACCGCAGATGCCGGACTGCATATAGTAGAGTAAGTAATTATGCCGAGGCATCATGATGCGCAACTATCCAATTCGTGCAGCCGCCGACAATCCGGATGTGGGCGGGCTGGCCATTCAAGTGACCTCTACGATCGGGCTTCTTCCGATCGAGGGCGCGACGATCACGATTCAAAATTCCAATGAAGAGGGAAACACCATTGAAGAGCTTCACACGAACAGTTCGGGACAGACCGACACGGTCGAGCTTCCCGCACCGCCCTTTGAATACAGTCAGGAACCCGGTTCCAACCAGCCCTACACCGATTACAACCTTACGATCACGGCGCCGGGCTATGAACCGACCGTCATAAGCGGCACGGAGATCCTGCCCGACGTTACCGCTATCCAGAATGTGGAGCTGACTCCGGTCGAGACCGGAACGGGCGAGGACGAGATCACGATTCCCGACCACACGCTCTACGGCGATTACCCGCCGAAGATTCCCGAAGACGAGATCAAACCGATGGACGAATCCGGCAGCATTGTCTTAAGCCGCGTCGTCATTCCGGAATATATCGTCGTTCACGACGGCACGCCAAGCAATTCCGCCGCCGCGAACTATTATGTGACTTATACCGATTACATCAAAAACGTGGTCTCCTCGGAAATCTATGCCACATGGCCGGAAAGCACGATCTACGCCAATACGCTTGCCATTTTGAGCTTCACCTTAAACAGGGTCTATACGGAATGGTACAGAAATCAAGGGTACGATTTCACGATCACCAGCTCCACCGCCTATGATCAGAAATGGATCCGCGGCAGAAATATTTATGCCAATATCGATCGGATCGTGGACAGCATTTTCAATAATTTCCTGTCCCGCCCCGGCGTGCGCCAGCCGATCTTCACCTCCTATTGCGACGGGCAGACCACGACTTGCAGCGGACTCTCGCAATGGGGTTCCAAATATCTCGGCGATCAGGGCTACAGCGCGATCGATATTATCCACTACTATTATGGCAGCGATATGTATATCAATTCCACGACGAGCGTATCGGGCATCCCTTCCTCATGGCCCGGCTACAACCTCTCCGGCGGCGCTACAGGGCAAAAAGTACAACAGATACAGGAACAGCTCAACCGCATCGCGCGCAACTATCCCGCCATCCCGACGATCGCCGCCGACGGCATCTACGGACCGAATACCGCCGAGGCAGTCCGCGTCTTTCAAGGTATTTTCCGCCTGCCGCAGACCGGCGTTGTCGATTACCCGACATGGTATAAGATTTCGCAGATTTACGTCGGCGTCTCGCGCATCGCGGAGCCGGGTACGTAAAAAAGAGTTTCCTGCGGAAACTCTTTCAAAGACTACGAAAATTCCTATAAGTTAAAAATCGCGCTTCGCGCGCTTTCAAAGAATCCGCTGTGCGGATTCTTTCTGGTTTGCAAAATTTTCTATAAGTAAAAAAGACTTCCACTTACGCGGAAGTCTTTTTTACGCAATTTCCCGTCAGTGCGGGAAATACATGTCTATTCCTCTATCTCCTCGTCAAACTGATAATCCTTTCCCGGCAGTACCGCATTCAGGATAATGCCGACCAGCGAACCGATCGCCAAACCGCTCAGCGAAATCGTCACCTTGCCGATCGTAAAGGCGATCGCGCCCGCGGTACTATAATTGATACCGATGGAAAGCACTAAGATCAGCGCCGCGATCAGGACGTTGCGGCTCTTTGTAAAATCACATTTGGATTCCACGATATTGCGCACGCCGACCGCGGAAATCATGCCGTAAAGAACGAGCGACACGCCGCCGATCGTCGCTGCAGGCATACACTCGATCAGCGCCGCCACCTTCGGGCAGAAAGAAAACAGGATCGCGAAATATGCCGCCAGACGGATGACAAGCGGATCAAATACCTTCGAGAGCGTCAATACGCCGGTGTTTTCGCCGTATGTCGTATTGGCAGGCGCGCCGAACAGGGACGCCACGATCGTTGCGAGTCCGTCTCCGAGCAGCGTCCTGTGAAGCCCCGGATCCTTGATATAATTTTTGCCGACTGTGGATGAGATCGCGGAAATATCTCCGATATGCTCCACGACCGTCGCCAGCGCGATCGGCATGATCGTGATGACGGACGTAAGAAGCAGCGATACATCCAGATCCTTAAAAATAGCAAATACCGTCCGGTCATACGAGATCGGGAGCCCGATCCAGGCTGCTTCTTTTACCGACGTAAAATCCACATTTCCCGTAAACGCCGCGATGAGATAGGATGCCACTACGCCGAGAATAATCGGAATGATCCGGATCATTCCTTTTCCCCAAATGTTACATACGACCACGACGACGATCGCGATCAGCGCGATCCACCAGTTTGTCGCGCAGTTATCGACTGCCGATTGGGACAAATTCAATCCGATGGCAATGATGATCGGTCCCGTCACAATGGGCGGAAAGAATTTCATGACCCTTCCCGTACCGAATGCCTTGATCAACGCCGAGAGCAGCAGATAGATCAGCCCCGAACATGCCACACCGAAGCAGGCATACGGTAACAGCCCCGCCTCTCCGTTTGGCGCGATCGCCCAATACCCTGCGAGGAACGCGAAAGAGGAACCCAGAAATGCCGGTACCTTTCCTTTTGCCAGCAGGTGGAACAGCAGGGTTCCAAGTCCTGCAAACAACAGTGTCGTCGATACGCTTAAGCCCGTCAGCGCCGGCACGAGCACGGTCGCGCCGAACATGGCAAACATATGCTGCACGCCGAGCACCAGCATCCTGCCTCCGCCAAGCTCCCTCGCGTTAAAAACAGGATCGACTCCGATGGAATTTTTCTTTTGACTCATGGTATACCTATCCCTTTCTGTATTCTTTATTTATAACAGAAAGCCCGCAAAACCCGGCTTTTTGTTATGCTCCTACAAAATCCCCTTCAACAGACTGAGCGCGCCCGCCGCATCACCCGCCTCCAGCTTCTCCCCGACCTTCAGGATGGTCAGACGCTCGTTTGCCTCCAGCTTATAATCCGCGATCTCGTTTACGCGTACCATAGCGGCCCTGCCGTTATCGCTCTCTATATCCCGCGCCAGTTTCCTGAACTCCGCTTTCCGCTCCTGCGTGGAAAAAGGAAGCACACCCGCACGCTTAAATGTCCGCAGGATCCTCTCATGCAGTTCGTCCGCCTGAAACGGCTTCACGATATAATCGTAGATTCCGAGTTTTTTGCTCTCTACGATCGTTGTCTTGTCTTTTTTTGCCGTCAGCATAACGACCGGAATGGTCACTCCGCCCTTTAGGGTACGGATTTCCTTCAAGGTCTCCAAACCGTCCATTTCCGGCATCTGCACATCCAAAAGAATCAGATCCGGCGTCTCATTTTTTAGATATTTCAACGCCCTGCTGCCGGAATTGACCATGGTTACGTCATACTCCTCTTTTAATTCCTGTTCAATGGACGCTAAATTGATTGCACTGTCATCCACTGTCAGTATCCGAAGTTTTGCCATTGTCGTCCCCCTCTGCTCCAAAACGGCTCCCACCGTCCGGTCATGATATTTTTCTGCGCCTCAGCGCTCTCCCGCTCCGTCTGCCGGCGTATCTTCCGGCTTATGCATATTCCTTCATCTGCGCATCATTCGACTCATGCATTCTCTTTCATCTGCGCATCCCCTGCCTCATGCAGCCGCTCCCGCAGTTGTCTGAGCAGTTCTTCCGCCTCATCATCCTCATACAATTGCAGCTGCTCCTGAACCTCTAACAGCCGCGTCTTCACATCGCTCTCCATGTGGTGCTTGAGCAGCTCTGCCACAATGTCCGCGCATTCCCGTGAGTGGAACTTTTCCAGTTTCTCAAGCGCCTCCCCGACCTGCTCGAAAAGCACGTTCTCCGTAAGCGCTCCCTCTTCCGGTTCCGCATCCTTCTGCGCCGCCCTGTCCAAATAAACCTGAATATACCGGAGCTGCACGCCGTAAGACTCATACAGATCTAAAAAGTGATCGCTGATAAATTCCTCGTCCCCCTGCGCCGCCGCCATTTCATGCTCTTTCGCCATTTTGGACAGGCGCATGGCTCCCACATTGGCGGACGCGCTTTTCAATCCGTGAACCTCGATCTCATAGTTCTTATAATCTTTTTCGTCAAACAGCTCCTTGATCAGTTTCAGCTTCCGCTTTCCTTCCAGACAGTAAAGCTGCAGCAGCTCCCGATAATCATCCAAAGAGCCGGAATGATGCTCCATCGCGGCAGCCACGTCAATACCCTGAATGACAATTTCTTCCGGCGACCCGCTCACGGCCGCGCTTCCCTGCGCATCCGTATCGCTGTTCTGCGCCGCGGTCACGCCTGCCGATTCGTTTGCACTCGCGCTTTCTCCTGCGTTCACGCCTGCCGCCCCGTTTGCGGACACGCTTCCTCCCGCATTCGCACTTCCCGCAGCAGCGCTTCCATCCTCTTTTTCGGGCGGCGCGATTCTCTTTTCTTCCGGAATCCATTTCGCCAATGTCCGATACAAATGCTTCTTATCAATCGGTTTCGGGATAAAATCCTGGAACCCGTTCTCTAAAAAGCGTCCCTTGACGCCTTCCATCGCATTGGCGGTCGCCGCGATGATCACCGCATTTTTGCCGTTTTCCCCACATTCCCGGCGGATGATATGAACCGCCTCGATGCCGTCCATTCCCGGCATCATATGATCCATAAAGATCAGATCGTACGCGTTCTCTTTTACGAGCGCGATCGCCTCCGGGCCGCTCTGCGCCTCGGTCAGCTCCAATCCGTACGGCGCCAGGTACCCCTTTGCCACCTTTCGGTTGACCGCATTGTCGTCCACCACCAGTACCCTGCACCCGCTCGTCTTAAAATGCTTCGGCTCCTGCTCTTTCTCCACCGGAACGTCGCGGACCTCCTTTAACGTGCGCCGGTCAACGATCTTCTGCGGGATCGTGACGGTAAACGCAGAGCCTTCCCCGTAAACGCTTTCCACATGGATACTGCCGTTCATGAGCTGTACGAACTGCTTCGTAATGGCAAGACCTAATCCGGTCCCCTCCACGCTGCGGCTCTTTCCGGTATCCACCTGACTGAAATTATCAAAAATTTTCTCCAGATCTTCTTTTTGGATACCGCATCCGGTATCCTCGACCCGAAACGTTAAAAGTTCCTCATCCTCGTTCTCACCCGGCTGACCGCTGACAGACAGCTTCACATATCCCTCTTTCGTGAACTTGAGCGCGTTATTGAGCAGATTGATCATGATCTGCTTGATCCTTCCCTCATCGCCCTCGTAGCGGCAGGGAATGTTTTCCTCGTACTCGTGCTTCATCAAAAGCCCGCGCTGGGACGCGACAATATCCATCATCCCGACGACGTCACCCACAATGCCCTTGATATAATAATCCGACATGACGAGCTCCATCTTGCCCGCCTCCACCTTTGACAGGTCCAAAATATCATTGATAATGGCAAGGAGATTCTGGGAAGCGGACTTAATATCACAGGCATAGCCGTATACTTTTCTCCCCTGACTTTCTTCCATGATAATATCGCTCAGTCCGATGACGGCATTCATCGGCGTCCGGATCTCATGCGACATATTCGCCAAAAATTCACTCTTTGCCGCGTTTGCTTTTTCCGCCTGCTCGCGCACGCGCTTGATCTCATCTATGTAATTGCGGGTGTCCGTGATGTCCAACAGCAATACGACATACCCTTGTGTTTTGCCGTTTTTGTCCGGAATCTGCCGGACATGGCTCTCATAAAAACGGTCGCCCATCGAAAATTCATGCTTATCTTCTTTTCCCAAAATATCCGGCGGGAATTCTTTGATCTCCGCGATCGAATCCCCTTTCGCACTCGTATACAGCTCTTTGAAAATTCCTGCAGCCGCCTGATTATAGCTGATGATCCGCTGCTGGTCGTCCAGGGAGATCACGCCGTCCCCCATATGTGCGATCGCGGTCTCCGCCGCCAGATGAACGAAATCATAATTCCTCCTGCTCCACACCAAAATGACGACGATCGCCAGGACGATCCCCATCGTCGCCGGCGTAAAATCATATCCGCCGGTCAGTTTTAAGGCATAGGCGGCAAGCGTCACGACCGGCAGCGTGGACAACAGCATGATGACCTCGTAGCGCCTTTTCGTCGCCGCGCTCGAACGCAGGACGGTGCGAAGCAGCGCAAACAGCGACAGCGAATAGGGAATGATACTGCTGCACACCAAAAAAACAAAATAACAGGGACCATACGTGATCCCCAGATAAGAAAAACGCCCATCCCCCGCGATCCATTCAAGTTCGCGGTAGTACAGCGTATGATACTCGCAGGTAAAAATGACCGCCAACAGGCAGAAGTTGATCCCGGCGACCAGTTTGAGCAGCCGCACCGGCCGCCTGATATAGCAATAATTAAAAATGAACCAGCAATAAAACAGCGGCACGAACAGCGAGCCTAAGTATTCTATTTTGACCGCCAAAACCGCCACATCCAGACTTTTCGCCGTCAGCTCCATCAGGTATCCGGCATTCTGCACCAGAGAACCGCACAAAAAATAGCCCATCAGCTTCTGCTCTTTGGTTCCTCCCTCTCCCATAAGCAGATACCCGATCGCAATGTAAATATTAAAAATACTTATGATTCCAAGCACAACTAAAAGATTTACCATTGTTTTTCTTTTCCGTCCGTCTGTTTTTTATTCCAATCCGACCGCAGACCTTCTGTCGGAGAAAATCGTCCGCACATTTCCAATTGATACCATAGTAACAGTTTTTTCCGGCTTTGTCTACAAAAAAGCAAAGGCGCTCTTTTGGGCGCTCTTTTTGAGGACATAAGGTTCCCAGGATGCGGCCGTCTCCGGATACGGTTTGGGTGCGGAAACGATTTTTCTTGTGAAATCCGCCTTGGCGCGTTACAATAACATATAGAAAATATCCGCAGACAGATGTGCGCAGGATTCAATGTCAAAAGTCATGCTTATCAACGTTACCTGCAGTTTGCACGGCTTTTGGCGCCAACCGGAAAGGAGCATCCATGAAAGAACAATTATACACGATTCCCTTAAACGACGCGTTTCACGCAAATGATGAGTGTCCGTTCTGCTTTATTGAACGGAACGTCGAGCAGGATCTTTTGGATTTTGTGCTCGGTTCCGGCGCTTCCTATATGGAGAGCGACGTCCGCGCAGACACGGACCGCGCGGGTTTCTGCCGCACGCATTTTAAGAAAATGTTCGATTACGGAAACACGCTCGGCAACGGCTGGATCTTAAAGACGCATTACATGCAGATGCGCAAGGAATTAGAACAGCAGACAAAGAGCTTTACGCCCGGTAAGACTTCTCTGGTCAATAAAATAAAAAAATCATCCGCCGCAGGCAATTCCGTCAGCGAATGGGTGCAAAAACGCGAGCATTCCTGTTACATCTGCAACCGCTTCGCCGAGATGTATACACGTTATCTGGACACGTTTTTCCATATGTACCGGCATGATCCCGATTTCAAGGCAATGTTTGAAAAGAGCAAGGGCTTCTGCTTAACGCATTTCGGCGACCTTTGCGCCGCGGCGGATCAAACGCTTTCGGACAGAGAAAAATCCGAGTTCTTTCCCGTGCTTTTTTCGCTGATGAACAAAAATATGGAGCGGCTTCAGGAGGACATCAACTGGCTGATCGAGAAATTTGACTATCTGCATAAGGACGACGACTGGAAAGACTCCAAGGACGCCGTGCAGCGCTGTATGCAGAAATTAAAGGGCGGCTATCCCGCCGATGCGGTTTACCGGCAGGCAAAATAAGAGTTTGGCTGACGCCAAACTCTTATTTTGCTGATGATAAACGTTTTCCTGCTAAAGGTTTTAGGTAGTTTCTTCTAAAATCGCGAATAGAGTGAAAAAATTCCTCTTCCGATTTCGAAAACGAATTGGAACCTGCCTTTTCAGAAAGAAGTTCCATCGTGCAGACTAAATCTGCAACTTGAAAGAGTTTATAATCTACCGGTCTCACTTTTCGAAACTCTACATGAGCATAAAGTGTATTAAAAACAGACGTCAATATTTTGGTAAGTTCAATCTGCCCATTATCATAATAGATGATAATTTGCGCAAACTGTCCAAAATAATCCTGATGGTCTCTAAGTATCTCCGCAATTACTTTTGATAGCTTTGCGGTCATCATGATCATATCTGCACATTCGCTTTTTCTGATCTTAGCACAGACATATCGAAAATCCAACTTTCTTACAAAATGAAACAGCGTGTTGAACAACCGCTTACGCTCTTCCATCAAGTCATTTTTATAAATGGATTCCCGGCGGATCAATGGTCCTGTATGAATCGCATGCTGCTTGTATCCGAGATTTTTTAAATGACTTTCAAGGTCCGAAATATTCTTTTTGACATCATAATCCTGCTCATGAAAGACCATTGCGACCAAATAAAAAGGCGCGCGAAAATCATATGGTCCAAAATCGCCGGATTCATCTATAAAAATGCTTAACACTTTTTCTGACATAAGTTACCTGCCTTTTCTCAGCTTCTTAAGCTTATCACGAAAAAAAGCGGGGAAATTCCCCGCCATTCGGTGGACCAGGATCTTTCGACCAGCCCGATCAGTGACATATCACCGATTTATTTATATGCTGATATTAACAAAAATATACCATACTGTCAATATTATTTCCATTCTCTTTTCCACAAACCGCGCACCTAACAGCAAACCATCCCGTAAGGCGCATAGCAGCATCCGCCGGAACAGCAGGTGCACAGCAGGTAGGAAAGGCACATCCGGTTACAGAGATTCCCCTGCATGCCGCCCATTCCCATATAAGGGCTTTGTCTGCCCATATACCATGTGCCGCCCGACTCTAACTGCTGTACAAGACGCTGATATGTGGGATTGCCCGGCTCCATCTGCGCCGCCTGCTTTGCATACTGCATTGCCTGTACGTTATTGCCGCAGCCCGCATTGGCGATCGCACTGTAATAATACCACTTTGCGTTCCGCCCGGAAATCGTGTTCAATACGTTCAGCGCTTCTTTATAGTGTCCGCCGTTGATATAATTTGCCGCCGCTTTCATATGCAGCGTATCTTCATCTTCCTCCGCCGTCCGGCTGTTCCCTGTCCGCGTGTAACCGCCAAAACCGCCGAATCCCCCGAAACCGCCAAAGCCGCCAAAACCGAACGGATCATATCCGCCCGCATCCTCCCGTCCATAGTAGGAACCCGAACCGCTTGTTCCGCGCTCCCGCTCCTGCATGATCTGACGGTACGCCTGCTGGATCTGCTTGAATTTTTCTTCCGCCTGCGCCTTGTTCGGATTATTGACATTCGCGTCGGGATGATACTGCCTGCTCAATTTTCTGTATGCTTTTTTGATGTCGTCATCACTCGCGTTTCTGCCAACCCCCAGCACGCCGTATGGATCCATCATAATTTGGGTACTCCGTTCTCTGCTTGTTTCTCTTTTTCGCGCCGCGCATGCACCGCCTCGTATTTCGTCCACACGCCCGCGTACAAAATATTGCGCAGGATCTCCGCATGTAACAGAATCGGGAGTTTTTCAAATTCGCGCGAACATTCCGCCATCATCATCGTCAGAATGGATTTCACTTCTTCCTCGAAGCCTTCCTGACCGAACCGCTCCGCAAACGGATTATAACAGTTCTTTTTTAAGTCTGCTTCTATATCGTCGTAGGCATCCATCAGATAAATAAATTTGCCAAAAAAGAACCCGATCCGCCTCAAGCTGTCCGCCCACTCATCCTCCCGGTACACGAATAGTTCCGCCATGATCTCCCCGAACAGCCCCGCCGTCTCATCCATCGTCACGCCGCCGTTTTGCTCGATCTCATGCAGACGGCTTAGATTTTCCGCCATCTTACATGCCTTTGCCGGATATTCTTTGGCGATGCGGTTGTTCTTTTTGCGTAAAAGCGCCGCAAACAGATATTTGCCGACCTTTCGCTCATCCAGCCAGTCGTCCTCGCATTTATAATAAGAAAGAAGCACATTGACGTCGGCGGCATATTCCGTATACGGATTCCTGCTGACCGGATGCTTCTCAAGCGGATGCGTAATACAGCGCACGACGCCCTCTTTTGTCTCCGGCTCATACAGCCCGGTCAACAGCATGGCAAGAAACGTCATATCGTAGCTTAACGTCATCTGCCCGAAACGCCCGTACTTTTCCTTCAATTCGCGGCACAGCCCGCAGTAATAGGACTGGTACACGGCAAATTCGCGAAATTTCAATTCCGGCTTATTTACCACAATATATCCGAACACGGTATCCTCCCGTCAGCTGTTTCCGAATCCATTTCCCGTGCAATGTTCCGTCAGCGTTTTCTGCATCCAGCCTCCGTAACTGCACTCCGTCAACTATTTTTGATAAATTCCGTGCGGCATTTCGGGCAGGTGATCGCGATCCTTCCTTTGCCGCGCGGCACGCGTATTTTCTGCTTACAATTCGGGCAGCGGTAAATATGATGCGTTTTTCTCTGCGCATTTGTTTTTTTCCAGGAAGAAAACTTCCTGCGGATTCCCGCCGTCAACGCCAGATAGCGCTGATTCTCTGCATAGCGCTTTGCGTGATTTCTTGAAAGCATCCGGAAATAAGAATAGACCAACAGGACAAGCGCCAAAAAGTAAAACAGCTTCGTCCGCACAAAAATGGAAATGATCAGGCAGATCATCGTCGCCCAAAACAGCGCGCGTCCCAATTGATCCATCCCATATCTGCCCTGCATAAACCTTATCAACCGTTGTTTCATATCAGATACCAGCCTTTCCGCCGCCTGTACGCCTGCTTTCTTCTCCCATTGTAGGGGAAATCTGAAAAAAAGCAAGGAACAGGCGGCAAAAAGATTCTTAATTCTTTATAAAAGAATCCGCATAGCGGATTCTTTTGGGATCCGAAATTCCTATTCTGCCGTGTCCTTAGGTTCTGCGGCGAGCGCGCCGTCTTTTACGACGATGCGGATCGTATCTCCGAGCGCCACGCCGTCCGCTAAAATGAGTTTCGCCGAAAGCGTCTCCACATGTTTCTGGATAAAGCGTTTGAGCGGTCTTGCGCCGTACGCCGGCTCGTAGCCGTTCTCCAAAATATAGGCGCGCGCCTCGTCGGAAAGCTCGACCGTAAGTTCCCTGTCGGAAAGCCTGCGGTTTAAGTCTGCAAGGATCAGGTCGATGATGCCGCCGATATTGTCCTTTGTCAGAGGCTTAAAAAGAATGATCTCGTCCAGACGGTTCAAAAATTCCGGG
This sequence comes from Clostridium sp., assembly GCA_023663615.1. Classification (GTDB taxonomy): domain Bacteria; phylum Bacillota; class Clostridia; order Lachnospirales; family Lachnospiraceae; genus DLAJ01. Next base: position 58,349 of record JAMPHA010000007.1, on the reverse strand, counting down.
CGGAAGCCCGCACGCAGTTGTTCCATCACGCTTTTCTGCGTTTCTTCGCTGATACTGCCGTCCGCTTCGATTCCTTCCAGCAGATCCTGCGCGCCAATGTTGGATGTCAGGATCAGGATCGTATTCTTAAAATCCACCGTGCGCCCCTGCGAGTCCGTGATGCGCCCGTCGTCCAATACCTGTAAGAGCACGTTAAACACATCCGGATGCGCCTTTTCGATCTCGTCAAACAGCACGACCGAATAGGGTTTTCTTCTGACCGCCTCGGTCAACTGCCCGCCCTCCTCATAACCGACATATCCGGGAGGCGCCCCGATCAGGCGCGATACGGAGTACTTTTCCATATATTCGCTCATGTCCAGCCGGACGATATTGGATTCGTCATCAAAGAGCGACGCGGCAAGACTTTTTGCAAGTTCTGTTTTTCCCACGCCCGTCGGTCCCAAAAACAGAAATGACCCGATCGGTTTACCGGGATCCTTGATCCCCGCTTTGGAACGGATGATTGCCTCCGTCACTTTCGTCACCGCCTCATCCTGCCCGACGACACGCTTATGCAGTTCTTCGTCTAAATGGAGCGTCTTATTGCGCTCGCTCTCCGTCAGCTTCATGATCGGGATTCCCGTCCAACGGCTGACGATGCGGGCGATCTCCTCATCGGATACGCTCTCATGCACGAGGGAGAGGTCCTTGCTCTTGACCGCTTCCTCTTCCTGCTCCAACTGTTTTCTTAAACTCGGCAGTTTCCCATAGCTTAATTCCGCCGCCTTTTCCAGATTGCCTTCCCTCTGCGCGATCTGAATCTCGCTTCCGACCGCCTCAATCTCCTCGCGCAGCTTGGACAATTTCTCAACGGAAGCCTTTTCATTATCCCACTGCGCCTTGCGGTTGTTCAATTCTTCTTTTAATTCCGCAAGCTCCCTCTGCAGCGCGGACAGCCGTTCGACGCTCATGCGGTCGTCCTCTTTTTTGAGCGCCGCCTCCTCGATCTCCATCTGCATGACCTTGCGCTGTAACTCGTCTAACTCGGTCGGCATGGAATCCAGCTCGGTCTTGATGAGCGCGCACGCCTCGTCCACAAGGTCGATCGCCTTATCAGGCAGAAAACGGTCGCTGATATAGCGGTCGGAAAGCGTCGCCGCGCTCACGAGCGCGTTATCCATGATCTTGACGCCGTGATAAACCTCATAACGCTCTTTTAAGCCGCGCAAAATGGAGATCGTGTCCTCCACGGTCGGCTCATCCACCAGAACCGGCTGAAACCGCCGCTCTAACGCCGCATCCTTCTCAATATACTGCCGGTATTCGTTAAGCGTCGTCGCGCCGATACAGTGCAGCTCGCCGCGCGCCAGCATCGGCTTTAGCATGTTGCCCGCATCCAGCGCGCCGTCCGTCTTGCCCGCGCCCACGATCGTATGCAGTTCGTCGATGAACAGAATGATCTGCCCTTCGCTCTTTTTGACTTCCTTCAAGACCGCTTTCAGGCGCTCCTCAAACTCGCCGCGGTATTTCGCGCCCGCCACGAGCGCGCCCATATCAAGCGCAAATATTTTTTTATCCTGTAAGCCCTGCGGCACGTCGCCGCGCACGATCCGCTGCGCCAAGCCTTCCACGACCGCCGTTTTACCGACGCCCGGCTCGCCGATGAGCACCGGGTTATTTTTGGTCTTGCGGGAGAGAATGCGGATGATGTTGCGGATCTCGCCGTCCCTGCCGATGACCGGATCGAGCTTCTGACTACGCGCCTTCTCCACAAGTTCCTGTCCGTACTTATTTAACGTGTCATACGTCGCCTCCGGATTGTCGCTCGTCACGCGCTGATTGCCGCGCACGGTGGAGAGCGCCTGCAAAAAGCGCTCGCGGTTGATGCCGTACTCCTTCCAGATCTGCGCGATCTCCTTATTCGGATAACGGATCATGGACAAAAACAAATGCTCGACGGAAACGTACTCGTCGCCCATTGCTTTTGCCTCGTCCTCCGCCGAAACAAGCGCTTTATTTAAGTCCTGCCCGACGTGAACCTGCCCGCCCTGCACCTTGACGCGTTTTTCCAACGCCTGCCGCGCGCGGTTTACAAAGTGTTCGGTCTGAATCTCCATTTTTTCGATCAATTTTAAGATCAGGCTGTCTTCCGCCGTCAACAGGCTGTAGAGCAGGTGCTCCTGCTCAATCTCCTGATTTCCGTATTCATAGGCAAGCTTCTCGCAATCCTCCACTGCCTGTAATGATTTTTGGGTAAATTTTGCAATATTCATCGTCATCACCATGCCTTTCCTAACATGCAGGGGATTCTTGTCCGCCCCGATCGCCCTGCCGCTGCGGACGCTGACTCCCTGTTTTCCCCGTGACGATTGTATGATAGATCAAATTGTTAGCACTGTCAAGTGGTGAGTGCTAGTTTTTTCAAACAATTTAGAGAAATGTTATACAATTTCAATCAATATTTAATGGCAGAGACTACATCAGTCCCTGCCATCCGGTTTTTCTACTTACAGCACACTGTCCAGCGTCTGGAACAGCTCCTGAATATTGATCGGTTTCGCGATATGCCCGTTCATACCGCTGCGCAGCGCCTCCTGCTTATCCTCCTCAAACGCGTTCGCGGTCATGGCGATGATCGGAATGTTGGAAAGCTTCGGGTCTTTCAGTTTCCGAATCTGTGCGGTCGCCTCGTAACCGTCCATCTCCGGCATCTGAACGTCCATCAACACCAGTTGATAATAACCCGGCTCAGAACGCGACAGCATCTCCACGGCGACCCTGCCGTTCTCCGCAACTTCGGTCGTAAAGCCCGCGTCCCCAAGGATCGCCACGGCGATCTCCTGATTCATCTCCACGTCTTCCGCGAGCAGGATCCGTCCGGTGTGGTGCTTCGGAAGCACAGCCTCCTGCGTATGCTCTTTTTCTTTTGCCTCCGTCTCCGGCTGTATCACGGCGTTGAGACAGCTCCTTAACTCCGACAGGAACAACGGCTTACTGCAAAACGCCGTCACGCCCGCTTCCTTTGCCTCCGTCTCAATATCCGACCAGTCGTATGCGGTCAGAACAATGACCGGCACATTCTTGCCCGTCGTCTCTTTCCGTATGCGCCTTGTCACTTCCACGCCGTTCATATCCGGCAGCAGCCAGTCGATGATATAGACGGAATAATCGTTGTTGCGCATGACTGCCTGGTGCGTGCGCAGCACCGCCTCTTTTCCCGACAGCGTCCACTCTGCGCGCATTCCGAGCTGTCCCAGCATATAAGAAACGCTGTCGCACGTATTAAAGTCGTCGTCCACCACCAGCGCCCTGCAATCCTTCAGCACCGGAATATCTTTCTCTTCCTTTGCCTCGGAATAAAGCCGGAACACGAAGGATACCTTAAATTCCGTTCCCACGCCCTGCTCGCTCTTGACCTCGATCGTACCGTTCATCATATCAACGATATTCTTGGTGATCGCCATGCCGAGTCCGGTTCCCTGAATCTTGCTGATCGTACTGTTCTTTTCTCTCTCAAACGGCTCGAAAATGTGCTCCACAAATTCCTCGCTCATGCCGATGCCGTTGTCCTTGATTAAAAACTCATAGTTGGCATAGCCCATCGGCGCGCCGCGCTTTTCCGTGATCCGCATGCTGACCGTGCCGCCCGCGCCCGTGTACTTCACGGAGTTGCTGAGCAGATTTAAGAGCACCTGATTTAAGCGGAGCTTATCGCAATAAATATCCTCGTCCACGACGTCCACCGTGTCGATCTGCAATTCCATCTGTTTCGCATGTATATCCGCCAAAAGAATATTGCGCAGCCCGTGCAGAATATCGGGCAGACTGCACGGCTTCTCATCCAGATTGATCTTGCCGCTCTCGATATGGCTCATATCCAGAATATCATTGATCAGACTTAACAGATGATTGCCGGACGTCATGATCTTTTGAAGATATTCCTCGACCTGTTCCTTGTTGTCAATATGCGTGATCGCCAGATTCGTAAAGCCTACGACCGCGTTCATCGGCGTGCGGATGTCATGGGACATGTTGGAAAGAAAGACGCTCTTTGCTTTGTTTGCCCGCTCCGCCTGGGAGAGCGCCTCCTCCAACAGGCTGTTGCGCTCCCGCTCCCTGCGGATCTCCTCGTCCACATTGCGGAACCCCAAAACGATCCCTAACCCCTCGTCCGTTTTTACGCCTACGGCCTTCATCTGGAAATAAACGATCTCGCCGCCCCTGCGTTTCCGGTAATTGACAAAAAACACACTTTTTTCCGCCAGTTCTTTTTCCAGCATATCCAAAGAAAGGGCATTTTGCAGTATTTCCCGGTCGTCCTCATGAACCCAGTCCCGTATGTACCGCTCCATACTCTCCTGCAGCGGTACGGCGCCGCTGAACACCTGACTTAACTCCTGCCCGTCATAGCCGTCATTCCGGATCGGCGTTACCATACCCGTTTCGAGATCGACAAAGCAGACCAGATTAAAATCAATGCTGAGCGCCTGCACCAGTTCCATCTGACGCTGCGCCGCCTTTTTCTCCTGCAATTTCTGTGCGGTGCCGTCTAAAAGAAAACGCTGGTAAAAACGCTCCCCGTTTTCTTCAAACAGCTTCACATTGCCCATGACATGCAAAAGCTCCCCGTCCTTATGGCGCACACGGTACTCAACGTTGACGCTGTCCCCCGGCTTCTTGAGTTTCTGCATGCATTCCCTCAGTTTATCGCGGTCCTCCTCAATGACCGTCGCCGCGATCAGATGAAATCCGTCCGCCATCAGTTCGTCCTGCGTCTCATAACCTAAAATTTTGAGCGCCGCTCTGTTCACGTTCAAAATCCGCGAGCCGTCCAGCGTATGGCGTATGACACCGCAGTCCAGCGTGGCAAAAAGCGTCTCCAGCGCACGGTTCTTCTCTATGATCTCCTGCTCATAGGCGCGCTCCTGCGTCACGTCGATCGCCACGCCCACGGTTCCCATTACGCTGCCGTCCAGATCATAAAGCGGCGATTTGTAAGTCGTCAGCGTCCGCATACCTTCCTTGGTCTTGATCAGCTCCCCGGATATGAACGTCTTCTTTTGCTCCATGACCTTGCGCTCGGACTCGATGCAGGCGGGATCGTCCTGCTCCACATCCCAGATATATGCGTGCCCGCGTCCCTCTACCTGCTGCTTCGTCTTATTGACCGTTTTACAAAAGCTGTCGTTGACTTTCTCATGGATTCCGTTTTTATCCTTATACCAGATCAGATTCGGCACATGGTTGATCGTCTCCTCCAGATACTGGCTGGTCTGCCAGAAATCCTTGCTCTGCTTACATGCCTGCTGCCATCTGAAAAAGCGGAAACGCACTTCCTCCTCGGACATCGGCGTTATCCAGATGTCCGTGATTCGATCTGCCTCCGGCGCTCCGGCAAGCGTCTGCGCCTGTTCGGCAGACGCAAGAAAGATCACCTGCGTTCCAGCGTGTTCATCCCCTGCCGCAAGGATACGCAGCGCTTCCCCGCAGTCCGCATCCGTCAGATCGACGATGATCAGATCCGCCTCTGCCGCTAAATCCGCTTTCACTTCGTCGCTCTCTGAAAAAATATGGGTAAAATGTTCCAATGAAGGCATCCCTTTGATCACTTCAAAGGCACGACAGGGTCTGCCTGCCATATAGATATGAAGACGACATTTGTACATACCCAATCCTCCTTTATCCCGTTAGTAATATTTTAACAATCCCGCAAACTCATGTCAATATCAGAGCCGCCCATCCGTTTTTTCCTGCTCCGTTTTTCCATCAGCCCCGCATGCGCACGGATTGACATGCACCATAATGTGCTTAACCTTCGGAAACCGCCGCTCCAGTTCATCATGCACGTGCTCCGCAACCCCATGCGCCTCATAAAGCCGCCACTGACCGTTCACTAAAATTTCCACATCCACATAAATTTTGTTCCCAAACACCCGCGTATGCAGCATGTCAATTCCCAACACGCCGTCCTGTTCCGAAATACAGTCCCGCATCTCCTGTTCGGTCCGCACTTCGCAGGATTTATCCACCATCTTATCAACCGCGTCCTTAAAAATATCGTACGCCGCTTTTAAGATAAACACACAGATCACAACGCTTGCAACGGAATCAAACACCGGAAATCCCATCCGCGCCCCCGCGATACCGATCAATGCGCCGACAGAGGAAAGCGCGTCCGAGCGGTGATGCCATGCATCCGCCATCAGCGCGCCGGAGTCGATCGCTTTTGCATAATGTCGCGTGTACCAGAACATCGCTTCTTTTACAAAAATAGAAACAACCGCCGCCATCAGCGCCGCGATCCCCGGCACGACAAGAGCGCCCTCATGCGCTTCTGCGATATGCCGCACGCCGCTCACGCCAATGCCCGCGCCCGTGACCGCAAGCGCAACCGCAAGCACGATCGCCGCCACACATTCCAGACGCTCATGACCGTATGGGTGATCCGCATCTGATTTTTTGGCCGCCAGATGCACGCCGATCATCACAACAATCGTGCTGAACACATCCGATGCCGAATGCACCGCATCGGAAATCATCGCGCCCGAATGCGCCGCCACGCCGGCGATCAGCTTTCCCGCCGACAAGACCGCATTGGCGATAATACTGACAGCGGATACCCGCATCGCGATCCGTTCTTCTTTTCCTGTCTGCTCTTTTCTCCTATCTTCCAAGCCCATTGATGTCAGGCGCTCCTTTTTCCTATGCTCTAATAAAATCATCTTTATTCCTGCTTAAAATATGCTATATCCAATTGTCCAACTCCCAATTGGACAATTCCACTTTCCTGTCTCTGCTCAACAATATAATGTCTAACCAAAAAAATTCAAACACCCGTTGATGGTATGAATGATAAAAAATACCGAAGCGGTCCCGACCAATAAATAATTGCTTTTCCATAATCCGAAAAACAAGTAGTACAGCGGGACAACCGCAAACTGGCTGATTACAATCAACCAGCCATATTGAAAACCAAGGTAATAAAAAGTCCAGCCCATAAAATTTATTAGTATCATGATAACAGTTATTGTAAAAAAGGCTTTTTCTTTGTATGTCGTTATCGAAAAGAATTTATCGTTATCTTTTACAATTAACATTAACAAAATCATAGACAACATACCGAATATACCCTGTGTTTTTTCTATCCAGGGAATTTCATTCGGCATATTCATGATAGGATTCGATTTCATCTTTATCAGCGGCATCATCATATACGGTATTTCCTGAATAACAAATGCGATCATTCCCGCAAAAGAAATTCCTAAATAATAATTCCTAAACAAATGAAAAAACTTTACCATACTCTCCCCGTCATCTTTTCACCGTAAAGACCGGCTTATCGTTTTGATCAATCTCAAAGGTATCCGCAGAAACCCGAACCAGTCTTGTCCCCGCCGGAGCGTCAATGTACCGGAGAATATCCGGATCAAAGCGCTGCCACACATCCCCTACATATACCAATTCGATATTCCTGACATCGGACGTGTAGTTATCACTCTCATTCCCTGCAAAAAAGCACCATCCGCTATCCCCCTCGCCACGCGGCTCAAGCCGCTCCATATAGCCGACCTTCCAACCTTCCCGCGTGACTTTTTTCGAGACGCAGGCACTCTGGTTCAGAATCAGCTTTCGTTTTTTTATCACGTCATAATTCTTTTCGCGCTCCCGAAATTCTCTGCGCATTTCCTCACTAACCGCAATATCTGTATGGATGCTGTCAATGCACTTACCCCAGATTCCATGGTCGTCCGCTGCGTTCCGCATGATCACGGCAAGTTCGAGCAGATCCGCCTTGCCCGCATCAATCTGTGTCTCCACCTGTTTTACAAGCTGATTTCCATGGTCTCCGTATAAGTATAGGACAACTCTCCCATCATTGCAGAGCGATAATTTTGCCGCGCCCAGATTTGCTTTATCATTATAAAAAACCATAAACGGAGACAAACTTCCATTGACATACCAGTCGAACTCCGTCCCATTTTTCCCATTCATGTAATAGACTTCCCCGTCATTTTCCAACTCGCCGCTTGTCACATGAGGCAGGTACAATTTGATGTTGCTGTCGATCATTTCCTTAATTTCACACAATATGCGGTTCATCGTTCCATTCCTATCCCTTTCCTTGCCTGTGTCCCTTTGCCCTTAGATTGAAATATCCATCACTTATTTTCAGGTTAAGGCTACCATTTTTGATTTTTTTTCAAAAGTGACAGCCTTAACTCCATCTAAATTATAGTTTCCTCCAATCATCTGAAAGCGGAAAATATCTACAGGACACCAAAAACAAGCAGCAGCACCCCGACGACCAATTCGATGATGCTAAGTGCAAAACCGGCGGTTGCCAGACCTCTTTTGGAAGACGCCATCCCACGGTAGCAGTATCCGGTCGCCATTCCGGCATACAGCATACTGCACGCCCAAATCGTCCAGACCGGCGTGAACCCCAGCAAACCGTCCCGATTGATAACCGCTACAAACGCCGCAAACGCCAAGAAGAACGCGCCGACAATCGACATGATAAAGCCCGTCTTCGCCCGCTTTTTCATATCAACGCCCTGCACCGTGATCGGACCGTTTGCCATCGGCTGACCGTAGCCGTTTACCGCTCCGTTCGACATTGGCTGTCCATATGCGTTCGGCGCTCCGTTCGGCATCCCTCCGTTTGGTGCTGACTGTCCGTAGCCGTTCGGCATTCCGTTCATCATCCCGTTTGTCATTCCGCCGTTTGCCATTGGCTGTCCGTACGCGCCCGGCGCCCCGTTCGGCATCCCTCCGTTTGATGCTGGCTGACCGTAGCCGTTCGGTGTTCCGTTCGGCATCCTTCCGTTTGGTGCTGACTGTCCGTAGCCGTTCGGCATGGGCTGTCCGTACGCATTCGGCGCCCCGTTTGGCATCCCTCCGCAGAAATTGGGCTGCTCTCCGGGAAGCGGCTGGTACAGCACACGGATCAGTTCTTCCAAGTCCGCCCGATAAGCGTTTTTCGGGATGCTTCCGACAAAACCGGTCATATCGTTTTCTTTGCCATATAAGCCGGGCCACCACGCAAATTTCACCCACGCCTCAATATGGATCACACCGTTTGTATAGCGATAGGAAAAATACTGCGGCATCTCCAAAAGACCCTTGCCTTTTTGGTACACATTTTCCCCATTGACATTCACAAGCATAAAGCCGTGCTTCTGAATAAAATCCCCCACAATAAAATCCACAAAATCCGCCGGCTTCCCAATCGCCTCATTCCTGATATACCGCGACATATTCGTCCCCCTCCTCTAAATGACTAACTAAACCTGTCTTACAACAATACCATCATTCTCTCTTCACACTCACGAAGAATCGCTCTGCGATTCTTCTAAAAATGATTAACTGAACGTATCTTACAACAATACCATCATTCGTGAAGAATGTCCGACAGGACATTCTTCGGTATGAAGAGGATTTGCGTAGCAAATCTTAGAAATTCTTTGTCCGCGTCTTCTGCGGACTTAGAATTTCTCTTCACACTTCTATCTGGGCTGCAGCTGAAACCAATCCGTCAGCATCTTGATATAGCGGTTTAAGACCGTGCTGCTCTCCGTCTCGAACACCACGCGCCGCGCCGTCTCCGGCTGATCAGTAATCAGATTATCCACCCCGCGCGACAGCACCTGCTCCATGAGCTTCTGCGTGTTGATCGTCCATGCGTACAGCTCCTTTCCCTGCGCATGAACCGTGTCCACCATAGAATCCGTCACATAATTGTACCGCACGCTGAAATGATCCGCATCCTTCAGATCGGCAAAATTGCCGTACGCCGACTGCATCACATATACGGTCTGAACCTCCTCATCCAGCGCCTTTACTTCTTCCAGCACGGAATAGGACATGCTCGCGACCACACAGTCCTCCACAACATCATACTCCCGTACCAGCGATACGACGCGCTCTACAAGATCCGTCTCATGTCCCGTCGGTTTGATCTCGATATTCAGCTTGATTCTTCCGCCGCACTCCTCCAACACCTCCGCCAGCGTGCTGACATGCGTTCCCGCAAACTCCGGCGCGCAGAAGCTTCCGACGTCCAGCTCCGCGACTTCCCGATACGCCATATCCCACACATTCCGGTCAACGCCCGCCGTCCGCTTGAAATTCGAATCGTGCATGACAACGACCTCGCCGTCCGCCGTCTGCTGCACATCCAGCTCGATCCAGTCCGCACCGGCATCCATCGCCGCCAAAAACGCCGGCATCGTATTTTCGGGATAACCGGACGAATATCCCCGGTGCGCCGTCACTTCCGTCCGATGCGCGATCTCGGCCGCATCGCTGAACGCGCCGTCCGTGAAATGCTGCACATTGCGCACATTGACAAGCACAAGCGCCAAAACCGCGATCAGCAGCACGATCCGTTTTTCTTTCGCCGACAGGGACGATTCCCTTGTCTTCACAAAAACCGTCTGCACTGGCTCGCCTATCAGCGCCTTGTTCCGGTAAAACATGTGCGACAGAAAAATCGTGGACAACGGCACGATCGCGCAGGAAAAAAGTACGGCAACGATCCCCATCATCCAGTCGATCGCCGAGATCATGACCGCGTGGATAAATTCCCTCTCCCGCAGCAGCGACGATACGCCGATGATGAAAAGAATGAGCAGCGCCACGATCGCCAGATAGGCAAAATAGCTGACGACCTGCCAGATGAGCAGCCGCAGGAAATCCTGAAAATATGCCCGGTAGATCAGGTAATGGCTGCTTTTACACGCCTCCACGCAATTCTTTTTTTCCAAAATATAATAAAAGATTCCGTAAATGAACCGGAACGCCGCAACGAGCACAAGCACCAGAAAAAGGAGCAGCACCCAATATTGGCGCAGAAAACCAAACAGCAGATTCTCCATAAACTCCGGCAGGCGGATGCTCGTCACATACCCGGTTAAAAAAGAAAAACTGAGCACCGGCAGCAGCACAAGGGAAAGCGGCAGGATCGGCAGATTGCGCCAGTAAAACATCCGCCCGACCGCCTTCAGCGCCTCCCACAAAAGCGTATGCCCGCTCACATATTCCCCGCGGCGCGAACAGTCCACACAGATCGTTACGACCGTCACGTCCGCCACCACATAACAGGCAACGAGCACCATGATCAGCACAAGAACCGCCCATGTCCACGGCGAGGCAAAAAAGCGCCCCATCGCCGCCGCGGAAAGGTAATGAAGCCCCGCTTTTCCGATCGAGAACTCGACGAGCCGCAAAAAAAGCGGCGTGAATAAACCATAGGCGGCAAGCTTGAAAAACACCTCAAAGAAAAACAGCGTTCTGAAATTGTAATGGAAAAGCGCCTTCAGCATTCCCAAAAATCGTTCTTTTTTCATATGCGAAAAGAGGCGCCGCCCGCGCCCCCTTCCTTTCTTTTTTAATGATGGAACAGGCGGATTCCCGTAAAGCACATTGCCATGCCGTATTTGTTGCAGGTATCGATGACATTGTCGTCACGCACGGAACCGCCCGGCTGCGCCACATACATTACGCCGCTCTTATGCGCCCGCTCGATATTGTCCCCGAACGGGAAAAACGCATCCGAGCCGAGCGACACGCCTGTCATTTTATCAAGCCACGCGCGCTTTTCTTCCCGCGTAAACACTTCCGGCTTTACCTTGAAGAACTTCTGCCACGTTCCCTCGGCAAGAAGATCCTCATACTCGTCGCCAATGTAAAGATCAATGGAATTGTCCCGATCCGCGCGTTTGATGTCGTCCACGAACTCTAAGTCCAGCACTTTCGGATTCTGGCGCAAAAACCAATTGTCCGCCTTCGTTCCCGCAAGGCGCGTACAGTGAATGCGCGACTGCTGCCCGGCGCCGATGCCGATCGCCTGACCGCCCTTTGTGTAGCACACCGAATTGGACTGCGTATATTTTAAGGTGATGAGCGCGATCAGTAAGTCGATCTTTGCCTCATCCGGGATTTCCTTGTTTTCCGTTACGAGATTGTTAAGCAGCGCGCGGTCGATCCGCAGCTCGTTGCGCCCCTGCTCAAACGTAACGCCGTATACCTGTTTGCGCTCCACCGCCTGCGGCACATAGGAAGCGTCGATCTGAATAATATTGTAATTCCCGTTCTTTTTGGCTTTTAAGATCGCGAGCGCATCCTCGTCATAGCCCGGCGCGATCACGCCGTCGGACACTTCTTTTTTAATCAGAAGCGCCGTCGCCTTATCGCACGGGTCGGAGAGGGAAATAAAATCGCCGAACGAGGACATTCTGTCCGCGCCGCGCGCCCTCGCATAGGCGTTTGCAAGCGGCGTCAGCGCAATGCTCTCATCCACCCAGTAAATCTTTTTTTCCACTTCGGTGAGCGCGATCCCGACCGCCGCGCCCGCCGGGGACACATGCTTAAAGGACGCCGCAGCCGGCAGTCCCGCCGCCTGCTTTAATTCTTTCACAAGCTGCCAGCCGTTTAATGCGTCCAGAAAATTGATGTAACCCGGCTTTCCGTTCAACACGCGGATCGGCAGTTCTTCCCCGTTTTCCATAAAAATCCGGCTCGGCTTCTGATTCGGGTTGCATCCGTATTTTAATTCCAATTCGTTCATGGGAAACCTCCGTTTTGCTCTTTTTATTTGTTCTTATTGACAATCCGGCTTTCATAGGCGCCGTCCGCGATCCTGATATATCTGACAAAAAGAGAAACTTTATTCTCCTCGTTTAAGCTGTTCCAGATACGCTCCGTCAGCTCGTCGATCGTTCCGTCAAGCGTAACGACCGCGGGCTCGCCCTCAAAGCTCGGCAGCGGATCGCCGTCTCCCTGATAGGTGTGGAGAAAACGTGCCTCCCCCGCTTTCGGGTTCTCGTAATCAAAGGTATAGCGGCAGCAATGTCCCGCTTCTCCGCGGTCGCTCTTTAAGATGGACATGGCAAAGCGATAGCCGCCGTCCTGTATCTCCATAACAGCGGAAATGCGCGGCGTATAATTCGGCGCATCCGGCTCATATTCGCGGATACGGAGCGCCTGTTCCAATGTCTGCCCTTTCTGCATAAGCTCATAGATTGTATCGGTCTGATCGCCGTTCGTCACAATGGTCTTTTCACCAAGGACGCGGACCGGCGCATAGATCACAAGGCTTGGATCGGTCAGCTTCGACGCATCATACGCCTGTGTGCGGATGCCCTCGCCGTCCTCCACAAACACGCGGTTCCGACTGTTTACGCTTCTTCCCATGATAAAATACGCCGCGACCGCATACGCGCCGTCCTTTGACCTGCCGATCAGGATCCCCCTGCCCGGATAGGTGCTGCCGGACAATTCCTGCTCCAATGATACTGCCTTCACTCTGCCTTCCTCCTCTTTTTGTTCATCCGGATTTTCATCGTCTGCATTTTCGTTTTATTTTAGCATGAAAATGTTTTTCTATCTACCTTTTGTTTTCAATTCTTCTTTAACAATTATTAAATCTTTAGAAAATCCCGCCTGAACTACTTGCATTTGCGCGCTTTTTCCGTGATAATGTAAACGATTTTTCTTTTGACTCAAAAAAGTTGTGCCTGCATTCAGGTCACGGAAAGGTGTTTTCCTATGCTGTCACTCAAAAATATCACGAAAAACTACACGGCGGGCGATACGACCGTCGAAGCGTTGCGCGGGATCAGCCTGAATTTCCGCAAGAGCGAATTTGTCTCCATCTTAGGACCGTCCGGCTGCGGCAAGACAACGATGCTCAACATCATCGGCGGTCTGGACCGTTACACGACGGGGGATCTCATTGTTTCCGGCATTTCCACCAAAAAATATAAAAGCCGCGACTGGGATACGTACCGCAATCACTCGATCGGCTTTGTATTCCAGAATTACAACCTGATTCCTCACCAGAGCGTGCTTTCCAATGTCGAGCTTGCGCTCACGCTCTCCGGCGTCTCCAAATCGGAGCGGCGCGCCCGCGCAAAGGAAGCGCTCATTCAGGTCGGACTCGGCGACCAGCTTCATAAGCGCCCGAACCAGATGTCCGGCGGACAGATGCAGCGCGTTGCCATTGCGCGCGCGTTAGTCAACGATCCCGAAATTCTGCTTGCGGATGAACCGACCGGCGCGCTCGACACCACGACCTCCGTGCAGATTATGGAGCTCTTAAAAGAAATTTCCCGCGACCGCCTGATTATCATGGTCACGCACAATCCCGATCTTGCCGAAACCTATTCGACACGCATCATCAAGCTGCTCGACGGCAAGGTGACGGACGACTCCAACCCGTTCTCGGACGGCGAATATCAGATCCAGACGGAAGCGATCCAGAAGCACGCTGCCGATGCGACGGTAAAAAAGACAAATAAAGGCAGAAAAAAACGGACTTCCATGTCCTTTTTTACCGCGCTCTCACTCAGCACGAACAACCTGATGACAAAAAAGGCGCGGACATTTCTGACCGCTTTCGCCGGGAGCATCGGCATCATCGGCATTGCCCTGATTCTTTCGCTCTCGCACGGATTACAGGCATATATTGACCGCGTGCAGGAAGACACGCTCTCCTCCTACCCGATCATGCTGCAATCAGAAAGCGTTGACTACACCAGTATCATGCAGTCCATGATGGGCACGAACCTTGACGAGGAAGAACTCGCCGCACGCGACGAGAACACCATTTATTCCAATGACATCATGACGGAAATGATGAGCTCCGTTCTCGCCGAACTGACGGAAAACGATCTTGCCGCCTTCAAAGAATATCTGGATGATGAGACAAACGAAATCAACGATTACTTAAGCTCGGTGCAGTACGGCTACCCGATCTCCGTCAATCTGTATTCTGCGGATACGTCGGGAGACATTATTAAAGTCAACCCGTCGAACCTGATGGATGATATGATGGGCGTCACCTATAGTAATAATGTCGGCAGCACCATGAGCACGACCTACGGAAGCAGCGTCATTTTTGAAGAATTGATCGGCGACCAGACGCTGCTCGATTCCCAATATGACGTCGTTGCCGGAAGATGGCCGGAGCGTTATGACGAGCTTGTGCTCGTGGTCGATCAGAACAATGAGATCAGCGATTATGTACTCTATACGCTGAACTTAAAATCTCAGGATGAGCTTTCCGAGATCATGAACTCCCTCATACAGGGCGAAACCTTTGAGACAACGCAGGTCAGCTTTTCCTTTGATGAAATGCTTTCGACCTCCTTTAAGCTTGTCCTGCCGTCCGACTATTATTCCTATGACGAGACGACCGGCACATGGACGGACTTAAGCAAAAAGAGCGATACGCTCAAGACCGTCGTCGATCAGGGTATCGACGTGCGCATCGTCGGCATCATCCGTCCAAACGAGGAAGCGGTTGCCAGCAGCATCACGGGAACGCTCGGCTATACCGCGGACTTAACCGCCTATGTCATCAATGAGACCAACGCCTCCGAGATCGTCCGCGCGCAAAAAGAAAATCCCGAAATCGACGTGTTCACGGGTCTCGAATTTCCGTCCGATGACAACGAGGCGCCGGAATATACGATGGACGACGTCAATGCCTACGCCGCTACGCTCACTCCGGAGGAGCAGGCGACCATGATGCAGTATTTCTCCATCATGAGCGAGGATGAGATTCTGCAAATGTTTTCCTCCATCATGGGTTCACAGTATACGGATGCAACCTATGAGGGCAACCTGACGCAATTAGGCGTTGCCGATTTGGACGCGCCTTCTTCCATCCGGCTCTATGCAAATTCGTTTGAAAATAAGGATAAGATCATTGACATTATTGACGCGTACAACGATTCCATGACCGCCGCAGGCGAAGACGGCAAAGTCATCAGTTACACGGACTATGTCGGACTTTTAATGTCCTCCGTCAGCACGATCATCAATGCGATCTCCTATATTTTGATCGCGTTCGTCGGTATCTCCCTTGTCGTGTCCTCCATCATGATCGGCATCATCACTTATATTTCCGTACTGGAGCGCACAAAGGAAATCGGTATCCTGCGCAGTATCGGCGCGTCGAAACGCGATATTTCCCGCGTGTTCAATGCGGAGACTATCATTATCGGATTCAGCGCCGGTGTGATCGGTATCCTTGTGACCGTCCTTCTGGATATTCCGATCAATCTCATTATCGAGCATTTGGCGGATATTAAGGGCGTCGCGAAGCTTCCCGCCGCAGGTGCAGTCATTCTCGTCATCATCAGTATGCTGCTCACCGTGATTGCGGGGCTGTTCCCATCGCGGATCGCATCGAAAAAGGATCCGGTTATCGCATTGCGGTCAGATACGTAAAAAAGGACGCGAAGCGTCCTTTCGAAGAATTGCTGACGCAATTCTTCACAGGTTATGAAAATTCCTATAGGTTAAGAAATCGTGCTTCGCACGCTTTCAAAGAACTGCCGCTGGCAGTTCTTTTGGAATTACGAAATCAGGGCGGCTTCACAGCCGCCCTGATTTCGATTCAGAGAATCCACCGTCTTACTCCGCCTCGATCGTATAAACCGATGCAAACCGCTCCCCCGGCGCAAGCGCATTGCCCCACTCGCGTTCTTCCAGCGTTCCATGGAAATTCTCGGCGTCACAGCGCCCGTACCACGGCTCGATGCAGATAAACGGCGCGTTCTTGCGCGGCGGCGACCAGATGCCAAACAACGGCGCGTCAAAAGAAACGGTCAGATACGGCTTCTTTTCTTTTGTCATCAGCGATACGCGGTGCGCCTGATCGTGCTCTATGATCAGCGCATCTTCGTCAAACAGATGCTCGTCGATCGGTAAGATTCCCTCCGTCAGCGCATAGATCTTTTTCCGTTCCGACGCAAGTCCGTCCCTGCCGATCACCGTGCTGACAAGCGCTCTGTCGGTGTCAAAACCGATCAGATAATCGCTCTGCTTTGCACCCCCGTCAATGGGGCATAAAAATGCCGGATGTCCGCCGATCGAAAAATACATGACGGTGTCCCCCGTATTCTCCACCTGCCAGTGCACCTTCACGCCCGCGCCCTCCAGCACATAACCGACCCGCAGAAGGAACGGAAACGGATAACGCGCCCTGCTCTCTTCGCTGTCACGCAGTTCAAACCACAGCTCCGGCTTTTGTCCTTTGCCCTCTCCGATCAAGGTAAACTCCATGTCGCGTGCAAAACCGTGCTGGGACATCGCATAGGTTTTTCCCTCATAGGTGTACCGCCCTCCCTGCAGGCTTCCGACAAGCGGAAACAATACGGGCGACGTGCGCTTCCAATACTTCGGATCGGCGTTCCACATATATTCTCTGCCGTCCGATACTCTACGCAGCGATCTCAGCTCCGCACCAAACGAATCTACTTCGATTTTGATCACTCCGTTGTCTGCTTCATAGCGACTCATTGAAATCCTCCCTGCTTTCTAAAACGCTCACTTTGCGCTTTTAGTTTTAGTTTTTAGCTTTTAATTTCTAGTCTTCCAAATACTCTCTGTATTCCTGCTCGCTTGCAAAAAGCATATAGCCGTTCCCGACATACCCCATATAACCGTCTCTGACATAGTATCCCTTCATCATGCGATCCTCCTTTTTCAAACGTCCTGCTGCATCCGCCCATTGAATTTTGGCGGTATGCGCCTGCTTCCGAAAAGAAGAATAGCATTTACATAGTCCAATAAAACGTGCTTTTAATCCGTCAATTCCTGCTGCGTTCCGCTCAGTCCCGGTCCTATTTTCCCGCGCGAAGCCCGAATCCCAGCTTCAGCGGTTCTCCCGCATGTTGCACCCAATGCTTAAAAATCGTGACCGCCGCGATCGCCGTACAGCCGATACGCACGGAAACCACCGGCACATTCAGCCACACCATCAGAGCAAAACATAAAAACGTCACGATCGAGCGGTATAGATGCGGTGATACCTTGACGACCAGTGAAAAGAACAAATAGAACAAAACCAAGTATTCCAACGGACGTATTTCGGGAAACAGCCCGATGAGACAGCCAAACGATACTGCGATCGCTTTTCCGCCGCGAAGTTTTTTCGGAAACGGAATTGGAAACGCATGCCCGATCACCGGCGCGCAGATGACTGCGGCAAACGCCGGACGTGCGGTGTCCAAAAACCGCGCCGCCGCATAGACGGGCAGCGCGCCTTTGAGCAGTTCGCAGAGCAGCGCCAGAATGCCGATCGGAACGCCGGCAATCATAAACGTATTCGCAACGCCGGGATTATGATCTTTTGCCAACTGAATAATGTCTTTTTTCCCGAATATCCGCGCAGTCCAATACGCATACATGATACTGCCGGACAGATACCCCAACACACTAAAGAACAAATAATCTCCCATATGTCCGCTCCTCCTCTCGTATATCAATGTCTGGCGATTGCGAAACACATCTTATGCGCCGCTTCTGCACGGCAGGCTCTCGATCAGCTCCGCGATGCGCAGTGACGCGTCCCCTTTGATATAATGCTTCTGTGCGGCGCGCATGCCCGCCGCCATATCGGGATTTCCCGCAAGCATCATCCCCTGCGCGATCTGCGTTTTGATGCGCGCGGATGCAAACGACATGCCCCTCGCATGAAAAAATTCCATATTACAGGTCTCACATCCCGGAATCTGCGCCGTATGAATAACCGGCGTTCTGCTGACCGCCGCCTCCGTTGATGAGAGTCCGCCCGGTTTTGTATAGATCACGTCACATGCCTTCATATATTGCGCAACCTGTCTGGTATACCCGACAACGCGCACGCATTCTTTTCCCTTGAACTCACGCGTCATCAGCCTCTTTAGCTTCTTATTATTTCCGCAGATCACGACCATGAAGTCCTCCGGCTGCATTTTCGCCGCAAGCTCATATGCCAAAAGAGGAACCTTGCCGAATCCCATACTGCCCGCCATGATCAGATATACGCTTCCCTCGCAATGCAGGGAAAGCTCCCGCCTTGCCTCCTCCTTTGTCTGCGTGGAAGAAAATGCAAGCGCTGTCGGAATGCCATAGCCGTACAGCTTTTCCTCCGGAATGCCGCGCTTTACGCACTCCTCTTTCAATTCCTCCGATGCGATCACATAGTAATCAGGCTTCGCCTCCTCGAAAAAAGGAATGCAGGTATAATCGGTTCCCACAAATAGGACCGGCTGGGTCAGTTTGTTTTTTCGTTTCAAATAAGTCAATGTCTCCGCACAGAACAGATGCGTTGTCACGATCACATCGTATTCATGCTGTGCCAGATAGCGCGCAAGATACTTTCCCATGCCTGCATTTGCATAATAAACAGGGGACCAGATTCTCGACGACGTCACTTTTGAGCCGAGAAAATAACCAAACCGGAACAGCGCCGGAATGTGTCTGACGATCCCGACGTAAATGCCCCCGACCACTTTCGCGTGCCGCTTTCCGGCAAGCGCCATCATGTCGATCGCCTTCGCCTCATGTCCCCGTACGAGCATTCTCTCCTCGATCGCACGCGCCGCCGTATTGTGTCCGCCGCCTGTACTGCACGATAAGATCAGTACCCTCATTGTTATAAATCACGCCTTTCTTCCGATGCCTTTTCCTTCTGCACGCTTTCCTGCATGTCTCTCTCCTGCATACGCTCTTCCTACTCGCTTTCCCGCGTCTGTTCTTTCTGCCCGTTTTCCCGCGTTCGCCCTTCCTGCTCGCTTTCCGCGCATCTCTCTCCTGCGCCTGCTCTTCCTACTCGCTTTCCCGCGTCTGTTCTTTCTGTCCGTTTTCCTGCGTTCGCTCTTCCTGCGCGCCGCTCCTACATGTCCCTCTCCTGCGTTCGCTCTTCCTGCACGTCTCTCTCACCCGCCTGCTCTTTTTCCCGGCTTTCCGGTCTTCCTGCGTTTTGTTCTTTTTCTTCCTGTTCTTTTTCCCTGATCTGGCGCAGGCGCTTGATAAGCTCGCGCTTAATATCGTTATAACGGTTATCGTTGATCCAGTCGATCTCATCCACGGATTCGTCGCTGAACGAAAACTGATCGTGCTCCTCCTCATCTTCTCCCGGTTCATCTTCCCTGATGCAATTCAAGTCTTCCTCGTTGAACTTCCTAAAATCATTCACCTTTTTCACGAGCAGGCGCACGCTGTTCTTCGTCGTGTCAAACACGCCCGCGCCGTCTAAGTTCATGATGATCATACCGACCGGAACTGCGATGATCATGCCGATTACGCCGAAAAAGCGATAGCCGATATAGAGCAGAAACAAGGTCGGGAGCGGCTTAACGCCGATCGTATCCCCAATGAATTTCGGCTGGATCAGCTGTCTGACCAGCTGACCGACCCCCCAGATGATAAGCAGTCCGACCGCCATTTGATAGTTTCCTGCAAACAGCTGGAACACCGCCCATGGCACCAGGATCGTCCCCGTGCCGAACACCGGGAGCAGATCGAGGATCGCAATGAGCAGCGCCAGCAAAAACGTGTACTTCACGCGAAGGATCATCAGACCGACAACGAGCAGCATATAAATCCACAGCTCTATACGGAACTGCGCCAAAAAATAACCGCCGACGGAACGCTTCATGCTCCGAAAGCCGATCTGCCATTTCTGCTGGATAGAAAGCGGCATATGCACCCGGAAATAATGATAAATCTCCTCTCTCTCCGCCACAAAATAATAGGAAGAGATCAGACACATGATAATACTGATGATCGCACTCGGTATGCTCTTGACAAAATTGCCGACCGCACTCACGGCGGGAGAGCCCAGCTTATTGACAATATCGCCGATATAGGTATTCAAGTTGGAATATAGGTCGCTGAGCGTCGTCTGTACATCAAGCGGCAGACGTTTATAGAACACATTCCATTTATCGCTCAGTCCTTCGAGATCCTGCTCAAAATTCTCCCAGATGTTCGGCAGATCGTTGAGCATGGCGACGCCCTGCTTAAACAACTCAGACACAAGCAGATACAGCGCTCCGCCGACTGCCGTAATGGCAAGCACGATCACGAGCACCGACATCGCCTTGCGCCTGATCCGTAATTTTTTTTCCAAAAAGCTCACGAGCGGATTCGCGATAGAAGAAATGATCCAGCCGATCAGGAACGGGACAAAAAACAAAATGACTTTCGGAACGAGAAGCACAATAACCAACAGCGCCGCCACTGCGATGAGCAGATTGATAATGATTTTCAAATATTGCTTGAAATCCTTGTTCATGAATGTCCCTCCTGAAGCTGTATCTTGACCACAGATCCGTTTTTTATCACTGCCTGTATGGTTTTTCGTCCGACGTCAGGCTCTCGATATAGGCGTTGATCTCGTCACGCCCCTGCTTATTTAACGCGGAAAACGGGAACAACAGCGTCTGCGCATCCGCGCCGATGCCCGTGCGCAGCATCTTCAGATGCTTCTGCACCTGACTGCGGTTGATCTTATCGAGCTTCGTCGCAATAATGACCGGATGATAACCCTGCGACAGGATCCACTCGTACATCTGGCGGTCGTTTGCCGACGGTTCATGCCGGATGTCGATCAAAAGAAATACCGCTTTTAACTGCTTTGAGCGGTGAAGATAGTTTTCCACCATCCTCCCCCACTTCGCCTTTGTCTCCTGCGAAACATTCGCGTAGCCGTAACCCGGAAGATCCACATAATAAAGATTTCTGT
The DNA here is from genome assembly GCA_023663615.1 of Clostridium sp. GTDB lineage: Bacteria > Bacillota > Clostridia > Lachnospirales > Lachnospiraceae > DLAJ01. The sequence continues at coordinate 36,844 of JAMPHA010000007.1, read as the reverse complement.
TGATGAGATAAAAATTGATCGTCTGCGTCTTTCCGGGTTTCTCGCTGACGCGCGCATAGGCCTTGCGGTTCATCAGCGCATTGATCAGCGAAGATTTTCCCACGTTGCTCTTGCCCGCAAACGCGATCTCAGGGAAACGGTTTTTCGGAATGGCGCTGGTAATGCCGCATACTGTCTCAAGCTCCACACTTTTGATGACCATCCTGTTTTCCTCCCGCTTTTCTCTGACAACAGCGCCTGTTGTATGAGGCTTCACCGTCCGATCCGTTGTCTATGTCTCCCTTTTCCCTGACAACAGCCCCGTCATGCTTCCTTTTCTTTTACAAATGCCCGTTCAATGACTTCGTCCATCGTCTCCACATACACGATTTCTAAGCCGTCCGTGATCTCTTTTGAGATTTCTTCCACGTCCTTCTGATTCTCCTTCGGAACAAGCACCATCTGAATGCCCGCCGTCTTTGCCGCCAACAGCTTCTCCTTTAACCCGCCGATTGGCAGCACGCGCCCGCGCAGCGTGATCTCTCCCGTCATGGCAACGTCCGCTCTGACCGGAATTTCCGTGATAGCGGAAAGCATGGCGGCCGCCATCGTGATGCCGGCGCTCGGCCCGTCCTTCGGCACTGCGCCCTCCGGAATATGAATATGAAAATCATGTTTCTTAAAGCAGTCCGCCGCAATGTGATACTGTTTTCCGACAGAGCGGATGTAACTGATCCCCGCCATCGCGGATTCTTTCATGACATCGCCCAATTGACCGGTCAGCTCAATCTCTCCCTTTCCGGGCATCTTGTTGACTTCGATCTGCAATGTGTCGCCGCCGACGCTTGTCCATGCAAGTCCCCTGACGATTCCGATCTCATTCGTCTCATTTCGTTTATCCGGATGATACTTGACTTTTCCAAGATACTTTTCCAGATTTGCCGTCCGCACATGCACGGACTTCTTTTTTGACTGGATCAGTCCGCGCGCCGCCTTCCGGCAGATCTCTCCGATCTTGCGCTCCAAATCGCGGACGCCCGCCTCGCGCGTGTAGCCCCTGATGATCTCTTTGAGCGCGCCGTCGCTGATCGTGAGCATCCCGTCCGTCATCCCGTTCTTCTCAAATTGCTTTTTTAACAAATGCTCCTTCGCGATATGGAACTTCTCGTTTGCCGTGTAGCTCGTGACCTCGATCAGTTCCATGCGGTCCAACAGAGGACGCGGTATCGTCTCCGTCGTGTTTGCCGTTGCGATAAAGAACACTTCGGACAGATCGACCGGAATCTCAATGTAATGATCCCGGAAATTGGCATTCTGCTCGCTGTCCAAAACCTCCAGCAATGCGGAGGAGGTATCTCCCTTATAATCGCTGCTCACCTTGTCGATCTCATCCAGTAAGATCAGCGGATTTTTCACGCCAGCCTGCCGTAAGCCGTTAATGATGCGCCCCGGCATCGCGCCGACATACGTTTTGCGGTGCCCGCGGATCTCCGCCTCGTCACGCACGCCGCCTAAACAGATCCGGACGTACTTTTTATTGAGCGCCTCCGCGACGGAACGCGCGATCGACGTTTTTCCCGTTCCGGGAGGTCCGACCAGACAAAGGATCGTGCTGTCGCTGCGGTGCGTCATACAGCGCACGGCAAGGAATTCCAAGATTCGCTCCTTCACCTTTTCCAGACCGAAATGGTCTCTGTCCAGAATCCGTTCCGCATGGTCAATATCCTTGTTATCCTTTGACATCTTATCCCACGGCAGCTCCAAAAGCGTCTCAATGTAGCCCCGCTCGACCGCGCTCTCCGAGCTGCTCGTGGAAACGCTCTGAAAACGCGAAATCTCTTTTCGGATCCGCTCTTTCACCTCTTTTTTGGCTTTCAGTTTTTCAACCGCTTCTTCAAACTGCTCTGCATCCGAAAACGTCCTGTCGTCCCCAAGCTCCTCACGGATATAGCCGAGCTGCTCCCGCAGCACATATTCGCGCTGGTTCTTATCGACACGCTGTTTGACTCCTTCGGTCAGCTTGACTTTGATCTTGGCAATCTCGACTTCCCTGTAGATCAGATCAGCCGCAATGCGGTAGCGTTCCCAGACGTCAACAGCCTCAAGCACACGCTGTTTCTCCGTGATGGCAAGCGGCATATTCATGATCGCCGCGTCCACGATCTTCCCGATGTCGTTCATCATCTCCAGTCGAAAACCGATCGCTTTTCCGACCTTCGGGTGAAAAAGAGCATACTGCCCCATGAGCTCCTTGATATGGGAAATGCACGCCTCCTGCTCCAACTCATGGTCCGCTGAATCCGGCGTGATTTCCGGCGCGGTTTCCGGCGCACTGGGCGCTTCCGGACCCGGCGCGGTTTCCGACGCATCGGATGCTTGCGAACCCGGCACGGTTTCCGGCGCATCGGATGCCTGCGCATCGTCGTCCCCGCATACCGACACTTCCGCCTCAAAATAAGGTCTTCCTTTTTCTTCCACGGTATCCAGTTCTTTCAGACGCGCCCTGACCATTCCCTCTGCGAGCACCCGGACAATACTGCCCTGCATCTTGCTGACCTGGCGGACCGTAACGATCGTACCGATCGAATACAGTTCTTCCATCTGCGGTGTCTCTGTTCTTGCATCCCGCTGGGTGACGACCATCAGCTTCCGATCTCCCAGCATGGCTTTTTCCACTGCCTGTATGGAGCATTCCCGCTGTACGTCAAAATGAAGTATCATATTTGGAAATACCGTCAGGTCGCGCAGCGCGACAAGCGGTAATCGTTGTTCTTTCTCCAAGTGTGCTTCTCCTTTTGTCAGGCAAAAAACGCCGCCTTAGCTTGGGCGACGTTTTTTCATCTCATCATTCTCATTACGCTCGCCGCCTTCAATGCGTCCTCCCGCATGAATGACCATCGGCTCACAATTCCCTTCCACAACCTCTTTTGTTATGACGCATTCTTCTATGGATTCATCGGACGGGATTTCAAACATAACGTCCATCATCGCATTTTCCATGACGGAACGAAGACCCCTCGCGCCCGTTTTCCGCTCCATTGCCTTCTGCGCGATCGCATCGACCGCATCCGGTTCAAACCGAAGCCGGACATGATCGAGACCAAGCAGCTTCTGATATTGCTTGATCAATGCGTTCTTCGGCTCCGTCAGAATCCGCTTTAGGGCTTTCTCGTCCAGTCCATCCAAAGAAACGTTGATCGGCATACGTCCGATAAACTCCGGTATCAGACCGAACTTGATCAAATCCTGCGGCGTCACCTCCCGCAAAAGCTGACCAATCTCTTTCTCGGATTTGCTCGCGATCTCCGCATTAAATCCGATGGACTTCCGGTCGAGTCTCGTTTCCACAATCTTTTCCAATCCGTCAAACGCTCCACCGCAAATAAAAAGAATATTGGTCGTATCAATCTGCAAAAGCTCCTGATGCGGATGCTTTCTTCCGCCCTGCGGCGGCACGGATGCAACCGTTCCCTCAATGATCTTTAAGAGCGCCTGCTGCACGCCCTCGCCGGATACGTCGCGGGTGATCGACACATTCTCACTCTTTTTGGTGATCTTGTCGATCTCATCAATATAGATGATACCGTACTGTGCGCGTTCAACCTCATAATCCGCCGCCTGAATCAGCTTCAGGAGAATGTTCTCCACATCCTCTCCGACATAGCCTGCCTCGGTCAGCGTCGTAGCGTCCGCGATCGCGAACGGCACGTTGATAATCTTGGCCAACGTCTGGGCAAGATAGGTCTTGCCCGAACCGGTCGGTCCGATCATAATGATATTGCTCTTCTGCAGTTCCACGCCGTCCTCATCCTCCGGCGCGAGCACCCGCTTAAAATGGTTATAGACTGCCACGGACAATACTTTTTTGGCTGCTTCCTGTCCGACGACATATTCATCCAGAAATCTTTTGATCTCCACCGGTTTGATCAGGTTGATCTCAGGCGCCGCCTGCACGGCCTCCATTTCTTCCTCTTCTTCCTCGATGATGTCTGCACAAATATCCACGCATTCATCGCAGATAAATACCCCTGCCGGACCTGCGATCAACTTTTTCACCTGTCCCTGCGTCTTGCCGCAAAAGGAACATCTTATATTTTTTTCGTCCGAATTTTTTGAACCCATATCAACACGATCCCTCTGCCCTTTCACACATACTATGATGGTTCCGCCGCTGTCACTGCCGGCTTCCCGCTTTGGTTACTCCTCCGTGGAATCGGCTCTTCTCTCCATGACCTCGTCAATCAGACCGTATTCCTTCGCTTCCTCTGCGGTCTTCCAGTTATCTCTCTCGGTATCCGCAACAATCTCCTCATAGGGTTTGCCGGTATTCGCCGCTAAGAGCCTGTTCAGCTTTTCCTTGGTGCGCTGCATATGCTTTGCCGCAATCTCGATCTCCGTCGCCTGTCCCTGTGCACCTCCCAGCGGCTGGTGGATCATGATCTCCGCATTCGGCAGCGCCAGACGCTTCCCCTTTGCACCGCCCGCGAGCAGGAATGCGCCCATGCTCGCCGCCATGCCGATGCACATGGTAGACACGTCGCATTTGATATACTGCATCGTATCGTAGATCGCCATTCCGGCGGTCACGGAGCCGCCCGGACTGTTGATGTAGAGGTGAATGTCCTTATCCGGATCTTCTGCCTCAAGGAACAGCAGCTGCGCTACGACAATGCTGGCGGAAGTATCGTTGACTTCCTCTCCCAAAAAAATGATCCGCTCCTTTAATAATCTTGAGTAAATGTCGTAGGAACGCTCCCCACGGCTTGTCTGTTCGATGACATATGGCACCAGGCTCATTGGTCATACCTCCTTATAATATGATTTCCCCTCATAATATTAGGAATCTGCGTCATTTCTCCTTTGCTTTCTCTACAACAAAGTCAACCGCTTTCTTGACGAGCACGTCAAGCATCAGTTCCTTCTTCTCGCGCTCACCGAGCATTTCTTTTACCTTGTCTTTTTCCATCTGATAGATTTCGGCGAGCCGTTCTACTTCTTTCTCATAATCGGCATCGTCCGTCGTCATATTTTCCGCCTTTGCGACCGCCTCTAATACGAGTCTTGACTGAATCCGCTTCAATGCGGTCGGCTTGATCTGCTCTAACATCTTTTCGTCGTCAAGACCGGTAAACTGATAGTACTGCTCCAGCGTCAGTCCCTGCATGGAAAGGCGCTGTGCAAAATCTTCCACCATCTGTCTCTGCTGCGTCTCCAGCATCGGATCGGGAATATCCATCTTGGCGTCCGCGATGATCGCCTCGATGACCGCCTCCTCCTTCTTATCCTTTGCCTCGGTTTCCTTCTTCTCTGCCAGGTTCTTCTTTACATCTTCCCTGTACTCCGCCATGGTCTCAAATTCGGAAACCTCGCTTGCGAACTCATCATCCAGATCGGGAAGTTCTTTTTCCTTGATTTCCTTGACCGTGCACTTGAATACGGCAGCCTTGCCCTTGAGTTCCTCCGCCTGATAATCCTCCGGGAACGTCACGTTCACTTCGATCTCTTTATTTAATTCTGCACCGATCAGCTGCTCCTCAAAGCCCGGAATAAACGCGCCGGAACCGATCGTCAGCGGATAGTTCTCACCCTTGCCGCCCGCAAACGCCACGCCGTCCACAAATCCTTCAAAATCAAGGACCGTCATATCGCCGTCCTTAACTGCACGGTCTTCCACCGTGATCTCACGCGCATTGCTCTCTCTCTCTTCATTGATCTTAGCGTCGATCTCCTCGTCCGTTACCTCGGTGGAAATCTTCTCGATCTGTACGCCTTTATATTTACCGAGGGAAACCTCCGGCTTTAATGCAACGGCTGCCGTAAAAATAAAAGGCTTGCCCTCCTCGATCTGTGTCACTTCAATGGACGGCTGGGAAACGATCTCCTCCCCGCACTCCTCCAGCGCCTCCGCATATGCCTGCGGGATCAACTCGTTGGCGGCGTCCTCATAAAACACGCCCTTGCCGTACATCTGCTCTATCATTTTACGGGGAACCTTGCCCTTACGGAATCCCGGAATGCTGACTTTATTCTTCGTCTTCTGGTATGCGGATTCAATCGCTTTGCCCAATTCCTCCGCAGAAACCTCGATCGTAAGTTTTGCCATATTTTTCTCCAGTTTTTCAACCTGTAAACTCATTTTGCGTTTTTCCTCCTTCATACCGCTGGGCATCTAACCCCATACGCATAGTCATTGTAAAAGTATAGCATAGTTTTCCTGAAAAGACCAGTATTTTTTTCAGTACAAAAGCGCGGTACAAAAGCGCGGCGCAGATTTTCCTGTGCCTCCGCTCGTGCAAGCACGATAACGGCTCCGGAAACACTTTGCTTCTCTGCCTGCCGCGCAAAAAAAGGCAGCGGCCGTTTCCGTCCGCTGCCTCTCTCTGATCTGGATTCTTCTTTTCCTTTTCATTCCGGAATCCCGCGTTGGATTACTGGAACAAAGCGTTAATCTCCGCTTCGCAATCGCTGCAGTAATGGATCTCCTCGCCAAAGAATGTCTCGGTCTTGCACTTCTTCATTTCTCCGCAGAAATCACACTCAACCTTCTTACCGCATCCTACGGCACTCAGCGCTACCATCATCATCATTGCTGCGACCGCTGCCCGCTCTTGCCAGTTTCTTCTTCATGTACTTTACCCTCCTCAAGTTTCCTATGGTATCCGTCCGAGCGCCGGAAGCGCTCAAACGTCTCTATCATAATCTAAAAATTTTATAAAGTCAAGCCATGCAAAACGGATTGTTCTCTGCGGCAGCCTTTTCCGTTCACAGAGCGACCGTTTTTTCCGGTTCCAGAAGCGCCGCCTCCGCCTCGTCGTGCGCCGTAAAGATCAACACCCTGTCCGCCTGATTTTGCAGGATGAAAGCCGCCAGCTTTTTTTTATTTTCCGCGTCCAATCCGCGAAACGGTTCGTCTAAAAGAATAAGATCGCCGCCTGCCAGCACGGCGCGCGCAACCGCGACTCTCCTGCACATACCGCCGCTTAATTCCGATACGCACCGACCGGATACGCCTGCCGGAAGGATTTGTTCCAGACAGTCCCGTATCCGCCCCGCATCCCGCGCGTCACAGACCATGCGCACATTGTCCGCCGCCGTCTCCGTCATAAAAAGACAATCCTCCTGAAAGGCGGGCGCAATGCGCGGCGGTGCACATTCCGCCGTCTCCCCGTCCGGCTGTACAAGTCCCATCACCAGCTTAAGCCACGTTGTCTTACCGCTTCCCGATTCTCCCGCAAGGGCGATCCGCCCGCCTTTTTGTATGCGCATCCCCGGCAGATCGACGACGGTTTTTCCCTGATAGGTCTTTCGCATGGCGGGGATCGTGACGCCCTGCGCATCCTGCCTTGCATACGCTTTCACGCCGCTCTTTATCCGCCCCGGCAGCGGCTTACCGTGCATCGTAAAAAGCGCCCGCAGTAAAAAGAGCATGATTTTTTCGCACAGGAAGCTGAGCAGCACCACAACGACCGTCCACGCCAGCACGCCCGCCGTGTCCAGATAGACCTTGGACATGTAGAGCCTCGTGCCGATCGCAGGCTCCGGAATGCCGATTACCTCCGCCGCGATGCCGGACTTAAAGCCCATGCCGACCGTAACGCGCGCCGCGCTGAGCAGATACGGCGCGAGCGCCGGACGATACACGTACAAAAGCCTGTTGAGACGCCTCATGCCGCACACACGTGCAAACGCAAGCTGATCACGGTCCGTCTCGGCAAGCCCGGTGAGCGTATGAATATAAAAATAGGGAAAGACAACGAGAAAAGAAATCGGAACCGCCAGGTTTTTGGAACCGCTCCAGATCAGAACCAAAATCACAAACGCGGCAACCGGAACAGATTTCATTGCCAAAACGACCGGCTCCAGCAATTGCTTTAACGCGCGCCAAAAAAACGCGCACGCCCCGATCGCGACGCCCGCAGCCATACCGATCCCGAACCCCGCCATGATACGCGCGAGTGAACCCGCCACGGAGGCGTAAAAGGAAGTCTGCCGCAGCTCTTCTCCAAGCCGCGCGCAAACCTCGATCGGTCCGGCAAGCAATATACGGTTATCGACCCGGACGGCGGCGGCCTGCCAGACGGTCAGCCAGAACAGGATGACCGCCGCACGGGAAATTGTTTTTTTCATGAAATCAATATGCCTTTCTAAAGCATCGGCTTACGGAAGATAATAAAACGCATCCTCCGGGACGCCGCCGCCGATAAACGAAGCGTCAAATCCCGAAAGCACGGTCAGATAGCCGGACAGCGCCGACCGCATCTCCTCCCCCGTCATGCAGGTGATGTTGCAATATGGCAGCGCCTTTTCGGCTACCGCCGCTTTTTCCACGATACCGAAATGCTCCACAAGCGCAGCCGCCCCGGACACATTCTCATTCGCGTAATCCGCAGATTCGCTGTGTTCCTCCAAAAATGCCGCGACCGCGTCGGGATGCGCCGCCAAAAATTCATTCCGCACGACCGTCACGCCCGTGACAAGCATACCGCCGGATTCCCCCTGCACCTTTTCCCACTCCGCAGTCGTATCCAGTACCGGCACAATGTCAGGATTTTGTATGGAAAGCGCCGTCACATAGGGCTGGGGCAGAAGTCCGACCGCCTCCGGATTCTCCGCAAGATAAGCGGCAACCTCCGCCGCCTCCGCCTTATACTCCAGCGTCACGTCCGAGAGCGCGATCCCGTTCTCGGCAAGCAGATATTGCAGCACAAAATCGGGCGTTGTCCCCATGCCGGTCAGATAAATCGTCCGCCCTTTTAAGTCCTCCATTTCGGAAACGCTTTGATCCGCCGACACCAGATAGAGTACGCCGAGCGTGTTGATGTCGATGACCGACACGCCGCCCTCCGTTTTATGGTACAGCACGGATGCGACATTCGCCGGCACGAGCACCAGATCCAGCTCGCCGGAAATGACTTTCGGAAGCAGCATATCCGCCGTTGCTTCCATCGTAAAGGTATATTCATTCTGCGCAAGCCCCTGCTCCTGCCTGTCCATCAGCCACACCAGTCCCATAGATGTGGGACCTTTTAAGGAGCCGACGCGGACCAGCGCCCGCGTGCCGTCCTCCTGCTGTCCGCCATCCCCCGGCAGCGTATCCTCCCGGGTCTGCTGCGCATCACCCGGCGCGCGGTCCTCTTTCTCATTTCCGCATCCTGTCAGTGCGCTTAAAAGAAGCAATCCCGCAAGCAGCCATGCCATCCGTTTTTTCATTTTAACAACCATGCCTTTCTCATAACCTGCGAGTCTGGCGCCGGCACAAATCCGCGATTGAAAAATCTTTGATTTTTTACACTTTCCGCCGTTTCCCGCGTATGTTTTTTCATTCACATGACACAATTATACTCATTTTAGCTCTTTATGACAAGAATTGTTTCGGGGATGCGGCAGACCCCCGGCACCCGGACGCCAAAGGTTCTGTTTATCAACGTTATCCGGCAGACCGCAGGGCTTTCGGCACCCGAAGTCCATACGGCGCAAAAGGCGCCCCGAAAATTCGGGGCGCCCGGATCACTCCATGTTCATTCTGTCAACGCGTTTTGTGCGCGGCTTATTTCATGGACTCTTCCTGCTTCTTGATCATACGTCTTACCATCTCACCGCCGATAGAACCAGCTTCCTTGGATGTCAAGTCGCCGTTATAGCCTTCCTTCAGGTTGACACCTAACTCAGAAGCAACCTCCGTTTTGAAACGATCCATCGCTGCCTTAGCCTCAGGAACTTCCATCTTAGACTTGCTGTTTGCCATTGTTTTTCACCTCCAACTTTTCCTTTTTTCCCCCAATGGGCCTCTATTTTCAGATAAGTGATACGCTCACTTATCTGAACGTTTCTTTTTCGAGAACCGACATCAAAGTGTTTTGTATCGCTTATCTTGGTCTTAGTATGAACTTGGGCGAAAAAAATATGTTGGAAATTTTTAGTTTTGATCTTGAACGGCGTTCAGCGTTTTTCTCCCAGAAAGAGCAATCCGATCGTTCCCGGACCGGAATGCGCGCCGATGCTCGGTCCGATCTGCGAAACATGCACATCCGCAAAACCGAAACGCTCTTTCATCTGCTGTGCGACCGCATTGGCATCCTCCTCGCAGTCCCCGTGAATAACGGAGGGCATGATCTGCCTGTCGCGGAAAGAACCGATCTGTTCTTCCATGCGGTCCAAAAGGACTGCCAATGATTTTTTGCGTCCCCGGACTTTCTCAAGCGGCACAAGCTTTCCTTCGTCATTGATATGCAGGACCGGTTTGATATTGATCATGCCGCCTAAGATTGCGGACGATCTGCTCAGGCGTCCGCCGCGGTAGAGATACTGTAAATCTTCCACCGTAAAAAGCGCACACAGATATTTGACATTTTCCCTCACCCATGCCGCTGTCTCGTCCATGCTCTTTCCCTGCGCGCGCATTTCAACCGCCTTGCGGATCATCATCGCCTCGCCCGCAGAAGCCGACAGCGTGTCGATCACCTCGATCTTCATTTCCGGATGCGCTTCCATCACTTCGTCAGCGCCGTTTTTGATATTGTTGATGCCGGAGCTTAACGCGGAAGAAAAACTGATGAACAAAATATCTTTCCCGTCATTCGCAATTTTTTCAAAGCGGTCCAAGATCACCGCCGGATTGCTCGCCATCGTTCCCGCCTTTTTGCCCGCGCGCATCTCATCATAAAATTCGTGCGGCGTCAGCTCCTTCTCCTCGCCGTACATGTCGTCGTCCAGCGTGTAATAGTGCGGTATGACACAGATGTCATGCTCTTTTACATACGCCGCCTCCAAATCCGCGTTACTTTCTGTTGCGATCACATAGTCTCTCATGGTTTCCTCCTGTTCCTATCCCCAGCCTATTGCCACGATGAAGAATGCCCGCACTTTGGGCATTCTACTTCTCACCCTATAGCCATCCCAGCGCGCTGACAAGCATTCCCGCCGTCACGCCGATCACATATAATAATGAAACGATCCACACATTTTCTTTTTTACGGTGATTCGTTCTGCACAACACTAAAATGCCGACTCCCGCGGACACGAACAGTCCCGCCATCATCGCGCCGCCGCCCATGGCGCCCTGCACATAAAGCTGCGTTAAAACGACCGACGCCGCGCAGTTCGGGATCAGTCCCACCAGTCCGGCAAGCAGTTCGCCGAGTACCGGTCTGTTTAAGATCAGCGCGGAAATCGTATCCTCTCCGACGAAATGAATCAGTACGCCGAGTGCCAGCGTCACGGCAAAAATAAAACCGATCATCTGCGCCGTATGCACCGCCGCCGAATACAAAATGCCTTTTTCACAGTGGCAGTGGTCGTGTTCGCACAGATCATGAATGTGCAGTCCGTCCCCGTCCGCATGATTTTTTCGCACTGCGGCGTCCACCAGCAGACCGGCCAGCATACCGATTCCCGCTTTCAGCGCAAGAATCTTGACGATCACGACCGCGGAAAGACCGTTTGCGGTTTCCGAAAAAAGAATCGGCAGCATTTCATCCGAGGTGGACAAGAACACAGCAAGCAGCGTACCGATCGTGATGACGCGCCCCGCGTATAGGTTCGCCGCCGCCGCAGAAAACCCGCACTGCGGCAAAATGCCGAGCACACCGCCGACGACCGGTCCGAACCTGCCGCTTTTCCGGATCATGCGCACGGTTCTCTCGCTCTCCCTGCTCTCGATCCATTCCATCGCAAGATAGGCAAGGAACAGAAACGGCAGAATCTTTAAGCTGTCGATCACAGCGTCCAACAATACATCTAACATAAAACTCCTTTTGGGACAATTCTGATAAAATTTTTCAATTTACGCTCTCTGCTCATACACGATGCTTGTTTTGATCTTCTCCGCGGTTTCTTTTCCGGCAAAGTGCTCCACGATCGCAAGTCCGAACGGAATCGAGCAGCCCATGCCGCGCGCCATAATCATATGCCCGCTCACAGTGACCTCGTTTTGGTTGACACGCGCGCCCCCGGCTGTAAGGTGTTCCTCAAAACTCGGATATGAACACGCGTCCTTTCCTTTAAGATAACCTCTGTGCGCAAAAATGCTCGGCGCGGCGCAGATCGCGGCAATGTCTTTCCCCGCTCCATTCCACTCGTCCAGACGTTCCATGAGGGGCTCATATGCCTCCAGATGTTCTGTCCCCAGCTTGCCGCCCGGCAGAATCAACATGGATGCCGATGCAAAATCCGCCTCCTCATACAGTATATCCGCCGTCACGATGACGCTGTGAGAGCTTTTCACTTCCTTTTTTCCCATGATCGAAACCGTCTTGATCGGAACCCCCGCGCGCCTGCACAAGTCAACGACCGTCAGCGCCTCGATCATCTCAAATCCGTCCGCCAAAAATAGGAATCCTGTTTTTGTTTCCATCGAAACCTCCTCTTTTTTATCATTTTATGAACAGACGATCGCGAAATGCATCCTGCATGCTGTGCGATCGCGCAAAACCCAGCCGCCGGACATTCGACGTCCGATTTATTCATTGTAATATGAAATAAGAAAAAAAGCAATAAAACGGAAGCACCGATTCTGCCAGTACTTCCGTTTTATTTCCGGCTGATATGCATGAATGCGAGAAAATCCTGCGTTTTTCCGGTATTTTCTTATCTTTTTACAAACTATATGGTAATGTAATCTTTCCCTTCTAACGCCCGCCTTAAGCTTTCCGCTTTCATCGAAAACGAAATGTCCTGATCTTTTTCCACCAATTCGTCCTCCGAATAGCCAATCCGAAGAATCATATCCCTGACCGTATCCCTGTCTTTCCCGGCTAATTCATGAATTCTTCCGCAGACCGCTTCCTGCATCTGCGGCTTAAAAGAAACCGGAATTTCGGGAGAAGCATCGATCGCAGTGCAGACGATCCCGCAAATGTCTTTTCCTTCCTTTGTATAGTACGATCCGCCCCGTTCCTCCAATGCATTTAACTCCAGTCCCGTATATTGAAGGACATCCTGATATACCTGATGTTTGAGCGAACCGTCTTCCGTTACCTGCCTGCTGTTCGCTCCATCCTGCACGGCGCAATGGTAGATATGAAAAAACAAATTTTTTCCATTTTCTCCTACGTTTAAGGCGTTTTCCATCCGCAGTCTCATTTCTTCCTCAACGCCCGAAACCGAAATGCGATAAGAATACGGATCGACGGAAAAGACACACTGCTCGCCTTCCCGCAGCTCAATCCCGTTCTCCTGAAAGATATTGCCGATCTGCGCGTTCACCATCTGCCTGTTAAAAGCCACTCTGGCGATGTCCGTCTCCTCTTTCACTAAAATGCCCCGAAACAGAGAATCCTGAAACTGCACCCCTTTGATCGTACCTGTCTCCAGCATCTGGCGCTCATAATGATATGCGATCTCCCGTTCCCGATCGGTTAAGTCCGCCGCATACCATGCGCAGCTTTTGTTGCGGTATTTTTTTAGAAGATACTCCTCCGGATCGGCATGGGACCTTGCCTCATCCGCCAGCTTTGTATACTTATCTATCAACGCCTTCTTAAACACATGATAGGTTTCCTGATAAACATCCATGTTATTGGATTTAATCTCGTTACCCGCATGGTCTACCGCCTCTTTGTTCGCGCGTCTGGCTTCCTCTATATACGCCAGCAGATCGATCGACTGATCGACTTTCCTGTTACAGGACGTCGCCGCACGCCGATTGTTCTCCGCCAGCATTTCCGCCCCTTCCATGCTTAGCTCAAAGCTGTCCCTTTTTGCCGTCCTTCCCCGATCCGCCTTATGTTCTCTCTTGATGTCCTTTTTCCCGAATAAAAAATCAATCAAGGAATGCTGATTCATCTGATCGATCTCATGAACGTTCACAAAAGCACCTCCTCATTTCAGCGAATGACCATCCTGCCTTACTGTATCTTATAATCGGCCGCAAAGGTTCTATATTTTAGATGCAGCTTGTCATGTATTGTGTGATTTCAATCGCGGCACTCACTTGCCTCTCTATGCCTCCAGGCATTTCAAAAAATCTTCAATACTCTCCGCTTTCGCCGCCAGCTTATGCCATGTGCGGAGGATTGCTTCATCTTCCTGCGCAGAGATGGTTTCCCGCAGAGCAGGCGGAACGTCGCCCAACTCTTCAAGCAGGTCGAGAATGTCGCTGATCTTCGCCTGTATCCGTCCCTCGGCAAGACCTGCCGCTTTTCCCTCAGCAAGTCCCTGCTCCCGTCCTTCTTCTATCCCTTCTTCTCGTCCCTCTTTCCATCTCCGCTGTTCAATCTCATAACTCTTCATATAATTCAGCCCTACCTCTCCGTCACGCTTCACCGCCGTCACCATTTCGTGCAGCTCTTGCAAACGTTCTGTTTTGGCATTCTCCTTTGACGTGTGCTCCATGTAGTATAGAAGCTCCCGCAGGTCTTCCGGCGGATTTCCTTCGGTTCCTTTCGTATAAAGAAAAATCGTCCGCGCCCCGTCCTCATACGGCAGTTCCGGAACCTCAATGCAGCCGCTCTTGACCGTGTAAACCATCCGGTCCAAGCCAAACGGATCATACGTCGTGATAAAGATCACGATCACATTCCGTAACTCCGCATACTCCACACCTGCTTTCAGGCAGCCCGCATCCAGTTTCGCATGGTAGAACCGCACCCGTTTCGGGAGCGACGCAACGTCATTCTCTCCGCCGTTGTTGTCGGGTTCTAGGTCAAAGAGTTCCCCGTCTTCCTCGTCAAGATACACATCCATCCGGATGCCGTGTTTGTCCGTGTCCTCACCCGGTACGGCGCGCTGTGGGGTGACTTTCAGCTTTCCGATCTTCCTGCCTAAGATGCATTCGAGGATGCACCGCGCCGCAGGCTCCCCGTACACCGCATGACTTGTCAGGCTGTTTGCCAGAAAGTCATCTACTAAGTTCAGTTCTTCCAGTTTCCTTACATTTCTCATTCGTTTCCTCCTGTTCCCATAGTGCAGGAAAACAGGAGGCTGCCCGCCCCTTTTTCTTTCGTGCACTATGCCTTTCTAATTGGTTGTGGATAAAAGCATAGATTACAAAAGAATGCCTGTTCTGATCGGCATAAAAAGGATGCTTCGCGTCCTTTCGAAGAATTGATCACGCAATTCTTCACAGGTCACGAAATTTCCCATCTTTTAAGAAACGGCAGAGCGCCGTCTGACACGGATTGCCCAAAGATTGGCTAATCGCATTTGGAATCTGAGTACCCGCACCGGATGCCGCATAAATCCCGAATGCGCATAAGACAGCCTTGAACAACTCCGTCAAAGAATATATGCTTTGTGCTGATTATACAAAGATTTATACCCTACGTCAAGACTATTTTAGGAATAATATACAAATTCTACCCGTCCGCTTCCTTCCCCCATGCATAGCGCATCAGTGCCGCAAAGGCATATCCGCAGAGCATTCCCGCCGTATTGGTCAAAATATCATCCAGCTCCGCTCCGCCGCGGCTTGTCATGTATTGTGTGATTTCAATACCGACGCTCACAAGCATCCCCGTCGTTCCCGCAAGATATACGCGCCTCCATTTTTCATGGAATAAAAAATAATAAAGAAAACCAAACGGTACAAACAGCAGCACATTTTCCACTGTGAAGCGCTTATAATGAAACGTATCAAATAATCTTAAATTCACCGCCGTAATGCTCCCCGGTTCCCTCGAAAAGATCGTGATCGCCAAAAGCATCGCCAAATACGACAAAAACAGGGCGATCAGCAGCCCCCGCTCAAATAAACGCTTTCCCTCTGCCCTTCTGCCGCGCCGGTACCCATGCGAAATCGAGGCAGATACAAAGATGACGCCGCCGGTCACGCCAATGACCACCGCAGTCAAACCATAATGCTCTATATATCCAAATAATTCTTTTGTAAATAAGATTACATACTCCGGCATACGATCTCACCCTCACACGAAACCTCAATCTCCATCCCAAAACGCCCCGCGATCTGCCGCAGGTATCGTCCGTGATTTCCCTCCGCCGCCAGCATCGGCGCATATGCGTCCCTGCCGCTGACCGCATACATGTACGGATACGCCGAAAACCGCTGTCGATATTCTTTTACAAAATCCATAATGCCGTTTTGAATCTGTACGCATCCCGCCTGATTTGCAGGCGCATTGCCGAAACGCAGGGTAATCCCCAGACCCTGCCGCCCGTCGTCCCCGCGCTCCCCGCTTTCAGAAAGAGCAAAACCTAAAAACTGTCTTGTCGGAGACGCCGTTAAGAGCTCCCAGTAAACATTGTCATCCCTGCCCGGATCATGCTTTTTCAGCAAATCCCGGTTATGCGCCTGTGAAAACAAATAGCTCACCAGCCTGCCCGACTGTATCTGCGGCTCGGCAATATCCGGCTCCGCATTCTGTAAGGTATTCGTGCCCGCAAGAATTCCCGTGAGCCTGCACGGAAACTTCCACACATCCTCTACAAGCGTGCGCAGCGCCATATACCCGCTGCCTGCCCAGCCAATATCCACTGCCGCCGCCCTGCCGCATCCGTCAAGGATCTGCGCATAATATCGTTTCGCCGCCTCACGCTGCTCCTGATATACCGCCAAAATCTCATCCCAATGCCGCAGAAGAAAGCGCTTCAGTTCTCCGACATTCTTATCCGTCAGCAGCTCTTCCGCTTTTTCTCCATTCCCCGTCAACAGCGGCTCCAACTCCATCTCACGCAAAATCTGCCTTATGTTTTTCTTTTTGTTCACCTTATGATACAAAAAACGCCGAAAGAAATCATAGCGATTCTCGTCCGCCGTCAATTTCAGCGCCGCCGCCCTCGACCAGTACACATAACAGGTTTGTCCGCCCGGATAAAGCATGTCATAAACCTTCTTCAGAACATCACCGTCGCGGGAAAAAAACAACAATCTGTCAATCTGATTCTTTTTTACATACTCATGCAGGAAAGTGCAGTATCCGAGCGCAAAGATTCCGCCATAAACATAACCGTATTCATATTCCATGGAATAACGCTTCCATCCCGTATGCAGATGATGATCAACAATTCCCCGGTATGCTCCCCCGACCAACGCCGACATATCCTGCGCGCGATATATCATCCCTGACGAATCCGCATTCGGATAATGCAATGCCGCAAAACCGTGCTTTTTTGCCATTTTCACATCGCTGTGCAGATGATCTCCGACATGGATCAGGCGGATTTCCTCTCCGAACTTCTTTTGAAGTTCTTCTTTTGCAGCAGAAAACAGCGTTCCGTCCCATTTGCTTTTCCGATAGCTGCTTGAAACAAAAACCTTAATCACATTGTGATACCCGCTTTTTATCAGCAGCCGTTCAAGAAATTGCTCCGGCAGATACATATCGGACAATATGACGATCGGCTTCCCGTTTTCACACAGCCGCCCGAACACATCACGCATGAACGGATTGGCATAATCCAATTCCAGCTCCAGTTCGCATTCCAGACGCGCGCCCGCTGCGGCTGAAAGTCCTGTCTCCCGCTCTATCACGCTCCATATCTCATCCAGATTCACCTCCCAGGACCCGCTCTCCTCATGCTTTTCCGCTCTCGCCAGTGTCTCTGACTCCATGCGTATCCGTTTGAAATCCGGGAAATTTAATTTTTCGCCCAGCAAAAAAAACAGATCCCCCGGCGCAGAAAACGGACGAAATATCAGCGTATCAAAAAGGTCGAACGAAATCAGGTCATACTGCATCAGGCGTGCCGCGTAACCGTCCGCATCACATTTCTCACAGGCAATTTCCGACTCGCTTTTTTTCAGCGGAATCCTCTTTTCCTCATACATCATCGTTTTTACAGACTTTCCCAAA
The DNA here is from genome assembly GCA_023663615.1 of Clostridium sp. Taxonomy (GTDB): domain Bacteria; phylum Bacillota; class Clostridia; order Lachnospirales; family Lachnospiraceae; genus DLAJ01. The sequence goes on along the minus strand of JAMPHA010000007.1, from coordinate 19,118 downwards.
AATCGGCAAAAAAATAAATAATAACAAAGGTTGAGCCACAAAAGCCAGCCCCACGAAACAATTCTTCTGATTCCCACGGCACCGTCATGCATCCGGTGATAACGCTCTCTTATCCCGTCTTTTCGGTTCACCAATACTTGATAGAGTGTCATACGCATAGCCTGCCCTCACTTTTTCGGTATTTGTGCAAAATAGCGCTGTCTTTTTGCGTCAAATGACATTCATTTTCTCGCCAAACTCTCTCCATCGGCGCGACAAAGCGCATTTTATTCGCAAACCGCACAATTTATCCCGCATTTTCTGTTCAAAATGCCGGACTTTTCTCTTCATCATCCGCCCTTTTTCTCCCCGTAATCTTTGTGAAAAGTGTATATTGCCACATTGCAGAACCCCTGCTACACTGTCCTTATTCGGATTGTCCGTGTCACGGACATACGGCTGTGGGTTCTTTTCCATGCGGCGCGTTCTGCCCCGCATTCTTATCTCACTTCTATCCTGCGACAGCCTGCGGCTTTCGCAAAACATCACGGACGGCGCCGCGGCTGCTCCGGCTTTAAGACCGGTATCCGCATTCTGTTCCCGTCTATCCACTCACTTCTTGAAAGGAGGACTCCTATGTCCCAGAACACATCTTTTCTTCCCCCGTCACCGTATCTTTCGTTATCCGAACGGACCGGTCCGCTGCCCGTCACACTCACAAATGATTACATGTTCAAGGTCGTATTCCAGTTGTATCCGGACATCCTGCACCCCCTGCTGTGCAGCCTGCTCGACTTAAAGCCGGATGACATCTGCACCGTCAAAATCACGAACACCCTTGTCCCTGGCGACACTGTCGAAAGCAAGGACACGATCCTCGACATCCGGCTCCTCTTAAACGATGACAGGCTCATCAACTTAGAGATGCAGGTCAGGAACGAGGGAGACTGGGCGGAGCGCTCCCTGTACTATCTGTGCAGAACCTTTAACAACCTTGAGACGGGCGCGGACTATCTCTCCGTGAAGCCCGCCCACCACATCGGCATTCTGAACTTCGGTCCGCCGCATGTGCAGGAACAGTTTTACAGCCATTACTATATGGCAAACGAGACAACGCATGAAATATTCAGCCATAAATTCCGCCTGTCGGTGTTGAACCTGACGCAGACGGAACTCGCAACCGAACACGACAGGCAGTCCGGACTGACTAAATGGGCTGCCGCTTTCAAAGCCACCACATGGGAGGAATTTCAAATGTTAGCCGAAGAAGACATTCTGTTTCAAAAAGTATCCGACGCCATCTACCTGCTCTCCGAGAACCGGGAGGTCGCCGAGCAGTGCCGCCGCAGGATGGAGGCGGAGGCGGTCGAGAAGCGCAGGCAGGAGCGGGAGGCGGAGCGCGAGAAAAAATATGCGGAATTGGACAAAGCCTTCGCAGAGAAAGAAAAAGCCTTCGCCGAACAGGCAAACGCTCTCGCCGAACAGGCAAACGCTCTCGCTGAAAAGGATAGCGCTCTCGCTGAAATGGGCAGCGCTCTCGTCAAAAAAGACAACGCCCTTACTGAAAAGGACAGTATTATCTCTGAAAAGGATAACACGATCGCTGAGCAGGCTGCGGAGTTAGCACTGCTACGGGCACAGATCGAAGCGCTGTCGCACAAGGATTAGGGTATCTTTCCAGCCGTGAATATCTGTCAATAGCCAAGAAAAACATTCCCTGACAAGCGCCGTCTGTCCATGTCCTATCTAAAGCAGACGGCGCTCGCAACAGGACACGGCAGGCAGTCCGGGCGTCTGATCTTAAAGCGATAATGTATGCTTTCAACCCCCCTCACAGAATATGATATTTCTTCCTTAATTTTCTCTCTGTAACACGCCATAATATCGCATTTTTGTATTTGTGAATTTGGGCTTTTTGCAAACGTTTATGTTTTCTTTCTGGGTCAATCGCATACAACCAATTGACCCCCTTTAGAAAATCCCCCATTCCCTTAATCGCATAATATTCGGATGCATAATCCCCTTTTATATGGAACCGAGTGATCTTCCTTTTCCATGATTCAAGCATTTTCTGTGGTTCAGGAAGCAGAGCATACTTTTCGTTCACAAACAGCGGATTCCTCGTATCATAATAATGAATAATTGGCTTCTGCCGATACTCATACGTCTTGTGCCAAACCTGCACTCCCTTCAAAATGATCGGCTTCTTTCCGCACCGCAGACCATATTCTACATCATCGCAGTGAATAAAAAAGGGCATAATATCATTTTCTGCAACAAAACTATATGGGAAACAACAAAACCACCATCCTCCATAATCCGCTCCGGCACAATACTCGACATCCGGCTCCTTTTCTACTTCTTTTATGCTTTTCCGAAACCCGATATGCTGTATATCACCTCCATTCCAAACTTCCGCTGCTGTATACTGCACTTCAGGCTCATCCGCACAGAACATTCTTCCTGCAATCGGACGCTCCATGTTTTCCTTCTCCACAGAACGCAAAAATTCAAATAATAGATAAAAGCTTTCCAATTCAAATTCCACATCGTCATCCATAAAAAGAACATGGGAAAACCTAATCGGATATGCCCTAATCGACATGACCCCATACTGAAATCCCCCTGATCCGCCAGTGTTTCCCGACGGATTTCTTCTGATATGGATAAACGTGTTTTCACTCTCCTCCCATTCTCCTGCATTATCTGTGATAAACACATGCAGTCGTCCATAATATCCTTCCGCTTTTTTATCAAAAAAAGCAGAGTGACAGATTTTTTCTAAATTTTTATGTACCTGCTGCATTCTCTGATAAGTGCATATGTTAACCGCTATGATAACGTCGTTTCTCATTGAAATCTCCGTTCCACTGCATTCAAAAACTTGTAAATCCACATGCAGACACGCTTTTGACTTCACACTATCCTCCAGTTACGACCTATTTGTTCCATTTCCCATGTTGTAAACACAACTTTTGTTAAGCAAATTTATTGTTTTCCGTGTTATTATCATCGAATTTCTCTCTATATTTTTTTCGAGAGATCACTTGCGAGAAATTTACTTAGATCCTCTGGTATACCCAACCCATACATACCGTTATTCTCTGAACCAATATTGTAAAACTTAAACCGCTTACCACTTTCAATGAGCTGATTATAAACCGGCGCAACATAAAACTCGTTATTGACGCGAATCTTTTTGTCTATCATATCATGCGCACCGTATACAAAGTCAGAACCCTTCACAAAATTATAGATACCGACAGTCGCCTCCTCAGAAATAACCACCTTTTCGCGTACTTCAGTAACAAGATTATTTTTATCATACCTAATGAAACTCCACTTCGGATTATTAGCTGTCATAGTCATTATCAAACCGTCCACGCCATTTTCCACCTCCAAATAATCATTGATGTCAATATCAACATACTGATCGGAATTTGCAATCATCATTCTGTCATCATTATTTATATACTTCTCGGCAAGAAGAACTGTACACGCTGCGCCCTCGGTCACCTGAGATACAGGAACTATAACGCAATCTGGTGCAATCGTACTCAGTTTGCTTTCAAGATCGTACTGCTTTATGTGCTCCTCAAGGCACAGGAAAACAAATCTATGTTCGCAGTTGGGGCGAAGATTGTTGACGACCACCTCAATCATAGGCTTCCCATTTATGTCTATCAACGGCTTCGGAAGTTTATATCCCGCGTTTACAAATCTGCTTCCGCGCCCTGCCATCGGAATTACAGTGTTTATCATATCAGTCCTCCCTTAAATACTTGTCATCATTTGCACCTGGAATTTTTACAACAACATTTATGCTGTCCGTTACCGCAAGATAATCCGTTGTTTCATTCGGTTCCATTACGACAATATCGCCTGCGACATACTCCACGCCGCTCATTTTCACCGTGCCCGAAATAACAACTGTGATCTCGGTCGCTATTTTATGATAATGTGCCGCTTCATAATCTCCCGCTTTGTAAGATTTGACGGCAACCTCAACGTCGTTGGTTTTGCAAAGCGTCGGCTCGAAATTCCCAATGAACCAGCCTTTTATCATGTTAGATAACTTTTCGATTTTCATCCTAATCTGCCCTTTCTATAATACTCTTCATAAAGTTCAATTCCTTTGAAGTGATTGAAATTATAATACTGCTCTTTTTCAATCCTGTAGGTTCCAATTGTCTTCCGCGCTAAAACCATTTCATTATAGACAGGACAAACAAAAAAATTTCCGTCTACTTCGGCCTTTTTTCTAATCATCTTAAATGCTGACTCAACAAAATCTTTGGTGTGCTTAAAATAATAAAATCCTGTTGTCGCATTGCTGCTTATAGGATGCTTTTCCGCCGCCTCGATAACAAAGCCATTGTTATCAAGCATTACATACGACCAGCGCGGGTGAATATCGCTGAATGTTATCACGCCGCCGTCCCAGTCGTTTCGTGCAAAAGTATCTACTGCATCCCGCAGATCGGCAGTTATAAGCTGATCTCCGCCAACAATGATAAGCGGTTCCTTTGGTTCTAAATAATCCATTCCAAGCAGACAACTACACGCCGAACCTTTAGTCTTGCCCTGAGCGACTACGATTGCTGCGTTCGGGAGCAACAACTTTATCACACTATCAAGTCTGTATTTCTCAACACTTTTCTTGTCAAGAATAAATACAAATTCTGCGCCGTCTAACTTTGCCAAAGGCTCGACGATATGCTGAAGGATTGTTTTTCGTCCAATCTCATACAACGCGGTACAGTACGGACTTCCCGTGACGTTATTCTTTAACTCGCTACCTACCATTGGTATCAGAATCTTCATACTACTCCTCCTCACATCTCAATATGTTTCTGCGAATGTTTTCATAATTCACATCGTGAATTGAATCAACTCGCATAACATTTGCGCCAGACGCCATTGCCGCTGCAATACCATTTTTGTTATCCTCTACGATAAGACACTCTGCGGGCAACAAGTCCAGCCGGGAAATAGCAACATTATAAATCTCAGGATTGGGCTTTGCCTTTTTCACATCCTGATTACTCAGAGAAAAGTCAAGATACTGCTCCAGGCTTGCCTTTTGTAACATTATATCAACAGTCGCGCGTACTGAATTTGAAGCAACCGCAAGTCGATACCCCTCCGCTTTCAACCTAGAAATTGCATATTCATGAATAAATATCGGACGGCAACAGGTATATATCTTCTCCATTGTATACTCCTGCTTCAAGGCGTTGACATACTTGTGCAGACCTTGGGGAAGCCCCTTTTCGAGAGTCACCATTGACAGTTTATCCGCCGTTGAAAGTCCGTCGTATGTAACCAGATGTTCGTATCTTGTTATTTCATAACCAAACAGTCCAAGTGCCTGATTAAGTGCTTCATAATGCCATTCTTTAGCATCTATCAGCGTACCGTCCATGTCAAAAATAACTGCTTTTATCTTTTTCATTTGAAAAACTCCTCCGCTTTCTTAGGAATATCCGTACACAAAATCAGATTCTCTCTATCCTTATATTGATAGAGGAATTCCCACATCCGTCGATTATCACGTCTATGCAACTCAGGCGACACAATAGCAATCCGCTTCCCCGAATCGAAGATGTTCGGTAAAACATCCATAATATGACCGCATTCGGTAAACTGATCCAGCCATACGCCTTTGCTACTCTCCCAAAAAGGCATTTTCTCACCAAATTCACTGCTACGGGTGAAGATGTTGTAGCCTCGCTTCAAATAAACATATTGCTCGGGTACGGACGCATCAAATAGGAAATAGTCATTTTTCGTTAATCCGTATTGCTTGAATATTTCCTCAAGATAGAGATACAATCCGTCCGCCTTTATGTTCAAAGCGAGCAACGGACGGCTTTCATATTTCTTCCAATTTCTTAAAAGTTCGGCTAGCGGGCGACTACTCGTATTAGCTGGGTCGTGAGAAATTACAATCTTTCCATTAAAATCGCGAATATCTGTTTCAATTCCATATCCGAATTGAAACGCACGTTCCAATGCCGTTAGGGTATTCTTTTCTTCCTCATTAGACCACATTCCCCGGTGCGCTAAAATTTTCAAGAAGCATCACCTCCAAAACCAAACGATTTGTTAACTATACTCAAAACATCCGCGTTATTTTTAATCAGAAAAGCAATTGTTTTCTTTGATAGCGGACATTTATCGCATATTTCGCATAACGATCTAATCATATTCAAAATTCCATCATCGCATTTCTCGGATACTTTTGCGTTGACGATATATGCCATTACCTCGCGAAATTCCTCGGGCGTAAAAGACCGCTTATCATTTTCTATTTCATACGCCGCAAGTAAAGAAACAGAAAACCTTGTAACGATGTAAAGATCATTCTCGCATTCTACATACTTACCATAGTAATAGATGGCTGATAATTTGTCCGCTTTATACGGCGGCCTATAAAAAGCTACACCCACTTTATAACGTTCAAAAACAAATTTCGCTGATTCAACATTTTGTAATCTAAAATTCCCATTTAACAAATTATAGGCGATATATTTCAAAATGCGGGGTTCGCGACTGCGGGCACTCGTCAACAAGGCCAATTCCGCAACGTACCGATTCCAATCGGTCAATTTATCAATTCTTTTTGAAATGCTCAAATAAAAATCTGCTTTTTCTTTTACCGCTATATTATACAGTTCATCTAGCATAGTATTGTCAGGCGCAAACTCCGAAAAAAGTATTTCATATGCATCTTTACAATTCAATCTGCTATGCGATGTCTTAAAGGTACTATTTGGCGGAAGTTTCAACCATCTTGCAGGCTCAACACCGTATGCCTCTCTTCCAAATCTGGCAAGTTCTTCGTAATCCTTTTGAGTGAAAATCGGATTCGAGTTATATTCGTGACTTGCAACTTTAAGTATTTCTTGGTAAAACCTGATATTGTTTTCAGATTGATCAATATCTCCGCGAATAAACGCATCAATCCATCTGTCCGATTTCATGAAAGTAGCCCATGTCTTTAATATATTAGAATTGTTATTCTTAAATAGTATGTCAGTAATATCAGCATTTTTGATTTCAACAGCTTCAACTGTATCCTCTATCTTTAAAAAACAGCATTTGATCAAAATGAAATAAAAAGCAAAAAAGGAGAGCAGGAACTGTGGTATTTGTATGTTGCTATTTGTCAGAATCGGATCATCCAAGTATCTTTTTAATTCCCAATAATTAATGTGAAACAGAAAATTTTGAATAATCTTAAATGAGTTCTTAAACGGATTCCAAAAAAAAATAGAATCTGGCCAAAAAAAGTCTGAATACCGAATATAGTCATCCTCAAAAAGCAGCATTTTAAGGATATCCCCCTTATAGCCCAAGTATACGGTATCATTAAAAATAAAAGGTGCACTGACGGAAAACTCAAAAACTGCTATTTTATATTGTAATGGAAATCTAATTTGTCCATAATTCGATATAGTAAACTCTTTCTTACCCATTAAAATCTCGGACGTTTTTTTAAGTAAGGTCATACAAAAATCCGTCCTACATTTAAGCACAAAAACATCATTAGGCACAGCGCATATACCGTTCAAAAGCTGTGTGCCCTGACGCATAAAATTCATATTCAAATATTTTCCCGCCTCTTCCGGAGGCATAACCGTTTCCACCGTCTTTATATCAAGAAAATTTAACTTTTCCCTTAAATGCGGAATTCTGTCTATTTCATAGTGCCAAGTAGAGAACACGATGCCATTGACATATCCTTTTGAGCGTTGCTCACAAAGCCAGGCAATGACCGAATAGAATTCAAATTCCTGCCTAATATTTCCACAAATAACGGCCCATACGGGCTTATTCTCTATCATCCTTATTCCTCCCAAATCCTGATCCAATCAAAGCACACCCAAGGGTCTTTACCAATAAAGTCGGTACTCGCCAACATCATATTTCTCCAAAAACCTTCACGCGCGTAAAAACTGCCTGTCAAGTTCATCCACCCATTGAAAGTGGATGTAGCAAAACTTGTAAGATTAATAAATCGGGCGCCCTCGGATATTTTATCTGAAAGCATGATCCTTGCAAACGGATATATCCTAAATTGAAAAGCATTGTCTTCGCCAATGTGTATGTTTTCATCTAGACGGAAATGATTTCTTTCAATTAAATCTCTTTTTACAAAGATTCTCCAAATAAAAGGGCGCGACGCGCGATTTTCAAACAAAAGCTCATCACTACATACCTCATAAAATTTTCGTTCTGGAGAAAGCGCCTGATAGAACCAACTGTCTGCGCGAGGCGTTTCTGGAAAAACATTTGCGCCACATATTACTATTTCTGCCTTAGTTTTCTTTGCATTTTTATAAAGCACCGACATCATATTTGATTGAACATAATCGTCAGAATCAACAAATGATATATATTCTCCAGTCGCAGCATCGAGCCCAGCATTTCTTGCGGAAGGAAGACCTCCGTTCTCCTTATTGATAATTTTGATTCGCGAATCCTTTACCGCATATTTTTTTAAGATATCTAATGAAAAATCAGTTGATCCGTCATTTACACAAATAATCTCAATATCCTTAAGAGTTTGAGCGATAACGCTTTCAAGACATTGTTCAATATAATTTTCAACGTTATAAACAGGTATTAAAACCGAAACCTTTGCCATTTTTCCTCCAAATTTACTTTCCGCTAAATTTTTCAAATATCCGCTTGACTGTGCGTTTAAACCCATATTGCTTATAATATCTCTTTATTTTAAGTGCCATTGCCAAATTTTCTTGCCTTTTCTCATTATAAGGAACTAAGGTGATTTGATAATTTTCAAATCTCTCTATAGATTTTTCATATTCCTCATACTTTTTTTTGATTATCATGCAGTCTTCGTAAGCCACAGACAAGGGACTGTAATTATCTATTGGAAGGACATCTATAAAATCATTTACGCAAATTTTTTTGTTTATACAGGCAATATGATTTATTTCTCTTTGCTGTTCGTTCAGCAAATCCTCGATTTCAAATACATTTGTTTCCGGAAATTTAAATAGAAATGGTGTTTTTGTCGTATAATTCCACCAAAAATTGCTGTAAATACCTTGAATATTTGTCCACGGGCGATTTTCCCCATAACACAACAACGGCTTTCGCAATGCTTCAAGCTGCATTTGTCCTCGACTTTTGCTTTTAGAGGAAATTACATGATTATAGGTATCCTCAGTGCCTGCAACCGTGATAAACCATTCTGCAAAATAACCGATATTGCTGTCACAAAGTTTGTTAAGTATTTCAATGCCAGGGGTTTCGGCTATCATTTTCAAAGCCTTGTTATATAGCTTATGCTTTCTGAAACGTGCACAGTTAAGCACAAAAATATCGTCGGAAAGCTGTCTGCGATCTGATTCGTTTTCGGCATATTTCTTGGGAATTCCGCTTATGTAATAATCGTCCACGTTGCAGGTTCTAAAAAACTCCGACAAATCGCGCATTGCAACTGTTTTTTCATTAAGATAAATAAGCTTCTTTATCTTAGGTAGCTTTTCCGACACCTCCAACGGGTAATATTGGGGTGTAAGTTCCGATTCCACAAATTCTATCTTACAAAATTTGTACTTCTTACAAAGTGAATAATATTTCTCCTTTATTTTGCTGTCCACTAAATTGTCGTGTATCAAGTAAAAGGAAAAATTCGTGTTATTGTCGCCATTTTCAAGGACAGAAACCATTGAAAGTAAAACAGCATAAAGATTGTCATTTTTTAAAGGATAAGCAATCGGAACATTTGTTCTTTCCTCGACAAAATTTATAGGAAGCACCTTATATTTAAGTCCTTTTTGCATCTTTTCATAAATAAAAATTCCTGTTAATCTCTCCGATATGAAAAACCGCTTCTCTGAAATATCCGTACGATTGGAAAATTCCTCCAAAATAGAGAAGATAAACTCGCAATACTCAAAAAACATTTCTTTTGGAAAGATAAACATATTGCAGAAATTGCCTATATCCTGCGCCATGTATTCACGTGCGAGTTTAGAATATTGAGGATATTTTTCTCCCAATATCTTCAAAGCCAACTCCATATCTTCAATTCTATGATTTGCAAGATAGTGTTTGTAAATGCCGTCAACCTTTCCCAAATGACATATAAATCCACAATCCTCCAACAACTCCAGCAGCTTTTCAGGAGAATAATTTATATAATCGAAATAATATGGTGATTCCATTTCGTTAATACCATAAATCTTTATTTCGCCGTCTTTAAGAACGAAGTGACGGCGGTAATGCATAAGACCGATATAATCGGGATCATCTAATTTGTCATAATTTTTCCAAGCCCAATAAAGACTTGTAAGCTCATTGTAGGCAGGATTTTGTAGCGAAATGTTCTCTCCCGTATCGTCACCTATCATATTATCAATCATCCATTTAAGTCTGGGGTCGTCAGATAGCAATTTTCTTTTCATTACTGCCCTGCCCACATGAATGGGAGTTATTATTTCATCCTTAATCAGAGTATCGGGCTTATGGTAACAAACTAAAAGTTTTGCTGCTTTTTTCTCTTTCATCAAATATTATCTCCTCTAATTTTTATAAATTATATACCTACATACCCTCCCTACCTCTCCATCCCCCGATACGCCCCGCAAACCGCTTCCGGATCGCCCACCATTTTGAGCTCGCCCTTCTCGATCCAGACCGCTTTCGTGCAATGCTCGATGATCGTCCCGATCGAGTGCGCCACGATCAGTACCGTCGAGCCGCCGTGGATCATTTCCTTAATCCTTTCCATGCTCTTTTTGCGGAAAAATTCATCCCCGACGCTCAGTACTTCATCCAAGATTAAGATTTCCGCCGCGTCCCCGGCCGTCGCGATCGCAAAACCGAGGCGCGAGACCATACCGGAGGAAAAATTCTTCACTTTTTCCTCCATAAAGCCCTCCAGCTCCGCAAAATTAACGATCCAGTCGTAATGTTCGTCGATGAATTCCTTTGTATAGCCGATAATGGAACCGTTCAGATACACATTTTCACGAGCAGTCAATTCCACATCAAATCCCGTTCCGAGCGTCAAAATCTGGATTTTCCTGTGATCAACCTCCACGTTCCCGCTTGTCGGCCTCAATGCGCCGGACACGATCTTTAACAACGTACTTTTCCCGGCGCCGTTCGTACCGATGATGCCGACCACCTCGCCGCGTCTGACCTCAAAGCTCACATGATTTAGGGCAAACAGCTCACGCCGCCTCACCTGGCGTCTGATCCGCTTGATCACATATTCTTTCATGCTCGAAATGCTTCTGCTCATCACCTGAAACCTCATCGTCACGTCGTTGACTCTGATGACAGGAGCTTCTTCTTTATTCTCATGCTCCGCCGCTTCTTCCTCCGGCTCCCGGTACACTTGCTTTGTGCTATCCTGCCCTTCCGCTTTCCCCTGTGTCTCCGCCGCTTCTTTCTTCGTCTTCTCCTGCTGTTTTTCACCGTTTTTGCCGGACTCTTCTTTCATGCCCGCAAGCACTTCGTTCGGGAATTTACCCGTATCTTCCAGATCAATCCATTCGAACCCCTCCAGTTCGATCCAATCAAAATCCTCCGTATCATTCACCCGCTCATCCGCCTGCGCCTTCAGCTTCTTTTGCAGTCTTTTTTCCTGCCGGATGATGAGATAGAGCCCTATCACGAATACCACGAGCAAAAAAAGCAAAATTCCCGATGTAATCAAAAGCGTCCTGTTGCTGTCCACCAATTCTCTAAACAGCTTTAGCAAAACCGCTTTCCACTCCGTCTCCGGCGCGATGCTGTTTTCAGGTATCATGTCAACGCCCATACCCATTCCTCCGCCTTCCGAAACCTGTATAAACGGATTCTGTCACTCTGCCGCTCATGGCTTTTCAACGCATCCCAAAAATACGCTCCCCTAAATATACTGCATGACCCGATTTTCAAACTTTTTGAATATGCCATAACCGATCACGAAACTCAGCACTGCGGCAATAGACAGCCGGATCCACAGCACTGCATCCGGCATCACCCCATACATCATCAGACCGCGCGCGATCGCCACACTCAAATAGACCGGGTTTATACCGAGCACTCTCTGCATCCATACGGATAATCCTTCCACCGGATAGAACAGCGCCGACAGATACATCCACAGCGTCAGCACAATGCTGTATAAGTACTTCACGTCCGCAAAAAAAACATAGCAGACGGAAAGAATATAGCTGATTCCCATTGTAAACAGTAAAAGCAGCAGCACATCGAGCGGAAACAACAGCATATACACCGTCGGTCTGATCCGGAATATGATAAGCATCGCCGCATAAGCAACACAGGTATAGCCAAAATTTATGAGCGCTGTATAAATGCGCGAAAAAACAAACAATTGTTTCGGCAGCCGGACCCTGAGCAGGAGCGTTTTGTTATCGACCAGTGCGGTCATTGCCGTGTTCGTTCCTCCGGAAAACAATGTCCACAGAATGGAACCGGTCAGATTATAAATCGGATAGTTCTCGATCGAACGCCGGAACATCGTCGAAAAAATCAGGGACATGACTGCCATTGAGAGCAGCGGATTTAACACGCTCCACAGGATGCCAAGCCGTGAACGCGCATATTTCCGCTTGATCTCCCGTCCCGTCAACTCCCGTATTGCAAACAGATGCTGTTTCCATTCTTCCCGTCGTGACTGATTTTTCATATCCGTTTCCTTAGCAGTGCCTTTTTGATATAAATCATGCGCTTATATACAGCCGCTCTGTGAAGCGCCGCCTTCCCGTCCACCCTGCAGCGGACAAGACTGCCCTCGATCCATGCGCTTTCTTTTACCGTTCCTTCCCGCAGACCGAGCATCACGGGAATCCGATAGGTCAGACGCTGCTTTTTTACATCGTTCTCATCAAACCTTGCGGCGACATTCTGCACGGTCTCCTCCAGCATATCGTCACTGAACAGGCAGTCTCCGTACGCCTTCACTTCCCATTTTTCCGGTCTCGCCATCGCACGCGTCAGGAGTTGCTCACAGAGCGCCGCTCCCGCACTTTTCTCCCCGTGCGCGTCTGCGCCGGTGTGATGCTCCCTGCCGCGGTTCCTGCACTCGCCTTCCTGCACGCTATGTGCCCTGTCGCTCCCGCACTTTTTCTCCCGTGCACCGTCTGCGCCAACGTGATGCTCTCCGCTACGGTTCCCGCGTCCCCCACGCCCTTCGCACATCCGCAGATAACTTTGCAGATACAAAAAGAGGACCTCTTCATTTTTCTGTAAAAGGACCGCGTTGGGATTCCTGCGGCCTCCCTGTATCGGTACGAACCGCCCGTTTTCTCTGCGATAACCGGTCGTCATACATTCGGCGCTCGAACAGACCGTCTCAAACAGGCAGTTACTGAAATAAATCTTGCGTTTCATCCCGCCACGCGGTCCGAAATAGAAAGCATGATAATATTTCGCATCTGCTCCCCGCGGCAGTTCATATAACCCAAAATAGTATCCCTCCACCGTTCTGTCGGACTGTCTTGTCCGCAGCAGGTTCTGGATACTCTGCTGGATCGTCCCGGTCCAGCCGCTGTCCACGACCGCATAAGGTATGGGATCAAACAATCCCTCCTGCGCAAAATAACCGATCGTATCGGCATAGGCAGCCTTAGAATGCGCATAAGTGTATTGCAAAAAACACGGAATACGGAGCAGCTTTCCTTTCAGCTCCATGATCTCCCGATAGGAAAGCGCCCGCGCTTCTTCACAATCCAGACACGCTGCAGTTTCTCCCGCTTCCTGCCCGGTCAGACCGGCGCGGCGCAGGATCATCCCTAACGTCACGTCAATCCCGCCGACACAGATCCGCTCGACACATCGTTCCTTCAAAAGCCAGTATTCCGGCAGACGTACGCATCGGCGCGACACCTTTAGATAACGGCATTCTATCGAAAGTCCCCGCGCGGCGCACAGGCGTTTTGCCGCCTCGTACATCGGATACGCATCCCTCGCCAAAAAATAAAGCCGCTTCTGTCCCGCCCGGCATGCTTCTCCGATCACCCATTCCGTAAACGCCGTTATCACCGGCGCATAGACATGCAGATAAAGGAGCTGCGCCTCATCCAGCGCCCCGCTGTGCTCTAAGAACACCTCTGACACGGCGCCCCGCTGTATCGGAAATTTTGCAAGCTGTCTGCGGTATTCCTCAAGCCTTTCCGTAACTGCCTCTCTCATGACTACCCCACTGCGGTTCTATCCGTTCCCATACCGGTGAAAATCCCACAGCCGGAACTGCGTCCTTTCCCCATTCGCGCGGTCCAGGCTGCATAAGCATTCCTTCCCCGCCCGCATACAACGTTTCCCGACGCTGCGCTCCTCCTGCCATCCGTCTCTGCGTCATCCTGCCGTACAGTTTTTTGACGCCGTAGATCATTCCGTCCGGCACAAGCGCCGCCGCAAGCGGCCGCAGGACATAAGCCCATCCCACAGGGAAAAGAAGATGCAGTTCCTTGAAATTCCGATACCGGAGCTTCATCTCATCCATCCGGTAGCGCATTTTCCTTTTTTGATAGGAGGCGCGGTCCTCCCGATATAGGAACAGTTCCTGCTGCAGATTGCAGCCCGCATATCCCAGACGCCACAGCCTCATAAAAAGCTCATAATCCTCGCATCGCAGCGTCTCTTTTGCCGCCCGGTATCCCTGTGCGTCCTGCAAGACGCGTTTCCGGATCATTACAGTCGGATGAATGAACGGAGAATAGCGCAGGAAATCTTTTGCGGCTGGATACTCCGGCATCCGCCGCACCCCCCAGGTTCCGCTGTCATCTATAAGTCCCGCATTGCATCCGACAAACGCCGTCTCCGGGTGCCGTTCCAAATACTCATATTGCACCTGCAGCCGCTCCGGCATACAAATATCGTCTCCGTCCATGCGCGCAATATATTCCCCGCGCGCCACATCGATACAACTGTTCAGAGAATAGGCAAGTCCGTGGTTCACCGGATTGTCAATAAAACGGATCCGCTCGTCCATCCCGCTCAGCATCCTAAGGTAATCGACGACCTCCGCATCAGAGCCGTCATTATAAATGAGGAATTCGAACTGCCGGAACGTCTGCATCAGCACGGAACGGACTGCCGCCCGTAATTGTTCCTTATTTTGTTGATTATAAATTCCCATGATCACGGAAACCTTGATCTCTTCCTCGCGCATTCCTGTAATCTCCGTTCCTCATTTTTGTCCGCCCTGCACATCATATCCATAACGCATTCCGCTTCATGGATGTCTCACGCCTGCCGTCTTCGTTTTTGCCGCATTCCGGTAAATTCTCCGCATATCCCGATCAACCGCAGTCAGCGAAAACGGCAGAATGCTTTCCCTGCATGCCGCCGCAAGTCTCTGCCGATACTCAGGATCCTCATACAACGTACCGATCGCCCGTGCGAACGCCTTCCTGTCAAGGGGCGGACACAGAATGCCGTTGATCCCATCCCGCATATATTCCCGCGTCCCCCTGTTATTGCCCGCGATCACAGGCACGCCGCACGCAAGCGCTTCCACCGCCGCGATCCCGAATCCCTCGCGTATGGAGGGGAATACAAAGCAGTCCGCCGTCTGCAATACCTCCTCCACATCCGTGCGGTAGCCCAATAACTTTACGCGGTTTTCCACCCCGTGGTCCGCTGCCAGCTTTTTCAGTTTTTCCTCGTTTTGACCCGTCCCGCAAATGCTGTAATAAACATTTCTCTGTGAGAGTTCTGCCATTGCCCGAATGATGGTCTGCTGATTTTTATTATCATTCAGCTCCGCGACCGATACGATATGAAACGCATCCCCCGGAATGCCGAGTTCTTTTCTTTTTTTCAGATTGATCGTCCGCATGGGGCGGAATCGCTCCGTGTCCACACCGACGCCGTGAATCCGCTCGACACAGCCGCCCTTTCTTAAATGAAACCGGCCGGCATGTCCATAGTCCTCCCGGTTGATCGTGATCAATATGTCCGTACGGTGTGCAAGAATGCGCTCCGCCGGATAATACAACAGCCAGTTTTTCAACGGCGCGTTTTCATAAAAATGAAACCCATGCGCCGTATAAATCACGCGCGGAGCCTTTTTCCCACAACCTGCCGCCAACCGTCCGAGTACTCCCCCGACCGGATTGTGACAATGGATCAGATCGATCTGCTCCGACCGGATGATCTTCCTTAGCTGTCTCCATGCCCTGATATTGTCGCCGACACGGAGCGGACTCTTTTCAATATCGATATGGTGAATCCGGATCCCTCTTTCCTCGATCGCCTTTTGATCAAACTGGTAGACTGGCTTACAAAAATTGGAGGCATAGTGTACCTGATACCCGTATCCCTCCAGGATTTTTATATCGTTCATCTCAAACTGAGGTACGAATCCACTATTTGTCGTGATGATCAAAACCTTATTCATATGTATTCATAGCTCAGCTTTCGTATTTGATCTCATCAAAAAAAGAATTTTGCAGGCATAGAATAAGGAAGCGTCGCCGCCTCCTTATTCCGCGCCGCGCATCTCGTTTTGGGGGAAACGCCGATACGAAGCATTTCTAATGAAACGCTTAGTTTGTAGGAACAAATACCAGTACGGAGATCGTTACCGGCGGTCCCTGAAATGCGCCGAGGATCTGTCCCGTCACCGGATCTACAACACCTTCCACAAACTCTACGGTTCCATCCGCACTCACGCCCGTCAACATGACCAGCGATTGGTTTGTAACGCCCGTGATCTTTCCTGCGGACGCGATCGTGTTGCCGAACGCATCTCTTGCAGAAGCAAGCGTCTTTACCGTACCGCAGTTGTTAATACCGGCATTGCCGCCGAGCGCATTGATGGTCGCCTGGAACATCGGTGTTGCAGGCGTTGTCATCAAAGCGGACACTGTCGCGCCGGCATTGCTTCCCGTTGCACTCTGCGCTGCTACCATGAAAGCGACGGAAGTCTGTGTCATCTCTACATACGTTGTCAGACTTACCGCTGAAACGGTGCCGTTTCCGCGAACGACTGCAACTTCAACCGTATCCGCGTTGACTGCCGCGCCCGGAGCCGCCTGCTCCACCTTTACGCCCGCATTGCCGGAATTGGAAGCAGTCGTACTGCTGGCAGCAAATGCCGGCATACTCATTGACATCACCATGGCAGCGGTCAGCACTGCGGTCATGATCTTCTTTTTCACTGCTTTTTCCTCCTTCTTTTTCATCATTTTTATATTAAGCGCCCTGCCGGTATGCGCGGTCCGTTTCAGAACCGCTCTGCGTGCAGCAGCCGCGCCTAATCATCCCGTTTAAGAAAAATCCACTTCCGTATAGAACACCTCGATCATCATCCGTTTTAGTTCTTCTTCGTCAAGATAATAGTCATCGTAAAAATCTTCCTCTCCGTCCTCGTTGATGTACGGCACGATCCGGTCCTCGCCCGCAAGCAGATAGATCGCATCCATATCAAAGCGATAATCAAGAAGCTCCGCCGCCATATAAACGGCCTCGTCCAGCGCAATATCCGTATTCATATAAGCGTCGAGCGCCTGATAAAGCTCGGAAACGATCAAGGGATCGCTCCTTAGCTTCCCTTTTGCCGCGCCGACAAATGCCGAGAGATATTGCTTCTGCCTAAGCAGGCGCGCCGTAGGGCTTCCGACTGCCGTGACATCCCGGTATTGCAGATAAAGGTATGCCTGTTCTCCGGTCAGATGCACCACATTCCCGATTCTCATTTCCGGGTCATAGATGATGTCCTCCAACACCTCCACATCCACACCGCCCACCGCATCATTGATCGTCGCGATCGCATCATAGCCGATCGCGGTAACTCCATGGATCGGAAGCTGATACATCAGCTCCGACACCGCCCGCTTCATCTCCGTCAGACCGTTTTTTCCGCCGCCCGCATAGCCGTATTGCAGGCAGATCTGATTTTTGATCTGCTCACTGACTTCCCCGTCCGCGCCGTAGATGTTCAGATTGACCATCGCATTACGCGGGACCGCAACAATCTTCATCGTCTTATCCGCCGGATTTAAGGAAAGCACGAAGACGGCGTCCGCCTGACCGGCATCCCATTCGGAATAGTCCGTATCCCGCACAAGCCCGCCCGCATGATCAATCCCAAGAAAAAGAAGATTGATCGTATCCTCATTGTACTCATAGATCCTGCCGTCCATGGCGATCCAGTCCGGCTGCCACTGCACCGCCGTAAGTCCCGCCCGTTCCCGCGCATCTAAAAGTTCCTCTTGTGTATTCACGGACAGGGGCGCGCTGTTTTCCGCCTTTGCATATAAGCTGTGTTTTCCCGTCCGGTACATCACGAACAGGATGAGCAGAAGGACCGCCGCGATCGCAAACAGTACGCAGAGAATGACGGCGCATACTCTTGCGATCCGTCTGACCGGATTTCTGCCGCTTTGCTTCTTCTTTTTCGGTTTGTCCGCCATTTTTTCTGCCGATTTGTCCGTCGGTTTATCTGTCGCTTTGTCTGTCGCTTTGTCTGTCGCTTTGTCTGTCGCTTTTTGCTCTACATCCGCCTTCGCGCCCATCGTTTTCCATCCTTTTATCTCCGTCTATTTGTTTAGTTTAACCTGTTTCAGATTAAACGTCAATGCTATTTTCTTTTTGTATTATAATATTATGACTATCACGTTGACTATCGGACATACTTTATTGCAGTTATGACTGTTTCGGATTGCCTATTGTACACTGTTTTTTGAAAAGAAAGGAGCAAGGATTCCTGTGTATCCCCGTATCAGAGCGCTTCGGGAAGACTGTGATCTGAATCAGACAAAAATGGCTGCAATTCTAGGCATGTCACAGACCGGCTATTCTAAATATGAGACCGGCGAAAACGACATTCCCACTCCCATACTGATTCAATTGGCGCAATTTCATCATACCAGCATTGATTATCTGCTTGGACTTACAGATGAACGCCACCCCTATCCAAAGAGGAATGTCTGACACCGTAAACAAAAAAACAGGTGAACTTCCCGTTCCCTGTATCCGATATTCTTACAAATTTCATTGTTCGATCTTTTCCTTTTGCCGCCTTTTACTTCTTACATTCTCCTGCTTCCCTTTACGATTTTCTGCTTTCCTTTATGATTTTCTAGGTTCTTTCCTAAGTTTGTTGATATATTTTTAGAATTTGGTATACTGAATATATC
>JAMPHA010000071.1:0-3116 GCA_023663615.1 Clostridium sp. | reverse complement strand
TGGGTATCCCAGCCCGCCTTGCGCGGCACCATGCAGCCTTTCATGGTGCGGTATCTGGGGATCATGTCCTTGATAACGCGTGTCAATACATGTCCGATATGCGGCTTGCCGTTCGCCGTCGGCGGACCGTCATAAAAGGTATAGGTCGGACCGTCTTTCCGGGAATCCATACTCTTTTGAAAGATATCGTTGTCTTTCCAGAACCTACAGACCTCTTTCTCCCTGTCCACGAAATTCAGGTTTGCGTCTACTTTTTGATACATAGCGTGCTCCTCCCTTTATGCTAGACAAAGACAGCCCTCGTCCCGTAAAAGGACGAGAGCCTGCCTTTTGCAATGTCTATGATAACTGCTATCATTTTGGCATCGGACAGCGAAATTGTCAAGAAAAAATCTTACTGCATATATTTCCGCAGCAGTTCCGCCACTTTACCCACATCGATTGGTTTGGACGTGTGATCATCCATACCGCAGTCGAGGCACTTTTGGATATCATCCGAAAAAGCGTCGGCGCTGATCGCGATGATCGGGATCTGCTTCGCGTCTTCGCGGTCCAAAGCGCGGATCGCACTTGCCGCCTCCAATCCATTCATGACAGGCATGCGGATATCCATGAGGATCGCCCTGTAGAAACCCTCCTGCGACTGCGTCAGCATATCCACACAGATCTGACCGTTCTCCGCGTGTTCGGGCACCAGCCCGATATCGGAAAGCAGGGCATCCGCGATCTCCCAGTTCAGATCGTTATCCTCCGCCACCAGAATATGCTCGCCGTCAAACGTAACGGGACCTTCCTCCGCCGCTTTGCTCTCTTCTTTAAATCTGCTCAGATTATAATAAAGCGTAGACTTAAACAGGGGTTTCACAATAAAGGCGTCAACGCCCACCTGTCTGGCCTGCTCTTCCAGATCGCTGTTATCGGCGGCGGAGATCATCAGAATGTGCGGCGTCGCACCGTATATTCTGCGAATCTCGCGTACCAGCTCAATACCGTTCAGCCCGGGAAGCCGCCAATCCGTCAGGATGACCTCGTAATCATTGCCCTTTTGATGCTGCTCTTCCAACATCTCCAAAGCGGTCTGCCCGCTCAGTGCGCACTCCGCTTGAATGCCGATCGATTCCAGCGTAGCCAGCGTACAATCGCAGAACACCTCATCGTCATCGATCACCAGCGTCTTCCATGCAGGAATATCGGACGGCTCTTCCGGCAGAAGCGCGATCTCCATATCCAGCGTCACATGGAATTTACTGCCGCTTCCCTGCTCGCTCTCCACTTGAATGGAACCTCCCATCGCTTCCACGATGAGTTTGGTGATGCTCATTCCGAGTCCGGCGCCGTGAATCTGCTGCACACGCGCATTATCCTCCCGTGCAAACGCCTCAAAGATCCTCTTTTGGAACTCCTCACTCATACCGATCCCGTTATCGCTGACGATCAGGTGCACCTGCACATAAGCGTCTCCTTTTTCCGACGGCGTCTGGTAGATATCCAATTGGATATTGCCGCCCGTCGGCGTGAACTTGACCGCATTTTCCAGCAGATTATGCAGGACCTGATTCAGCCGTACGCTGTCGCTCCACACGCTCTCCGCAATGATATCATGGACGTGAAGGTCGAAACGCTGTTTCTTGTCCCGCGCGTCGGGAAGTATGATATTCGCCACGCCGTGGATTAGTTCAGGCAGCAGAATCTCCTCCATATTTAAGATCAGCTTGCTGCTCTCCATCTTGGACATATCCAGCACGTTATTGATCAGCCCGAGCAGATGCTTTCCGGAAGCGGAAATCTTTTGCAGACAGGATCTGAGTTTCACGGGATTTTCGATATTCGCCATAGCGATATCCGTCATGCCGATGATCCCGTTCATCGGTGTGCGGATATCGTGGCTCATATTGGAAAGGAATTCGCTCTTTGCCCGATTTGCGCGCTCGGCAGCGTCCCGCGTTTCCTTGATCTCCCACATCTGCCTGCGCGTCATTAAGATATAGCCGCTGAACACGATCAGAAACAGACAAATAATGACAGCGCCGTTTTTCAGCGCGGTATTCGCCCATTCCTCGCCAAACCCCTCGATCGTCGCATCCAGCTCGTTGTAGGGCATGGAAAGAATCAGATACCATGCCGAATGCGGCAGACTCCTGGCGTATATCTGCCGCCTGCTGCCCCTGATATTCATCTCTTTCGTATAGTCAACATCAAGGGTCATGGCCGCCGTCAATTCTTCTTTATATTCCCCTAACTGGCGCCGCGCTTCGTCGTTTCCCTCGACATCGCCCATATGTCTTTCAACTTTTTCAAAATAATTCGTATCGTTTTCCCTGTCGCTCTGTATGACGATCAGACCGTCCGGGCGGATCACAAAATAGCGCATGGATTCGGACAATTCCGCAGAGAGCGTCTCTTCTATGTAAGCGATCGGAAATCCGGCTACGAGGGACACGCTTTCCCTGCCGTCCGGCAGTTTGTATTCCATAGGAACGCTTAAGAGGATCACATTTTCTCCCGCCGCATTCGTTCCCATCATCATGCGCTCCTCGCCGCTTTTGATCGCATGCATGAACGTGGCGGAATCGACCGCTAAAATTTCCTCGCCGTACAAAAGCTCAAACGTACCGTCCTCCATGCAGAAAGCAAGCCTGTCAAATCCCCGCGCCCGCGCGTTGTTGGACAAAGTCCCGCGCACATTCTCATATCCGTTTTCCTGATTCGGTTCTATGTCATGCACAAGCGCCTCGACCTGCGACAGGCGCAGTTCCATAATCGTCGAAAAATGCTGCGTCGTCTGACGGCTCATTCCTTCCATATAGATCTCGCCGACTTCGTTCATGATCTTTGCGGTTTTTTCGTTCATATCTCTCACCTGTAAAGTGAAAGTGGCACTGCACAGCAAGATCACGATCAGGAAACTCGTGCCCAGAAAGCTGATTGTTTTACGACGCATATGTCATATACCCCCCCCCCTAAAATTTGGTTGAACGGAAAAGGCTCCACACGTTAATAGTCCGGGTACGGGTGGCTCAAAAACCGCTTGTTTATCTAATCATACATTCTGTTACTAAATATTGTACTACAAAATACCGTATAAAGCAAACCAATTTCACAATCTTAAGAATCCG
>JAMPHA010000070.1:0-4094 GCA_023663615.1 Clostridium sp. | reverse complement strand
TGTGAAATTTTCAAGGTACTATCAGGGATAATTCTTATTTGACCCCAACATCATATGATTCGGGTGTCAAAAGCCCTGCTTGTAAATTTTACTTGGCAGATTGCACAAAAGAAATCAGGGCAAACGACTTTTGCACAATGGAGATGAGACTCTAACATCGTGGAAGCCTCTGCTGAACACGATGTTTGTCTTGAGGCTCATCGAAATGCTCTGTGCAATGGAGTGAGCGCGGATTTCTTTTGTGCAATCTGCTGACACCGATTTCATTGCAGGGCTTTTGACTCCCGAATCCTAATCACGATAAATGAACGGAGGATTCCCATGACAACCATTGCAGTCATTGACGATGATATTTATATTGGCGATCTGCTCGAACGGCTTCTTAGCGGCAGCGGCTATGAGGTGCTGCGCGCCTATTCGGGAACGGAGGCAAAGCTCCTGCTTTCCACGCAGAAACCCGATCTGATCTTATTGGACTTAATGCTGCCGGGACTCTCCGGCGAGGAAGTCCTTGCAGATATTTCTGACACGCCCGTCATTGTCATCAGCGCGAAAACAGACATTCAGGATAAAGTTTCCCTGCTTCGCGGCGGCGCGGCGGATTATCTCACCAAACCGTTTGACACAGAGGAACTTCTCGCGCGCATCGACGTTCAGCTCCGTATGCGCCGTCCGACAAAAAAAGACGATACCATCCCGCAGCAGCACGCTCTCTTATGCTTTGAAGCGCTGACCTTAGACTGTGATACGCATGAGGTTTTTGCGGCGGACGCGTCCGCACATTTAACCAAAACCGAATATGCCATCTTGAAGCTGCTCTTTCAAAACCCGCGTCAGATCATCACACGCTCCCTGCTTTTGGAACGCATCAGCGCGGACACGCCGGACTGCACGGAAAACTCCTTAAAGGTTCATATCAGCAATCTAAGAAGCAAACTGCGCACCATCAGCGGAAAAGATTACATTGAAGCGGTCTGGGGCATCGGCTTTCAGCTAAAATCCGAAGAATCTTAACATTTTCTTTACGTTTTTCTTTACCGCTTTCTTAACCCGCACACAATATGATAACCTTATCAGATCATAAAGGAGGTATCATATGGAATATGTGTTACAGACAAATGCCCTCTCCAAACAGTATCGGCATTTCAAGGCGCTTTCCAACCTCACCATGAATGTTCCCAAAGGCTCCATTTATGGTTTTGTCGGCAAAAACGGCGCCGGAAAAACAACGCTCATCCGCATCATCTGCGGCTTACAGTCCCCGACTTCGGGGAGCTACTCGCTTTATGACACCGATTACAGCGCGCCGCTGATCTTAAAAGCGCGCAGGCGGATCGGCGCCGTTGTCGAGACTCCTTCCATCTATCTGGATATGACGGCAAAGGAAAACCTGCGCCAGCAGTATCTCATTCTCGGACGTCCTTCTTATGACGGCATCGACGAGCTGCTTACTCTGGTCGGACTTTCCGATACCGGATCGAAAAAAGCAAAAAATTTTTCTTTAGGAATGCGCCAGCGTCTGGGCATTGCGATCGCGCTTGCCGGAGATCCCGATTTTCTTGTTCTGGACGAACCGGTCAACGGATTGGATCCGGAGGGAATCATCGAGATCCGCGAGCTCATCTTAAAGTTGAACCGCGAGCATCAGATCACCGTGCTCATTTCCAGCCATATTTTGGATGAACTTTCCCGCCTTGCGACACACTACGGCTTTATCGACGCGGGACACATGGTAAAGGAGATCAGCGCCGAAGAATTGGAGGCGGCGTGCCGCAAATGCGTTCATGTAAAGGTCTCCCATACCGCCGCGCTGTCCCACGTGCTTGACGCGCTTTCCTTAGAATACCGCATTCTCTCCGACACGGAAGCGGATATTTACGGCGAGCCGTCCGTCAGCGAACTTGTCCTGCGCTTAAAGGATTCCGGATGCGAGCTTCTCTCGATGCAGGAGCATGACGAAAACTTAGAAAGTTACTATATCCGATTGATCGGCGGCGGAACAGACGGAAAGGGCGGTGCGTCACATGCATAAATTATTAACGGCAAATTGGATGCGGTTAAAAAAGAATAAGCTTTTTTGGACGATTGCGATAAGTTCTGTTTTAATCACCTATCTCAATATTTTCCCGGCATTGGCAAATATCTACAATGATACAACAGCCATACATCTTCTTTATAATATGACTCCTCCGATCGGATTGATGACAGCGCTGATGACTGCCATGTTTATCGGAACGGAGTATCATGACGGCACGATGCGCAATAAATTTATCTGCGGACAATCACGAACGACGGTTTATCTTGCTCATCTGCTCACCTGCTTTTTCGCCACGGTGTTTTTTTGGCTGCTTACGATTTTGACGACCCTGATTGTTGGCATTCCCCTTTCCGGTCTGCCGGATCATCTGTCCTCCGCCCTGCCGCAGCTCTTTCTGTTCGGCTTGATCGGACTGCTGCTCTGCGCGGTCTACGCCGCATTGTGTACGCTGCTTGCCATGCTGGTCCACAATCGCTCTTTTGCGTTAATTTCCGTTATGGTTCTTACGTTCGTCCTGCTCTTTTTTGGCATGTATTGCCAGTCGCGGCTGTTAGAACCGGAATATTACGTTGATTATGAATACTGGATAACAGCTGAAGGCACAGCGGATATTGTTCCCGGCGAGCTCATAAAGAATCCCCTATACTTGACGGGTATCAAACGACAGCTCCTTACGTTTTGCTATGATTTTCTCCCCGGCGGTCAGGCGGTACAAATTGCCGACTTAAATGTTCCTCATCCCTGTCAGTGTATCCTGTATTCCATCGGGATCACAGGCGCGGTCACGCTTGCCGGGCTTTACTTTTTTAAGAAAAAAGACTTAAAATAAAAAAGACTTGCGCTGACGTGCAAGTCCTCCGGGATTACAAAATTTTCCATTCATTTCTTCCCAAGGAGCGCCTATGATCTCTTTTCTGATTGTGCTTTGTATCGTACTGGCTTGCTGCGTCCTCCTGCTTGCGCTGAAAATCGCCGCTCTTCACCGGGCGGCGGATGAGCTCCGGCAGGAGTTTGCCGCGCGCATCGGCGCAGACACAAATGTCGGGATCGACCTGTCCGTCCGCGACCGCCGCATGCGGCTGCTCGCGGCGGATATGGACAGGCAGCTTCATCTTTTACGAAAAGAATATCTGCGCTATACGCACGGCGACCATGAGTTAAAAAACGCCGTCACCAATATTTCCCACGACCTGCGCACGCCGCTGACCGCGATCTGCGGTTACATGGATCTGCTCGCAAAAGAGCCCGCTTCCCCTGCCGTGAAAGAATATCTTTTCATCATTGACAACCGGGTTGCGGCGTTAAAACACCTTACGGAAGAGCTGTTCCGCTACTCCATTCTTCTTTCCGTGGACTCCTATTATGAGCGCGAACCGCTCTCCTTGAACAGCGCGCTGGAAGAAAGCATTGCCGACTATTACGCGGCGTTAAAAAAAGCCAGTATCGAACCGGACATTCAGATCCCTGAACAACAGATCGTCCGCACGCTGAACAAACAGGCGCTCATGCGCATCTTTTCGAATGTGATCTCAAATGCTTTGAAATACAGTGCCGGCGATCTTTGCATCGTCCTTACGGAAAGCGGGGAACTGCATTTCCGCAATCCTGCGCCCGGATTGGACGCGCTCTCCACCGCCAAATTATTCGACCGCTTTTATACCGTAGAGAGCGCCCGCCCGCAGGGCGCGACCGGACTCGGTCTTTCGATCGCGCGCACGCTTGCGGAGAATATGGGCGGCTCCATGAGCGCCTCCTATGCAGACGGTATGCTGGACATTATTGTTGCGTTTGCGGCAGGGGAATGAGGAATGAATGTTTGATTTACTTTCCCTTGGCGCCGTGGTATACTTTTCTCAGAACTTTTTACTTGAATGAACACATTTCTGACTGTCTGCGGAAATCTGACCTGAACTTCTGACTCGCTATGAGGAATCTGACCGTACTGTCTATCTATATAACCATGCCTGCTGCCTATAACAAACTGTTTCTAGAAGGAGCGTTAGCTTCAAAGCAATGATAAAATTTCATGGTTCTATGATGTCAACATGTCGGACGA
>JAMPHA010000006.1:0-88316 GCA_023663615.1 Clostridium sp. | reverse complement strand
GCTGCACTTTTCCCTCTCTATATGCCGGTTTATTCTTGGAACATATCCAAATATAGGTACTGATACCCGTATTCATAAACATATCCGTAGAAAGCTGTACGATGGCATCCAGCCAGTCGTTTTCCAAAATGTATCTTCTAATCTCCGAAGGACCGCTCCCTGCATCGCCTGAAAATAAAGGTGAACCATTCTGTATAATCGCCATTTTCCCATTTGGCGCAAGCTTAGAAAGCCCATTTAAGACAAATAACTGCTGTCCGTCACTGATTTTAGGAAGTCCGGGCGCAAATCTCCCCTGTTCCCCTCGTGCCGCTTCTTCTTCCACTTTTTTCTGTTCACGCTTCCAGTCAATTCCAAATGGCGGATTAGAGATACAATAATCAAATGTAAAACCCGCAAACTGATCATCGGACAAGGTATCCCCAAACCGCATGTTATCGGGATCTCCTCCACGAATCATCATATCCGCTTTTGCAATCGCATAGGTAGACGGATTAAACTCCTGTCCGAAACATGTTACCTCTATATCACTGTTCAAATCATGGATTCTCTCCTCCATACAGGAAAGCATCTGTGACGTTCCCATCGTCATATCATAGACAGTCATTCCGCCTGTGTCTAAATCGGCATCCGCCAGAAGCAAATCTGTCATGAGATAAATAATGTCCCTGCTGGTAAAATGCGCTCCCGCTTCTTCTCCAAAGGACTCAGAGAAGCGACGCACCAAATCCTCGAAGATATAGCCGCAATCCACAGCACTGATCTTATCGGCTCCCAAGTAGCCTTTTTCAGAATGAAATTCCTTAATGATCAGGTACAACGTATTACTCTCTACCATTCTTTTGATGATATTATCAAAATCAAACTTGGATAATACATCCTGCGCATTTGCAGAAAATCCGGCTAAATAATCTCTAAAGTTCGTTTCTATGTTATCCGGATCAGCCAAAAGTGTTTCAAACGTAAACTTGCTTGTGTTATAAAACTGATAACCTGATGCCCTTGTCAAAAAGCCATCTATGACTGCCAAATGTTTTACTTTTTCATACTGCGCAAGCACTTTGTCATGCGTAGGCAGCAAGCAGTCATGAAATCGCTTCACCACCGTCATCGGCAAAATAACAAGCCCGTATTCATGCGGCTTGAACGGTCCTCGAAGCATGTCCGCCACATTCCAGATGACGGTAGCCTTTTCCGCTATATTGATCCCAACATCACTGATTTTATCGTTGCTCATTTTTATCAATTCTCCCCGTTTTTCTCCTGCGTTTTTTTATAATTTACCAAATCTGCAAAATCACAATCAAGACTTTCGCATATACGCTCCAAAACCGATAAATTCACAGGTTCTCCATTCGTCATCTTCGCCATGGTGCTGGAGCTTAAGCCTGTACTTTTACATAAATCCCCTTTTTTCATGCCTTTATCAATCAACAGTTTCCATAGTCCATTATAACTGATTGCCATAATATCGTCCCTCTCACTTTCCACAAATCAGCATTCAATACTTATGGTAAAGTATAGCATCATTTTGTCAGATTAGCAATTCGAAAACTCGAATATTGTAGTTTTAGTATCGAATATTATCACCCCCCTTCGCGTATGATTCTTCACAGGTCACGAAGTTCCTATAAGTTAAAAAAAGAAGACTTCCGGAGTTCCCGCCGAAAGCCTTCATTTTACCGAATCCATGATGCCGGATTCCCTGGAATTTATTTCACGATCAAAATCCTGCTGCCCGGCGCGGGTTCTTTTTTATCCGCAATCCCGTTTAACTCGCGCAGACGCTGCACCGGAAGACAGTACTGCTTGCCGACGCTCCAAAGCGTATCCCCCGGCTCAAAAAGCAGGATCGCCATACCCGGCAGACTGCCAAGCTTCTCATAGTTGGGCGGTGCAAGCGACGCGTCTTCGATCAGATTCATCTCCCGCGTGTCATAGACCACCGCGCGGATGCGCACGGACGCCTTCACGTCGATCTCCTCACTGTCCACCATACTGACATTCACGTCGTCACACTGACACACAAGCTGATAGCTGCAATCGCCGTCGAGCCCTTCCGCGGCGATCGTCTCCCGAAACGGCAGGTTCCCATGAATCACGCCGTAAGGCATTTCATCGTCTCCGGTGATATAAATTCCTTTTACCTCCAAAATGCCGTCCGCCTCGATCCCCGCAGGCGTGATCCGGCTGCCCGTCACGCGCGCCGCCGCTTCCGTATATAAAAGCTGTAAAATGTGTGCGGACGGACCTCCCGCGCGGATCCTTCCGCCCAGCTTATAACTTCCTTCATTCTGCATCAACAGCGTCTGAAGCCTCGCAGGGCGCATCTTTAGCTGCATTTCATGATCCACCGCATACATATCCGTGATGACCGACACCGTATCTTCATGGTACATACAGATTTTTAAGTTTAGCGCCAGGTCCATTCCGAAAATCCGTTTTTCCCCGTCATAGTCGGGGCGTACTTCCGTCTCCTGCCCCTCCAGCTCATAGGTGATGACCGGGATCATGGAACTGTTCGCGCCGTGACAGTCGATCTCCCCGTGGAACGGGATCGCCGCGCCGTAATACCTGACAGGCATGTCATCATTTTCCCCGATATACATGAAGAACACACGCAGTTCGCCCGAAATGCCGAGCTTTTCCTCCATTGCCTTAAACGTGACGTTTTCAGGGCGTATGCTCTCCCAGATCAGCTCCTCAACGTTCGGCATGTCGGACGGAAGCTCCAGTTCTTCTTTCATACGGAAAATATCATTTTTACAGATGCCGATCCCCGTCACCCGCATTTCTTCCTTGCATATCTCGATCGGACTTTGCGACGATACATCGACGGGCGCCTCCAGATCGGTCAGTTCATTGACGCACACGTTCCATGTGATCACAGTCTGTACGTTGATCTTACGGCTGTTGATCATGCCGACCGTCAGATCCTCGATAACTGCGGACGCGCTGACATTGTCCTCCCTTACCACGCCCTCCAGATAGACCTGCTCCTCAAACGGAATACTGCCGTACACCTTACTCATGCGGTTATTCCACTCGTCCGAGCAATAGAGTACCTGAAATAAAAACTTTCCGCGCAGCGTCACATGATCCTGCGTCGCCTTGATCTCCTCTAACTTCACGTTCCCCTTATTCATCAGGATTTTTGACACATCCGGACATTTGTCCGGTATATTCATATCATCCTCGAGCGTCATCTGCGTCAGAGTACCGCACTTGCGGTAATCCATATGTATATTCTTTTTTAACAGCTCCATTGCAATAAAAAACCTCCTCGGGAATATTCTATACATGATATTCTCTGAAGAGGTTTTATATGACTTTCCTGTAATGAAATTCTTCCCATACAAAGCATGTCCGCCGCACGGCTTCAGACCTCACGCAAACCGCATTCCTCTGCGTAAGATACAAAAAATTCTTTGCGAAACAGCCCTTTCATCCTACCGCCCCGATCAGCTCTTTCACATCCGAAACCCCCGTGCGCCGCATGTAATCCTCAATCCCCGAAATGATCTCAACGGTCGCATACGGATTCACGAAATTCATGGCGCCGACGCTGACTGCGGACGCGCCCGCCAGCAAAAATTCCACCGCATCCTCCGCCGTAGCGATCCCGCCCATGCCGATGATCGGAATGTGCACCGCCTGCGCCGCCTGATACACCATTCGCACGGCGATCGGCTTGATCGCCGGACCGGACATGCCACCCGTCTTATTCGCGAGCACGAAACGGCGTTTTTCAATGTCGATCTTCATTCCCGTGATCGTGTTGATTAGGGAAATCGCATCCGCACCCGCCGCCTCCGCGGCTTTCGCCATCTCCGCAATGTCAGTCACATTGGGGCTGAGCTTCATAATCACGGGCTGCTTCGCGTGCTTTTTGATCTGTTCCGTAATACCGTAAAGCGCCTCCGCTTTCTGCCCGAATGCGATCGCGCCCTCCTTTACGTTCGGACACGAGACGTTGATCTCCAACATATCAACGGGCGCATCAGAAAGCTTTTCCACCACCTCAATGTAGTCCTCCACCGTCTTCCCGCAGATATTGACGATCACTTTGGTATCATATTGGCGTAAAAAAGGAAGGTCCCGTTCCAGAAACACATCAATGCCCGGATTCTGCAATCCGATGGCATTGAGCATCCCGCCGTATACCTCCGCAACCCGCGGTGTCGGATTTCCCTCCCACGGCACATTGGCGACGCCTTTCGTCACCACGGCACCCAGCTTATTTAAGTCCACAAACTCCCCGTACTCCATTCCCGAACCGAATGTTCCCGACGCCGTCATGACGGGGTTTTTCAATTCCACTCCTGCAATTGTTACGCTTGTATTCATCGCCGTATCCTTTCTGAACCTGAAACGATCTGATGGTACTTCCCGTCACCCGTTTGCCGCCCTGCTCCATTCCATCTGCCCGCCATCCTGCACGTTTCCTGTACTTACCGCGCGGCGTTCAGATCTCCACGTCTTCCGCCAAAAAAACAGGTCCTTCCGTACAGACTCTCGCGTTTTTCACATGAGAATGCGCATCTGTCTGTGTTGTTTTGCACACGCATCCAAGGCATGCGCCCACGCCGCACGCCATGCGCTCCTCCAGGGAAATATATGCGGGAATCCCCTCCTGCGCCGCATACTGCTTGACCGCGCGCAGCATCGGCATCGGTCCGCAGGCATAGATCACATCCGCATAAAGCGCGTTCTCCCGCACGGCGTCCATGATATTTCCTTTCGTCCCAGCGGAGCCGTCCTCCGTGGCGACGACGACCGCCGCGCAGTCCTCAAATTCCTCTTTCAAAAACAATGCGCTGTCGCGATAGCCCAACACGGCATGTACGGACAACGGCGCGGCTTGTAAACCTGCGCTCCCAGCTCCGGCTTGTCCGCTTCCTGCTGCCTGTGTAGTCTCAGCACCGGCATTTACGCCGTACGCTGCCTGTCCAGCCACGCCGGCATTCACGCCGCACGCTGTCTGTCCAGCCACGCCGGCATTCACGCCGCCTGCCGCCTGTCCAGTCTCCGCAAGCGTCCGCGCCAAGCCCAACAGCGGCGGGATCCCGATACCGCCGCCCATCAAAAACACCCGCTTTCCCGCCGCCTGCGCAATCGGAAAGCCGTTCCCCATCGTCCCCATAACGGCGATCGGATCGCCCTCCCGATAGGACGCAAACTCCGCCGTTCCTTTCCCCGCAACACGGTAGACAAGGCGCAGCCTGCCTTCTTTCTGACGCGCCTCGCAAATACTGATCGGGCGCGGAAGCAGCGTCGCTGCGCTGCGCGGATACACCATGAGGAATTGTCCCGGCTCTGCCCCCTCTGCAAGCTCCGTCTCGATCCACATATCATAAATGCCGTCGGCAAGCTGCCGCTGACTGTAGACCGCCGCCGTCTCTTTTCTTTTTTTCATGATACCGTATGCTCCTTTCCCGCGGCGTAGACGATCTTTCCCCCGCAGATGGTATAACGGACCCTGCCCGTCATCCTCTCGCCGAGAAACGGCGAATTTTGCGAGCGGGAATGAAAATGCTCTGCAGTCCACAGCTCGTCCGGTGAAAAAACCACGATGTCCGCCGCGCATCCCTCCGCTATATCTCCCGCGGGCAGCCCGTACAGCTTTGCCGGATTGCTGCTCATTAAGCGGAGCAGCTCTATCATCGTCATCCTGCCGCTTTTGACAAGCTGTTCATAACAAATACTGAGCGCCGTCTCCAAGCCGATCAATCCGCTCGGCGCCTCCGTGAGCGGACGCGCCTTTTCCTCCGCACTGTGGGGCGCATGATCCGTCGCGATCAGATCGATCGTTCCGTCGCGCAGCCCGTCAAGGATCGCCTGCCTGTCCTCCTTTGTGCGCAGCGGCGGATTCATTTTTGCCAGCGTTCCTTTTTGTATCAGCGCCTCCTCCGTCAGCGCGATATGGTGCGGCGCCGCCTCCGCATGGATACGCGAGGAGTGTTTTTTTGCCTCCCGCACAAGCGCGACTGCCTCCTTGCTGCTGATATGCTGAATATTAACGACCGCACCCGCCTCGACCGCCAGCTTCAGATCGCGCTCCACCAGAGAAATCTCCGCCTCCCGCGGAGAGCCGCCGACCCGAAAATAGGCGGACGCCACACCCTCGTTGATACCGTTGTTCGCGATATAGCTTTTATCTTCCTCATGCAGACTGATCGGGACATGAAGCGCCGCCGTCCGCTCCATTGCTTCCCGTACAAGACGTTCATCCATCAGCGGTATCCCGTCATCCGTAAACCCCAATGCACCCGCACGATGAAGCGTCTCCATATCTGTCAGCTCATTCCCCTGCAGGCCCTTCGTCACACAGGCGCAGCTCTGCACATGAATGTCGGTTTTCGCGCCTTTATCCAAAACATAACGCAGCGTCTCCTCCGTGTCGATCGCCGGTTTTGTGTTCGCCATCATCACGACGCTCGTATAGCCGCCTGCCGCCGCCGCTGCCGCTCCCGTCTCAATGTCCTCTTTATAGGTAAAACCCGGATCGCGGAAATGGACATGCACATCCACAAGTCCGGGCGCCACAATACAGCCTGACGCATCTATGATCTGACACGCCGCATCATAGCTCATTGCCGGAACATGCCCGTCATCGCCTGCGGGCGTGATCTTACAGATCCTGCCATTCTCGATGAATACGTCATAATTTCCTTCGCAGTTCGTTCTCGGATTGATATAGTAGCCGTTTTTGATCAGCAGCATCTTGCGCCTCCGTTTCGGGATTATCGTCGGGAAAATTGCAAGCGCGGCGGCGCGGCAGACGCACAGCGGATGAATTTTCGAGTCCCATTATATCCCATTACGGCATTTTTTTCTACCTATTTTCCCGTTCTTCTCCTTGAAATCCTTAATTAAAGATCACGCTTTTTCCAAGATCCGCTAACTTGATCACAATATACGGATATGACACCGCCTCGGAAATCTGCTCTCCCTCTTTCGGTCCCATCAGCGTTGTGTCTATGTAGATGCCGTTTGCGGTCTCATACAGCTCCTTTACCGTAATAGAATAACCGCCCGTCTCCTGCTCCCCGTAGCCAACGCAGATATACAGATAACCCTCGTCCGTATATGTGATGCGGAATGCTCCTGCCTTTTTCTCCTCGATCGTACTCGTAAGCTGGGGCGGAAATTCATCCGGTGACAGCACCGTATAGTCAAGGTCTCCCAGTTTTTCGGTATGATCGCGCACCATGCCGCAGCCTCCTGCCGCCAATATGACCGCAAGCAAACATGACATTAGTGTCAATCTTAATCCTCCCCGTCTCTTTCTTTCTCCCTTATGCATGACTCTCACACAGCCTATCTCTCGCTCTTATCTTCATTTTATGATAAGCAGGGATTTGCTATGCTAGTTTATCATGCGGCTTTTTCGTATATAAAGACGATTCCGCCGCAGCGTTGACTTTGCCGGTTCCCTCGTGCTATGATAAGGGATAGAATTTACTTTCCGGTCTGACATGCCGCCGGTCAGCGGTTTTCAGGCGCAGGAAATACGACCGCAGAAAAGAGGTTTCCCATGCTTCGTTTTATCATCACCGCATCCTTTGTTGTTCTTTTTTTAATATTGAGTATGCCGCTCATGCTCATCGAATGGATCATCGGAAAATGGAATCCGGGGCTGAAAGACCGCAGTTCTCTCGCCATCGTCAACTGGGCGTTCCGCATGGTCGCGCGTTTGAGCGGCGTAAAACAGACCGTCATCGGCGAGGAGCGTGTTCCGAAGGACGAACCGGTGCTCTATATCGGCAACCATCAGAGTTACTTCGACATCGTGCTGACTTATGTGCGCGTACCGCGCCCGACCGGCTATGTCGCGAAAAAAGGAATGCTTCGCGTGCCTCTTTTGAACGTATGGATGATCTTCTTAAAATGTCAATTTCTCGACCGCGATAACCTGAAAGAAGGACTAAAGACCATCCTCACCTGTATTGATCTGGTGAAATCCGGCACTTCCATCTGCATTTTCCCGGAGGGGACAAGAAACCGTACACCTGATACCTTTATGGAATTTCATGAGGGTAGTTTTAAGATCGCGCAGAAATCAGGCTGTGCGATCGTTCCGATCTGTCTGAACAATACAGCGGAAATTTTTGAGAATCATCTTCCGAAGCTGAAAAAAACACATGTCATCATAGAATACGGCGAACCTTTCTATATCAAAGATCTTCCGAAAGAACAGCAGCGCGCGGTCGGCGCCTATACGAGGGAACTCATTCACACGATGTATGAAAAAAATAAGGAGCTCCTCTGAATATTTCTAAAGGAACTCCTAAAAACCGCCATGCTGCTAATCTGTAAATGCCGCTTGCACAAAATCCTGTATGCTTTCCGCCTTCGCTGCCAGTTTTAACCATGCGCGCAGAGTCACATCATCCTTTTGCGAATAAACCCGCTCCCGTACCATCGGAGTTAGTTCGCCTAATTCGCTGAGAAGGTCAAGAATGGCTTCCGCTTTTCCTTCCGCCTTTCCTTCCGCCTTTCCTTCTGCTTTTCCTTCTGCTTTTCCTTCTTCCCTTCCTTCCGCTCTGCCCTGCCTGATACCTTTTTGCAGCGTCCGCTCCTCCAACTCAAAAAATTTCATATACGCAAGCCCTACCTCTCCATCTGTTTTCACCGCCGTGACCATCTGATGCAGCTCTCTCAGCTCCTCCGTCGCAGCGTTCTCCTCCGTGGTATGCTCCATGTACTGTAACAACTGCCTCAGGCTTTCCGGCGGGTTCCCGTTCTTCCCCCTTGTGTAGAGAAAGATCGTCCGCGCGCCGTCCTCATACGGTAAGTCCGGCTCCTCGATGCAGCCGTTCTTCATCGTATAGACCATCCGGTCCGATTTGAACGGGTCATACGTCATGATAAAGATCACAAACACATTCCGCAGCTTTTCATACTTCTCGCCGATCTGAAAGCTTTCTGCATCGAGCTTCGCGTGATAGAACCGCGCACGCCTTGGCAGGGACTCGACATCTTCTTTTCCGTCGTTGTTATCCGGCTCCAGATCAAAAAGCTCACCCGTCCCGTCATCCTCATCCAGATACACGTCGAGGCGGACTCCGTGCGGAAACAAAGAAACGAGACCTTCCTCCCGTCATCCGGTGCGCTATGCTTTGCTGGTTTGATTGGATGAAAGCATAGATCGCAAAAGAACGCTCCGCGTTAAAAGAACACTTCACATTCTTTCAGAGTTCCGAAAAGAAACTCCGACGAAATCACAGGGAGAATTCCCTTAAGAAACGGCATAACGCCGTCTGATAGATCAGTCTGCAGGGATGCAGACCGAAACAGATTCGCTATAGAATATATGCTTTGAAATTATTATAGCAAAGGACCCGTTTCATCGTCAAGTCCCAGCCCCACGATCAGCCAGAAAAAAGTTTATTTTTGCCCCGTTTTCGATACAAATTGATTCTTGTGCAAAGAATCAGTCCACACATGCACAACAACCAGCCAATCCTTAGGCCGGGCGTCCTATAACAAAACACAATCTCATGCTCTCCTGCCGTCAGATTTATCCCCATCATCATTTCATTTACTTTTAGGATCGCAACCCGCCGACCATCTACATACGCACAAAATCCCACGCTATATGGTACCGTTAACACAAACAATCTATCGTCATGAACACTTATCTTCCCTTGTATCCTATTTGTGCCGATTTTTACTTCCTCAAAGGTATCTTCATAACGCGCATCATAATACGCATCAACATCATTCAGCGGCTGACAGATAATTCTCATATTTTCAAAAGAATAAATGCCCTCATTGTTAAAAGTAATCTGAATTTCTTCAACGTTCTCTTTAATCAATCCCAAGCTGCATACAAAATCATGCCGTCCCGTATAAACTGCGCTTTTGGGTGTCAAATAATTTAGCTGGGAACTTCTATTACCTGAAGATATATCAATCGTGACATTGTTTGCATCTCCTGCATAATCGATCCCTTCCAATACTACATATAACTCAGCCCCGGACTCCAGAACATCCCGTAGTTCATTCGGCCATCCCCCGATAGAAATCTTCAAAATTTCGCCTGTATCCGTTACATTCCATTCCCTATCAGACACACCAATTCCTTCTCCAGCTCGGCACACATATTCTAATTCCTTATACGTTTGCGATAACTCCTGTATTGATAAAACCGGAATATTCTGTGCAGCATCCCTTTCGTCAATTACGGCTGCCTGAAGCATCGCATACTGTCTCTCAACCGCATTCATCTGCTCCCATTCTTCTAGGGTAAGCGTCCTCTGATATGTATAACCGATCCTGCTCTCTATCGTACTTTGCAGGATTCTGCCCTCTCCGTCAGAAACCGGTTCAAATCCATCCACCTCTTCCCCATCCTTCACAAGCAGATACTTCGCATTCAGCAAATGCAATAAAATGCTCCTGCTTTCTACTCCTGAATATTGAAAGTCATTGATCGCATTGATTGCAAGCGAACGATTAAACTCGGCAACAGCATCATTGTATAGGGAAAAATAAAACTGCATGCCATGTATGCCGGTCAATAGTGCTGAGTTCATGGCACTAAACTCATAGGGTTCCGTTTGCGCAAAACGAGCAGCACCGTCCCCAGCCACATTTTCATAGACCTTCCTGTGATTCGAGGCATAACAGATAAACGTTCCTGTTAAGCTTCCTTGATACGCCTCCATCGCACTTCCTCTGCCCAAATAGTTGACAATGCTGTCATTCGTATTATCCGCACAATATTGCAGATTGGAAATCAGCACGATTGAAACAAGTGCCAAAAAAGGAACTCCCACCTTTGTCACCCGTCCAAAACGATCCGCGCCGCACAAAAATAAAATGATCCCTACAGAACATATTACTATACATAAAAAGACTTTCTTATCATCTACGATAATGCCTGCCAAGAGTATCAGAACGATTGTCACGATAGCCGCAAACATTTTCTCTCTGCGTGACAGTTCATAAATATTTTCAAAAAACCGCGAAATCAAATATGCTGCCGCAAATGCCATTCCAAATTGACAGCGGTCCGTTACATACGAAAATCCATTCATAACGCTGCCAAGAAACGGAAGGCATATAAAAAGAGCCATTATAAATACCACTACTTTATAAATCCAATGCGTGTTTTTTCGGAAAATAAGAACCAATACCGGCAAGAATAACAGAGAATAACCCAGACAGCCTCCATCGAAGTTATAAAACAAATCTAGGAAATTGACAAAATAAGTGATCGGTTCATACAGCAGGGGAACCGGGTAAGAAATACTTCCTCTTCCCATCGTCAGATACACTAAAATAACCGGCAGAAAAACCGGCATACTTAAAAATACCCCCCCACATAGTAAATTGCAAAATGCCAAAGATGATTTAACCCTTCTAAAAGCATTTGCTTTATTCCGCCCCGACATCCCCGCTCCTCATTCTCCCCGCACTTCTCAAAATGCGCAGCATTTGTAGAATACAAATACAGAAAACGCACCACCGCATATAGCACCATGATAATGCTCATCATATAAAAAAAATAAAAACTCGAAATCGCGCTAAGAAACACGGAAACAATGTATAAATATGCCCGCTTCTTCTCCAAAACATCATCAATTCCCATAAATATAAGCGGCAGACAGATCAGTGGGATTGCAAACAGTATATAATTCGTTACCAAATACAGCGTATATCCCGAAAAAACATAAATCATGCTTCCCAAAATAATTCCCGACGTCCTATGCCCGTGACGCCGGCAAAACATAGCAAAAAATAATCCAGCAAGGTACAATCTCAATACAAATAAAAAGAAATAGCAGGCTTCCATACTCTCCGGTGCAAAAAAAACAGACAGCAAAGATAACGGCTCCCCTATTCCATAATAATGTAAAGTTGTAAGAATATCTCCCCCATAGCCGATATTTAGGTCAAACATGGGTATGACAGTCTGGCGAAATGCAAATAAATTTTTTATGATCGTGCGAAGCAACTCTCCATAATAGGACAGCGCGGTATAATACTGATTCAATCCGTCACATGTTCGTATGATGGAATGACCGGTTGTATAAAAAACACCGAAAACAGCACAAAACATCACACAGAACGCAAGCGTATAAACTCCTGTTATTTTCCATGCCGTTCCTGTTTTTTCACTTGTTCCTATTCGCTTCTTTCTTATTTTCACTCTCATTTTTCTTATTCCCCTTTGTTGCCCTGACCTATTCAGCCTGCATCACATCCTCAAAAACTCCACCACATGCGCAAGTCCCATCCCATGCGATGCTTTGACAAGGATCGTATCCTCCGGCTGTAAAACATCCGGCAGTTCCTTCTCTAATTCCTCTAACGTATCATAATGCAGCACCCGCATTTTCTGATCGTTCGTATAAGGAATCTCCTTCCTGTTTTCCCTTGCGGCGTCGCACAGCTCTTTCGTCAGGGCGCCGACACCGATCAGCACATCGCATCTTCCCTGTGCCGCATATACGCCGATCTCCCGGTGCAGCTGCCGCTCGTTCTCCCCTAATTCAAACATATCCCCCAGAATCGCCACGCGGCGCGTCGCCGCACTCGACAACAGATCCAATGCACCGCGCATCGATGCCGGACTCGCGTTATAGCAATCGTCAATGATCGTGCGATCCGTGAGACGGATGATGTTGCTTCTGCCGCCGACCGGCTTCACCGATACGATCCCTGCCTGAATCTGCTCGATTCCGATTCCCATCGCCATGCCGACCGCCGTGGCGGCAAGCGCATTATAGACCATATGTGCCCCCGGCAGCGGGATCTGCGCCTCGAAATCCCCCTGCGGCGTATGAATGCGGCAGTTCGTTCCGAACAGTCCGCGGTTTTCGATCTCGTCGGCATAATAAGCATTCTCTGCGGACAGCCCAAAAAAGACAGGGTGGATTCCCCTGACTTCCCGCACCGTACACAGCTTATCGTCATCCCCGTTCAAAAAAATATGCGCGCTCGGCGGCATGTAATCAAAGATTTCCGACTTTGCCTTCAAAATGCCGTCCCGCGTATGCAGGTTCTCCAAATGGCACTGTCCGATATTTGTTATGACACAAATGTCAGGTCTTGCGATTTTGCTCAACCGGTGCATCTCTCCAAACTCGCTGATTCCCATTTCCAATACCGCCGCCTCATGCTGCGGTTCGATTTTCAGGACCGTCAACGGCAGCCCGATCTCATTATTATGATTGCCCGCCGTCCGCAATACTTGAAAACGCTGCGCAAGTACCGATGCGATCAACTCCTTGGTACTCGTTTTTCCGACGCTTCCGGTAATCCCGACCACCGGGATCGACAAGGTGCGGCGGTAACATTCCGCAATGTCCTTTAACGCCTGCAAGCTGTTTTTTACCAAAATGAACGGTCCCGCCGCATCCGCCACGACCCGCTCACAGATCACGCCCGACGCGCCCTTGGCAAACACCTGCGCAATGTAGTCATGCCCGTCCGTCCGTTCTCCCTTAACCGCAATAAAGACGCCGTCCTTTTGCACTTCACGGGAGTCGATCGCCACCTGCGCCACGTTTCTTTCCGTCTGCTCTTCATATCCGCGCGCGTGCAGAATCCCGCTGCACGCCGCCGCCATTTCACGCAATGTCATTCCCTGCCGAATGCCCCTTTCCGTTATCTGTCTTCTCTACTAATATCTTTGATACGTTCTGTCAGCATCGTTTCAATCTGATCCCCATATTTATTCAAAACCTGCTCGTTACCTATCACCATTTCGTGAAACAGCTTTTCCTCTGTTTTTTCCATCTGATTCCTACCTTTATTCAACATCTTTCCGCGATCCGCCATCCTCATACTTCCCCATCGACACCCTGATGATCCACTCGCATAACGCTTCAAAATCCATCCCTGCTGCCGCCGCTTCCTGCGGAATGAGCGACGTCGGCGTCATACCCGGAAGCGTATTCCCTTCCAGACAGTACAACTGCTCCTTTTCATCCATCATAAAGTCAAACCGCGCATACGTCTTGATCCCAAGCGCATGGTAGGCGCGGACGGCAATCTCCTGCACCTCCCGCGTCTTTTCCGCGCTAAGCTGCGCCGGGCAGGTCTCAACCGTGCTGCCCGCCTGATACTTATTCTTATAATCATAGAAGCCTTCCTTCGGCGCGATCTCCACGACAGGAAGCGCTCTTCCCTCCATGACGCAGACCGTCAGCTCCCTTCCCTTAATATACTGCTCGATCAAAAGATCGCCGCCGTATCGCGCCGCATCCTGCATGGCGGCACGGTACTCCGCATCATGATTTACCATATAAACGCCAACACTCGAACCGCTGCATGCCAGCTTGACAACGCAGGGATATTCCACCTTGGGCGCAGGCGCGCCTTCGCGCACAAACACCTCATCCGGCGTCGGAATCCCATGATAGCGGAACAGCTTCTTTGTCAGCGTCTTATCCATCGCAAGCGCGCTGCTCACATAATCGGTTCCCGTATAACGAATATGAAACAGATCAAATGCCGCCTGCAATTTCCCGTTTTCTCCGTTTTCTCCATGCAGCGCCAAAAAAACAAGATCCGCCCGCGAACAGATGTCAATCACATGCGGTCCGAAAAACACATCCGGGTCTCCCTTCCGCATGGCTCTGACCGCGGATATGTCCGGACTTTCCACGCCGACTGCACCGATTCCCTCCGACCAGTCGCGTTCCACATCAAACACTGTCTCCGCGTCGTCACCGTCATATCCCAGATAAACATCCAGCAGCACCGCCTGATGACGCTTCCGCACCGCCTGATAGATCATGCGCCCCGACATCAGCGACACATCCCGCTCCGTACTTGTTCCCCCCGCCAAAACAACGACCTTCAATTTGTTTCCTCCGTTTCTGCCTTCATGATCTCACACATCAATAAGATCAATGCAGACACCTGCTCTCCATCATCAATAACCATTTCCTCCGCCTGACATGCGCCGAACGGAAGATAGCTCTCCCCCTCCGGATTGCGCCCTAAAAGATAATGTAACTGATTTTCCTGCACCGTCACATATTCCTGATTCGTGATCACATAATTGACGACGGCAAATTTTACCATATCGTCGCACAGCCCGCCCGGATGCTCCGCGGCCGTCAGATAGACCTGCCCGTTATAAGCTGCGGCAAGCACCTCCACTTCACTCATGACCGCGCTGATCACCTTACTGCACAACGCCGTATCCACCCTGTATTTCGCCGACAGATACGCGACCTTCCCATAAAATTCCATGCTCTCATCACAACCGTCCGGCGTACCCGCCTCTGCCTCTCTCAGATACTCCTTCACCGCCGTATGGTAGCGCGCATATCCGGTCGCCCGAAACAGTTCCGCCGCCGCATAAAAAGACATACTTTCGTCCCGATCCGCCGCTCCGTTTCCCGCGTTTTGGCTGATCTGTAAAAGCCGATCATACCCGTTCTGCGCAGCGGTCAGACACTGCGCCGACCTTTCAGCGTCAACCGCCTTATAATCCTGCGAAAATTTCGCCAGGATCCCCGCGTAAGCGCCAAGCTCCTCCCCGGAAAGCGTATCTATATCCAACGTTAAGATCTGCTCCACTCTCTGCGCCACAAGCTCGATCAGGTCGGGAATCGTATTTCCGCTGTACCTGCAGCCCGTGTCATCGCCAAAAATTCCCGTATAATACTCATATGCAATAAGCAGATTCGAAATCGTGCGCGCATCTTCAATGAGATATTCCGGCTCATAAACCCCCGGATGCCAAAGCTGCTCATAGGATGCACAGAGCTGTCGGAACAGATCGCTGTAAAGCGCGCTTCCGACCAAAAACGAATACGACTCTCCAAGCGCGCCCGCGCGGATATAATACCTGCCCTCCTCGACCATCTCCGTGAACGTGCCATAGCATACCGCGCGCTGCGTCTGCTCATCCCTTCCCGCATATTCCATTTTTCCGCTGTAGACGGTCTCTCCTGTCTCCGCATTGATCACTTCAAAGGTCTGGCCATTCTGTCCGTCAATGAAAACAGCAAGCTTTGTGCTGTCGGTCTCATATCCGATCTGATCCGTCAACACGGATGGCCGCATCCGTGATACCTGATACTGAATCTGTGCCCGGTCACCCGCCATGCCGACATATCCCGCCTGCACATTCTCCTCGATGTCCGTATCCTCGGTCTGAGACTGCTGCTCTGCACAGCCGCTCAGTACACACATACTAAGCACGCAGACGCATAGCGCACAGTTCCTCCGCATATTCATGCATAACGCATGCGCACAACGCATACAAATCTCCCGCGCACTCATGCATCGCATATGCACACACCGCATACAAATATCGCGCACATTCATGCCCCGCGCATACACGCCGTGCAGAAATGCATTTCCCGCACGCGTTCCCGAAGTACTCCTCACACGAACCTCCATCCTTTTTGTATCCCTAAAATCATAGAAAATTGCCGCATCTATGATATTATACTACCTTCCGCCCTTTTGGTAAAGCATATGTAAACGTACATCCGCGGAGATTTTAGCGCCGTGTCTCCTGTGATGTACGTTTTTCTATGGTAAAGCAATCGACGAAAACAGGTATTTTAACGAAAACAACAGCCCTGCTCTGCCGGACTGTCGTTCGCGCGGACAACATGTGACCGCCGCAGGTGAAAAAAGTAGGAAGATCGATTACGGATTTTTGGCTCTACCTTATTGTATTCACCATTGCGGTTTTCGCACGTTGTCCGCCCCAAAAGCGTGATTTTTTAACTTATAAGAATTTCCGCAGGAAACTCTTTTTTAAGTTATAGAAAATTCCGTAACCCGGAAGAATCTGCTGGAGGCAGATTCTTCGAAAGAGTTTGCGTTCCGCAAACTCTTTTTTATTGCAAAAGCGTCAGCGGATTGACCGGCTCGCCGTCTTTTGTCATGGCAAAATACACATTGCTGCCTTCCAGCACATAATATTTTGTCGGCTCCGCCACCACGCCGATCAGTTCGCCCGTCGCGATATAATCGCCGCGCTCGACCGCAATATCCGTAAGCTGCCCGTAGGTCAGCTCGTAGCCGCTTCCAAGCGTCACCGTGACGGCATTTCCGATCTCCTCATCATAAAAAACATTACTTACAATTCCGTCGCACGCCGACGTAATATACTCTCCCGGCGCCGCCGCGATCACGATCGCCGGACTGTAACGGTACTGCCCAAGCGTCGTAAAATACACATATCCGTCCATACTGTAATTGATCAGCACGTTGCCGACGACCGGCCATGCAAGCGTCTGACTTGCATCAAACTGCAGCGTCTGCGCCGCCGTCTCGATCTTGCTTTGCAGAATCGCTTCCTGATCCATGCCTGCCGCCGTCTCACGATCCGCCTGCTGGCGCTCCTCCTCGCTCAGATAGCTCATGGAATCCGAAGAATCCGCCTCTCCGCTGTCCGCAGAGATTCCTTCCGCCGCTCCGTTTTCCCCCTCGTCCGACTCGCCCTCTCCGTCTTCCTGCGCGTCGTTCTGCGCGCTCTCCAGACCCGGATTGACAATCTCCTCCGAGTTTGCCTGCTTATATTCCGCATACAGATCCGGATCGACATCCATATCGTCATGCTCCACAAAACCGTCCGCAAATGCGCTGTTTTGCTGTTCCTGCTGTTCCTGCTGCGCCTGTTGTGCCTGCTCCTGCCGCTCCTGCTCCCTTGCCGCATCCTCCAGAACCGAAAAATCAATTCTCTGCTCTCCGGTATCATCCTTTCCGCGCGTTCCCAGATACACGCCGGTGAACGTCAGCGCGCCCAGCACCGCGACCGAAGCGCCCAGCATGATCACCTTTTCCTTATTCATCTTTTTTTTGCCGATCTGCCGCCCGTGGACTGATTTTTTATCTCCATTATCCAAATCAAATCTGTTTCCCATGTCATAACCCCCTGTCAGTTTTTGGCTTTTTCACTGTTTATGGGGTTAGTTTCTCCCGTAATCATTCTTTTATGCAATTCTCATAAATACAATTTCGTCAAAAAAATATTTTAATATATCCATACAGGACCATCCCTCCTTCGCCAGCACGCACGACTGATAAATGCTCAGCCCATACCCATGCCCGCTCCCGAAGCAGATAAAGCGCACGCCGTCCCCCGATTGTTCCACCGTAAAATGGGATGACGGTAAGCCAAACACCGTCCTAAACTGCTCGCCGCCGATGCAAAACGCGTCAAATCCCCCGCCGCTTATGGACAGCGCCAGCACATATCCCGTCTCGTCCCGCTCCTCGATCACGATCTGCGCGCCCGCGATCGACGTGCTTCCGGTCAGTGTTTTTAAGCAGGCGTCCAGCTTCTGCGCCGGATAATCGATGACGGTGCGGTACTCTTTTGCCATAAGAT
Organism: Clostridium sp.; assembly: GCA_023663615.1. GTDB lineage: Bacteria > Bacillota > Clostridia > Lachnospirales > Lachnospiraceae > DLAJ01. The sequence goes on along the minus strand of JAMPHA010000006.1, from coordinate 69,997 downwards.
CCTGCTCACAGGAAACGGATCGCCAATGATATACCTTCCCGTCTCCCAACAATGCCGGATCACGCGTATGCCCCGCGCTGATCAGGTGAAACGCCGTCTCGACCGGCTTTCCGTCATAAGTCATGATAATGCCGCCCGTCTGCGCCGCCGCGTCCGCATAAACCGCATAATAAGTATTGTACTGCTCTCCCCACCGTTCCCGCAGCGCCGTCTCGTCCTCATAACCCTGTATCAGACAGCTCCCCGTCTGCTCGATCTCATATACCGCCTGTGTCCGCAGCAGGATAGCCATGGCGCGCAGCGCCTCCGCCGGCGCATCTTCGTCCATAACGCCGGCAAGCATACTGACAAGCGCCGTCTCCAGCGGCACGCTGATGCTCCCCGCCTCCTGCTCGCACAAAACGGTATATACCGCGGCATCCGCCGACTCCTCCCTGTTGTTCCCCGCCAATGTATCCGCCCCGTTTTTTTGTTCCGGACGGATCACGACGAGAACAACAATGAGCGGTATAACAAATAACACAAAAAGAACCACAAGGCAGATCCCCGTCCGGGCTCTCCATGTGGTTCTTTTTTTCCCGTATCTGTCCATGTCCGCACCCCCGCACTATTGTATGCGGAAACCGCCTTGGACATACCCATTTTTTATTCTCTTCACGCTTTGGCTAAATCTACATGCTGCACGGTGCCGACGTCCCCGCTCTCAAACAAAAACATGCCGGTCCGGCGGATCACGCCGTTGGACTCATTCGTCTGCATATGATTGAGCGCAAACTCCGTTGCGGCGGACGCAAGACAAATCGCGCCGACGCCGCGGTCCTTCAGATGATAAAGCTTATCGTTTCCGTGCTCATCCTTTGCCCAGATCAGCAGCTTATCAAAAATCTCGTCATCCTCGTCGATCCATCCGTTGCCGTCATCGTCATACGCCGCAAGATCCGCAAAACCGTTGCCGCTTTTCGTGCCGAACAGCTCGCCGCCGTCGTTGATCTTGCCGTCGCCGTTTTTGTCAAGCGCCAGATAGCCGCTTTTCGACGAAAGTTTGGAAACCTCATCCAAAACCCCGTCATTGTCAATGTCAAATAGAAATTTCTGATCGGACAGTTCTGCAATATCCGTATCCAGATTGATAACGAGCGGATCACAGAACGTCGTCTGCTTTGCCGGCGTCTTTACCTCATAGTATTCCGCAAAGCTCCGCGACATTTTCATGTCGATGCCGAATTTGATCTCCCTGCCGTCCTTCGTCACTACCGTTCCCTGCGTGGAGAACGAAGTCTCCTCGCTCTCATAGCTGCCTGCCGCGCCGACCACCACATTCATGATCGGCTTTGACTGCGCGGGGGAAAATTTGATTCTGTCGCCCAGCGTCTGCAAGGGAAGATAGGTCTGATCCTCCGCTGCCTGCGCGCTCCCTTCCGCACTGCCGTATCCCTTCGCGCTGCCGGATTCCGTGCTGTAAACCGCACCGTCCCTTGTTGTTCCTCCTTTTTTTGCAAAAAAGAGTTTGAGCAGATGCATGATGGACGAAACCCGGATGTCCTCATACGTCTGCGCGCGGCGGTCGCTCCGAATGCTCTGCACCGAGTAGGTTTCCGAACGCGTATAGCGTAACTGCGTCATACCGCCTTTCCCGTTGCGCAGCTGCGTCATGCTGCCGTAGCTGTTTTTCGTCATGCCCGCATTGGACGACCAACTGCTTACCATGTTCCCGAAAGAACCGTTTCTTACTAAGACACTTCCCTGTGCCGCGGCGGATACACCCGCCCCTTTGACAGAAGAATACCTTCTGGCGGACTCCATTCCTATTTTGCTGGAATCAATTCGCAAATACCCTGCCTCCTGTTTTCTGCTTTGATGTAAAGGAATTCGCACCGAACGCAATGAAATCTTCCGTCCGCGAAGCAAAAGATTTCAAGTATTGCGATACAATTGATATATCGTCCTTCTTTTGCAAAAACAAGATAACTATGGCATAAAAATACCATCCCGCCGCAAAGCAGAATGGTATTTCGTATCTTTACAAACACTTGAGCGATTTTGTCCAAGCCGCACAAAGCCGCGGCGTCCCCGCGCTTCCGTTTATCCGAACGCGCAATTACTCCACACGGTTATAGTTGATCAGGCAGCCCTTTAAGATGATCTGACGCTCCTCGTCCGTCAGTTCGCCGAGCGTCAGGGTAAATTCATGCAGCCCGTCCTCTTTTACGACATACGCGGGAATCTCCTCCGCCTTTTCCTCCACCGCCCTGCGGATATTCGGGATGAAAAGATAATCGAGATTCTCAAACGGAAGCGCTCCCTCTTTGATAATAAACGGCAGCATCCCCCAATTGATCAGATTGCTGCGGTAACGCTTCGTCGCGTACTCATGCGCGATATTCGCCCAGCCGCCTAAAACTTTCTGGCAGCTTGCCGCCTGCTCCCGCGCGGAACCGTCTCCCGGCTTCACCGCAAAGATCGTGGAACCGATACCGAAATTCGTATGGTTCGCGTTCGGGAACTGCGCCTTGACCTTTCCCAACACCTCATGGAGCCCCGGAACCGTCTGACATGGCTTTACACTGCCTTCTCCTGCCAGCAGCGCCTCGCGCGCCTTCTCCGCCTTCTGAATCTCCTTCGCGCGTCCGACATAGGCGGGATCTTTGCGCGATAACGTAAACTCCGCCAAGCCGAGCGGGTTGGAGCGGTAGGAGGATGTCTCTCCCGACGGGATCAGTTCATCCGTCGTCGTGACCGGATCGTGAATCTCGGATACGACCCGCAATACCAGATGCTCCGTCAGCGGAACCATTTCCGGCCAATCCTTGATGTTCGGACCAAACGTGATCTCCACGCTCTCATCCGCGACGCCGTGCGAATCAAACACGCGGTTCGCATAAATATTCGCGTCAAAATGATAACGGTATTTCCCGATCTCACACGGCACGTCCGTCGCCGCCGTCAGCACGCCCTTGTTTGCCGCCGTCGCCGCGATCGAGCGCGCGTCCATCAGCGCAACGGAAGCGATCTGTCCGTTCTGAATCTTGCTTCCCTCGCGGTTCGGGAAATTCCGCGTCGAGTGGCGGATGCTGAACGCATTGTTGGCAGGCGTGTCTCCCGCGCCAAAGCACGGACCGCAGAACGCCGTCTTTAACACGGCTCCCGTTTCCATCAGCGCCGCCGCACAGCCATTCTTAATCAGTTCCATATAAATGGGCATGGATGCGGGGTAAACGCTTAACGTAAATCCATCGCTTCCGATATTGCTGCCTTTCATAATGTCCGCCGCCGCGCAGATGTTCTCAAAACCGCCGCCCGCACAGCCCGCAATGATGCCCTGATCGACCATGAATTTTCCGTTATGTACTTTATTCTTTAACGTGAAATCGACCGCGCCGTCAAGGCTGACTGCCGCGCGGCGTTCCACATCCGCCAAAATATCGGAAAGATTTGCGTTCAGCTCCTCGATCGTATAGGTGTTGCTCGGATGGAACGGCATCGCGATCATCGGCTTGATCTGACTCAGATCAATTTCGATCATCCCGTCATAATATGCCGCCTGTCCCGGCTCTAACTCCGCGTATTCCTCCACGCGCCCGTGAATCTCATAAAACTCTTTTACCTGCTCGTCCGTTCTCCAAATAGAAGACAGGCAGGTCGTCTCCGTCGTCATGACGTCGATGCCGATCCGGAAATCCGGAGACAGGGACGATACGCCCGGTCCGACAAATTCCATGACTTTATTTTTGACATAGCCGTTTGCAAACACCTCGCCGATGATGGCAAGCGCCACGTCCTGCGGACCGACGCCCCGCGCCGGCTCCCCGGTCAGATATACGCCGACAACCTCCGGCATGTTAATATCATAGGTTTGATTTAAGAGCTGCTTGACAAGCTCCGGTCCGCCCTCGCCCACCGCCATGGTGCCGAGCGCGCCGTAGCGCGTGTGGGAATCCGATCCTAAGATCATCTTGCCGCCGCCCGTGAGCATCTCGCGCGCAAACTGGTGGATGACCGCCTGGTGAGGCGGCACATACACGCCGCCGTAACGCTTCGCGCAGGATAACCCATACATATGGTCGTCCTCATTGATCGTTCCGCCGACCGCGCACAGGGAATTGTGGCAGTTCGTCAGCACATAGGGAATCGGGAATTTTTTTAAGCCTGACGCGCGCGCCGTCTGAATAATGCCGACAAACGTGATGTCGTGGGACGTCAGCTTATCAAATTTGATCTTCAGCTTGTCCATATTGCCGGACGTATTATGCGCTTTCAAAATACCGTACGCGATCGTCGCCTCTTTCGCTTTTTCCTTTGTAAACGGCTCACCGTCCACCGCCCTTCCGCCAATCTTATTTTTTACCTGATCGAGCGCATCCGCACCGTCGGGAATCAGTTCCGTTCCGTTTACCAGATAAGCGCCGCCTTCAAACAACTTCATCGTTTTTCCTCCGTTCTCTTCCAAATCGTCTCTGCATGCCGCACCTTGTATTATACGGGAAGTGCGCGCCTTGCGCAAGTGGCGCTTTCCAAAAAACTCTCAATCCCGCGCCACCTGCGGTTGCAGACGTCTCCAAAAATTGCACGTTATAGTTGCTTCTCTTTTATCGCGTACAATGTTATAATAGGTTCATACTTTTTTTATTTATTTTTTATGGTTCTTTCGTTCACACGTTACTACGCTACCACAGGAGGTACTTTACTATGAGTTTTTCGGAAAAACTCTATATCCTGCGCAGCCGTTCGAATTTGTCGCAGGCAGCTCTCGCAGAAGGACTTGACGTCAGCCGTCAGACAATTTCCAAATGGGAACTCGGTTCTTCTTATCCCGAAATCGATAAATTAGTCGCTATCAGTAATTTTTTTCATGTCACCACGGATTATCTGTTAAAAGACGACGTGCTCTCCGACGCACCTTCTAATTTAGACCGCCTTGTTCTTGAGTTTTTGGGTTCGGCACAGGATATGGAGCAGATTTCCAATGATCTGGTCGAGATCATGCGCGACGGCGTGATCGACGAATCCGAAACGGCTCGTATGCATTCGATCATCCATACGCTGGATTCGATCTCCCGCATTATCGAGGACATCCGGCGCGGTCTGTGCAGCGGCATTTCCGAGTCCGCTTCCCCGCAGCAGACGCCAAACGGATGATGACGCGTCCGCTTCGCCCATTACCCGCGGCCGCAGGAACCGCGCTCATCCGCCGCCTACACCGTTTGACGCAGCCGGCTCCAACATCCGCAAAAGATACGGCACAACGCCTTATCCTATAGAAACAGACACCAAAAAACAACACGGAGGTATTGAATGAAAGCAAAAGACATCTACTTAGGGACCATGAAATTCGTGTGGCTCAAACTTGGGATCGGCGCTGCCGTTACCGTCGCATCCGTCATCCTGCTCGCGCTCTGTATGTTGATCGGCTCCGCATTCGGCGGCGTCGGACTCTACATTCTGTTCATTGTGTGGGTTGTTTTGACCGAACTGATTTACAAGGTCATCATGTATTATTTCGGCTACATGATCAAAGCGGGACATGTCGCCGTGATCGCCTCGGCGGTCACCACCGGCGCACTCCCCGAAAATCAGTTTGAATATGGCAAACAGATGGTAAAATCGCGTTTTGCCGCAAGCAATGTGTACTTTGTCGTTGACCGGCTCGTGAGCGGCGCCGTGCGACAGCTTCAAAAGGTGGTCGGCAAGATCGGCGGCGCGCTGGACGCTGTTCCCGGCATGTCCCAGGTCACGAACATTTTGCAGACCTTTATCGGCATCGCGCTCGGTTATGTGGATGAATGCTGTCTCGGTTATTGTTTCCTCAAAAAAGAACAGAGCGCATTCCAGGCTTCCTGTGACGGCGTTGTCATTTATTTCCAGAACGCGAAAAGACTGTTAAAGGACGCCGCCGTTACCACGCTGGTCGTCATCCTTGGCACATTTGCCGCATGGGTGATCCCGTTTGCGCTGGTCGCAGTTATTTTCCGCGCAGCGGGCTGGAATATGGTCGCCGGCGTGATTCTGGCGCTGATCATTGCCATTGTGATCAAATCGGCGTTTATCGACAGCTGGATGCTCGTAAAAATGATGGTGTCCTACATGGAGGTCGCTCCTTCCACGCAGATCACATTTGATCTTTACGATAAGCTCTGCGGTCTGTCTTCGAAATTCAAGGAGCTGTTCGGAAAGGCAAAGGCGGAAGGTCCGATGCAGATTGCTCCTGCGCCTGCCATGGCGGCACCGGGCGGCGCACAGCCTCAACCCATACAGCCACAGGGCAGCGCACAGCCCGCAGGCGGCGCACAGCACTTCTGCCCGCAATGCGGTCAGGCAGTCACAGGCGGCGCCTTCTGTAATAAATGCGGCGCAAAATTAAATTAACGGGAGGGAATTTTATATGAATCAATTCAAACGAAAACTCAGTTGCTTTTGCATGATGGCGGCCGCTATCTTCTGTCTTGCGGGATGCGGCGCGCATACTTATATGACGTATACCTATACGGTCGATACGGGGGACTCGGTTACGATCAAGTTCGAGACAACGGATCATTATGAGATTACTTCCGATCTTCCGTTTGAAATCTCAAAAGACGGAGAACTTCTCAGCCAGGGAACATTCATCATGGCGGACGGTTATCAGATGTATGTTGACGTAGTCGAGAACGATGCGAATGCCACCGTGATCGAAAGCGGAAGCACCGACACCTGCGATTACCTGATGTGGAATTTCAACAATTCCGAATTTAATTATGCGATCCTGATCAAAAATTCCAACACAGGGATTCTGTTAGGAAATCAGGTGTCCGAAGAATCCGCAAAGGAAGTGTTCGGGCGGTTGGAGATCAGCCTGCAATAATTATAAAAATTTCTACGCAAAGAACCATCGGACTTAAATCTGATGGTTCTTTTTAATTCTATATTAAAGCAATTATCTTCTTGCAGTTAATGCAACAGAACTTTTATGGAATTTTTTGAGGTGCATGGAACTATTTATAATCCATCCTCTCTCCTTATTTGATCAAACCCTATTATAATCCCGATTCTTCCAAAAATCTTTTCTATCTCACTCCACGAGGCAATATAATCTTTCAGCCGTTCTTCCCCTTTTTTTGAAATCCGATAATATTTCCGCTTGGGACCATGAGAAATCTCGCTGTCGTGCATATCTGTCAGCCCCTCTTTGTTAAGCCGCCTTAAGACAGCATACAACGTGCTTTCCTCCGTATCCGGAAAAAATTCCTGCAACAGCTTTACCAGATCATAGCCGTATCGGTCTTCTTTTAACAGCTGTAAAATACACATGCTTAAAATTCCGCGTTTTAATTGCGCATCCATACTATACCTTTTCCTTTACGCGTACCTTTTTTATAAAATAGATCAAACATAACAAAATTGTTTCTATATAAATACCGATACTGCCATAAACCAAACGGGAATATTCCATGACATCATTATACATAAAATGTGATTGATTCATGGCAAAAAGCAGAAGCGAGATAATTCCCGATATATGCAACGTCGTCAAAAAAACAAGCTCCCCTGACACTACCATTTTTTTCACGATCAAATATACATTTATCACAAAAAATCCCAATATCAAGAGGCTCACAACCATGAAACACCGTTTTCCGGTATCGGCATGCTCCATTTTAGGAAGCAGGAACATTTCGGCTGCTATAATTACGATAAAGGCACAAATTGCAAACAGATTACTTCCGTACAAATTACTGTTACCTGCTTCTTTCCGATACGGCACATCTTTTTTCGTCAATATCATTCCAACGATAAAATAGAAAAACATCATCCCCAACGCCGCATACAGATAGCTCCACGACCTTTCATTACAGGTTTTCAATAATGCGATGCTAAAGCAGAAAAATACCGCCAGTCCTCCTAATGCTTGTAACGTCCTGTTTTGAAAAAGTGTGTGCATCCGGTGTAAAAAAGAGTAATTGGTTTCCATACGCATATTGCGAACGATTGTTTTCGGCGGTTTCAGCGCGGCACAGATTTCTTCCTCATTCTTTCCCTGTAACCCCTCGTTATAAAACCACTCCTCATAATCCCCTAAGATATTTGCACATTCCTCGTCGTCAAAATCAAATGTCAGATAAAATTTCAACTTTTCCATAAACTCTTTCTTGGAAACAATTCTTCTCATAGTCCCCCTCCTCTCATCTACTGTTTATTGATCAGTAGTTTCATTATAATATATGCTATTCATCAAGTCAATATTTATGAATATAGTTTTTTCCCGATCCTTTCAAAGATCATCTCTACCTCGCTCCATGAGGCAATAAATTCCGCAGGTAAAAGGTTCACAAAAGATTTGAAGTTCATGGAACTATTTATTTGTAATCCATCTGCCTTTTATTTTAAGAAAAGGGTGTTCCAAAAGTCGAATGACTTGAGGAACGCCCTCTTCTCTACAGTTTGCCTGCTCTCTTAAATCAGATTTCCGTTTTCATCAATAAAGTTCTTCGGGAACATCCGTTATATTTCCCTGCGCATCATAATAGGTAATATGACGACCGCCGTCCCCCACGTAACACCATATTCTGACTATTTCATTTACATAGCAAATCGTTCTAATGTTCTCACCACTTGCATCATAATATCTTTCCTCAATATTATAGCTGCCATCACCGTAATCGTAGACTTCCGTCTCAACCCGCGCATATGAAATTTGCGGCAACAGCGCCTTTATCAGTGCCCTATAGTCGTCCATGCTGCCAACCGGAAGCGCGGCACTTCCCGTTCCTGCCGCAGCGCCGCTGTCTGCGCTGCCTGTGACGCTCCCCGTTCCTGTTCCTGTCGCTGTGCTGCTGTCTACGCTGTCCAAATCACCAACAACGCACCTGCACAATACATACGCGCCCTTTATCGTGCGGTAGAATGTTTTCCCGTCTCCCAATCCGCTTTGGATCACTTCGGGATAAAGGGTGATCTGATACCCCTCGTCCACATATTTCACTCGGTTCTCTTCCGTTGTCGCAGGCGCGCTCCAAATACTGCACCGCTGTGTTGTCTCCACAACAACCGTCTGCGATTCTCCTGCGGCGGACACTTGCATCGGCGCCGTCATGCCGATCATTCCCATGCACAGCGCTGTTACCACCGCCATCGCCGCTGTTACCATTCTCTTTTTCATCTTCGCCTCTTTCCGGAATGCTTTCATTCCTTTTTTATTTTTTGGTATCACCCAAAATTATCCGTATTTATAATACCCCCCTCCGGTACATTTCTGTCAACCTGTTTTTTGACAATATCGTTGCGCGCGAAAGCAGACGTGAAATGCTCCGCATTCCACGCTCGCGCCCATCGCGCAAAAAAACGGCTGTGATATTCTCATACCACAACCGTTTTTTTGTCAAAATCTTACTCTCGCAGAATTTCGGAACTTTCCGATCCGGCGGAGGACTCCCATTTCTTCTCCCTCGCCGCTTCATGATAGATCCGTATTCCTCCGGCATCCTGCTCACCGTCATCTTACTGCTCGATCGTCACCTTGTCGAGTTTCCAGATCTCATCCACATACTCCTGAATCGTTCTGTCGGATGTGAACTTGCCCGTGCAGGCTACGTTTAAGATCGCGCTCTTCGCCCAGCCCGACTCGTTCCGGTACGCTTCCTCCACGCGCTTTTGTGCGTCCGCATAGGAGCGGAAGTCTTTCAGAATAAAATACGTGTCCGCCTTCGACGTGCTCTGCGTATTAAGCAGGGAGTTATAGAGCGTGCGGAACATCTCGGTATCCTGCGCGAACGTGCCGTTAATGAGCTGCATGAGCACGCGTCTGACATCGGGATCGTTATTAAAGATTTCCATCGGATCGTAGCCGCCCTGATTCTCATAACGGATGACCTCGTCGGAGCTTAACCCGAAAATAAACGCATTCTCCTCGCCGACTTCCTCCACGATCTCCACATTCGCGCCGTCCATCGTGCCGAGCGTCAGCGCGCCGTTTAACATGAACTTCATGTTGCCCGTTCCGGACGCTTCCTTGCTGGCGGTGGAAATCTGCTCGGACACATCCGCCGCCGCGAAGATCAGCTCCGCATTGGATACGCGGTAATTCTCAATAAATACGACCTTGATCTTTCCGTTGATGGAAGCGTCGTTGTTTACCACATCCGCAACGGCGTTGATTAACTTGATCGTCAGCTTCGCATTGCGATAACCTGCCGCCGCCTTTGCGCCGAAGATAAAGGTGCGCGGATAGAATTTCATCGCCGGATTATCTTTTAAGCAGTTATACAGATACATGACGTGCAGAATGTTCAAAAGCTGGCGCTTATACTCATGCAGACGCTTTACCTGTACGTCAAAAATGGAGCGCGGATCAACGACGATGCCGTTATGCTCTAAAATATACTGCGCAAGGCGCACCTTGTTCTGATACTTAATGTTCATGAACTCCTGCTGTGCCTTTTCGTCATCCGCATAAACCTTTAATTTGTTGATCTTCGGTAAGTCGGTGATCCAGTCCGAGCCGACATGCGCCGTCACCCAGTCCGCCAGCAGCGGGTTTCCGTGCAGCAGGAAACGTCTCTGCGTGATTCCGTTCGTCTTATTGTTGAACTTCTGCGGCATCATCTCGTAGAAGTCTTTGAGCTCCTGATTTTTCAAAATCTCCGTGTGCAGTCTCGCCACGCCGTTGACACTGTAGCTTGCGCAGATTGCCAGATGCGCCATCTTGACCTGCCCGTCATAGATGATCGCCATCTTGCGGACCTTCTCATGATTGCCCGGATACATCTGCTCAATCTGAAGAAGGAAGCGGCGGTTGATCTCCTCCACAATCTGGTAAACTCTCGGAAGCAGACGGGAGAACAGCTCGATCGGCCACTTCTCAAGCGCTTCGGACATGATCGTATGATTCGTGTACGCGCAGGTTTTTGTCGTCACGTTCCACGCCTCGTCCCATGTCAGATAATGCTCATCCATCAAGATCCGCATCAGCTCCGCAACCGCAACCGTCGGGTGCGTATCGTTCAACTGGAACGTGACTTTCTCGTATAATTTGCGCACGTCCTTATGCGTTCTCATATACTTGGCGACCGCTTCCTGCACGGATGCGGAAATAAAGAAATACTGCTGCTTTAAGCGCAGTTCCTTGCCTGCGTAATGGTTGTCGTTCGGATAGAGGACTTCCACGATGTTGCGCGCTAAGTTCTCCTGCTCCACTGCTTTCTGATAGTCACCCTTGTCAAAAGAATCAAGACGGAAGCAGTCAACCGGCTCCGCATCCCAGATTCTCAGCGTATTCACAATGCGGTTTCCGTAGCCGACAATCGGCAGGTCATACGGAACCGCTCTTACGACCTGATAATCTTCCTGATAGTAATTATTTCTGCCGTTCTCATCCACACGGCACGCCACATAGCCGCCGAACTTCACTTCCTTGGCATATTCCGGGCGGCGCAGTTCAAACGGGTTGCCGTCCACAAGCCAGTTGTCCGGCACCTCGATCTGATAGCCGTCGCGGATTTCCTGCTTAAACATGCCGTAACGGTAACGGATGCCGCAGCCGTACGCCGCGTAGCCGAGCGTTGCGAGCGAATCAAGGAAACATGCCGCAAGCCGTCCGAGACCGCCGTTTCCGAGCGCCGCATCCGGCTCCTGATCCTCGATCACGTTAATGTCCACACCAAGCTCTAAGAGCGCATCCTTCGCGTCCTTGTACGCCTGCAGGTTGATCATCATATTGCCGAGCGCACGCCCCATCAGGAATTCCATGGAAAGATAATACACGATCTTCGGATCCTTCTTTTCGTATTCCTCCTGCGTGTCCATCCAGTTCGTGATGACCTGATCTTTCACGGCATAGGAGACCGCCTGAAAAATCTGCTGCGGCGTCGCTTCCTCCATGTTCTTGCGATATAACGTTTTTACATTATATACCACGCTGCGCTTAAATAAATCTTTGTCAAATGCATTGTTTGTATTTGCTGTCACTGTTGTTGTCTTCTTTGGCATAACGCCGTCCTCCTTCACTAGGGTGCTTCCTTTTTCTTCCTGTCCTATTATAGCGTAAATGCCAAAGAATGAAAATAGATAAGCGAAAAAATTTTATTCCTCAATTTTTACACTGTGCCATTCATAAAATACCTCAACCACTTGACCATCCTCCACCACCTGTCTTTGGGACATCCAATACAGGTAGTCTCCCGCAAGATACAGATACCGGTCCGGCGCCTCACCCATAAGCTCCGATTCCTGCTCATGCAGGTTCATGATCTCCCGGTTTTCGCCGCCGCGGAACCGGCAGAGCATCCCGCCCCGCGTATAATAGACGACGTCCCCGTTGCTCACAAACCCGTCATACGGCCATACGCCCAAATCCGTGTCCGTTCCCGCCGCCATATCCATGACATGGAGGCTCGCCTGCTTCGCACTTTCTCCTTTGACTGCTAAAAGATAATCTCCCGCAAGCAGCGGACGCATCATAACCTGCCCTACATAGAAAACTTCCTCCCGATTCCCGTCATAACAGAGCAGATAACCCTGTAAATAATAGCTCACATCCGTTCCCTGCACCGCGTTAAAAAGAACCGTCTCCCCGGATGCGGTAAACAGCGCGGGCTGCCAGCCCCTGTCAGACATTTGCTCCAGCGTCTGCGCTCCGCTCCCGTCATAGGAAAGGAGCTTTACGCCGCTTTCCGCATTGACCAGCACGCCCTTCCCCGTCAGAATAAATTCTCCGTGCGGCTCATCCATGAGCACACGTTTTTCGCCGGTTGAAACATTCAGACGCACGATCGCTCCGCCCTCATCCAATGCGTTATAATACAGGACGCCGTCTTTCTCCTGCAAATAATTTCCGGCGCCGTCAGCCAGCTTCACGCATCCGCTTCCGTCCTCGCCACTCATGTAGATCGCCCGCTGCGTCAGATCGGAATAATAAATGTTTCCCCTGCCGTCCGCGCATAAATACCCGAAATTTTTATAATTGGAATTTTTGACCGCCGTTTCCGTGTCCGTATGCATGGAAGCCCCGCTCCACTCCATTGTCTGTAAAACAGCGATCTCCTCCGGCAGCGTGTCCGCGGTCCTGTTCTGATTCTGTGCGCTCGCATAGGAAAGCGTTGCTCCCTCCCCGTAATGGTTCATATAAACCTCATACTGCATATTTTCCGTGTCCCGTCCCGCAGGCTCTGTCTGCGCCGTGTCCACACCGCTCCGTTGATCCTGCTCCCGCACGGTCCGGATGTTCCCGACGCCAATCCCGATTAAGAGCGCCGCTGCTGCCGCAGAGGCCGCGCAGACGCCGCAGATCACGAACCGTTTCTTTTTTCCTTCCTTGTAATAACGGAACGTCCGACTCATCCTGCCGTCCATGTGCGCTCCCGGCTCCGCCCCGTTTCCGTCCTGTTCCTGCCCAAGCGCCCGCAGTTCCTGCAACGCATACTCGCCCAATGCTTCCTTTACTATCTGTTCTTCTTTTTTCATACGAATCCTCCCTTTATCTCTCCTCTTTGATCCTGCTCTCCAGTTCACGTCTTGCACGGTGCAGACGCATGTCCACCGCATGCCGCGAAATATGCAGTGCCGTCGCAATATCCTGATGACTCATTCCCGCATAATATTTCATCCAAAGCAGCCGGCACTGCGCGTCCGGCATCTGATAAAGCGCCCCGCGCACCAGCTCCCGCAGCGTATCGCCTCCTGTCCCCGATCCGCCCGGCACGTCAGCCGCGCCGAAGCTTTCCGTATGTTCCTGCGACTGCGCCGACAACTCCTCCGGATTTTCGCATAGGAGCTGCTTCTTTTCATCCCGCAGCATATTGAGCGCTGCGTGCTTGACGATACAGACCGCCATGTAACACAATTCATCCCCGCTCAGCGCATCGTAATGTCCTTTCATCCGCAGCAGTCTGACGAATGCGGTATGCACCGCGTCTTCCGCCTCATCCTGCCGCTCCACGATCCGATAAGCTGCACGGTAAAGCTGCCCGTACCGCTCGCGATACAATGACGCAAGCTTCTGACTCCACCCCTGCTCCAATGTCCTCGTCTCCTTTTGCATTTCTTATTTCGATTCTTTTGTCCCTTTATTATATAAACACATCATGACCTGTTTTTCTCACCGTGATTTTGATTATTTTTTATTTTGCACAAAAAAAGACTTCCGCTTACGCGAAAAAAGACTTCCGCTTACGCGAAAGTCTTTCAAAGAACTGCCGCAGGCAGTTCTTTTGGGCTTACGAAATTTCCTCACCCCCACCCTAAAAGTCCCGTGTTACGACGCTTTCAGCGCCTCCGACGGCTGCTTCCTGCGCACGAGCAGCGTTGCGCCTCCGCAGATCAGCAGCGCGGACATCACACAGATGAAAAGACAGATACAAACTGCTCCCGTATGCATGGCTCCCTCCATCGCAAGCGCGTGGATCCGCACGCGAAGCACCGCCGGAACCGACAGGATCAGCCCGATCATTGTCCCCGCAAAGATCACGCTTCCGATTTCAACGAAAAGCTCTGCAAACAGTCTCCCGTAAGTTGCGCCGCACGCAACCGCGACCGCATTGATCCGCTCTCTCCGATGAAGGATCAGGATAAACGCGCCGATCATACCGCTCGTCGTGATCGCAAGCACGGAAATCCCTACCCAAAGCGATGTGCGGTAAGGAATCATCAGATCCTCGGCACTGTGGTGCAATTCTACCGACTGCTGTGTCAGTGAAAAATGATAATCGTCCCTGTCCGCATTCATCTTCTTCACAAAATCCGTCAAAATCTCAAGATTCCCGTTCCATTCATCCGCAAAAAACTGCATGGAAACTTTTCCGTTTAAGCCCGGCGCATGAACGAGCACGCCCATCCGCTCTACAGGGAGCACCATGCAGTCCGACAGCCAAAACTGTTCTTCGGCGGAAACGCTTCCGTAGGACCTGCTGACAGCCTGCTCCTCCCATTCCGCTTCCATTGGCAGCATCCCGTCGATCCGGCATTCCCATTCCTCTCCATACCTGAGCATATTGTCCGAAATTGTCAGGGAAGAATAGCCAAACAGCGCGTCTTCATTTTCTTTACCCACGTTCTGCGCCAGTGCCTCCGCCGCCCTGCTGCCGATATATCCCGTCTCCGGCACATAGGAAAAGCCAAGCAGGGCGCTGCTCTCCTCATTCAAAAAAAGCAGATATACCTCCGCGCGCTCCCCGGTATCCGCAGAATAAACCTCTCCCCGCACATAAGGCAGATATTCCACACGCAGCTTTTCCGCTCCCTCCTGCCCCCGCATCCACTCCACGGCGTCGGGCGGCACCGGAAATCCGTCCGGCTGATAATTTGTGCCGTTTAAGTAGCAGCTAAGCTGAACCGCATCCGTTCCGATTCCCTCGTCAATCCTGCGGACGGTATCGTCGCACGACATCGTTGCATTCAGGCAATAGGAAAATAAAAACATTCCCGCCGCCACCTCCAGCAAAAGCAGCGCGTACATTCCTTTATGCAGCCAGATCATTCTGACTGCTTTTTGTAATGAATACCTCATGCCTCTCCTTTCAGCAGCTCCGCAGGGGACATCCGCCTGACGGCTCTTAAGTACACGACCCCCGATACGACCGCCGTGATCACCAAAAGGACCCCCGCAATACAGGCAAGCATCCATGGCGACGGATAACCGTATACCGTGCGCATATTCCGTATCACGATCGGAAATAAGAGCAAGTCCAACAACAACGCACACGCCATAAGGATTCCGTTTTCTATGAGAAGCTCCCAATAAATACGCATACCCGTCGCTCCCATCCCGATACGCAGCCCGATCAGATAGCGCTCTTCACAGACTTTCCCCGTCAGGATAAAAAGAATACTGATCAGCGCCGCAAAAATGACAATGCCGCCCTTTCGAAGCATATCCGCCGCCTGCGCCCGAATTGACCCGACATAAGGCTCGTTGATCTCCTCTCCCCATGCAAAGCTTAAAACCTCATCCGCAAAGTCAAGACAGCTCATAGGAAAGCGGATCGCCGCCTCCGGACCTTCCATACGGAATGAAATCCGAAACTGCATCCTGTCCCCCGCCGCCAATTCCTCCATACAGCGGTACGGGACGGCGGCTACACCGTACATTTTCGGCACATTGATCCGTCCGACCACCTCATAATCCTCTCCCATGAGAGAGATCACTTCCCCGACCGATACGCCGCAGTCATCCCGCAGCATACAGACATGCGCCCCCTGCTCATATTCTTCTTTTGTGATCATTCTGCCGTCTTCCAGCGCAAATCCTTCCAGTTCCAAATAGCGTTCCGTCGTCCCGGCAACACCGATCGTTTCCACGCCCTGATCCGTAATCCGCAGCACACCGGTGTACGCAATATAGCCATACTCCGCCGTTTGATCCGTATCCAGCCACTCATCCAGCCGCTCCGGCTGTTGATAGACGCTTCTGCAATCGGCAACGATCCTGTTTTGCGGATCGTCATAACTGCACAACCGCAGATTGTCCAGCATAAAACTGACCGTTGAGAGAACGGCGATCGGAAACATCAGACCGATCGCGACCGTTATGACCACCGCGGCGTTCAAAAGCCTGTGATGATATAATAAATGCAGGATATGACTCATTTTCTGCCAATTCCCCCTCTTTTCCATTTATTTCTTTTCAAAATAGTATACGGTCTTCCACAGCGAATCAACCGCATAAATGTGATCGTCGTCTACCACATCAAGATAAAACGGAAATGTCGCCGGTTCATTCATAATATTAGACCAGTCCCGCTCTTTCGTCTCAAAAATATAGACCGCAGAATCCAATTTCCCCTCCAGCGTAAGCCTGTTAAGCTGGCGCTCGTAGCCATGCAGGGAGACTGCATAAATCCTATCATTCACAACACAAAAATCCGCGGGCGTATATTTGTAGGGCAGTTCCGCAAGCTGTTCCAATCCGCCCGCCGTGCATTTTAAGAAAAAGTTCTCTCCCCACCCCATGTTATAGGCACCGTTCACCTTATAATTCATAAACGTATTCATGGCATAAACCTCGCCCTGATATTCTGCCAGCGCGCCGCTGATGCGCGGTTCCACTGCCACTGCGCGCCCCTCCTCAGACAGGTAATACACCCCGTAAGTCGATGCATTTGTCCACACGCTCAGATAGATCGTCCCGTTCTGGTCCACCGCTATATCCTGAAAATAATCATTCTTATCAAACGTGACCGCTGCATAAGGCACCTCCCGTTGATAATTCATATCCATATCAAATATCTGAACCCGATGGTTGCCCTGATCCAATACATAAAGCTGCCCGTCGTGACAGACAATGGCTGTCGGATTTGTAAAGTTTCCTTTTTCCGCACCCAGTGTGCCGTAGGAAGCAATGCGCGCTCCCTCTTGATCAAGCTTCACAATGCAATGATTATCAAAATCACAGACAAATACTTCATCCCCCGCCACACAGATTCCGTACGGTCTGCTAATCCCCGTTTGTTCTTCCTTCCACTCATGAACAAGATAGCTGTCCTCATAACTGTCAAACAGCAGATCCCACTCATGATCCTGTGCCTCGTACTCTTCCTCCGTATAATTGGGAATCTGCTGCGGCAGAGTATGCGCTGTCTCATCACCTTTCCCGCTCCCGCAAGCCGCCAGCAACAACATAACGCCCGACAGTCCTATCCACTTCTGCCGCTTTGTACTCTTCCGCTTTTTCTTCATTCTTATAACACCTCTCAAAATGATCAACGTTCTTTCCTGCCTTTTCCAGTACATCACCCATGCACGGTGCCGTCATGTGCAGTTTATTACAAATGTCTTATCTTTTCAAGTGCATTTTGGGTTCTATTATGATAAGCTTTTTCCTGCAAATATTGTTGTCAATTCATTACTTCTTTTCAAAATAATACACCGTTTTCCACAGCGAATCGACCGCATAAATGTGATCGTCGTCTACCACATCAAGATACCACGGATAAGTAAGCGGTTCATTTACGATATTAGAAGTATCCCTTTCCCCCGTCTCACAAATATAAATCGCCGAATCCAGTTCTCCCTGCATCGACAGCCGATTGATCTGCACATCCGCTCCCTCCCACTTTTCACGTACGGAAATCGCATAAATCATGTCGTCCACAATGCAAAAATCCGCAGGTTCATATTCATATGGAAGCTCGGCAAGCTGTTCCAATCCGTCTTTACTGCAACCAAGGAAAAAGCACGGTCCCCCTCTCCTTGCCGTCAAACACGCCACCGGACTATCATAGCCCGGAAGCTCGACCATATCCTGATAATACCAATACGCATTCATCGCATAGACTTCGCCCGCACATTCTGCAAGCACGCCGCCGATCCGCGGTATGACTGGATTCGTGTTTCCATCGTCGGAAATATAATAAACAGCCGTCCTAAGGTCATCGCTCTCCCAAACACTTAAATAGATTGTGCCGTCAGCATCAATCGCCATATCCTGAAAATAGACATTCTCGCTAAAAGCTCTCGCCCGATACGGAATCTCACTCTGGTAGTTCATATCTTCATCAAAGACCTGTACTCTATGATTTCCCTGATCGAGTACATAAATCAGCTCTTCATGCCGAAGGATTGCCGTCGGGTTCCGAAACTGCCCCGCTCCCTCCCCAAGCTCACCGTAGGAAGCAATGCAGTTTCCGTTTCTGTCAAGCTCCACCACACAGGACTCGTCAAAATCACAGACATAAATCGCATCCGTCATGGCGCAGATCCCGTACGGTCTGCCAATCCCCGTCTGCTCCGCATCCCATATCTTCACATCATACGCGTCCTCGTAATCTTCACACAGCGGTTCCCTCTGCAAATTATGGAATTCCTCCAATTCGCTTTCCGTATAAATGACCGGGATCGTATCCGGCAGTGTTCGCCCCGCCGCGGCTCCGTTGTCCTTCGTATTTCCGCAGGCGGACAGCAATGTAAGCATGCACACCATTTCAATTGTATGAATTCCGGTCTTTCTCATCTTAGTCCTCCGTATTTCGGTCTTTCTCATTCCACTCCTCCGCATCCGATCTTCCGCGCCCAGCCCCTCAGCTCCTTTCTAATAACAAGTCTATACTTTATAGACCTATTTGTCAACCCTCCCATGGACCCAAAAAGGCGCATGGCTTCCATTGCGGATAAAATATGAAATTTCATCCTGCTCTACGACGCTTTTCTTCATTCGTTACAGATCAATTTCCCCGCCGTCCACATAGAAAACACCGTCCGTCAGCGGTTTGTCCGGATCCGCTTTTCTTAGGCTGCCCCTGCGGATGAGTTCTTCGATGACAATCCCGATAATCTCGGATAAATATCCCGAAACCCATTGATTGATCTGATCCTCCATGCGCGCCGGAACAACCTTGGCAAATCGTTTCCGAACATCTGCGATCCATTCTGTGAAACTGTCGTCAAGCTGTTCGTCATCCTCGTCAAACAGGAATAAAAACGCTTCAAACTGTTCCCTCGTAAAGCAGGCAAAACGGAACCGATACTGATCCCCCTCTCTGACCAACAGATGATTTTGGATCAGACGCGCCGCGTCTTCGTCGGACAATATCTTCTTATCCAGCACGCCCGCATCGGCGTTTTGTAATATTCCCGTCTCATCGAGCCAGCAGATTCCCCTGCCGCGGTATACGCTGCGGTCAAAATATTTTTCTATCGAGTAATAATATAGATTTCCCGCCCGATTGCATCCGGCGCTGTATTCCCTGCAAATCTCACTTTCATCGACAGTCTCTTCCACAATGAACCAGCCGTACCCGCCGTCCCTGCGCATCGGATAGGCGCCGTCTTTAAGCCCCAAACGCTCTACCTTTAATCTTCTGATCTTCTGTCTCAATAAATATGGGATCAAAATATATCCCAGACGGTCCATGCCAAAGTCATGTCCGTAAAAATCGAGCGCTTTTACTTCATCCGCCCTGCTTTGCAATAACTGTTCCATTCTGTCCGCAATCATTTCCACCAGTACATCCGGCGCGTGTCCGATCGCTTCCCTGTCCTGCAAGCGGAGAATAATAAAATTGGCCGCATACTTATTTCCAATCCGGCAGACCGCATCCCCGTACTCTAAACGCGGCAGTTCATCTTCAATATACATGGCGGGAATCCCGGTGCTGACGCTGATTTCCTCGACAGTCAGCGGCTTTTCATAAGCCGCTCGGCAGACCGCTCTTGCTATTTGCGTATGCAGATATTGATCGGCATCCATGTTTCCGTTGCAGCTTGTCGTATTCCAATTGATCCTTTTATAAACCCTGTCCATATGCACTCCTCCTATCCGTTCTCTGATTTTTTTTCGTCCCACATTCAGACGCCACTTGACCGTCGTCTCCGGAAGACCATACTTTTCTGAAAGCGCCCGCACCGACATTTCCCCGACATAATAGTCAATAAAAATGTTCCGATATGCGGCGGAAAGCGTGTGCAGAAAATGATAGACCGCATCAAACTCTTTTTCCAACGCCTCCTCATCGACCCGGTCATACGCTTCGTCCGCCGCGGCATCCACTGCCTGAAATAACGATTCCGTCTCCGTTGGAATCGCCCGTTCCCTGTTTCGCTTATCAAGCCATCTTGCGTACCGGTTATGTGCGACCCGCCAAACCCACGCGTCAAAAGACTCTATCTTATACTTTTTCATTCCTGCTAAAATATGACAGAGAATCTCGCTCGCCAGATCCTCCGCATCCGCGCGGCTGTTCAGCCGTTTACAGCAAAAACGATAAATCGGTTCAATATAGGAAATGACTTCGCTCTCATCCACACCTTTTCCCCTCCCTTCCATCGACGCCCGCCGGCATATCGCTGTCGCTCTGTCTTGCTGTCACCCTGTTTTGCCGTCATCCTGCCTTGCTGTCACCCTGTCTTGCTGTCATCCTGCCTTGCTGTCACCCTGTCTTGCTGTCATCCTGTCTTATGAGCACTCATACCTTTATAGTGCGCAAAAAATCCGATCGGATAGGTTGGAGACTCTAACATCATGAAGGCCTCTGCTGGACACCGATTTCATTGCAGGGATTCTGACACCCGAATCCTATGAGTTATGAAAACGGCGGCAGGTACTCTCCCTGCCGCCGTAATTTTTACCCGGTGCCAACGAACCCTCACCGGAACTGCTTACTTCACTTTTTCCACGCCGAGTTTCACATTCTCACCGTTGATGTTCCACTCTCCTATTTTTACAAAAGTTTTCAACCAACTCTAGCAATTTTTCCGCCGTTTCAATCTGTTCTTGAGACTTTTCCCTCGTAGCGATATAAAAATCATCATAATCGCTTTCATGTCGAATCTCTTCTGCGCGCGCGATTTTTCTACCTATCTCTTTAGGAAAAATCTCTGTTTTTACATAGTCTTTATTAAAATTACTGATTGTGTCTTTATGTCTTTTATACGATTTTCCGTCAAATGCATGGATTGCTGATATGGCATGAAAAATAGCATAATAAGCTCTGTTATTGGAAGCCCTGTATTCCTCTGCTTCTATCAGAATTTTAGCTGCTTTTAAATCACTTTTTGCCGTTTCCAGTCTGTATTTCATCAAATCAATTTTAGTTCCTTCTTCATGCTGTTCCATACAGTTTTATCCCTTCTCTTTCCACATTTGCATAAAATGGGTATGCCTTTAACCAATATCTGAAATGCGCATCAGATTTAGCGATAGGCTTAATATCCACATCATAATCCATATTGAAATCATAGGTCATGTCTGACAACTGTTGTCCATAGTTCTCAATTTCTAAATCTGCTATATTGAGCAGAATCATAATATCAATATCTGAATCTTCCCTGTAATCGCCCCTTGCATAAGAACCATATAAAATAACAGCTTTCAAACACTGTCCATAGATAGCCTTTATCTTACCTACATATTGATTTAACAAATTATTTATTTTAATTGGCATGACATCATCCTCCTTGCTTTTTCATCTTTCGTCTATCTTTTCGTGGTCTATTATATGGAATATTATACTTTGAGATTCAATTAAAAGCAATGTAAAACAAGATCAAAGCAGAACCTTCTGCATTATATATTTGATTTTCTGTATAAAAATTCGGATAGAAAAACGGCGGCAGGTACTCTCCCTGCCGCCATAATTTTTGCCCGGTTCCAACGCCCCCTCACCGGATCTGCTTACTTCACTTTTTCCACGCCGAGTTTCACATTCTCACCGTTGATGTTCCACTCTTTTCCGCCTTCACAGTCCGATGCCGTGATAAATGCGTCCGCCAGCACTTTTTCTGCGATCTTCCGCCCGTGAACCTCGATCAGCTTCGCAATTTTCTCGCTGCCGCTCACAGTGACCTCAATGTGATCCATGACCTCAAAGCCGCTGTCCTTACGCATCGTCTGGATTTTGCTGATGATCTCGTAGACAAAGCCCTCCTCGATCAGCTCCTCCGTCAGGTTCGCATCCAGCACGACCGTCACATCATGATCCGATTCGGCGACATAGCCCTCTTTCTGCGTCATTTCGATCAGCAGATCCTCCTCAGCAAGCGACACTTCCGTGCCATCCACCGAAAAGACAAGCGCGCCTTTCTCTTTCAACTGTGCCATCGCCGCATTGCCGTCAAGCTCCGCCAAATGCGCCTTGATGCCGCCGAGCTGTTTACCGTATTTCGGTCCGACCGTCTTTAGCTGCGGCTTGAAGCTGTAGCTCGTAAATTCGCTCACTTCATCGGTAAATACGATCTTCTTTACGTTCAGCTCATCTTTCACAATATCCTGATAAAATCCGTCAAGTTCTCTGTCCGCTTTTACAAACATGGTCCCGATCGGCTGGCGGTTCTTGATGTTGGCGGTATTGCGCGCCGCGCGTCCCATCACGACCAGATTCAGCACTTCCTCCATGTCCGTCTCCAGCTTCTTATCGATCATCGCATCATCCGCCGTCGGAAAATCACATAAATGAATACTCTCCGGCGCGGACTTGTCAATGCTGCATACCAGATTGCGATAAATTTCCTCCGTCATGAACGGCACCATCGGCGCGGCGCATTTCGCGATCGTCACAAGCGCCGTATAAAGCGTCATATAGGCGTTGATCTTGTCCTGCTCCATCCCTTTTGCCCAAAAACGCTCGCGGCTTCTTCTGACATACCAGTTGCTCATTTCATCCACAAAGTTATCGAGCACCTTTGCCGCCTCCGGAATGCGGTAATTCTCCAAATGCCCGTCCACTTCGCCGATCGCCGTGTTCAGCTTCGAGAGCAGCCATTTATCCATGACCGGAAGTTTGTCATACTCCAGCTCATATTTCGTCGCGTCGAACTGGTCGATATTCGCATAAAGAACAAAAAATGCATACGTGTTCCACAATGTTCCCAGGAACTTGCGCTGTCCTTCCTGCACCGCCTTCCCGTGAAAACGGTTCGGCAGCCACGGTGCGGAATTGATATAGAAATACCAGCGGATCGCGTCCGCTCCGTATGTCTCAAGCGCATCAAACGGATCGACTGCATTGCCCTTGGACTTGCTCATTTTCTGTCCGTTCTCATCCTGCACCAGACCAAGCACGATCACGTTCTCATAGGGCGCTTTGCCAAACAATAAGGTGGATTCCGCCATGAGCGAATAGAACCATCCGCGCGTCTGATCGACCGCCTCGGAAATAAACTGCGCCGGGAACTGCGCCTCAAACAATTCCTTATTTTCAAACGGATAATGATGCTGTGCAAACGGCATCGCACCCGAATCAAACCAGCAGTCAATGACTTCCGGCACACGTTTCATCGTCCCGCCGCATTTCGGGCAGGGGCAGGTGATCTCATCCACATACGGCCGGTGCAGTTCCACCGTGCGCGCCGCCGGATTGCCGCTTAGTTTCTCTAACTCCTCACGCGAACCGACGGACTCCTGATGACCGCAGCCGCCGCACTCCCATACGTTGAGCGGCGTTCCCCAGTAACGGTTCCGCGAAACGCCCCAGTCCTGGATGTTTTCCAGCCAGTTACCGAAGCGTCCCTCGCCGATGGAAGGCGGGATCCAGTTGACCGTCTGGTTATTGCGCACAAGTTCGTCCCTAACCGCCGTCATCTTGATAAACCAGGATTCACGCGCATAGTAGATCAGCGGCGTGTCACAGCGCCAGCAGAACGGATAATCGTGCTCAAATTTCGGCGCGTCAAACAATTTTCCCTCTTTATCGAGATCCTTTAAGATTTCGGGATCTGCTTTTTTCACAAACAATCCCGCATACGGCGTCTCCTGTGTCATATTTCCTTTTCCGTCCACAAACTGCACGAACGGAAGATCGTATTTTCTTCCCACCTGCGCGTCGTCCTCGCCGAATGCCGGTGCAATATGAACGATGCCCGTGCCGTCCGTCATCGTGACGTAGGAATCGCAGGTCACATAATGTCCTTTCTTGTGCTGCTTTTCTGCCACATCCGCCGCGCACGCAAACAGCGGCTCATATTCCTTATATTCCAGATCCTTTCCGCTGCAGGTTTCCAGCACTTCGTATGCCGGCGTCCCTTCCGAAGCCAAAGAACCAAGCACGGTATCGAGAAGCGCCTGCGCCATATAATACGTATAGCCGTCCGCCGCTTTTACCTTACAGTAAATTTCGTCCGGATTAACGCAGAGCGCGACATTGGACGGAAGCGTCCACGGCGTCGTCGTCCATGCCAAAAAATAAGCGTCCTCTCCCTTTACCCGGAACCGCACGACCGCCGAGCGCTCCTTGACCGCCTTATAGCCCTGCGCCACCTCATGCGAGGAAAGCGGCGTCCCGCAGCGCGGGCAGTACGGTACGATCTTAAAGCCCTTATACAACAGTCCTTTATCCCAGATCTGCTTTAACGCCCACCACTCGGATTCAATAAAATCATCATGGTAGGTGACATACGGCTCATCCATATCCGCCCAGAATCCGACCGTCTGGGAGAAATCCTCCCACATGCCCTTGTACTTCCAAACGGACTCCTTACACTTGGAAATAAACGGATCGAGACCGTAATCTTCGATCTGGTCTTTCCCGTCCAGACCGAGCTGTTTTTCCACTTCTAATTCCACCGGAAGTCCGTGCGTATCCCAGCCTGCCTTACGCGGTACCATGTAGCCCTTCATCGTGCGGTAACGCGGAATCATATCCTTAATGACACGCGTTAAGACATGCCCGATATGCGGCTTTCCGTTCGCTGTCGGCGGTCCGTCGTAAAACGTATAGGTCGGTCCGTCCTTGCGTCCCTCCATGGATTTGCGGAAAATATCATGCTCTTTCCAAAACGCGCTGACTTCCTTTTCCCGCTCGACAAAATGCAGATCCGTTGATACTTTCTGATACATGTTCGTGCTCCTTTCTCAAAAAAAATCGTGCTTCGCATGCTTTGTTTACGAAACTCCCTGCCAGATCGAAAAAGGCCCCGTCCTGTAACAGGACGAAGCCTTTGCTCGTTCACCACCTCTTGCAGGCGCCGCTTTCCTGTTTGTCAAGGCTTAGGAAAAATCAAAGGTATTGTAAATCTCACCCGTCTGATAATCCATGACCTCGACCTCATTATTGCCGCCGTAAAGCTCGACATAAATGAGTCCGTCCGTTACTTCAAAATAGTAGAAGCTGTCATCGCAGATAATGCTGTCCGGAATTGTCTCCATATCCGCGTCGTTTAAGTATTCCGCAATATCAAGCTTATGCACTTCCGTGCCGTTCTGCGCGGAATAATAAATCGAACCGTCCGCATAGTAAATGTCCTGATTTAAGTCAAAATCCATCAGATCTTCCGCGATCAGTTCATAAGCGCCGCCATCCTCCGTCGTCAGAAGCAGTTCTCCCGCCGGCGTATTGAATGCAAAGAATACATAACCGCCGACATTGAACGCGGTCAGGCAGCTGAGATTCTCAAGTCCGTAATCGGAAAGCGCAAATAATGTCTGCTTATCCGTACCGTCCAGCCTCATCTTACACATCGTCTTATCATCCATGCGCTCGTAATACACATAGCCGTCCAAAATATAATAGTAACCGAGCGAATCGTAATCCACTTTCTCATTGCTGCCCGTTACCGGATCATAGCAGTACAGCTCATAATAATCGTCATAATTATCGTAGTAGATCAGTCCCTCATAATAAGAGAATGCGCACACCTGCGTACCGTCCAGCAAAAGCTCCGGCTCGGCACCGTTCCTTATTGCGATCTTCCAGAAAGAATACGTCCCCGTATCGGCGTCCCTTGACGTATAATAAACGTCCCCGTCAATCACGGTAAAATATCTGACATCTGTGTCAACTAACGCATAAGCTTCCTGCGTATCCGCGTAGACGAGATTATAATCATCCCACTGGTTATTCTTAATCAAAATGTAATTTTCCCCGTAATATCCGGTAAAAGAAGCACGGGAATCCGTTACGGAACCCTGCACGGCAAGATTCGGATCGATCTCCGGCACGTCCAGCTCCTCCGGCTCCTCTGTCGGTTCCGGCTCGTCCGTCGGTTCCGGATCGGGTTCGGGGGTCGGCTCCTCCGTCGGCTCCGGTGTCACCTCTTCCCTCGGTGCGGCGGTCGGGCCTGTCGCAAAGGTACCGGGACCGTCTTCCGGCTCGTCATCCTTATTCAGCACAACACCGATAATGATTCCTATGATCGCAACAAGGATCACGGCAATCGCCGCGACGATCGCGCCAAGCTTTTTCTTGTTCTGCTTTTGCTGCTGCTGGTAACCGGGACCTCCCGCGCCGTACCCATATGCCGGATTCTGGTATCCGCCGCCCGGCTGGTTCATGTTATAGCCCTGGTTCATGTCGCCGCCCGCGCCCATGTTATAGCCCTGGTTCATGTTCGGCTGACCTGCGCCCATATTATAGCCTTGGTTCATGTTCGGCTGACCTGTGCCCATGTTATAGCCCTGGTTCATGTTCGGCTGACCTGCGCCCATGTTATAGCCCTGATTCATGTCGCTGCCTGCGCCCATGTTATAGCCCTGATTCATGTCGCTGCCTGCACCCATGTTATAGCCCTGATTCATGTCGCCGCCCGCGCCCATGTTATAGCCTTGGTTCATGCCCGGCTGGTTCATACCGTATCCCTGATTCATATTCATGTCGCCGCCCGCGTCCATGTTGTAACCCTGGTTCACGCCCGGCTGATTCACACCGTATCCCTGATTTGCATCGGCTGCCTGAAACGGCTGTGTGACATCGCCCGGCTGATCCGTCCCGAATCCCTGATTCATGCTGTACGGATTCTGTCCTTCCGGCTGTCCGTTCATCGGATTGTTATTATCCTGCATACTTCCTCCCTCTTCCGTCTCTTCATCATCATTAAAACGTGTCACTTCTATAATATCATGTTTTTTTATAATTTCCATCACTTTTTACGAATTTAGCGTTTGTTTGTTTCAAAAATTGTTTTTTATCTTAGTATAAGGCTTCTTTTTTTACAGATAATAGTATCAGCAAAAAATGACTATTGGGGTAGACGGAGGGTTTATTTCTATGAAAGCAACAGGCATTGTAAGAAGAATAGATGATCTCGGACGGGTGGTGATCCCAAAAGAGATCCGGCGCACGCTCCGCATCCGCGAGAGCGATCCGCTTGAAATTTTTACCGATCACGAGGGAGAGATCATTCTGAAAAAATATTCCCCCATCGGCGAGATCGGCGATTTTGCAAAACAGTACGCCGATTCTTTGGCGGCGGTATCCGGCCATACGGCATTCGTCACGGACCGGGACCAGTTCATCGCCAATGCGGGCGGCGGAAAAAATCTGCTCGGCAAACCGATCAGTAAGCAGTTGGAAGAAAAAATGGACCGACGCGAAACAATGATTGCATCAAAGGGCGAGAGGAGTTATATTATAATAGGAGACGGCGCAGAGGAATATCAGCATGTCGCGCTGACTCCCATCATCTGCGAAGGGGACGTGATCGGCACCGTGATCTTAGCGGACACCGACAGCAAGGCCAGAATGGGAGAGCCGGAGCAGAAAATGATCCTCTCCGCAGCAGGATTTCTCGGAAAGCAGATGGAGCAGTAACGCTCCGTACGTTCGGATTATGAAAAAATGGTATCATACTGTGGCAGTTACTTTTGCGTTCATGATCGTCGCAATCGGACTGTATATCGATCTGAATCCGTCGTATACAATGGGTGGCAGGCAGAAGCTTTTGATGTATGCCACCCCTATTTTTGTGTTGTTTCTCGATATGACATACCGGATGCGGCACACAGCGGATCCATCTGAAAAAAGCAGGATCCGCCGTCAGGCTTATATCCGGATGTTCCTCATCTATGTCATTGCCGCCGCAACGCTTCTTTTCCTCAAGAGCTCTTTCCGCCGCGCATTTGTGGACCGCAACATTTGGGAGGCAGAGCCGTTTACAAGAGAACACTTCAAACTATATTGTAATCTGAGACCGTTCCGCTCGATCTCCATGTATATGCGCGCATACCGCAACCAAAATATGTCTGTCCGGCTGATTGTGGCAAACTTATTGGGAAATCTGGTCGCCGCCATGCCCTGCGCCATATTTCTGCCCGTCATCTGGCCGCGCAGGCAGACAAAATGGCGGTATTTTCTGCCTACCATGATTCTGTCCGTAACAGCGATGGAGGGCATTCAATTCCTGACCATGGTCGGGCAGGCGGATATTGACGACGTGATCCTAAACGTCGCCGGCGCCTGTCTCATCTTTGCATACCGCCCGCTGCTCACACACTCTGAGCAGCTTCGGGAGTGGTTTCTTTGATTTTTCAATCTACCCGGCTGTCATCAATCCCAAAACCGTAAACACATCGCCTGTGGAATCCGCCGCCTTTCTGATCTCCACGGTATGCGTTTCCGCCGCGTCCCCGGCAAAAACTTCCCGCGCCTCCGCGCAGTTCCCCCATCCGCCCGTAAAATCTGCGTTTAAGGTCGCCACGCGCTCGCCGTCAACCAGAACGTCAAACTGACCGCTAAGACCGTCCACGGTCCGATGATAAAGAATCCCCAGTCTCTGAAAGCTCGCTTCAAATACGATGCCGCCCTCGCCGCCTTCACAGGTCCAGTCATTCGGGAACGGCTGAAATTTGCTGCTTTCCTCAAAACTGCCGAAATCGAGCGGCGTGATCGTCTCACTGTCCAGAATGGACGCGTTCAGATATATTTCGCGCGTCACGGCGTCCATATTGAATATCTGCGGCTCCGGCAGCTCGTTTCTCTGCATATAGACCGCATTGAGATACTTCCACAAAATTTCTCCCGTGATCGCATGACCGAGCGCCGACGGATGCACCTCATCGCCCGAAAGCTGCTTTTCCGTATATACCTCCTGCTCCATCATGTCCTGAATCAAGCTTGCATAGCTCACCATCGGAAGCTTGTAATTAAATCCGACCAGCACATGCGAGCCCTGCGCCGTGGCGCCGTTCGTCTGCCCCATGAAAAGAAGCATGGCCGCCGGATGGTTGTCCGCCAGAAGAATCCGCCGCACCAGATTGTCATACGTCGTCTTAAAGGTAAGAGAATCCGCATCATTCACGGAAAACTCCACAAGCACCAGGTCCGGTTCAAAATCAAGCACATCCTTTTGCACTCTATGGACGCCGATATAAGAATCCGTCGCGCCGATTCCTGCGTTAATGAACGTAAAGTCCGTCTCCGGAAATGTCTGCTCCCACCAGGAAAAATAAAGATCGGCGTAGCATTTCTTTCCTGCGACCTCGCGGTCGTCGCTGCCGTTCGAGATCGTTCCCTGCGTGATAGAACCGCCGATACAGGCGATCGTCACCGGCTCGCCGTTCTCCGCTTTGCGCATGACCGCCGCCAGCGCCGCGTCATCGCAGCTTCCCCACTGATCGGCGGAGGCGTACAGCTCCTCTGACACGTAATCGGTCGGCGGCGCCTGCATACCGTCCTGTGCATCCGCCCCGGCGGCGCTTCCGTCACTTCCGCTTTGTCCGCCGCTTTCTGATCCCGCTCCGTTTTCCGCACCATCGGCGCTTTCGCCGCCGTCCTGCGCGCCATTTCCCGTTCCGTCTGCACTGCCCTGCGCGCCGCTTTCCGTTCCGCTTACGCCGCCGCCCTGCGCGCCGCTTCCCGCTCCGTTCGCATCACCGCCGTCACGCCCGCCCGCACCGCAGCCTGCAAGCGCCCAAAGCAGGAAGATCATCGCCATCCCCGCGCAGCACCATTTCTTTTTTTTCATAAGCCTGACCCGCCTTTGCTTTTTATCATCGTTCTGATCCGCGTGAAACACACGCCGGATTCCTCCTCATTATAAAACGCGCTGACGGGTTTGACAAGCGCTCAGGCATCTTCCCGATCCCGCTCTTCCTCTTTTACCATGACCGCGTGGATCACAATACTCGCGACCGCGCACAGGATACCGCCGACAGGAAACACGATCCATGAAATGCCCCAATGCCCCGCGTAATCCTTCCAATCCCCGGAATACGTCCCGCCGGGCATTCCCCAAAATCCCCATACAAGAAATACACAGGTCGCAAGCAGCATGATCACCCCGCTGACCGCACTCGTTACTTTTTCCGCCCTTGTTCTTGTTTTTTCGCGGGCATTTTCCTTATTATATTCCTCGACATGATACAGACTGCGCCGAATCCCGAAAAAAATAAAAATGCCGACTGCCGCCGCGACGGCCGCCAAAAACACCGCTCCCGACGCATTTGAATAAAGGACCCGATCGTAAGCGTCGTCCACATAGGAAGAAACGATCAGACCAAACAGAATCAGACCGACGCCGCCCGCGATCGCCCAGGAAAACCTGCGGTCCGCGCGCTCCACTTCCTTCTCCGTGCAAACCGGCTGCACGTTCGGGTGCTTTTTCACATAGCGGGAATGCTCCATTCCCGAAACAATGCTCGTGATCACGGATGCTGTCACGACCGTCAGGAAAATCACTCCCATGATCTGTTCCGATGCGATCCCATCTAAAAGCGTCACAACCGCCAATGCCATAATGATCGCCGGGATCGCGATCGCCATCTGGAGACTGAACGTCTTGATGTGGCGGACAAAACCTTTTGCCTCCTCCTCGTTACGCTGCTCCACACTGCCCCGCAAAAGCTCGTCAAGTCCCACCCCATATCGATCACAGATCTTTAAGATCGTCTCCATTTCGGGAAAGCTCATGCCGCTCTCCCATTTTGATACGGACTGACGCGTGACGTCAAGTTCCTCCGCAAGCTGTTCCTGTGTCAGCCCATTTCTTGTTCTGATGGTTTGTAAATTCTGTGCAAAATTCATTTTCATCATCCCTCCTTATGGGCTTCATTCTAGCCTTACATGCATGTCAACACTACCAATTTGAAGTTGCTTTTGCATATTTTTTTGTCAATTTGGGGTTGCGGATGCCCATTTTCCGGTGTTTGCGCGCATTTTCTGTCAGTGTGCGTATGCGCGCCGCCTGTTCACGCAAGTAGTTCCAGCGTCCTTTTATCCGGCTGTCCGAAGCCGACGAACAAGTTCGCGCTTTTCCCGTCTGCACAGGATTGTCCCTGTTCGTTTACCGTCTCAAACGCCTGCGCCCTGACCGGCAGTGTCACCCGCTTGCGTCCGCCGGGCTGCAGGGAAACTCTTTGGAAGGCGCAAAGGCGGTGGTGTTTCACTTCGTTTCCGCTTCCCTCCACCCGCACATACACTTGAAGCACCTCGGAAAGTTCCGTCTTACTTTCGTTTCGCACGACGGCGTACACTGTTGTTCCCTCATCCGCCGCCTTTTCATAATGATCCCGGTCCACTGTTATGACTTGCAGTGCGCCGCCGCTGTCCGCCTGTAACGGCACGCCTTTCGTCGTCTGCACTTCCATGTCCGCAGGCACTCCGCTCCGCCGCGGCTCTGTTATTGCTTTACGCGCAGATGTCTCCGGCGGCTCTACCGTTGCTTCACACGCAGATGTCTCCGGATGCTCTGCAAGCCCGCATTCCTCCAGCACGACCTTTCCATAGGTCAGCCCGTACCCGAACGGGTAGAGCGGCTCTTTTTCCAGATAACGGTAGGTCCTGCCCTTCATGGAATAATCGGTAAATTCCGGCAGCCCGTCAAGATCCCGATACAATGTAATCGGCAGCTTGCCGGACGGCGAATATACGCCGAACAGCGCTTCCGCGACCGCCCTGCCGCCGAGCGCGCCCGGATACCACACCTGCATGATCGCGGATGCATGCTCCGCCGCAAAACTCATGTCGATCGCACTTCCCGCAAGCATACAGACGATCGTCGGCTTCCCGACCGCAAGCACGCTCTCCAGCAGTTTTCTCTGCGACGCCGGGAGCTGTAGGTCTGTTTTATCCCCCGAAGCGTCCGCGTTTCCCGCGTCGCCCTCTTCGCCCTCCAGCGTCTCGTCCAGACCGAGGCACAGTACGACCGCGTCGGCGTGCTCCGCCACGGTCTGCGCCTCCGAGATCAGATGGTGCGGTTTCGCAAGTCCGTCTCCTTTTTCCAAAAACAGATGACTTCCCTCGCTGTAAAGAATACGAATATCTTCGCCCGCCTGCTCCCGGATACCGTCAAGCACCGTCACATACTCCGACGCCGTTCCGTGATAATTGCCGATCAGCGCCCTCCTGCTGTCCGCATTTGGTCCGATGACCGCCAGCGTGCGGATATGCTCGCGCGAAAACGGCAAAATCCCGTCATTTTTTAACAGGACAAGGCTTTCCCGCGCCGCCTGCACGGCAAGCGCGCGGTGTTCCGCACAGTCCACCTTTTCATAAGGAATCTTATCGTAGGGCGTCTCCTCGAACATGCCGAGCAGATAGCGCGTCGTAAACAGCCGCACCGCCGATTCCCGGATCGTCTCGCGCGACACCATTCCTAAGCCGTACGCATTTAACAGTTTCTGATAGGTGCAGCCGCAATTAACATCACAGCCGTTATTTAATGCGAGCGCCGCGGACTCCTCCGCATTCTCCGTCACATGATGATGCATATGAAAATCCTGCACCGCCCAGCAGTCGGACACAAAATGCCCCTCAAACTGCCACTCCCCGCGCAGAATCTCACCGATCAGGTGCGGATGCCCGCAGCAGGGCTCCCCGTTCGTTCGGTTGTAGGCGCCCATGACGGATTCCACATGCGCCTCCCGCACACAGCGCTCGAACGCAGGCAGATATGTCTCGTGCAAGTCCTTTTCGCTCACGACAGCGTCAAAAGAATGACGCACCGCTTCCGGTCCCGAATGCACCGCGAAATGCTTGGCGCACGCCGAAAGCTTTAAGTAGGGCACGCCGTCGCCCTCACCCTGAAGACCGCGGATAAACGCGCAGCCCAGCGCCCCCGTTAAATAAGGATCTTCACCATACGTTTCATGTCCCCTGCCCCATCTTGGGTCGCGGAAAATATTGATATTCGGCGACCAGAATGTCAGTCCCTTATAAATATCGCGGTCCCCGTGGCGGACGCTCTCGTTATATTTTGCCCTGCCTTCCGTGGCGATCACGTCGCCCACTCCCCGCATCAGCTCCTCGTCAAATGCCGCCGCAAGCGCGATCGCCTGCGGGAACATCGTCGCCGTCCCCGCGCGCGCTACGCCGTGAAGTCCCTCGTTCCACCAATTATATTCCGGTACGCTCAGCCGCTCGATCGCCGGCGCGTCGAACCGAAGCTGTGACGCCATTTCCTCCACCGTCATCTGATCGACCAGTTGTTCCGCTTTTTTTCTCGCTTCCTCTCTGTCCATGAACAGTCCCCCCGTTTCTACACTTCATACCTTCCGTCATAGCGCCCCGCCAGTTTTTCGTTCACCTTATGCGTGACAAAAAGAACCGTAACATCTTTCAGGTTTAAGACAGCCTGCTCTACTTCCTCCGCCGTTTTTTCATCAAGACTGGCTGTAAACTCATCCAGCAGCAGGACCGGCGACCTCCGCAGGATTGCTCTCGCAAGATTGATCCGCTGCTTTTCGCCACCCGAAAAATTACTGCCGTTCTCGGATACCACCGCGTCCAATCCCATGTGAACGCCATCTGAAAATCCTTTTACAAGCCCCTCCAGACCGGCAAGACAGATTGCTCTCTGAATCTCTTCCTGCCCATAACCGTCGTCATATAACGTCATATTATTTTTCAATGTGTCGTTAAAAAGAAACGCCTCCTGAGACACAACGCTGACTAACGAATGCAGACTCTCCTCATCCATGTCGCGCACTTCCGCATCGTCATATTTCAGGCTTCCCTCGTAATCGTCATAGAATCCGGCAAGAAGATGAAGAAGCGTACTCTTCCCCGCCCCGCTTTCCCCCGTGATCAGGTACTTTCCGCCCTTACGGAATGTCATATTCACATGTTCTAAAACCACGCCCGGCTTCCTGCGCATTCCGTCCTCCGCCGCAGATACCGCCGCGTTCCCTGCTTCCCGTGCCGATAACTCCTCCGCGGATACTGCGGCACACTCTGTTTCCCGTGCCGATAACTCCTCTGCGGATGCCGCCGCGCCCTCCTCCTGCCGATAGGCGAAGCGCAGCTCCCGCACCGCGATCCCCTCCGAAAATGTCGTCTTTTTCACCGTTTTCTGCCGATTTTCCATGCCCGACCGCAGGCTCTCGCCAAACTTCCCGCTCAAGGCTTTTGCCGATCGAAGCTGCACATAAATACCGGACGCCTGCATGATCGGCGACATGATCTTGCCCGCAAGCTGACCAAACGCAAATACAATCCCAATCTCAAAGGAACTCTTGACGGCAAACACACCCGCCACACCCATAATGGTCAGCGTCGATGCCAGTCCCAATAATTCATTGACCCGCGCATACATGCTTCTGTCGTTGCTGCTTTTTCTCTCAGCCGTTCCACTTTCGTGTTTTCCTTCTCATGCAATGACAGGATTGCTGCGGTGCGGTCATAATTTTTGATCAGGCGATAACCTGCAAAAAAATCCTTAATCGCGGAAAGATACGTCTCCGCTCCCTCCGCAAACGCGCCGGTACTGTTTTGCAGCACTTGTCCGCATTTCTTCGAAACTACGGCGATCACCACGGAAAACGCCACGATCACCAACAGCATCGTCGGCTCGATCATCATACAGAGAACAACCGCAATCACAAACACAAGAACGACCATCGGAAGCTGTAGCACATTCGTAAAATACACATCCGAGAAGGTGTTCACATTATTGGTGATCTCGTTGATGTATTGCGCGCTGTTCCCTTTTTCATAATCCGCATAGTTTTTTCGGAAATAGGCGCGGAACAGATCATTTTTCAGTGCGGTCCCGGCATGATAAAGCATACGGTTCATCACTCTGTCATAGAGATATTCGCAAATAGCGACTGCGAAAACAAAGATCACGCCTCCCATGATCGCTCTGACCAGTCCCCGCATATTTCCCGCCGCCGCCTGATTGATCACCTCGCTCAAGACAAACGCAAAAGCGATACTTCCCACGGACGCCAGCAGGGTCAAAATAAAATAGGCAAAAAATAAACCTTTTTCTGCGTAATGTATTTACTCATAAAGTTCGCCCCATATATCCAGTCTCTCTTTATAGAAAAGGGACGTTGTAAACACAACGCCCCTTTATCAACACGGTCTGTTCCCGCCAAATGCTCCGCATCTTTTTAGAACGGATTCTCCGTCGGGTACTTTGCGCTCGCCGGCTGATTGTAGCCGATCTCCTCTGGGAGAATGCCGATATACTTAAATACCTCGTAAAGCGCCTTGCCGTGATGTCCGAACGCAACCGCGCCGTGGTGCGGATAATTCTTCTCGATCAAAACATGGCGGTAGAATCTGCCCATTTCTTTAATCGCAAATACGCCGATGGAACCGAAGGACTTCGTCGCAACCGGCAGAACCTCGCCCTCCGCCACATACGCGCGCAGAATGTTGTCCGCCGTGGACTGCACACGGAAGAATGTGATCTCGCCCGGCGCAATATCGCCCTCAAGCGTACCGTTCGTAACCTCCTCCGGAAGGCTTCTCGCCATGATCTTCTGATTCTTCATCTCGCATGCCGAAAGTTTGCTGGAGCAGGTATTGCCGCAATGGAATCCCATGAACGTATCCTTATGCGTATAATCGAACTTGCCCGCGATCGCTTCCTGATACATATCCGCCGGAACGGAGTTGTTAATATCAAGCAGCGTTACCGCATCCTGGCTGACGCACGTTCCGATGAACTCGCTCAACACGCCGTAAATATCGACTTCGCACGATACCGGAATGCCGCGTCCCGTCAGACGGCTGTTGACATAGCAGGGAACAAAGCCGAACTGTGTCTGGAATGCCGGCCAGCACTTTCCTGCGATCGCAACATATTTGCGGTAGCCCTTATGCGCTTCTACCCAGTCAAGCAGCGTCAGTTCATACTGCGCGAGCTTCGGCAGTACCTCGGATTTTTTGTTTCCGGCGCCAAGCTCTTTCTCCATGTCCGCTACAACCTCCGGGATGCGCGGATCGTTGTCATGCTTATGATATGCCTCAAACAGGTCCAGCTCGGAGTTTTCCTCGATCTCCACGCCGAGGTTATAAAGCTGTTTGATCGGCGCGTTACATGCGAGGAAGTTTAACGGTCTCGGTCCGAAGCTGATGATCTTTAAGTTCTTTAAGCCGTCCACCGCACATGCGATCGGAACAAACTCACGGATCATATCTGCGCACTCCTCCGCCGTACCGACCGGATACTCCGGAATGTACGCTTTGATATTGCGCAGTTTCAAATTATAGCTTGCATTTAACATGCCGCAGTACGCGTCCCCGCGCCCGTCCATCAGGTCTCCCTGCGACTCTTCCGCAGCGGCGCAGAACATCACCGGTCCGTCAAAATGCTTTGCAAGCAGCGTCTCGGAAATTTCCGGTCCGAAATTGCCAAGGTACACACAGAGCGCGTTGCAGCCTGCTTTCTTTACATCTTCCAGCGCCTGTACCATGTGGATTTCGCTCTCCACGATGCAGATCGGGCACTCATAAATGTCGTCTTTGCCGTATTTCTTCTCATATGCGGCTACGAGCGCCTTTCTTCTGTTCACCGATAACGACTCCGGAAAACAGTCGCGGCTGACTGCGACAATCCCGATCTTTACTGTTGGTGTGTTGTTCATCATTGTTTGTTACCTCCCTTTTCCTTTTTATTTGCTGCTACCTTCTTTAACTGAATTATACCGCAAATCCCCCTGCTCGTCTATATGTATTTTAGTGAAATATTTATTATTTCACTTTTTGCTTAACCTTTAGCCCGCCCGCACCTGCAAATCACTCGTCGATATTCAGGTTCTTACCGATCAGACCGATATGCGCGCCTTCCGGCAGGCCGCCCTCGGCATGTCCAATCAGCCATTTATTGGTCGCGGTGATAAGATTGTCCTCCCATCCCTCATGCTTTTTCGCAAGCGGATAATTGGTGCCCTTGGGAAGCACGATCCCGACCTTAAACCCTTTGCCGTTCTGATTGCACGGCGCATAATGCAGCGTGGTCGCATAGATCTCGACTGCCGTTCCCGCCGGAACGAGAAACGCCTCGATGAGCGCGGTATCGTATGTAAAATCATCCGTCATATCCTGCTGCGCGCCGACCATGAGGACCGCGTCCGTCGCCGCAACGTTGATTTCCGAACTCCTATGGTATTCCAGCGCGTTCAGCATCGCATTATGCCCGTTGCAATATCCGATCTCGATCGGCAGCTCGCCGTACAGCTTGGCGCTGATCTCCCCTGCCACATCCAACGCCTCCAGCTCCGGTATGGACGGCTCGTACGCCACGCCGTCCGGCAGCGGCGTAATCTCATTGATCTTGTCCACCAGTTTAGAAAAATCAATCCCCTCCACCTTCCGTCCGTATTTGCGGAATGCGGGATCGCTGATCTGTAAAACTTTCATGTTCCTGCTCCTTTCCCTATTTCCTGCTCTCAGGCAATTGACGATTCCTTGTCCGAAAGCGCCGCAAACAGCTCCTTGCACGCCGGATAGATCTGCTTAAATTTCTGATAGCGCGCCTCATATTTTGCGACAAGCTCCGGTTCCGGCTCCACGGTGTCCACAACCTTGACGAGCCGTCCTGCGATCTCCTCGACGCTCGCATACTCCCCGCATGCGACCGCGGCAAGCATCGCGCCGCCCATTGCCGGGCCCTCCTCGCTTTCGATCACATCGACCTTGATGCCGAGCACGTTGGCAATGATCTTTTTCCAAAGCGGACTTTTGGCGCCGCCGCCGCAGATTTTCGTCCGCTCAATGTTCACGCCGAGCGCCTTCGCCACCTCAAACGAGTCGCGGAGCGCAAACGCAACGCCCTCCAAGACAGCCTGCGTCATATCCGCGCGGGACGTATCCATCGAAAGTCCGATAAATGTTCCTCTCGCGTCGGGATCATTGTGCGGCGAACGCTCCCCCATCAGATACGGCAGGAAATACACGTGATTTTCGCCGAGCTTTTCGATCTGCGCCTGCTCTGCGGCGTAATCCTTTGTGCCGATAATATCGTCCATCCACCATTTATTGCAGGACGCCGCGCTCAACATGCAGCCCATCAGGTGATAGTGTCCGTCCGCATGCCCGAACGCATGCAGCGCGTTGAATTTATCCACGCCAAATTCTTTCATGGAAATAAAGATCGTGCCGCTCGTGCCGAGCGAAATATTGCATCTGCCGTCGCCGACCGTTCCCGTTCCGACCGCCGCCGCCGCATTGTCGCCCGCGCCCGCAGCCACTTTTACCGTTTCGGAAAGACCGAGACGCGCCGCAATGTCGGGAAGCAGCGTGCCGACGCACTCATAACTCTCATAGACACGCGCCATCATGTCCTCTGTCACGCCGCAGATGGCAAGCATCTCTTTGGACCAGCAGCGGTTCCTGACGTCAAAGAGCAGCATACCGGACGCGTCGGACACATCCGTGCAGTGCGTGCCTGTCAGCCGATAGGCAAGATAATCTTTCGGCAGCATGATCTTCCGAATCCGCGCAAAATTCTCCGGCTCCTTATTTTTTACCCACAGAATCTTCGATGCGGTAAATCCGGTAAAGGAAATGTTCGCCGTATAACGCGACAGCATCTCTTTCCCGATCGTCTGATTCAGATAATCATTTTCCTCATAGGTCCTGCCGTCATTCCAGAGAATGGCGGGGCGGATTACCTGATCCTGCTCGTCCAGAATGACAAGCCCGTGCATCTGACCGCCGAAGCTGATGCCTGCGACTTTCGACTTGTCGCACCCGTCCAACAGTTCCTTTAAGCCCTCCATGCTCTTTTCATACCAGTCCTCCGGCTTTTGCTCCGACCAGCCCGGATGCGGGAAATAGAGCGGATATTCCTTAGAAACGATTTTTTTGATCTCCCCCTTTTCATCCATCAACAGCAGTTTGACCGCTGACGTCCCGAGATCGATACCGACATAATACATGCATACACCTTCCCTTCCGTCCAAAATTCATCTAAACTCTATTTTACTAAAAAAGGCGGGGCTTTTCAATGATTCTCCCGCCTTTCCTACTGTCTTTTTTACACTTCTTTTACGACATTTTTTGCTCCGGACATGCCAGTCCGCCCTACCCTTCGTACAGCGCGCTCATACGGGAGAGCACTTCCTCGCAGGCATCCATCAGGCGGCTCTCGTCTTTCTCCACGATCCCGATCTTCGGGTAGGTGTAAACAAACGCCGGAACGCCTTTTGTCTCGAACTTCAATGCCCCGTCAAATGAGGAGATAAATTCCGGCAGTTTCACGACATTGACCGGCGCCTGGGGCAGCATGATGATGCGCAGCATACCCGCTTTGCCTTTCAGTTCCGTGACATAAAGCCGGTGCGCCGCCGTGCGGATGAGCGAAATCCGCATGAGATTCTGCGCGGACCTCGGCACTTTCCCGAAGCGGTCGCGCAGTTCGTCCCGCATATCCTCCGCCTGTTCCTCATTCTCGATCGCCGCGATCCGCTTATAAATATCGAGCTTCTGCACCTCGTTGACGATATAGGACGGCGGGATATACGCGTCCGCGTCGAGATCGACGGTCGTCTGGAAATCGGCATGCTCGCCCCCGCCTTTCAACCGCTTTACCGCCTCGTTCAGCATTTTGCAATAAAGATCATAGCCGACCGCCTCCATATGCCCGTGCTGTTCCGCGCCGAGCAGATTGCCCGCGCCGCGGATCTCTAAGTCGCGCATGGCGATCTTGATGCCGCTTCCTAAGTCCGTAAATTCTCGGATCGCCTGCAGGCGCTTCTCCGCGACCTCTTTTAACAGCTTATCCCTCCGGTACATCAAAAAAGCATACGCCGTGCGGTTCGATCTTCCCACGCGCCCGCGGAGCTGATAGAGCTGCGCTAAACCCATTGTATCGGAATCGTGAATGATCATCGTATTGACGTTAGAAATATCCATGCCCGTTTCAATGATCGTCGTTGAAACAAGCACGTCGATCTCGCCGTTGATAAACTCAAACATGATGCGCTCCAATTCCGCCTCGCGCATCTGCCCGTGCGCATACGCGATATTCGCCTCCGGCACAAGTTCTTTTAACATATCGGTAATGTCGGCGATGTTATGTACGCGATTATAGACATAATACACCTGCCCGCCTCTGGAAAGCTCCCTGACGATCGCCTCGCGCACCATCTCCTCGTTATATTCCATCACATACGTCTGGATCGGGAGACGCTCGTTCGGCGCTTCCTCCAACACGCTCATGTCGCGGATGCCGATCAGGCTCATATGCATCGTGCGCGGGATCGGCGTTGCCGTCAGCGTCATGACGTCCACCGTGTTTTTCAGTTTCTTGATCTTTTCCTTATGCGTCACGCCGAAACGCTGCTCCTCGTCCACGATGAGCAGCCCCAAATCCTTGAACTGCACGTCCTTGGAAAGAACCCGGTGCGTGCCGATCACAATATCCGCCATGCCGGTCCTAAGCGCCTCAATCGTCTTTTTCTGCTGCGCGGCCGTACGGAAACGGGACAGCAGCTCCACGCGCACGGGAAATTCCTTCATGCGCTGCACGAACGTATTGTAATGCTGCTGCGCTAAGATCGTCGTCGGCACCAGATACACGACCTGCTTATTTTCCTGTACCGCCTTAAACGCCGCGCGGATCGCGATTTCCGTCTTCCCGTAACCGACGTCCCCGCAGATCAGGCGGTCCATGATCTTCGGACTCTCCATATCCTTTTTGACCGCCTCGATCGCATCGAGCTGATCCTGCGTCTCCTCATAGGGAAACAATTCCTCGAACTCCCTCTGCCAGACCGTGTCCGCGCCGTAGACATACCCGTCCTTCTGTTGCCGCTCGGCATACAGGTCCACGAGATCCTGCGCGACCTGCGCAACCGCGCCGCGCACGCGGCTCTTCGTCCGCTCCCACTCCGCCGTGCCGAGTTTATTGAGCTTCGGCGCCCTTGCCGCGTCGCCCGACGCGTATTTCTG
Source organism: Clostridium sp. (assembly GCA_023663615.1). Lineage (GTDB taxonomy): Bacteria > Bacillota > Clostridia > Lachnospirales > Lachnospiraceae > DLAJ01. Next base: position 28,766 of record JAMPHA010000006.1, on the reverse strand, counting down.
GATCGCGTCCAGCCCCGTCGCCAGCACATAGAGAATGCCGCCCCCGCCGTACTCGATCTTCATGTAATCTTTCGTGACCTTATCCATTTCGATCTTTTCAATGCCGCGGTAAATGCCGAGACCGTGATTTTCATGCACAACGTAATCGCCCGCTTTCAGATCCGAAAAGTCCCTGATCTTTTGCCCCTCATACGTCTTTTTATACCGTTTTTTCGTCTTATGCGCCGTAAAAATATCATTTTCCGAGAGCACGACAAACTGTAACTCCGGGTACTCGAACCCCCTGCGCACCGTGCCGCTTGCGCTCGCGATCTCGCCGCGCTTTAGTTCCTTTTCCAGCTCCTCCGTATACCACGCGTTTAAGTCCCGTTCCCGCAGGTCCTCGGCAAGCCGCTTCGCCCTTGTCTTTGACGTCGAAAAAAGCATGACGCGGAAGCCCTTTTTATGATACTGTTCCAGTTCCTTCACAAGCGCTTCAAAGCTGTTATTATAAGAAGCGACACTTCTAACCGTAATCGAATGCTTATGCCGGAACTTAAACGGCACATTCTTAAATTCCATCGTGGAGAGCGCCAGCACGCCGTAATGAGACATTTTCGCAAAAACTTCATCCACGGACATGAAAATATTCATCTGCTGCGGCAGCAGATAGCCCTTTTCGGCGCGGTGCATCATACTTTCCCGAAATTCCAGTTCCACCGCATCCGCATGCTCTTTGATCCTCGCCGGCTCATCCAGCACGAGCAGCGTCTTTTCCCTTTGAAAAAGTTCCAGCACGCTCACCGCTTCGGGATAAAAATAACGGATATAGCTCTCCAGATTGAGAAAGCCTGCCGCGTCCACCGACGCCGACTCCGTGAGCAGCTCGGAAAGTTCGCGCATCATCGTGTGGATGCGGTACGCCTCTTCCGTCTGAAATTCCTCCCGGAACCGTTTCTCAGCCTCGTCCGCTTCCCGCTCCATCCGCTCCATTCCCTGCTCGATCCGCTCCGGTGTCAGAATCATCTCCGCCGCCGGATAAATGCGGATTTCTTTGAGTCCCTCCAGCGAGCGCTGGCTTAAAATATCAAAACTGCGCACCGACTCGACTTCCTCGCCCCACAGCTCAATGCGGTACGGATTCTCCTCCGTCAGGTCAAAGACGTCAATGATGCCGCCGCGGATACTGAACTGCCCCGCCGCCTCGACCTGCGCGGTCTTCTCGTACCCCATCGAGACGAGCCGCCCGGAAATTCTGCCGGTATCCACCATACCGCCTTCTTTTATTGTGACAACACTGTCATATAAAATCTCCGGCGGCATCTGCGGCGTCATCAGGCTGTCAAACGTTGTGACAATCGTGACAGGTTCGCCCTGCAAAATGCTCCGCAGGCAGCGTACGCGCTGGCTGACAAGCTCATTCCCGTGCACATCCGCCTGATAAAAGATCAGATCCTTCGCCGGATAGTATATGACATTCCTGTCATAAAGAGCCGCATCCTCACAGATTTCCTTCGCGCGAAGATCACTGTATGTCGCAATAACCTTCAACGGAAATTTCTCCCCAAGACCATACGCCATATGCAGCTTTTGAGAGTCCACACAGCCGATCACGGACAGACTCTCTCCGTTTAAGACCGCCTTTTGCATCTGCTCGTATTCGCCAAGCTCCCTGATTGGGACCGTCAGCATATTCATTACAATCTCCATCCTTATCTAAACATTTACCCTCTTCTTCATTTTTTCCCGTTAAACAGATTCATCGCCTGATCCGCCCCGTCGCACAGAATAGATACGACCGCTTCTCTCGCGCATACCATACTCTCTGCCATCGTCTTTTGGTCCTCCGCCCGGAAGTGTCCAAGCACATGATCGATCAGATCGCCGTTCCCTGTTTTCCCGCCGACGCCGATCTTGATTCGTGTAAACTCATCATGTCCCAAATGCGCTAGGATGTTTTTGATCCCGTTATGACCCCCCGCGCTTCCTTTCTTACGGATGCGCAGTTTGCCGACGTCCAAGCTGATGTCGTCATAAATCACAAGAAGCTCGCTCCGCTCGTCCACCTTGTAGTAATCGATCAGCGCGCGAACGCTCTCTCCGCTCAGGTTCATATAGGTCTGCGGCTTGGCAAGCACGACTTTCCCGCCCTCGATCATACCTTTTCCGATCAGCGCCTTATGTTTTTTTTCCGTAACATGGATTCCATACGTCTCCGCCAGCAGATCAATCACGTCAAACCCAACGTTGTGGCGCGTATGCTCGTATTCTTTACCCGGATTTCCCAATCCGACAATGATGACCATACCCGTTTCCTCTTTTCCGTTCTCTTTTTTGTTCTTCTTTACCATACCAAAAACGGGGATGTTTCGCAACATCCCCGCCGTGAACCGCTATTCTTTTTTTGCCGACCGCGCTTCGCGCATGATTCCAAATCCTTATAGGAACTTTCGCAGTCCAAAAGAGTTTCGCGCAAGCGGAACTCTTTTTTATTTCTTATAGGATTTCTCACAGCCTGAAAGAATTTGCGCATGATCTCAAAAGAAATGCCGCAGGCATTTCTTTGAAAGACTTCCGCTTTCGCGGAAGTCTTTTTTATTCCTCATCCGGAATCAACAGCGCCTGCTCATAGCGTTCCAAAATGATCCTCTGGATCTGATCCCGCGTATCCGAATTGATCGGATGGGCAATATCGCGGTATTCGCCGTCCGCCGCCTTCTTGCTCGGCATGGCGATAAACATTCCTTTCTCCCCCTCGATCACCTTAATGTCATGAATGACAAATTCGTTGTCGATCGTAATGGACACGATCGCTTTCATTTTGCCCTCTTTGGTAATCTTCCTGACTCGGACATCTGTAATGTTCATTTCGCAATCCCCCTTTGTTCCTTACCAAAAACCTTAAAACCTCAGCAGACTCCCCCCGTATCTGCTTTTCTTACAATACATATCTCTCACTGTTCTCAATAACAACCCTGATACCGTCGTCGCCTTTGTAATAGGAATTGGCTCTGATGGTGTCATGACCTTCCACAATACAATTCTCAATATGCGTATTATCCCCGATATACACATCATTGAGTATGATGGAATTCTTAATATAACAGTTGTTACCGATATATACTTCCTTAAAGACGACGGAATCTTCCACCGTGCCGTTGATAATGCTGCCGCTGGAGATCAGACTGTTCTTCACGCTCATGCCGACATTATATTTTGCCGGCGGAAGGTCATCCACCTTGGAGTAAATATTCGGATATTCCCCAAAGAAATATTGACGGATCTCCGGCTTTAAGAAATCCATATTGGTCCTGAAATAATCATCGACACTCGCAATGTTGCTCCAGTAATCCTTCGTCTTGTATCCGTAGATGCGCTTGATATTCTTATACCGGATCAGAATATCCCTGACGAAATCCACCCGCTCCTCCATGGCGGAACGCTCGATCAGCTCGATGAGCTGACGCCTTCTGATAATATAGATACCGCACGAAATCGTGCTGGACTTCGCCATCAGCGGCTTTTCCTCAAACTCCTCGATCCGGCAGTCCTCGTTCATCTTGACCGTTCCGTAGCGCTCCACATTTGCGCCCTCCGGCATGTCCTTTACCACGACCGTGATGTCCGCTTTTTTCTCAATGTGGTACTCCAGCATCTTATTATAATCCATCTTGTAAACGCAGTCGCCCGATGTGATGACAACATACGGCTCGTGCGCATTCTTGAGATAAGAAAGATTCTGCCAGATCGCATCCGCCGTGCCGCGGTACCAGCTGCTGTTCTCGGAGGTCACCGTCGGGGCGAGTACGGACAGACCGCCCTGCTTGCGCCCGAAATCCCACCACTTGGACGAGCTCAAATGTTCGTTTAAGCTTCTCGCGTTATATTGGGTGAACACCGCGACTCTCTGGATACCGGAATTCGTCATGTTGCTCAGCGCAAAGTCAATTCCGCGGTAGCTTCCCGCAATCGGCATTGCCGAGATTGCGCGCTTCTGTGTCAGTTCCTTCATTCTGTGATTATTACCGCCCGCTAAAATGATTCCTATCGCTTTCATATTCAGTCACCTGCCTTAATCAGAGATTTACCGCTTGCAAGAACGCCGTCCGGATAATCTTCCTTCGCTGTCACACCTGCAATTACCGTATTCTTTCCTACGCTGACGTTATCCGGCACGACCGACCGCTCGCCGATCGTCGTGATCCCGTGGTTGTAGATATGGGGCATCGTATCGTTTTCCGCTTCCCCGCCGACGCCGAGTTTTACCCCGTTGCCGACCGTCACATTCTCGGCAATGATACCTTTATTCACTTCACAGCCGTCGCCGATCACCGTGTCATTCATGATAATGGAATCCCGCACAATGGTATCCTTACCAATCTTCACGCCGCAGCCGATCACGGAATTGTATACTTTGCCATAAATCTCAGAGCCCTCACCGATCAGGCTTCGCTCCACAACGCTTTCCCCTGAGATATACTGCGGAGAGAGCTGGTTGTTCTTTGTATAAATCTTCCAATACTCCTCATAGAGATTGAACTCCGGAACAATGTCGATCAGCTCCATGTTCGCCTCCCAATAGGAGTTGAGGGTTCCGACATCCTTCCAATAGCCGTTAAACTCATAGGCATACATGGGCGCGCCGTTCTCATGGCAGTACGGAATGACATGCTTGCCGAAGTCAAGCGCCGGCTGCTCCGCCTTCGCGATGAGCGCCTCCCGCAGCGTCTTCCAATTAAAGATATAGATACCCATGGACGCAAGATTGCTGCGCGGATTTTCCGGCTTCTCCTCAAAGTCAACGATCTTGCGGTTTTCATCCGTGATGACAATACCGAAGCGCTTTGCCTCCTCCATCGGAACCGGCATCGCCGCGATCGTGACCTCCGCGCCGTTCTTCTTATGGAAATCGAGCATCACCTCGTAATCCATCTTGTAAATGTGGTCGCCCGAAAGGATGAGCACATACTCCGGATTGTAATTCTCCATGTAGTCAATGTTCTGATAAATCGCGTTCGCTGTTCCGGTATACCACTCCGTGTTCGTGCTCTTCTCATACGGCGGAAGCACCGTCACGCCGCCGACATTCCTGTCTAAATCCCACGGAATACCAATACCGATATGCGTGTTCAGCCTCAGCGGCTGGTACTGCGTCAATACACCCACCGTATCAACGCCCGAATTGATACAGTTGCTCAGCGGAAAATCAATAATCCTGTACTTCCCGCCAAAAGAAACGGCCGGTTTCGCCACTTTTGCGGTCAATACTCCCAATCTGCTGCCCTGACCACCTGCGAGCAGCATGGCAATCATTTCCTTCTTAATCATGACATCACCTCGTTTTTATATAATCTAGTAAAATAGTACCGTTATTGTTTCCATTATAGCACACCCTTATCGGAAAGTGAATATAATTTACAAAAAACTGCTCTTTTTTTCAAAAAAATTGTGAACATTTTTGACATGTTCTCATTTTTTTCGCTTTTTCATTATGCATTTTTTTCATTTTGGAATATCTATTTGAGTTTTTTCCTTAATAGATATATAATAGCCACAGAATCTGTTCATTATTATTTGCGATAGGAAGTGCTTTCATGTATCAAATTGATTTTCGGACTCCCATTCATATTCATTTTATCGGCATCGGCGGCATCAGCATGAGCGGGCTTGCCGAGCTTTTACTCGCGAAAGGTTTTTCCGTGTCCGGCTCGGACGCAAAAGCCTCCGCGCTCACCGATGAACTGGCTAAAAAAGGCGCCGTCATCCATATCGGACAGTGCGCAGCAAACCTGTCCCCCGCTCCGGCGCTCGTCGTATATACCGCCGCGATCCATGCGGACAATCCGGAATTTGCCGCCGCAAAGGAAGCGGGACTCCCGATGCTCACACGCGCGCAGCTGCTCGGACAGATCATGAAATGTTACTCCACTCCCATTGCCGTCAGCGGTACGCACGGCAAGACGACGACTACCTCCATGATTTCGTCCATCCTGCTGCATGCGGATACCGATCCGACCATCTCGATCGGCGGCATCTTAAAAGAGAATCATTCCAATTTCCGCATCGGTCATTCCGACATCTTTTTGACCGAGGCCTGCGAGTATACCAACAGCTTTTTAAGCTTTTTCCCGCGCATCGGCATCATCCTCAACGTGGAGGAAGATCATATGGATTTCTTTCATAATATAGAAGAAATCCGTGATTCTTTCCATCGGTTCGCCTCCCTTCTGCCCGCTGACGGCGTATTGATCATTCACGCGTCCATCCCCGGCTATGAGGAATTGGTACGGGATCTTTCCTGCAAAGTCGTCACGTTCGGCAGCACGGAAACGTGCGATTATTCCTACCGCGCGCTTTCCTATGACGAATACGGCTGCGCTTCCTATACGCTCGTCCGCAAAGATCAGGACGCGCTTCCCATTGCCCTTAAAGTTCCCGGCGAGCACAACGTTCTAAACTCTCTCGCCGCGCTCGCACTTGCCGGCGTGCTCGGCATTTCTGATGAGACCGCCGTCCGGGCTCTTTTCGATTTTACCGGAACAAGCCGGCGCTTTGAATATAAAGGAAACATGAACGGCGTTACCATAATAGATGATTATGCGCATCACCCTACAGAAATTACTGCAACTCTGCGCGCCGCGAAGCATTACCCGCACAAGCGGATCTGGTGCGTTTTCCAGCCTCATACCTACACGCGCACCAAGACCTTCTTAAAAGAATTCGCGCGGGCGCTCTCTTTGGCCGACCATGTCGTCCTTGCGGATATTTACGCCGCCCGCGAGACCGACACACTTGGGATCAGCTCTCAAACGCTTCAGACAGAATTGCAGGCGCTCCATGTCCCCTGCGACTGTCCGGGAGATTTTTCCCAGATCGTCTCGTTTATCCGAGAAAATTGCATAAACGGCGATTTGTTGATAACTATGGGCGCCGGAGACGTTGTAAATATTGGCGAAATGCTCTTAAAAGATTGATCGTCCACAATATCCACATTTTTTCCGTTAAAAACGCCGTGAAAAACTGTGGATATTTTTTTCATCCGTTTCCCGTTCCGCGGGACAAGCAGGCTCCCATCCACAATATCCACAATTTTCACATCGGATTTCTGACACGGACGTCGTTTTTATTTCGGCAATTTGCCCTGTTCCTATTTTTGCCATGTTGTGTTATACTAGCTTCGTTTCCACTTCAAAATTTTATACAATTTCCCTATTTCACTACGATAGAAGCAAAAGCAGGTGACGGCATGAACACTTTCACGGTTTCTCAGAGCAATTATACCAGTCATACACTGGTTCCGAACCGTTTTATCGACGAATATCTGGTAGAGGCAAACGACGCGCAGATCAAGATCTATCTTTATCTTTTACGCACGATGAGTGCGCATAAAGCGACGGGTATTTCCGATATTGCGGACGTTTTTAATTACACGGAACAGGATGTCAGACGCGCTCTGCGTTACTGGGAAAAAAAGCACCTGCTTTTTTTGCAGCACGACGAGAACAAAAATATCTGCGGCATCCGCATCGAGCATCTTTCCGAGCTTTCCGCGGATCCCCGGCAGGCAGACGGGAACGTCGGACTCCCCCTCGCAGCTCCGCGCCGAACGGACGAAAACGGCGGACAGTCTCTCGCCGATCCGCGCCAGACAATCCCGGACGACCGGCAGAACACCGGCGCGGAGATCATTGCCCTCCATAAGGGCACGGCACCGGAAGTGCCTGCGTCAGAGCCTGTCTTTGAAAAGCCTGTCTATTCTCTTGACAGACTGAGCGCGTTCCAAAAGCGCGAGGATACAAAGCAGCTCATGTTTGCCATTCAGACCTATATCGGCAGACCGCTCTCGCAGTCCAATGTTGCGTCCATTCTTTTTTTGTCGGACACGCTGCACTTTTCCAACGATCTGATCGATTACCTGATCCAGTATTGTGTGGAGCGCGACAAGAAAGACTTCCGTTACATTGAACGCGTCGGTATCACATGGGCGGAAAATCAGATCACCTCTCCGAAGGAAGCCGCACGGTACTGTGCGCGCTATGACCGTACCGTATACGGCGTTATGCGCGCGCTCGGCAAAAACAGCAATCCGACGGAGCGGGAACTCGCATACATACGCAAATGGACAAAGGACTACGCCTTTTCACTCGATCTGATCACCGAGGCATGTAACCGCACGGTGCTGGCGACTGACAAGCACCGCTTTGAATATACCGACGGAATCCTCACAAGCTGGCGCAAGCAGAATGTGCAGAGCAAAGCCGATGTTTCCGCGCTGGATCAGTCGCACCGCGCATGTTCGGCTGCCGCCGCAAACGGCGCGCCCGCCCGCAGCAGCAGTTCCAATAACTTCAATCAGTTCCGGCAGAACACCTATGATTTTGACGAGCTGGAAAAAGAGATCGTAAGCAACTAAGGAGGCTTTTCGTGGCGTTATCCAATTCCCAATACGATTCCATCATTCGAATCTACGACGAGCGGCAGCTTGCGCACTGGCGCGAGCGCGACGCCCGTCTTGCCGAAGTCCGCGAAGCGCTTCCCGCATACGAAGCGCTCGAACGCGAGGAGTCGGCTCTTTTTTTGAAAAAAGCAGACTGCCTGCTCGACGAACGAAGCGGGGAGGCACGGCGCATTTCCGAAGACATCGCGCTCATCCGGGCAAAAAAAGCAAATCTGCTATCCCGCAGCGGCTACCCTGCGGATTATCTTTCTATCCGATATACCTGTCCGCATTGCAAGGATACCGGCTACATCGACGGCGCAAAATGCGCCTGTTTCCGGCAGGCGTCCGTCTCCCTTTTATATGAACAATCCGGCATCCGCGAGCTCTTAAAACAGGATAATTTCGACGCGCTCTCCTACGAATTTTATGAGGGCGAGGACTTAACGCGCTTCCGGAACGCGGTGACAACATGCAGGAATTTTATTAAGAACTTTAATTCCGACTACCACAATCTCTTTTTTTATGGTACAGTAGGGACGGGGAAATCCTTTCTCTCGGGCTGCGTTGCGAAAGAGCTGATCGAAAAGGGTAATCTTGTTATCTATTTCAGTGCGACCAGATTGTTTAACGAACTATCGCGATATGCCTTTCAGCGCGAGAACCGCGGAGAGCTTTCCGGATTTTTGGACGACCTGTTCCAATGCGATCTGCTCATCATCGACGATCTCGGAACGGAGCTCACCAATTCCTTTGTCGCCACACAGTTATTTTCGTGCTTAAACGAGCGGCATATCCGTAAAAAAGCAACGGTGATCTCGACCAATCTCTCCTTACAGGAGTTGACGGATCGCTATTCCGAGCGCATATTCTCCCGGATCATGAGCAGCTATGAGGTGTGCAAGTTAAGCGGTCCCGACATCAGAATGTACAAAAAAAGACAACTATCCAGAAAGTGAGGCTCTTCATGACAACAAAGCGAGAGGAAAAAAGAAACCTCGAAACCATCCCCGTCGGCTCTCTCGGCATCATTCCGCTTGAGGGCTGCAAGTCCCTCGGCGAAAAGGTGGATTACTACTTGGTAAAATGGCGGACGGAGCGCGAGAGCGAGCACAAGGACTCCCTTGCTTTCGCAGGTTATCAGCGCGATTCCTATATTCTGGGCGCGCGGGTGCCCCGTTTCGGATCCGGCGAGGCAAAGGGCGTGATCTTAGAATCCGTTCGCGGGACCGATCTCTACCTTCTCGTGGACGTCGCCAATTACAGTCTCACCTATCCGTTGAGCGGCTATGAAAACCACATGTCGCCCGACGATCATTTTCAGGATCTCAAACGGATCATCGCCGCTGTCGGCGGAAAGGCAAGACGGATCACCGTCATCATGCCGTTCCTCTATGAGAGCCGCCAGCATAAGCGGACGTCCCGCGAATCCTTAGACTGTGCGATCGCGCTTCAGGAACTCGTCGGCATGGGCGTGGACAACATCATCACCTTTGATGCGCACGATCCGCGTGTGCAGAACGCGATCCCGCTTCACGGCTTTGAGACCGTGCAGCCGGCTTACCAGTTTATCAAGGGACTCCTCCGCAATGTGGACGACTTAAGGATCGATTCCGATCATATGATGGTCATCAGCCCTGACGAAGGCGGCATGAGCCGCGCTATCTATATCGCCAATGTCCTTGGACTGGATATGGGTATGTTCTACAAACGGCGCGATTATACGCAGATCGTCAACGGCAAGAATCCGATCGTTGCGCATGAATTTCTCGGTTCGGACGTGGAGGGCAAGGACATGGTCATCATCGACGACATGATCTCCTCCGGCGACAGTATGCTTGATGTCGCGACGGAGTTAAAAAAGCGCAAGGCAGGACGCATTTTTGTTTTCGCCACCTTCGGGCTTTTCACAAACGGTCTTGCGAAATTTGACGCAGCTTATGAGAACGGCATCATTGACCGGGTACTGACGACAAACCTGATCTACCAGACGCCCGAACTGCTCTCCAAGCCCTATTACATCAACTGTGACATGAGCAAATATATCGCCTACCTGATCGACACCCTAAATCATGATTCCTCGATCAGCGATCTTTTGAATCCGAATGATCGTATCCAGGCGCTCGTCACAAAATATAAGGCCGACTCCCGCTAAGGCGAAACTTTTTTATAACAGCGCTAAACAATCCGGCGGCGCGGGACGAAATATAAAGTGAGAAGAAAATTTTATATCGGCGTCATACACTGTTGAAATACGCATCCAAGGAGGGATCATCGCAGTAAACGGAATTTCAAGTATTTTCATGGTGAACGCGGTAATGGCAGTTTCCGGGATCGGTAGAGCCAAACGGGACAGGCAGCCTTCTTCTCATCCGTATCCGAAACGCAGAAAATCCGGACAGTCATTTTCGACAACCTTGGAATCCGCGGCGCAGGATTACGAGCCGGTTCCCCTGCATTATCTGACGACCGTTTACGGGCGGGACAGTAAAATGCAGAATTTCCTCTACCAGCCAAGAGAGTACCATTACTAAGCGCATTAGAAAGAACGGCATTGCCGCTTTCTGAATCAGAATGCGGCAATGCCGTTATGTTCTCTCAAAACGTCAGTTCGAGACCTTCCTGACGTAAAACAAAACTAAAGGAGAATTTCATATGAAAAACAAACGTATTCTGTTTCTGACACAGGCAGCAATGATCGCTGCGCTCTATGTCGTCTTCACGCTCATTTCTGCGGCTCTGGGACTTTCCACCATGCAGGTTCAGATCCGTTTCTCGGAAGCGTTGACCATCCTTCCGTATTTTACTCCCGCCGCCATACCCGGCGTTTTTATCGGCTGTCTGCTCAGCAATATCCTTGCGGGCGGCGCGCTGATCGACATTATTTTTGGGTCTCTCGCAACCCTCGCCGCCGCAGTCGGGACCTATCTGCTGCGCCGCCAAAAATGGCTTGCGCCGATTCCGCCGATCGCGGTAAACACATTGGTCATTCCCTTTGTCATCAAAACGGCATACGGCGTCGGCCCAATCTGGCTTTCTTTTATCACGGTCTGCGCAGGAGAGATCGTATCCGCAGGCGTTTTCGGTATGCTCCTGCTCTTTACCCTTGAAAAATACAGGCGGCAGATTTTTGCAGAAGCCTGATCCGGTTTTTTCCGCAAACGGCGCACAAGGTCTCTTAAGATGATTCTTCCAGATAGGATAGGAACACCGCGCCGTTTGCCCGAAACCACTCATCCGCTTCCGAAATGCCCTTTTTATAGAGACTGTCCGATTTCGGATCCATCAGAACGATCTGAGAATCGTTGTATCCGACAATGAGCACGGTGCTGTCCCCCATGAGCGCCAGTACCGGGATGTCACGGTTCGCATAGTAGAGAATGGCATCCAGGCTGCAGCCCGACAGGTCCAAAATATGATAACCCTCCAGCGCTTCCTGCAAGATCTGAAGCACCGTATCCCCTTCATCAAGCAGATATTGGCTGTTGCGCGCCACGCCCTCATAGGCAAGCAGCGTATCTAAGCATACGGCCGTCGATCTGCGCGTCTCACTGACGCTTTGCGCCGATATTGCCATGATCTGATTTCGTGTGCTGCGATTTCCGCGCATCCATATATAGTGCCCGCTGTCATCAACGACCACTCCCACCTTCGTATATGCGAGATTGATTGCATCCGCAGCATGATCAAACATGCCGATGACGCCATCCTTTGCATACACGAAAAAGCGCTCCATCGCGGCATCCTCCGCAATGGCAAGCGTCCTGCTCCCCTCAAAAAGCACCTCTTTCGGCGTCAGAATCTGTAACACTTTATTGTCTATCGTGTTTTTTACGACGATCTGTACGATCGTCTCATATTTTTCGGTGACAGGTCTCTCCAATGTATTGATTCCCGTCTCCTGTTCGATATGATTGATGATCTGGTCATCGCTCGTCTCCGCATAGGAGCCATCCTCGTTTCTGACAACACGCGACATGTTGAGCTGATTATCCGTGATCTGCCCGCCCGTCACATAAACACCCTCATTGCCATACTCTTTTAACACGGTCCCATTCTCGTCTACGATAATGACCTCATACATCGGAAAAGTAATGATGCCGTAGCTGTCCGTATAAATATCCGTACTGCGCGCAACGCCGTAGATCAGGTCGCTGCCCATGAAGCCGATCGGCTTGATATAGTTGCCGATGCCGGCGCTGATCTCCCTGCGCATCTGCGTATTCAGATTCATCTGCACGAGCGAAATACTCGTATTTGCGTCGCGCCCCTCCTGCCATACGAGAAAACTCTGATCGGGGGAGACCTGAAATCTTCCGATCTCCAGATCCTGCGCGATGATCTCATAGCTGCGGTTGTCAAGGCTGACTGCGTAAATGTCCCCGTTTAAGATAAAATAGAACACATTTGTCCTGCTGACATAGGAGAGCATACTCATTTCCGCCTCCAGGATCGCATAGCTCTTGTCATACGGAATGTAGATCTGCTCCTCAACCGTATTGAGCAGGCTGTTATAATAGCAGACCATGATCCCGATCTGTCCCTCATGCCGTCCTCTGTTCATGTAACCGTATACGACAAAGCGGACGTTTCCCGTCTCATCCACACTCAATATCTTTATATTATGCGCGTCATACATACAGCGCGCGTCAAAGGAGTCATCCTGAAATGTGTACAATACCGCCATTTTCTGCTCGGACACATTATACGAATATAACCCCTTGTCATTTACGAACGCGAACACATTTCCGCCGTCCGACTCGACTAATACCGGCGCCTCCTTCTGGATGCCGAGCACGACCTTATTTCCCACATAGGCGTCTGCATAATCCTCATCAAAAATCTGCGTCATCGTGCGTTCGAAATCAAGCAGATAAATACGGTCCACCGTATAGCGCAGCCGGTAGAATTCCTCCACCCGGTAGTAGTGCCTGCCTTTTCCCTCCTGCACGGATACAATGTAGCTCCCCGTTACGGAAGCTGTCTGGGATGCCAGTTCCCGCAGTGTGAATATCGGTTCCGTTTCTTTTTCCACGCCGAGAGAGCCCCATGTGATCTGATTAAAACTGCTGTGGATATTGACAACACCAAACGTCGAGTTATCCCCCTGCGAATTGGATTCCAGATATTTGATGATCTCCTGCGCTTCTTCGCGGTCAAACGTGCGCGCCGAAAATTCACGGGCGAACGCGATCTTCTCCTCCGCATGATAATCGGTCGCAAGGATGATACGCGTCGCATAGGCGATCTCCTGCTCCGTGTCCATCTGCAGCTTTATGACCAGACTATACTCCGTCTGCGCCTCGATCAGATCTTTGATCGCGAACTCCGCATGGATCTCGTCCCCAATATCCGTATATTCCGACAGACGGCCGTCCTCGATCAGGCGCGCGCCATCCACACTGCGCACCTCAAAAAAGATCTGGCTGATATTGCGCCCGTATTTTTGCACATCAAAAGAAAGCGTCCTGCCATCGCCAAGCGGCGTGATGCTCTCCCGCAGATAAGAAAGCTGCGGAAGCTCCTGATACCCATGCAGGCAGTTTACGCGCTCGCCGTCCACGTTCATATAGATCAGCGGCAGGCTCGCCGGACGCATTTCTTCCGTCATATCCGTATTTCCCTGATTCAAAAAATTACTGATGATCACCAGCGCCGCAAAAAACGTCGCAATGCTGACGATCCCGTGAAAGATCATTTTTTTCATGCTCTTATTTTATGCCATATTTGGTAATTTCACAATACAAAAATCTTGCGTCTTCCGTCGCGCCTGCGTCAGACGCCGCTCACTCCGTAGAACTTCGACAGGTCCATGCCCGCGCCGTGCCGCCTTTTTGCGATCTCATAAATCAAAAGCACATACACGAGTTCCTCCCTGTATCGGGAATCCGCCGGCATCGTCTGATTCCCATTGCCCGCCGCAGGGCTCTGCATCATGTTTCCGCTGCCCGCCGCAGGGCTCTGCATCATGTTCCCATTGTCCGCCGCAGGACTCTGCGTCATGCTTCCATTTTCCCCTGACGCCTCCTCCTTTTCAATCATTTGTGTAATATCGCGCGCCAGACGCTGCAGGCGCAGTCTGTCAGGATATTCGTCGTAGATCATGCTTCCCTTATAATCCAAGCGGTCCACCGCGGATGCGATCTTTGCCGCATAGCGTCTTGCCAGTTCCGGGAACATCTCCTGTAAATACTGCAAATCCTCCTTCACATCCGTCCCCTGCGCCATATAGAGCGGCAGATAGCCGTTCATAGCATAGGGCTGCAGATAGGGCGCCTGATACGCCGGCATATTGTATGTCTGGTAAAACGGTACGATCCGATGCTGTTCCATTTGATTGGTTCCTCATAATTCCGTCATTGAGTCCATAAGACTCGCTTTCTACTATGATATGAAAAAATCCTCTTTCGCGTACCGTACGCCAAAGAGGATTTTTCTTAATTTCACGGGAACCGTCCCCATGAAGAATCGTATTTACTTCACATCTGCCATAATCCGCTAAAAGAACACCTACCGGACTGTCGAAATACGCGCGATCGAACGCAAAAGCGCTGTCTCGGCACGCGCAATATCCGTCTTGGGATCTTTTTCGGAAAGGCGCTTTTCGGCGCGTTCCTTTGCTGCCTCCGCTCTCTCTAAGTCGATCTCGTCAGGCCACTCAACGATCTCCGCAAGAATTGTGATCCGATCCTTTAATATCTCCACAAATCCCGCATGAAGCGCCGCCGTCTTCTGTTCATCACCGTCCGTAATATAGAGAATGCCCGGCTTAATGATCATCGTCATCGGGATGTGGTTCTTATAGATCCCGACCTCGCCTTCCGTCGTATTAAACTCGACCATCGTTGCCAGTCCATCGTAAAAAACGCGATCCGGCGTGATAATTTTGATAACAAAACGATTATCTTCTGCCATACAGCCACCTCAATCCTGATTCCGTAATCATTTTACGCGCGCTACAACATCATCAATACTGCCCGCATTAAGGAAGTAGGACTCAGGAATCTCATCATGCTTGCCCTCAATAATCTCCTTGAAGCCCCGGATCGTCTCTGCGATCGGCACATACTTACCTTCCAGACCGGTAAACTGTCCCGCGACAAAGAACGGCTGGGAAAGGAAACGCTGTACCTTTCTCGCCCGGCTTACGACAAGTTTATCATCCTCGGACAGCTCGTCCATACCGAGAATCGCGATAATATCCTGCAATTCTTTATATTTTTGAAGAATCTCCTGCACGCCGCGCGCCACATCATAATGCTCCTGACCGACGATACGCGGATCGAGGATTCTCGAAGTGGATTCCAGCGGATCTACCGCAGGATAAATACCAAGCTCTACGATGGAACGGGATAGAACCGTCGTCGCATCCAAATGTGCAAACGTTGTCGCCGGCGCCGGGTCGGTCAGGTCATCCGCAGGAACGTAAACCGCCTGCACGGATGTGATCGAACCGTTTCTCGTGGATGTAATACGCTCCTGAAGCGCGCCCATTTCCGTCTGTAACGTCGGCTGATAACCAACGGCGGACGGCATACGTCCGAGCAATGCGGACACCTCCGAGCCTGCCTGCGTGAAACGGAAAATATTATCAATGAAAAGAAGCACGTCCTTTCCACCCTTGTCGCGGAAATACTCCGCCATTGTCAATCCGGTCAGACCCACACGCATTCTCGCGCCGGGCGGCTCGTTCATCTGTCCGAACACCATCGTCGTCTTATCGATAACGCCGGACTCCATCATTTCATGGTAGAGGTCGTTTCCCTCTCTGGTACGCTCGCCGACACCGGTAAACACGGAATATCCGCCGTGCTCCGTCGCGATATTACGAATCAGTTCCTGGATCAAAACCGTCTTACCTACACCCGCTCCGCCGAACAGACCGATCTTACCGCCCTTCTGATACGGGCAGAGCAGATCGACGACCTTAATTCCTGTTTCAAGAAGTTCCTGCGCTGTAGACTGCTCCGAAAAGCCGGGCGCCGGTCTGTGGATCGGCTCATAGCCTACGTCCGTAGGCGCCGGTTTATTGTCGATCGGCTGTCCTAATACGTTAAAAATACGTCCTAATGTATTCTCGCCGACGGGTACGGTGATGGGAGCGCCCGTTGCCGCCGCATCCATCCCGCGGACCAATCCGTCCGTCGGTCCCATGGCGATACATCTTACGGTATCATCACCAAGATGCTGCGCAACCTCGACGATCAGCTCCTCGCCGTTCGTGCGGGTAATCCGGATCGCCTCGTTGATCTCAGGAAGCTGCCCGTCGGCAAACTTGATGTCCAGTACGGCGCCGATAATCTGTGTGATTTTACCGCTGCTTGTACTTCTGTTTTCTGCTGCCATATCCTTATTCCTTTCATCATGAATCTCGGTTATGGAAAATCGCTTCCTAAGAAATCGCTTCCGCACCGGCTATGATTTCTGTCAACTCCTGTGTGATCGAGCCCTGACGTGCTCTGTTATACTGGAGCGATAATTTACCTATCATTTCCTCCGCATTGCTCGTCGCGGAATCCATCGCCTGCATTCTTGCTCCGTTCTCGCTGGCAACCGCCTCCACAAGCGCTCCGTAGATCAGGCTTGCAACATATTTCGGAATAATGAGATTTAACGCTTCGTCCGCTTCCGGCTCAAAGTTCATCATTGCCTTATCCGCCGGCGCCTCGCTCCCTTCTTCCCCGCTGTCCGCCACGTCCTCAAGTGAAACCGGAAGAAGTTTTAAGAGCCTCGGCTCATGAACAACTGTATTCTTAAAATACGTATAGGCAAGATAAATCTCTCCGATCTCTCCGTCCATGTAGCTTTTCAGCAGTTCCTCCGCAAGCTTCATCGCCTCGATATAGGTCGGCTCCTCGATCACTTCGGAATAATCCTTCTCCGCGATCTGGTACCCTGCGCGCGCAAGCAGATCCCGTCCTTTTTTACCAATTGCATGGATGAGCAGATTCTCTTTTTGCTCCGCCAGCTCTCCGCGCGTGATCAGCTTGACCACATTGGAATTATATCCGCCTGCGAGTCCCCGGTTCGAGGTGATCACCACGACCGCCTTTTTATCGGATGCCCCGGTCTTTAGATACGGATGGTCAAGCGTTCCTGCCTTGACGATCATGCTTTTTACCGTGTCATACATGCAGGAAAAATAGGATTTCGTCTGCTCCGCATGCGCCTTGCTGCGCTGGAGCTTCACCGTGGACACGAGCTTCATCGCCTTGGTAATCTGCTGCGTACTCTGTATACTGCCCTTACGTCTCTTGATGTCTCTCATCGACGCCATTGCATTTCACCGCCTTCCCAAGCGCCTTACTTAAAGGATTTCTTGAACTCTGCGATCGCGCTCTTCAACCTCTCCTCCGTCGTGTCGGAGATGACTTTCTTGTCACGGATCGATGCAGGAACCTCCGGATACTTCGTATCGATAAAAGTAAACAGTTCCGCCTCGAACCGGGTAATATCCTCAATTGACACATCAAGCAGATATTTATTGGTTGCCACATAAATAATGATGACCTGATACTCTACCGGCATCGGCTTGTACTGCGGCTGTTTCAGGATTTCCTTGATGCGCTCGCCCTGCGCCAGCTTCTCTTTCGTATCGGCATCCAGCTCCGAACCGAACTGCGAGAATGCGGCAAGCTCCCTGTACTGCGCAAGTTCCACACGGATCGGCGCGGAAATCTTCTTCATCGCCTTAATCTGCGCGGCGCCGCCGACGCGGGATACGGACAGACCGGCATTGACCGCCGGACGGAAGCCCGCGTTGAACATTTCCGTCTCCAGATAGATCTGACCATCCGTGATGGAGATCACGTTCGTCGGAATATAGGCGGACACGTCTCCCGCCTGCGTCTCAATGATCGGCAGCGCGGTAAGAGAACCGCCGCCGTATTCGTCGCTCATGCGCACCGCACGCTCTAACAATCTGGAATGCAGGTAGAACACGTCGCCGGGATACGCCTCACGGCCGGGCGGACGGCGGAGCAGCAAAGAAAGTGTACGGTATGCGGTCGCATGCTTACTTAAATCATCATAGACAACCAGCACGTCCTCTCCGTTCTCCATCCATTCCTCTCCGATCGCACACCCCGCATACGGAGAAATATACTGTAACGGCGCAAGGTCGCTCGCCGTGGAAGCCACGACCGTTGTGTAATTCATCGCGCCAAATTCTTCCAGGGTCTTCACAATGGAAGCGACCGTGGACGCTTTCTGTCCGATCGCGACATACACGCACTTCACATTCTGCCCTTTCTGGTTAATGATCGTATCGATCGCGATCGCCGTTTTACCGGTCTGTCTGTCGCCGATGATCAGCTCACGCTGTCCGCGCCCGATCGGGATCATCGAATCGATCGCTTTAATACCTGTCTGCAGCGGTGTATCCACCGACTTACGCGTAATGACTCCGGCCGCAACTCTCTCGATCTGCCGGAACTTTGCAGTCTGAACAGGACCTTTCCCGTCAATGGGCTGTCCGAGCGCATTGACAACGCGCCCAAGCAATGCATCCCCGACAGGCACTTCCACAACCCTGCCGGTGGTTTTTACCTGATCGCCCTCGTTGATGTTGTGCGCACTGCCGAGCAGCACCGCACCGACATTGTCTTCCTCAAGGTTCATGACCATGCCGTATACTTCACCGGGAAACTCTAACAGCTCTCCCTGCATTGCATTTTCCAGTCCATGCACGCGCGCGATACCGTCCGCAACCTGAATGACCGTACCCACATTGGATACTTCCATCTGGGACGCATACCGCTTGATCTGATCCTTAATCACTGAACTTATTTCTTCTGGTCTTAAATTCATGGATCATCTGCACCTTTCTTTTTTTCTTATATTCCTTTATCACGCTTTTGTTTAAGCAAGCTGGATCTTCATCAGGCTTCGCTCCATATCGCTTAACTTGGAGCGGATGCTGCTGTCAACCACACGGTCTCCGATGCGGATGACCATACCGCCGATCAGGTCGGTGCGCACCTCATAGTGCATTTCCACCTGACGGTAGCCGGTTGTCTCTAAAAGTTTCCCTTCCACTTGCTTTTTCTGTTCGTCCGTCAAAGCAACCGCCGACTTTACATAAGCAACGCCGATCCCTTTATACTCCTTCATCTTATCAACGAAGCCTTCCAGAATCTGCTCTATATTTCCGTAGCGGTTTTTCTCGACGATCACGGTAAGAAAGCCCAGCATATCCGCACTGATACGACCTTCAAAGATCGCTTTCAGCGTAGAAAGCTTTTCTTCTCTTCCAATCTTGGGATGATTCATCATCTGATTCAGCTCAGGATTCTCCTGCAATACCAAAAGAAGTCCCTGTGCCTCCTCTAAGAACTGCTCCTCCCGATGCTCATCAAGCGCAAGCTCAAACAGCGCTTCCGCATATGTCCCTGAAATCAGCTTAGCCATGTGCCTTCACCCATTTCCTTTAATGTCTCATCGATCAGGCTGTTCTGGATCGTCGTGTCGATATTGGCGGCAACAACCTTAGACGCCATCGCCGACGCGATCGTGATCATTTCTCTCTTGACCTCGTCCGCCGCTTTCTGCTTCTCAAGCTCCGCCTCCGTTCTCGCCCGCTCCAAAATCGCCGCAGCTTCCTCTTTCGCCTGCGCGATGATCCGGTTTTCATTTTCCAAGCCGCGCTTCCTTGCGTCCGCTAAAATCGCTTCCGCTTCCTTGTCCACGCTTTTCAGTTTTTCTTCGTATTCTGCTTTCATTGCCGCGGCATCGGTCTTATCCTTCTGCGCACTTTCAATGTCGTCCGCAATCTTTGCACTGCGGCTCGATAACATCTTTCTGACCGGATTAAAAAGAAAACGCGACAAAACTAAAAATAAGACAAATACGGCAATGATCGTGAGAACAGAATCCGTTATCAACTGCAGATCAAGATTGAACAGACGGCGCATCGTGCCGCTTCCCGCATCTGCTAACATGATTCCTGCATTTATCACTGTCTGCAACTGACTGCCTCCTCTCTCCTGTCATAAAGTCTTTATTTTACATCCAACGGATGTACGAAGAGTAACAGCAGTGCAACAAGCAGACCGTAAAGACCTGTCGTCTCGGCAACTGCCTGTCCAAGCAGCATCGTCGTCATGATGTCGCCCTTTGCCCCCGGATTGCGTCCGACTGCCGCCGCGCCATGTCCGGCTGCGATACCCTGCCCTACACCGGGACCAATACCTGCGATTACCGCAAGTCCTGCTCCGATCGCGGAACATGCTCTGATTAAACCTAAATCTGACATAATAAATTCCTCCTTGTGATTGTGTAATGAATTTTTGTTTTTTTAAGATTCTTCTCCGTATGCATTGTTGATATAAGTCATCGTCAGCATACAGAACACATACGTCTGGATCGCGCCTGAGAACAGGTCGAAATACACATGCAGGGCTGCCGGCCATAATACCGCAAACCACTTCAGCAGTCCGTACACAAGCGCCATCATGATCGTTCCGGATAAGACATTCGCAAACAAACGCAGCGACAACGAGATTGGCACCGCGATCTCACTGATCACATTGATCGGAAACCAGATCGGCAGCCACGGCGGCAGCGGAGAACACATATCCTTCCAGATCTGCTTTGGCGAATTGTTCTTAAACTGCGTCACATGAATGAGCGTGAACGTGAGAATGCCGAGCGGCAGCGTCACACCGTAGTCTGCGGTTGGAGGGCGCAGTCCCAGGATGCCTGAAATATTCGACAATAAAATGAAAATAAAGATCGTTCCAATATAATTGCCGAACACTTTCGCATGCTTTCCCATGCTGTTTTTCACCATACCGTCGAGCTTTTCCACGATCAGCTCCGCCACATTCTGCAGTCCCGTCGGCACCTCAGACGCATGCTTTAAGGCACGGTTTACGCAGAGCGCAAAAACCATAAGCGCGAGCATAATGATCAGCATACAGACATGCGTTGTCGTGATCCACACCTCCTGACCGAAGACGGTATACTTAAACACGCCCTTGATCATAAAGCTCTCTGTCACATCCGAAGATAGCAGGATGCCCTGTGTCATATTTTCACCTCCTTGTTCAAATATCATATTGCTCCGAGTCCGGGATCGGAGGTGCCGGTTCCGGATCGGGGTATTTCTTAACCGTAATGCGGTGGATCACGGGCTGGATATAAGCTCCGATCTTTAATCCCATGATTCCCAAAAACGCTGTAAGCGGATTCGCGATCCGCGTAAACAGGATCGTAAATAATACCGCAGCGACCGCAAAATACCGAAGAAGCGCCTGCATTGCCACTTTTCGCACGGCTGCTTTCTGCGGCAGTCCCAAGTATCTGTCAAATGTCCACGACATATGATACGCCATGCCAAGCGCTGTCAGCATACCGAGCAGCAGCCCGAACGCACACGGACCCTTCTGCGGAACAAACCAGATCCCGATCGCAAGGCAGATCAGATCGAACAGCACAATACCGCACATCATTTCCAAAAGCGTGCGGTTACATCCCATTCTGCTCCTCGTCCTGCTTTCCGTTTCCATCCCGGTCCGCTCCTTTTCCCCGTCTGCCGCTGTCCCTGCCGTAAATCTTCCTCGCAAGCTTATAGATATTCGTAAAGCCCGCCAGCGCTCCCATGAAAAAAAGAATAATCACCCAATAGGAAGTTCCCGCCTTCCGATCGATCCAAAGCCCCAAAAACAGACACATAAAAATAGGGACGATCATATGAATGCCGAACTGCATGACGAGTGCGAGCGCTTCCAACACCCTGCCGTCATTGCGCTTATGTCCGGCCGATCCTTTGCTGTTTTTCTGCCCGCTTTCGTCAGTGCCGCCCAAATTCCGGTACTTCCTCTCTGAACGCATACCCGATAAGGGCATGTCATAATTTATAATTATACCTATTTTTGCCAACTATATCAAGCCAAAACCATTATTTTCATTGACTTTTTTGTTTGTTTCCTGTACCATTCTTTTCATATAAGAATAGGAGTATCTATGAAAAAACTGACGTTATACCGAAGACGGCTGATGCCGGACGAATGTATTTTGTTAAAAGACGACGTGATCCGCCGGTGGGACCATGACTTGATCGTCACATCCTGGAACACGTTCCGCCCCAAGAAAGACTTTGACCACGGCGCATCCGCCTATTACCTCAAAAAAGGGATCAAAGTCAGCAAATTCTTGAAAAATGACGGTTCGCTGGCATTTTGGTACTGCGACATCGTCAATTACGAATACAGCGGCGCCGTATGCGCCGACAGCACGGCGTCAGGTACAGATACCGCGGTCCCGGCGGAATATGACACGCTCACCTGTGTTGACCTGCTGGCGGACATTATCGTCTTTCCTGACGGCTTTGTAAAAGTCGTCGATCTCGATGAGCTTACAGAAGCCGCAGAACACGGGCTTATCAGCGAGCAGACGCTCCACAGCATTCTTCTGCGCGTCAATGACCTGCTTCAGACGATCTACGACGGCGATTTTGAAGCCCTGACCGCACCGTTAGAACAAGCCTAATAAAAGATATGTCCGCTGATCCGGTAACGCGGCGTGATGCTGTCGATCGGCGTGCGGAAAAACAGGCAGTCCGCCACATTGGTCCTGCCGCTCATCGCCTCATCCGCCGCGCGGTAGCAGCTTTCCGTCGCACGGTTCTGGGAAAGCGCGAGCGCAAGTCTGCCGCTCGCAACCGGCGAAAACTGTCTGGGCGCATAGATCACACCGACCATCGTATCGGGAAACACCTTGCTGAGCATCCGGTTGATCACGACTGCACCGACCGCAACTTTTCCCTCATAGGGTTCTCCGCCCGCCTCGCAATAAATCAGGTTCGCCAGTAAATAGCGGTCCCCCTCCTCAAACTGCACTTCCGAAATATCCCGCCATGCCGATTGCGCGGCAAGCGCCGCAAGACGCCGCTCCTCGGCAAGCTGTGCCTGTAATGCCTCTATATTATCATTCTGCCTCGCCAGTTCCGCCTCATAAGCGCGCATCTGCGCTTCCGTATCGGAAATCTGATCGCTGTAGCCCGCGATCCGTTCAGACGTTTCCGTCACGAGCCCGTCAACACGCTCCTGCTCCAGCCTTGCTTCCTCGCGCAATTCCTGCAGCTCCGTAAGCTCCTGACCAAGCATCTCCTCCTGCTGTGCAATGAGCAGGCAGGTCTCCTGATATTCTTCCAATTTGCGCCGGTCATACTGCTCGATCTGCTCGATATACTCACTCTTGTTCAGGAAATCGGCAAACCCGTTCGCAGAAAAAAGCATTTCCAGATACGTCGTCTCGCCGTTTTCGTACATAAAACGGATCCGTTCTTTCATGCTTTCATACTGCAAAAGCTCCGTCTCGCGCGCCTCGGCAAGCGCCGCCTGCGTCCGCTCGATCTCCCCCTCTTTGGCGTCTAAGTCTTCCTCGATCTGCTCTAAGTTTGCCCGCACCTCATTTAATTGATCGTTTAATATGCTCAGCTCTTCCTGCAGCCCGTTGCGCTGTCCCTCCAGACTTGACAGATTATCTTTGGTTCCTTCAAGCTGCTCCTGCGTCTCCCGCTGCTCCTCCTGCGCCTCATTCAGCCTCTCCTCCGTCGTTTTGGCAAACGTCCGCGCCGTCGGAATGGACGCGGTAAACAGAATGAGCGCCGCACAAAAAGAGCGTCTGCAAAGCGTTTTCTTTTTCATAAGTCTGCCTGCATCCCTTTCCCGCATTTACACCTCAAGTGTAATACTCCTTCCGGTATGCGCATACTTCCTGCATACGACCTTTGCCGCCGAAAAAAGCATACGGCTTGCCTTCGTGGAATCCGTTCCCTCATATTTATCATCCGCGTAAATGACCGTGCGGATCCCTGACTGAATGATCGCCTTTGCGCATTCATTGCACGGAAAAAGAGAAACATAAAGCGTTGCCCCCGCAAGGCTGCCGCCGCGGAAGTTCAAGATCGCGTTCAGCTCCCCGTGCGTCACAAACGGGTATTTTGTCTGAAGTGTCTCCCCCTCGCGCGCCCACGGAAATTCGTCATCCGCGCAGCCGGTCGGCAGTCCGTTGTAGCCGATGGACAATATCTTATGATCTTCGCTGACAATGCAGGCTCCCACCTGCGTTCCGGGATCTTTGGAGCGCATGCCCGCAAGCAGCGCCACGCCCATAAAATATTCATCCCATGAAATATAATCTTCCCGCTTTCCGATCTTCTTTTCCATTGCTCTGTTCCTTTTCTATTTGATCTGCGCTGTTTTACCACTTTGCGTCTCCGCGCGCCGCGTTGTCTTTCCTCTTTGCGTCTCCGCGCGCTATTTCGTGCCGAAAATGCGGTCGCCTGCGTCCCCTAAGCCGGGCACGATATACGCGTGCTCGTTTAACTTCTCGTCAAGCGCTCCGATATACATGTCCACGTCGGGATGATCTTTTTGCATCCGCGCTACGCCCTCCGGCGCGGCAATGATACACATAAAATGAATCTTGTTGCAGCCTTTGTCCTTCAGCATCTGAATCGCCGCGGAAGAGGACCCTCCCGTCGCAAGCATCGGATCCACGACAAACACTTCCCGCTCCGCGCAGTCCGCCGGCAGCTTGCAGTAATATTCCACCGGTTCATGTGTATCGGGATCGCGATACAGACCGATATGTCCGATTTTTGCCGCAGGTATCAAATCCAGCACGCCGTCCACCATGCCGAGCCCTGCGCGCAGGATCGGCACGATCGCCATTTTTTTGCCGCGCAGCTCCTTTGCCTTTGTCTTGCAGATCGGCGTTTCGATCTCCACCTCCGACAACTGCAGATCCCGCGTCGCTTCATAGCAGATCAGCATTGCGATCTCGCTGATCGTGTCGCGGAAATCCTTTGTTCCCGTTTCCTTTCTTCGGATATACCCGATCTTATGCTGAATCAGCGGATGATCCATAATCACACATTTTGCCATACTCGTACCTCCACTCATGCTATGTTTTTTTGCTTCGTTGGTTTCTTATCGTTCCTGCAAACGGTCCTAACCTTCGATCTGACTGACGCGCCGGCAATGCTTTTCCTCCGCAGAAAATGCCGTATCCAGAAACGTGTCCACAATTTCGACCGCCATATTCGGTCCGATCATGGCGCCGCCAAGCGCCAATACATTCGCGTCATTGTGGAGCCTCGTCATGCGCGCGCTGAGCGGCTCGGAGCAAAGTGCCGCCCGGACGCCTCTTACCTTATTCGCCGCGATCGAAATCCCGATCCCCGTCGTGCAGATCACGATTCCCTTTTCGCATTCTCCCGACGCGACTGCCTCCGCCGCAGCATGTCCAAACTGCGGATAATCGCACGACGACTTGTCATAGCATCCGAAATCCCGATAGGCAATGCCTCTCTCCTCCAGATGACGGATAATGTGCTGCTTTAAGTCAAATCCGCCGTGATCGCATCCCAATGCTATCATAGCCTGTCCCTCCCTCTTTCTTCCCTTCTATACTCAGACACGAATGACGCGGTATCCCGCCGCTTTTAAGAGCCGGTTCATGATCGCCTGTCCCATTCCCGCCGTATCAAACGCCTCTGAAAACAGTACCGTCATTTCCTCGTCGTCAAATTCGCGCAGAATCGCATACAGATTGTGCGCGATCGCCGCTTCGTCTAAACGGGAACCGATATTTTTTACGCAGTCCGCGTGATATGCATGCACCGTTTCCTCCGTTGCGATCACGCCGACTTTTTCTCCTGCCGCCGACGCTTCTCTTGTCAATGCATTGATTTTTTCCGTTACGGCATCCCGGTCTCCCTCCACAACCGTAAGCACGCCCTTCGGCGCATAGTGGCGGTATTTCATGCCGGGCGCTTTCGGTTTCACACCGTCCGCCGCTTCAAGGATGGTCTGATCCGCCGCAACTCTTCCAAGCACGTTCTCTAACATTTCCTGCGTAATGTGTCCGGGGCGTAAGATCATCGGCATATCCCCCGTCAGATCGACGATTGTGGATTCTATGCCGATTCCAACTTCGCCGCCGTCAATGATCATGTCAATTCTGCCGTCCATATCCTCAGCGACGTATTTTGCCGTTGTCGGACTCGGCCTCCCCGAACGGTTTGCACTCGGCGCCGCCACATAACCGCCCGCCGCTTCAATGAGCGCTCTTGCCGCCGGATGGGACGGGAACCGCACCGCCACCGTATCAAGCCCGCCCGTCGTCTCATACGGAACCGCATCCGATTTCGGCAGAATCATCGTCAGCGGCCCCGGCCAGAATGCCTCCGCCAAGCCGCGCGCCGCCTGCGGTATCCGCGCCGCGATCCGCTCTATATCCTGCCATTTGCAGATATGCACAATGAGCGGATTGTCCGACGGTCTGCCCTTCGCCGCATAAATTTTTCGCGAGGACTCTTTGTTCAGCGCATCCCCGCCA
Organism: Clostridium sp.; assembly: GCA_023663615.1. GTDB lineage: Bacteria > Bacillota > Clostridia > Lachnospirales > Lachnospiraceae > DLAJ01. The sequence goes on along the minus strand of JAMPHA010000006.1, from coordinate 2,002 downwards.
AGCCCGTATACCGTCTCCGTCGGGAACGCCACAAGCCCGCCCGCACGGATAATTTCGCCCGCGCGGCGGATGCCCTCTTCATTCGGCGTATCCGCGTCCACACGGATATATATGGTTTTCATCGCCCGTCTTCTGAACCTTTCCCTATCGTGTTTCTATTGGTTTTTCCTTTTGGCTTGTTTTTCCTTTGCGCTTATTATATCATGTTACACCCATCCGCTCAAGCTTTCCACTGTAAGCGGTGCAGTTCGCCTTCCGTCTGCATACTTGCAAAGCCCTGCTGCCGCAGCGCCTCGTAAAGTACGATACTCACAGAATTAGACAGGTTGAGGGAACGGATCGCGGGCAGCATCGGAATCCGAATGCATTGTTCCTCATGTTCGACCAGAATTTCTTCCGGAATCCCTGCGGATTCTTTTCCGAACATGATAAAATCATCTTTGCCAAAATCCGCCTCCGCATACGTTTTCTTTGCCTTCGTCGTCGCATACCAGATCCGGGCATTCGGATTTTTTTCACAAAAATCACGATAATCGTCATAGCGGCGCACGTCTAAATGCTCCCAATAATCCATGCCCGCCCGTTTGATCTCTTTTTCATTCAGGCGGAATCCCAGCGGTTCGATCAGGTGCAGCACGCTCCCCGCCGCCACGCAGGTTCTTCCGATATTTCCCGTGTTGGACGGAATTTCCGGCTCATGCAGTACAATATTCATTCCCGGCATCCTCTTTCCTTGTTATCCCTCCGCACGCCTCTGTGTCCTTCCGCACAGTGCGGTTGTTTGCAAGCTTTTACAGGTCTTCCGCACAGCGCCGTCGTTCGCAAGCTTTTCCATGCCTTCCGCACAGCGCCGTCGGTCGCAAGCTTTTCCATGTCTTCCGCACGGCACTGTCGTTCGCAGGCTTTTCCATGCCTTCCGCTTAGCAAGTCCCCTCGCGCCGAAGTCCGGTGATAAAATGTTCCAGCTTTTCCATCGCGACCTTCAGTTTTTCTATCGAATACGCATAGGAAATGCGTAAGAAGCCTTCGCCGCTGTCACCGAACGCCGTTCCCGGAACGACCGCGACTTTCTCCTCCTGCAAAAAACGGTTGGCAAACTCGTCGCTCGTCATGCCAAATTCCTTAATGCAGGGGAACACATAAAACGCGCCAAACGGCTCAAAACATTCCAAGCCCATTTCGCGGAACGCGTTCAGCAGGAAACGGCGGCGCTGGTCGTACGCCTCGCGCATCATAGCGACATCCCCGTCACCGTTTTTCAGAGCGTCCACCGCCGCATGCTGGCTTGTCGTCGGCGCGCACATAATCGCAAACTGATGAATTTTCGTCATCTGCTCGATGATCGCCGCGGGTCCGCATACATAGCCGAGCCGCCACCCCGTCATCGCATGGGATTTGGAAAAACCGTTGATGAGCAGCGTGCGCTCTTTCATCTGCGGAAGGGACGCAATCGAAACATGCTCCTCCTTATAGGTCAGTTCCGCGTAAATCTCGTCGGACATGACAAAAATGTCTTTTTCCATGCAGACTTTTGCGACCGCCTCTAAGTCTGCGCGTTCCATGATCGCGCCTGTCGGATTGTTCGGAAACGGCAGGATCAGCAGCTTTGTTTTTTCGGTGATCGCATCAAGCAGCTCCTGCGCCGTCAGGCGGAACTCATTCTCCGCTTTGAGATTGATAATGACAGGCTTGCCGCCCGCAAGAATCGCGCACGGCTCGTAAGAAACATAGCTCGGCTGCGGAATGAGCACCTCGTCGCCCGGATTGAGCATCGCGCGCATACCGATGTCGATCGCCTCCGAGCCGCCGACCGTAATGAGCGTTTCTTTTTTCGGATCGTAATCGACCTGAAAACGCCGGTGCAGATAACGGCAGATTTCTTCACGCAGTTCAATCAGACCTGCGTTAGACGTATAATGAGTTTTTCCTTTTTCCAAAGAATAAATTCCCTCGTCGCGGATATGCCACGGCGTATCAAAATCCGGCTCGCCCACGCCGAGCG
>JAMPHA010000069.1:0-4652 GCA_023663615.1 Clostridium sp. | reverse complement strand
TGTGAAATTTTCAAGGTACTATCAGGGATAATTCTTATTTGACCCCAACATCATAGAGATTCGGGTGTCAAAAGTTCTGCTGACACCGATTTCATTGTAGGGCTTTTGACACCCAAATCTCTAGAAAAAAAGAACGGAGAATAGGCGATGATATTGGACCGCTTCTATCCCGATGAGGATGTGGACAGCGTCTACGGGATCGACTTTGAAAAGCGAAAAGAGCAGGGTGTTGCGGGCGTCCTGTTCGATATTGACAATACCCTGGTGCCCCACGGCGCGCCGGCGGATGCGCGGGCAAAGGAGCTGTTTGCAGAGCTAAAGCGGCTTGGCATACAGGTTGTTTTTTTATCGAACAACAAGGAGCCGCGTGTGAAACTGTTTCGTGACGGCGTGGGATACGGCACGTATATTTACAAAGCGGGCAAGCCGAATCCGAAAAATTACCGCAAGGCGATGCAGCGGATGCACACGGATGAGACGAACACCCTGTTGATCGGCGATCAGCTTTTTACGGACGTGTGGGGCGCAAAGCGCGCGGGGATCCCTGCGATTCTGGTGAAGCCGATCCATCCGAAAGAAGAAATACAGATTGTCCTGAAGCGCAGGCTGGAGGCGGTCGTTTTATTTTTTTACCGCAGGAAGAAAGCGGGACGCAAGTGAAACATCAAAGATTTTTTGTTCGAAAGAGTTTGAGGCGGCGCGCAGGCTTGCAGGCTTGCGGCGGCAGGGAGGATGAGGATGAAAGAGATCAAAGGAACGACAGCGGTATGCGGGCTGATCGGGAATCCGGTGGAGCATACGCTTTCCCCGCTCATTCACAATACGCTGTCCGAACTGACCGGCACGGATCTTGCCTATGTGCCGTTTTGTGTCGAAAAGGAGCGCGTGGAGGAGGCGGTGCGCGGCGCGTACGCGCTTTCTGTCCGCGGGCTGAATGTGACCGTGCCGCATAAAAGCGCGGTCATCCCTTATCTTTGCGCGATCGACCCGCTTGCGGAAAAAATCGGCGCGGTCAATACGCTTGTGCGGTGTGATGGCGGGTATCGGGGCTATAATACGGATATGCCGGGACTGTACCGCGCGCTGACAAGCGAAGGCGTTGCGCTTGCGGGCAGCGAGGTGCTCATCTTGGGCGCGGGCGGCGTCGGCAGGGCGGTCGCCATGATGTGCGCCGTTAACGGGGCGGCGCGTGTGTATCTGCTTAACCGGACGCTGGAAAAGGCAGAGGAGGTTGCGGATGAGGTGCGCGAAAAAACGGGATTTGACCGGATCAGCGCCGTGGCGCTTTCCGATTATCGGTCGGTTCCGCAGCGAAAATATCTGGTGATCCAGGCAACAAGCGTCGGGATGCATCCGCATACGGAGGAGGCGGTCATTACGGACCCGGATTTCTATGCGTATGCAGGAATCGGCGTCGATCTGATCTTTAATCCGGCGCAGACAATGTTTATGAAGTATGCCGCGCAGGCGGGCGCACGGACGATGAACGGCTTAAAAATGCTTCTTTATCAGGGAATCCTTGCCTATGAGCTGTGGAATGACGTCAAGGTGTCCGAGGAGCAGGCGCAGGCCGTATACCGAAAGATGAAAGAAGCGATGAACATTTATGAGTAAGCATATCGTGCTGGAAGGCTTCATGGGAAGCGGAAAAACGACCGTCGGCATCCGGCTGTCCTATAAAATGTCGATGACGGTGGAGGATACGGATAAGCTGATCGAGCGGGAGCAGCAAAAAAAAATATCGGATATTTTTGCACAGGAAGGCGAGGAGGCGTTTCGGCGGATGGAGACCGAATGCCTGAAAAATCTGGCAAAACAGGGACGCGGACAGATTATTTCCCTCGGCGGCGGCGTGCCGATGCGCGCCGAGAACAGGGAAATCCTAAAAACGCTCGGCATAGTCGTTTATCTGCGCGCAAAGCCGGAGACGGTTTACGAGCGCGTAAAAAACGACACGTCCCGCCCGCTGTTACAGTGCGAGGACCCGCTTTCCCGCATCCGCGAATTGATGGAAGCGCGTGCAGGAATGTACGAGGAGGCGGCGGACGTGGTGATCGACACGGATGAACTGTCCGTAGAACAGATTTTGACGAGGATTGTCCGCGAGGCGGAAAAGAGGGGGATACAGCCATGCAGCTATTAGTGATCAACGGACCGAATCTGAATTTTTTGGGAATTCGGGAAAAACAGGTTTACGGCACGCAGGATTACGATTACCTGTTGAACATGATCGCCGAGAAGGCGAAAGAGACGCAGGCGAAGATCGAAGTATTTCAGTCCAATCACGAGGGGGCGATCATCGACCGGATCCAGGATGCGTATTCCGACGGCACGCAGGGAATCGTCATCAATCCGGGCGCCTATACGCATTACAGCTATGCGATCCATGACGCGCTCAAAAGCGTGCCGATGCCCAAAGTGGAAATTCATATTTCGGATATAACGGCGCGCGAGGAATTTCGCAGGGTATCCGTGACGGCGCCCGCCTGCGACGCGCAGATTTACGGAAAAGGACTTCCGGGGTACTTGGAGGCGATCGACAGGGTGATCGCGCTGATCGGCAGGTAAACCGGCAGAAAAATGCAAGTTTTCATTCATTTTCATGCATTTTCGTAAAAAACAGTTGAAAAAAGTGTGTTGATAGTATAAACTAAATGAGAATTATAACGTGAATAGCGGGAGGATTATTTTATGATATCTGCAGGTGATTTTAGAAACGGCATCACCATTGAGTTGGACGGTAACATTTTCCAGATCATCGAGTTTCAGCATGTAAAACCGGGCAAGGGCGCTGCCTTTGTCAGAACGAAGCTGAAAAATATTGTCAATGGAGGCGTTGTTGAGAAGACCTTCAGACCGACTGAGAAATGTCCGCAGGCACGTATTGACAGAAAAGAGATGCAGTATCTTTACGAGGACGGCGGGTTATATAATTTCATGGATACCGAGACCTATGATCAGGTTGCGCTGAACGCGGATACGGTCGGCGATACGCTGAAATTTGTCAAGGAGAATGAAATGGTAAAAGTATGTTCCCACAACGGGAATGTCTTTGCGATCGAGCCGCCTCTCTTTGTAGAGCTTGAGATCACGGAAACCGAGCCGGGATTTAAGGGCGATACCGCGACGGGTGCGACGAAGCCGGCGACGGTGGAGACCGGCGCGCAGGTCAATGTTCCTTTGTTTGTCAATCAGGGGGACAAGATCAAGATCGACACGAGAACCGGCGAGTATCTTTCCAGAGCATAAGAAGCTTGACGAATCTGCGCTGCGCTTCCCGGAAATCTGCGCTGCATCATCACGAAGCTGATAAGACAATGAAAAAGATTGGAAGAACCTTTCTTTTTTCGTTGTCTTTTTTTATTGTTTTTTATCAAGTATACGGGGGTTACACAGATGATGGGTCAAAAAATAACAAAAAATGATTTTATGGAGGATCAGAATTCCATGACAGAAAAACGGAATAAAGCAAAGAACAAAAACATGGCGGATGGAATGCACACTGCGGATGCCGGACGCGCGGCGGATGGTAGATGTGCGGCAAAGGACGGACGCGCTGCGAAGGGTGAACGTGCTGCAAAGGAAGAACACATAACAGAACAGCAATTTGCGGAAATGGCGGAAAAGGCGCTGCGCAGAGAGGTCGGCGAGGCGGACGTCTCGATTCAAAAGGTCCGCAAGAATAACGGCGTCATGCTGACCGGACTGAGTATCTTTGGGAATGGCAGGAATGTGTCGCCGACCATTTATCTGGAATGTTATTATGAACAATATTTAGACGGGGAGCCGTTGGAGGAGGTCGTAGAGGAGATCCTTACATGCTACAGGGAACATGATCCCCAGATCGATTTTGACACAGATTTTTTTCTGGATTACAGGCTGGCGAGAGAACAGATCGCTTATCGGCTGATCAGCCGCGAAAAGAATGAAAAGCTGTTGGAGGAGATTCCCTACATTCCGTATTTGGATCTTGCGATCACGTTTTTCTGCAAAATAGAGCATGAGGAGCTGGGAAGCGGGATTATACAGATCCGCAATGAGCATCTGCGGATCTGGGACATTACAAAGGAACAGTTATATGATGACGCAAAGCGGAATATGCGGACACTCTATCCCGAAATGATCTGTACCATGCAGGAGCTTCTTGCGGACGTGGAAAAAGAGCAGGAAGTCCCGGAGGAGATGTCGGCGGAAATCAAAAAAGCAGGGGAAATGCCCTTATATGTTGTGACAAACACGTATAAAAGTCATGGCGCGGCAGCCTCCTTATATGAAGGGGTTCTTGAAGGGCTGGCGGAACACATGAAAAGCAGCCTTGCCGTTCTGCCGAGTTCCGTGCATGAGATGATTGTTCTGCCGGTCAAAAGTGAGGCGGAGGCGCTCTCCATGCGTGAAATGGTGCATGAGATCAACCGGACGCGGGTGGAGCCGGAAGAGGTGCTTTCGGACACGGTATATTATTACGGGCGGGACACGCATATACTGGCGGTCGCGGCAGAGTGAGAAGGCAGACAAAAGAGCAGGCGGAAACGCAGATGAGAAGGCAGACAAAAGAGCAGGCGAAGGAGCAGACGTTGAGAAAGAAAATCCTGCGAACTTTGAGTTTCCCCATTTCTAGAATACGAACGCCCCAGTATCCTCTATATTAAAGT
>JAMPHA010000068.1:0-4657 GCA_023663615.1 Clostridium sp. | reverse complement strand
TATATTCAGTATACCAAATTCTAAAAATATATCAACAAACTTAGGAAAGAACCAACTTTTTCGATAATTTTTTATTTCTCTCACTCCACTTTGCTCAGCGCCGCCTCGTCCGCCACGACCGTCACGTCATTGTGCAACTGCAGAACGGACGCCTGCACGTTGGGCGTGATCGCGCCAAAAAACGCGGTTTTCAGAATATCCGCCTTATCCTCGCCGCTCACCACGACCACGATCTTTTTTGCCTGCATGATTGTCTTAATTCCCATCGTGTACGCCTGACGCGGCACGTCCTCCATCGATGCAAAAAAACGCTGATTCGCTTTCATGGTCGATTCGGTCAGATTCACGCAATGCGTCTGCGCCTCAAACGCCATGCCCGGTTCATTGAAGCCGATATGCCCGTTATGTCCCAGCCCCAAAAGCTGCAAGTCAATCCCCCCGACTCCGGCAATGATGCGGTTATAATCATTGCACGCCTTTTCGCTGTCCGGCTCCATGCCGTCCGGCAGAAATGTCCGCTCCGGATCGATATTCACCTTAGAAAAGAGTTTTTCCCTCATAAAAAAGTAATAACTCTGCTCATTCTCTTTCGAAATGCCCTTGTACTCATCCAGATTGAGCGTCGTGACCGCAGAAAAATCAAGATCTCCCTTGCGGTACCACTCGACAAGCTGCTCGTATGCGCCGATTGGCGTAGAGCCCGTCGCAAGTCCCAGCACGCAGTTCGGTTTCATAATGATCTGCGCTGAAATGATGTTTGCCGCCTTGCGGCTCATGTCTTTATAATCCTTTGCCCTGATGATTTTCATGCCTTTCTCCTTTCTCTTGCAGGCTTATATGGACGATTCTCCTTGCAGTCCTATACTACCCGGATATGACGGCTCAGCATCTCGCGCCCCTGCCTGCATAGACCGTCAAAATAGTCCTCCATATAATTCGTGACCACGCGGCAGCTTGGCAGTACGGATTCCGGCAGGTACGCACGGCAGCCTCTGCAAATATCCCGCATCAGTTCCTCCGTTATATCGCCGCCAAACAGGATTTCCTCCGGATTGAGCACGCAGATCAGATTGACGACCGTTGACGTCAGGATCGCGGCGCGGCTTTGCCTGTCCGCGGCGGCAAGCATCCGTCCCTCCACGCTGCATCCGCGGAGCGACGCGCTTTCGCTCATGTCCGGCGTTTCCCGCACAGCGCTCGCGATGCTTTCTCCCACGCCCGATACTTCCCGCGCAGCGTCCGCGATGCTTTCTCCCACGCCCGACGTTTCCCGCACAGCGTCCGACGCGCTTTTTTCCGTGCCGAACGCTTCTTTCTGTCCCGCGTCCGCCTCCGCCGTTCCGAGCAGCATACTGCCGACCTCGCCGGCAAAACTGCGGAATCCTGAATACAGTTTTCCCCCGATCACGATACCCGCGCCCATCCCCACGCCTTCCGCATGCAGATAGACGAAATTCTGCACATGCTTTTTGGTTCCGAGCAGATAGCCCGCCGCAATGGCATTCATGTCATTCATCACGCAGACCGACACGGAAAACCTGCTCTCCAGATACGCTTTCAGCCTGAAATGCTCCCACTCAGGAATCGCCGGAACCGCAAACACCTCGCCGTCCGCCGATACCGAACCCGGCACGCCGACGCAGAGCGCACGGATCTTTGTTCTTTTTTCAAAAAGCGCGGAAAGTAACGCCACGAGCTCCTCTGTGCAGTCCACTCCCTTCACGCGCCGCCGTTTCTCATGCAGTTCCGTGTGCAGTTCTAAATCCGTCACGACCGCTTCTATCACATCCGTTTTGATCAGGACGGCGGCAAGCGCGGCGCGTTTGCTGTTGGGTGCGAACAATTCCGCCCGCCTGCCGCCCGTCGATGCGGCGATACCGAGACTGACGACCGCCTGCTCTTTCACAAGCTCCCCGATCAACATGTTGACGGTCGGCTGGCTCAGCTTCGTCAGCGCCGCAAGCTCCACGCGCGTCGCCTGCCCCTTGCTTTGCAGCGCATCCATGATCAATCCGATATTTAATTCTTTCATCAGAGCCGGTTTGCCCGTCCGCTCTTTATCCTGCGCCATTTTTGCACTCCTTTTTTACCCGTTCCGCCGCGCTTTATCGAGCGCAAAGCGGACCGCGCCCAAAACCGGCTCCTCTTTTAATATGACAGGATATGCCTGCGGCGCCGCCGTATGCACTTCCTCCATGTACGCGTCGATCAGCAGCCGCTCCCCTGTCTGAAACAAACTTCCGATCAGCACAACGGGGATGCGCTGCGCCGTCATTCCAAGCCGCCTGATCACGGCGGCCGCATAGCGCCCCTCTTCCCTGCCCATGTCGGACAGCAGCTCCGCCGCGACCGCGTCTCCCCGCTTTGCCGCTTCAAAAACAACGATCGGGACGGCATAGCGCTGTTTTTCATCCGGTCCGCCGTTTTTAATGAGTCCGCAGACTTCCTCCATCGTCCGGACGCCGAACACCGGCGGAATGCGTTCTTCCAACAGCGACTTCTCATATGTCCCTTCCTCGGAACGAAACGCATAGTGGAGCGCTTTCTCGCACAATTCCGCTCCACCGCCGCAATTACCGGTGATATAGTCAAGATTTCTGAGTGTCAGCCGCTCACCCCGGTCGTTCATGCCCGCATGCGCCGCGCCCGTTCCGCAGATGGACACCACGCCGGACATGGCGCATTCCGCATCCACACCGTCCAGCGCCGCGCGCAATCCGATCCACGAATCATGCAGAACCTCATACGGCACGCCGGGCAGCACTTCCCCTACTGCCGGAATGAGCAGGGCAAAATCATCCTCCCCATCCGCGCCCGACATGCCGAGGACCGCATAAGAAATATCGGACAATGTAAGTCCCGCCTGCTTCAGCGCTTCTTCCACGGCGATCCGCACATTCTTTTTTGTCTGCGCAATCCCGTACATCTGATGCTGGGACGCTCCCGCTTCCCCCCTGCCCATGATATGCTCTTTTTCATCGCAGATCATACAGCGCGTTCTCGTACCGCCCGCATCGACTCCCATCACATACATCTGCCATCCTCCGTTCCCTGCTGCCATCGGCACCGCTCCTCTTCTCTTGCAGCCGTCCGTGCCGCTTTCTTTCCCCTGCGCACCTGTATCGCTCCTCTTCTCTCCAACCGTCTGCACCACTTTCCCTACGCTTTCTCTTCAAAAAAAGCAGGCAGATACGCCCTGTGCGCTTCCATCATTTCCTCCATCATCGCACGCGCGTCCGGCATCTCATGCACAAGCGGATGGTGCATGAGCGCGAGCAGCGCCTTATTGCAGTCTCCCTCGACCGCCGCTTCCACGGTCAGACTCTCATATGCCTTGACCTGCTCCATCAGCCCTAGGAAAACCGTCGGAAAGTTCCCATCGGCAAGCGCAAGCGGCATCGCGCCGTCTTTTCCGATCACACAGTTCGTCTCGATCACAGCGCCGTCCGCAAGCTGCCCGACCGTTCCCCTGTTAGCGGTATCGACCACCTGCACATCCCGCCTGTCATGGTAGATACTGTCGATCAGATTGATCGCCGCCTCCGAATATCTCGCGCCGCCGCGCTTTGCGAGCGCTTCCGGCTTCTCATTTAACTGCTCGTCCTGATAACTGGCGAACAGATCCCGTTCTACTTTTTTCACCTGTACGGCGCGCGTGCCCTCCAAGCCGAGCACCTCCTGCTTTTCGTGATGCAGCGACGCTCTCTCAAAATAAAAATATTGCAGATACGGAGAGAGCATACAGCCGAGCGCCCTTGCCATGTCGTCCATCCCGTCGTTTTTTTCGATGTTCCTGACCACACTCTCCTCATTTCCTGCCCAAAGTGCCTCCGGCAGACGGTCTTCTCCCCGATAAAAAGCATGTGTCATGACGCTCAGATGATTGAGTCCAATAAAACGGCAGTCCAGTTCTTCCGCCGGCACATGAAGCCGCTTTGCCGCGTCGTGGCGCATATTGATCGGGACGTTGCACAACCCGATACAGCGCACGTTCGTATATTTTAAGACCGCCTCCGTCACAATGCCCGCCGGATTGGTAAAATTGATCAGCCATGCATCCGGACAGACCGCCTCCATATCCCGGCATATATCCAGTATCACGGGAATCGTGCGCAGCGCCTTAAAAAATCCGCCCGCACCCGTTGTCTCCTGCCCGATCATGTCGTACTTTAACGGAATCCGCTCATCCTTCTCCCGCGCGTCTAAGCCGCCGACGCGAAGCTGTGTGATGACAAACTTAGCGCCCGAAAGCCCCTCCCGACGGTCAAACGTATAGCGAACAGATGCCGTATGCCCCGCCTTTTTGAGCATACGTTTGGCAAACGCGGTGTTGATCCGTACTTTTTCCTCTCCCTCCGGGATGTCGATCAGCACGATCTCCTCCACCGGCAGCGACGCGCGGTGCAGAATCACGCCCTCCACCAATTCCGGCGTATAGCTGCTGCCTCCGCCAATGATCACAAGTTTCATCGTCATTCTCCTTTCCGCCGAATCGTTTTCTTTTTTAACTTTCTTAAATAAGTTGCTGTCAGCATATCATATCTTGAGGAAAAAAGCAAGCGCCGCACGTCTAAAAGAATCGGGACATATTCTAACAAATTCACAGCCTTGAAAGGAAAAAATAATTCGCACTAATTCCATAGAAGGAGAGCCTCTT
>JAMPHA010000067.1:0-4984 GCA_023663615.1 Clostridium sp. | reverse complement strand
ATTAGAATAAGTTTGGAAACACAAGCTAAGCTTTATATTCAGGATATGGTAAAAAGAGGGCAATTGGAACTTGTCACCTCTTATGTTCTGGAATTTGAAAACAGTAATAATCGGTCAATGCAAAAAAGACTTGCCATTGAAAATTTTATGAATGCCAATGCTACAGTTTATGTAACAAATAAGAATAAAGAAATTGTAGAAAGAAATGCGCATTCTATCATGGAAACTGGAATTAAGGTAAAGGATGCCTGTCATGTGGCTTGTGCGGTTTTTGCAGGATGCAATTATTTTATTACTACAGATGACAGGTTGTTAAAGTATTGCTCTGAACAAATACAGTTGGTTTCTCCTTGTGAGTTTATAAGAAAAATGGAGGCGGATGGGTTATGATGAACACAACGGAACTAATGGAACAAGGACTTGCTTATCTTATAGAAAAGTTGGGTGTACTTGATACAGAGTATTTTATTTCAATGCTTAAAAGAGATGATTTTGATTATACTGTGTGGCAAAGGGAGTATTACGACAGAATGGGAGCGGATGAATTTATGGAGAAAGCCTCTGCTTATGCCGACAGCCATCCATACAAAGGTAATGCGAAAATTATTTTATAAAAATTGTTTCTTAGAAGGAAGGTCTGGCGAACATGTCAGAACCGGTGCTGTTAAGCCAGTGCGCCAAAATCTGCCTTGGCTTAAGAGGATTGATGCAGTATGCGAAAGAAAAGGGCGTAAAAGTCATAGAACTAACAGAAAAAGCAGCGTTCATAAAAGAATAGTACCTGCGGCTTACGATTTTCCAAATCACCGATTTTATCCGGCAGAGGAATCAGCGGGAGGGTGTGGCGTTCGCATGAAAAAAACAGATTTGTCCGAGGGCAGCGTGACCGGCACATTGATCAAGTTTGCGCTGCCGATGATTGCGGGCAATTTTTTGCAGCAGCTTTACAATATCGCGGATACGCTGATCGTCGGACGGGTGCTCGGTCCGGATGCGCTTGCCGCAGTCGGCTCGGCGTACACGCTCATGACATTCCTAAATTCCGTTCTGATCGGTATGTGTATGGGCGGCGGCGCGCTGTTTTCCTATTATTATGGAAAAAACGATCTGCCCGGTATGAGACAACGTATGCAGACCGCGTTTTTGTTTGCGGGCTTTTTTGCAGTGCTGATCTCGGCGCTCTCGCTTTTATTTTGTGACGGGCTGCTGCGCCTGCTTTCGGTTCCCGCCTCGCTTCGCGGGATGATGCGGGAATATGTCATGATCATTTTTGCGGGAATCTTTTTTGTGTTCCTGTATCATTACTATGCGTTCGTGCTGCGTGCGCTCGGAAATTCGGTGGTTCCGCTCGTGTTTCTCGGAGCGGCGTCCATTCTCAATATCGGACTCGACTGCCTGTTTGTCATGACGTTTCATCGCGGCATCCGGGGCGCGGCGGAGGCGACGCTTGCCGCACAGGTGCTTTCGGGCGTCGGCATTGCTTTTTATACATGGAAAAAAGAAAAACGCCTGCGCTTTACGCTTGCGGGGATGCGGACGGATAAAACGCTCCTTAAGGAAGTCGCGGGCTTTCTTGCGGCGGCCTCCGTCCAGCAGTCCGTCATGAATTTCGGTATTCTGATGATCCAGGGACTTGTCAACAGCTTTGGCAAAGCCGTCATGGCGGCGTTTGCGGCGGCGGTGAAGATTGACACGCTCGCGTACATGCCGACGCAGGAATTCGGCAATGCGTTTTCTTTGTTTGTGTCACAGAATTACGGTGCGGACAGACGGGACAGGGTACGGGAGGGATTTTCCCGCGCGGTGCGGTTGAGCATGGGATTCTGTCTGGTCGTATCCGTGGTCGTATGCGCGGCGGCGCATCCGCTCATGCGCGTATTTGTGAAAGCGAAAGAAACAAGGATCATCGGCATCGGAGCAGGTTATCTTCGGATAGAAGGCGCATGCTATTGCGGGATTGGTCTGCTTTTTTTACTCTACGGATATTTCCGCGGTGTGAACAGACCGAATATGTCGCTTTGGCTGACGATCGTGTCGCTCGGAACGCGCGTTGCGCTGGCGTACCTGCTCGCTCCGGTCGCCGGGATCGGTGTGTACGGAATCTGGGCGGCGATTCCGATCGGCTGGGCGCTTGCGGACGGCGTCGGGCTGTTTGCCATGAAAAAACAACAGCGCAGATGGAAAGAAAACGGCGCGTTCGGGGAATGATATGCGGTAGAGAGCCTATGGAGCGGGGGATGGAAGGTACGAGCATGGGAAGATGCCGGAGCAGGCGGATGCGGAGTGCAAGGGCAGGGAACGAATGATGGCGCAAACGGATACGGAAGGTGCAGATATGGGACAGGCAGCATGGAACGTGGACAGAAAGCGGGCGCTTGCGGCGTTCGACGCGTACACGGCACAGTATGACAGAACGGATGAAAAGATCAAGCTAAAGGTCGATCACACCTATCGCGTGGCGGCGCTCTGTGAGCGGATCGGCAGAGCGGCGGGACTAAGCGGGCGGGAGCTTGACTTAGCGTGGTTGATCGGTCTTTTACATGACGTCGGGCGGTTTGAGCAGCTTCGGCGCTATGGGACGTTTGTGGATGCGCAGTCCATTGATCATGCGCAGTTTGGGGCGGATATTCTATTTCAGCATGGAGAGATTGCGGGCTATCTTCCGCATAACACACCGCAGGAGGAGCTTGACCTGATCGAGACGGCGGTGCGTAATCACAGCCTTTATCGTATTGCGGCGGATATGGATGAACGGACGCGGACGTATTGTCATATTTTAAGGGATGCGGATAAGATTGATATTATGCGCGTCAATGTGGACGTGCCGCTTGAAGCGATCTACAATACGACGACGCAGGCGTTAAAAACAAGCGAAGTCAGCGAGGCGGTGCTTCAAAGCTTTTCGGAGGAGCATGCGACGCTGCGCAGCTTAAAAAAGACGCCGGTTGACTATGTGGCGGGACATATTTCGCTCGTGTTTGAGCTTGTGTACCCGGTCAGCGTCCGCATTGTCGGCGAACAGGGATATTTGGAGACGCTTCTGAACTTTGAGAGTGACAACGAAAAGACAAGGGAACAGTTTGCGTGGATGCGTAAGCGGGTGCATGCGTATATGGAGCGGCGCGCGGCAGAAATGTAGAGCGCGTCCTAGATCCATCCGCCATCCACCGTGATAATCTGCCCGGTCAGATAGTCGGGAGCATTTGCGAGCTGTAAGACCGTTTGGGCGATTTCCGCAGCCGTGCCGAGGCGGTCCGCCGGAATTTCTTCTTTTATGGAAGAAAGCTCCTCTGCGGAAAGATGACGGTTCATGTCGGTGTCAATGATGCCGCAGGCGACGGCGTTGACGCTGATATGGCTTGGCGCAAGCTCTTTTGCAAGCGCTTTCGTAAGGCCGTTTACGCCTGCTTTGCTCGCGGAATAGGCGGTTTCCATGGAAGCGCCGACACAGCCCCATACGGAGGAGATGTGGATGATGCGCCCGCTGTGCTCTTTTAACATGAGCGGTACGGCGTGGCGGGCGGTATAAAAACAGGAATTGAGATTGACGTTCATGACATGCAGCCATTCCTCCGGCGTCATTTCATGCAGAAGCCCGACATGGGAAATGCCCGCATTATTCACGAGCACGTCGAGGCGGTCGATCTGTGCAAACATCCGATCGACAAAATGCGGATCGCCGACGTCGCCGAAAAACAGCCGGCAGCGGGCGCCGTATGCCGCGGTGAGCTCTGCGGCAAGGTCTGTCAGTTCTTTTTCGGATTTTAGACAGTTTAGAAACAGATCGTATCCTTCTTTGGCAAACAATTCGGCGCAGGCCCTGCCGATGCCGCGGGACGCGCCGGTGATCAGAACGGTTTGTTTCATGGAGCCTCCTTTTTGCCCGGCGCAGCCGGATCCTGCCCTGTGATAGGAAATGATTTCTTTGCGTTTATTATATACCATGTCGGCAGGAAATCAAGCGCGAAGCGCCAAGACCATTATTTTTTGAGAGAAAGACGAGGACAAAATCATGTATGATGTGATCATTATCGGTTCGGGACCGGCGGGGCTAAGCGCGGCGATCTACGCGAAAAGAGCATCTCTGAATGCCGTCGTTTTAGAACAGGCGCCGTTTAGCGGCGGACAGATATTAAATACGTACGAGGTGGATAACTATCCCGGACTGCCCGGTATCGCGGGCACGGAGCTTGCCGCTAAAATGCGTGCCCATGCGGACGGACTCGGCGTCGTGTTCGTGACGGCGCAGGTGACGGAAGCAGCATTTGCGGGCAGTGTCAAAAAAGTAATGACGGCGCGGGAGGTCTATGAGGCGGCGCACGTCGTGATCGCGACAGGCGCACGGCATAAATGCCTTGGCGCACCGGGCGAGGAGCGGCTTACGGGGAGAGGCGTGTCTTACTGCGCGACCTGCGACGGTGCTTTTTTCAGAAAGAAGCATGTCGCCGTGGTCGGCGGCGGGGATGCGGCGGTCGAGGACGCGCTGTTTCTTTCACGCATCTGTGAAAAAGTGACCGTCATTCACAGGAGGAATGAATTGAGGGCGGCAGGACTGCTTCGGGAACAGCTGGCGGCGCAAAAAAATATCGGGATGTGCTGGAACCATGTCGTGGAGGAGATCAGCGGAGAGCAGGCGGTGGAATCCCTGCGGCTGCGCAATGTCCAAAGCGGTGAAATAAGTACGCTGTCTGTGCAGGGCGTATTTATCGCGGTTGGCAGCAGTCCGTGTACGGAATTGTTTACGGGGCAGCTTGCGGCGGATGAGGCGGGCTATCTGATTGCCGGAGAGGACGGAAAAACAAGCGTGGACGGCGTATATGCGGCGGGCGACGTGCGTGCGGGGCACCTGCGTCAGATCGTGACGGCGGCGGCGGACGGCGCAAATTGTATCAACAGTATCGTTACAGGGTAAAAATAGATGGAAAATTCCCAGCCTTGAAAGGAAAAAATAATTCGCACTAATTCCATAGAAGGAGAGCCTCTT
>JAMPHA010000066.1:0-5429 GCA_023663615.1 Clostridium sp. | reverse complement strand
TGGGATAAGTGCAAAACCTATCCCATCAAAATACCACCTAAAAATATCTACACCCGTATGCTATAATTATTACTAATTGAACCGCAAACCTACAGATTTACGGCGGTATGGAGGATTCGAATGAAACTTATTTTTATCAGACATGCAGAACCGGATTACACAAAAGATTCTTTAACGGAAAAAGGCTTCCGCGAGGCGGAACTTGTCGCAGAACGCGCGAAAAACTGGCATGTCAGCCAGTTTTACTGTTCTCCGTTGGGACGGGCGCAGGCGACCGCGGCGCCGACGCTTGCCGCGCATCATGTCAGCCTGACAACCGTTTTTCCCGATCCCGCGCCCGACATCCTCCACGACCCTGATCCGAAAAAGGCGATCGTCTACCCGTGGCTGCGCGAACTTCATGCGCCCGTTGACGTCGAATTACATCCCGACCACCGCTTTATTCCGTGGGACTTAACGCCTGCCTATTTTAATGAGCATCCGCTTCTGCTCGATAAAGACCGCTGGAGAGAGGCGGAGTTGATGACGCACTGCGATCTGGGGAATCAGGCGGACTGGATTTATGACCGCTTAGACGGATTGCTCGCGCTGCACGGCTACCGCCGGGACGGCTTCTGCTACCGCACGGACGGGACGCACGGGACGAGCAACTATTTTATGAAATATGACGGGACCTCCGTTGCCTGCATGAAAGAAGCTGACGGGGAGGAGGAGGTACTTGTCTTTTTCTGTCATCTCGGTGTCATGATGATGATGCTCTCCCACCTGATCAATACGGCGCCGCACGCCATGCTCCACGGCTTTTTCGTCCCTCCCGCGTCCGTGACGATCCTCTCCGCCGAGGAACGGATTCCCGGACAGGCATATTTCCGCGTGCAGACAGCCGGCGATACTTCCCATTTCCGGATCGCGGGCGAGCCGGTCTCCTATTACGGGGGGTTCGCTATGCCGTTTCAGGGGTAAGGGGTGGGACATATAAATAAATGTTACCGTTTTTCTTAATATATTAAATTTTTTAGAAAAACCTCTTGCTTTTCGCAAATCCATTCGCTATAATGATGTCCATATAGAACCCACCACGCCTCTGGTTTTACTATGCGCAACCCGGTGGGACTTTTTTTGTTAAGGAGTATTTATATAGAAACAGGCGGTTTTTCTCTTTATGGGGAAAGCCGCCTGTCATACATACTGCCCCGCCTGCGCCTCCCACATGCGGCGGTACAGCTCGCAATTTTCCAACAATCTCTCATGCGTATCACACGCGATAAGCCTGCTGCCGCTCATGACCGCTATGCGGTCCGCCTTTCTGACGCTGGCAAGCCTGTGCGTAATGATCACTGCCGTTTTATCCGCCGCAAGCTCCAAAAACCGCGTCAGAATCTCCTTTTCCTCGATCGGATCAATCGCAGAGGTCGGCTCGTCTAAAACGATCAGCTCATGTTCACGATAGAAACCGCGGGCGATCGCCACTCTCTGCCACTGTCCGCCGGAGAGATCGACGCCGCCGAACTCATTTCCGAGCATGGTTTTTTCTCCCTGCGGAAAAAGCGCCTGCTCTACATTCCCATTCTGTCCAAGCCCTGCCCTTTCGAGCGCCGTCAACATTCTACCGTCTCTTCCTTCGCCGCCGCCTTCCCGATCTAACCTGTCCGCTTTCCCATCGCTGACGGTTATGTTTTCTTCCAACGTCATCCGATAACGCCCGAAACGCTGAAACACCGCCGTGCTTTTTTGATACAGTGCGTCGCGCCGATATGCCTGCACGGGGACGCCGTTGTGACTGACCGTTCCGCTATCCGGCAGATAGATTCCCAAAAGAAGACGTACAAGCGTCGTTTTGCCGGATCCGTTTTCTCCGACCACCGCTAAAGTCTCCCCCTCGCGGAGCGTCAGATTCACATCTGTCAGCGCTTCCTCCGCGCTTTCCGGATACTTGAAAGAAACATGGGAACATACGATCTCCCCGTGCCGGTCAAGCTGCTCATCCCCCTGCTCTTTTTCTTCGCCGCGCAAAAAACGCACAAAATTGCGAATACTCTCTTTCAGCTCCACGCTATAGCTTACCGTCTCTAAGATCACTTCCTGCGTCATCTCATAAATGCTGTCAAGCGAGCAAAACATCGCGCCAAACGCCCCGAAGCTGATCTGCCCGCTCACAAGCGCCCGAAACAAGATCAGGATCACGCCCGCATAAGCGAGAAGGGAGCCCGCGCCCATGATAAAATCAAGCCATACGGCGGCGCGGTATGCCTCCTTTTTCGCCAGATTGAGACTGTGAATGCTCTGCGTCAGGCACTCCCTGAAATACGGAAACGCGCCAAGCTGCCTCGTTTCGGCAAACGCCTCCTTCGATCCGATACAGCGCGTCATATATCGCATTTCGCGATCCGCCTGCGCCGTTTTTTTCTCCATTGCCGCAAATGATCTGCTCTTTAAGACCTGCGAAAAAATGCCCGGCAGAAAGATCAGAAACAACAGCAGACACAGAATCGGTTCCTGCAAAAAAAGAAATGCCGACAATATCCCGTAATACGGAACATACAGAAACAGTAATGTCAGGTAAGTATTCACATAATTTCTGCCGTTTTGCGCCCCGCGGTACGCTTTCTGGATCGCTAAAAGGCGTTCCTTTTCCTCAAACCGGACCGCCTCTGTCCGCGCGATCTTTTGATGAATCCGGTTCCCCAGATTTCGTATGGAAATCTCACTGTGCGTTTCGCCAAGCGTATTATAAACTCCGGTGCACACCTGATCGCCGAGTTTGATAAGCAAAAAAATCACAAACGCCTGCAATACCGCGCCAAGCCCTGCTTCTTTTGCCGCATACGCCGTCACCGCATCCAGCACGTTCTGTAAAAAAACGACCGCGCCGCCCGCAAACGCGCCCGCCATCACCGCCACAACATAATTCCAAATGAAAACGTCCTTCTTTTTTTCACCGATTAAGCGCAGCATCGTGGAAAAGAGGATGCCGTCTTTCTTTTTATGCTTCATCCTGATACCAGCTCCTCTGTGCCTCATACATTTGGTAATACCGTCCTCTCAGCGCCATCAGATCCTCGTGCGTTCCGCGCTCGCACAGTCTGCCGTCCTCCATCACGAGAATTTCATCCGCATAAAGCGCCAGTCCGAGACGGTGTGTAATAAACAGCGCCGTTCTTCCCTGCGCCGCTTCCGTGAGTACCTGATAAAAGGATTTCTCGCTGAGCGCATCCATCGCGGAAGTCGGCTCGTCTAAGATCAACAGCGGCGCATCATCCAGCATACACCGGGCGGCCGCCAGCTTTTGCCACTGTCCGCCGGAAAGATCAACGCCTTCCTGCATTTTTCCAAGCCGCGTATCCAGACCGTCCGGCAGCGCTTCCACCTGCTCTGCAAGCCCGACGCCCGCAAGCGCCTGATACAGACGCGCTTCCACATACGGCTGCTCTTTTCCCAGATTCAGATAATCGCGCACGGAAATCCCGTAATGAAAAAAGTCCTGAAATAACACCGTCAGACACGCTTTCTTTTCCCGTGTCCCTATCGTACGGAGTTCGCGGTCCCCTATGTAAATATTTCCGCGATAGGAATCATACATTCCCAAAAGCAGCTTAACGAGCGTCGTCTTTCCCGCACCGTTCTCCCCGACAAGCGCGTAGCTTTTCCCCGGCTCCAGGGAAACACTGACATCGGACAATGCCGGCTTTTCCCGCCCTTCATAGCAGAATGTCACTTGTTCCAAACGCAGCGGCGGCAGGACACCGTCTCCAGCGCAAGCCGCGGCTGGGCACGCGGCGCTTTGCTGCGGTTCCTGCCGCAATGCCTCCGCGCCGCTTATCGCGGCTTCCTTCATGGGAAAACGTCCTGCCGTACGACTGCATAAAGCGTCCGCGTCTTCTTCGAGCGCCAGAAACTCTGCATAATCCTTCCCGTATCTTCTACAGTTTTCAAAGGTTTCTGTTTTTTCCATCAGCTCCCATGCGATTTTCTGCTCTAACCGGTTCTGCTGTTTTACGATCGTCAGATACACGCCGATCGAAAGCGTTCCCGCCTGAAGCGGAAACAATAAAAGCAACATGACGAGGACCTGAAGCAACGCCATCAGCATGGCAGCCGATGTCAGCCGCAGGGAAACCTTCGCGTTGATGTGCGCCGTCATCCGCACGATCTTTGCACATACCGCGTCCCATTTTTGATTGATCTGCGGCGTATATCCAAACAGTTCCCTTTCTTCTGTCAGCTCTCTTGCCGTCAATATCTGCTCGTAATACGCCCTTCGCCGTTCCAGATCGGAGGTCTGTTCAAAAATCTCATAATCGTATGCGCCGCATTTAAGCGACAACAACACAAGCGGAACACAGCAGGCACAATACAGCAGGGCAACCCATCCCGAACACGCGGCAATCACCGCAAGCATTCCGGCAGCTTCCAGTGCAAACGCCCCCAAAGAAAGCAGATTGTCCGCGCCCTCCTTCACATGCTCCGCCGGATTCTCGGAAATGCGTGCAAACAGCTTCTGCACCGACTCCCGCTCAATATATGCATACTTGACACGCGCGCGTTTTTCAGCCGCTGCAAGGTTGATGCGTTCGGTCAGCTTTGCCGCATATCGGACGGCAATCAGCTTATCCAACGCTTCTAATAAATGCCACGTCAGCATCAGCGCACACAAAAAAAGCACGCTCTTTATCATCTGCCCCTGCGCCGTTTCCCGCATCAATACCCCTAAGCCGGTATCAATCATATGACCGGACACCAGCACCAACGCGCTCGGATAAACGCCCGACGCCAGCAAAAACAGCAGCTTCCACGCTGTTTCGAGTGGAGCCGCCTGCATACTCAGCCGAATGTAATTGCAGGATGGTCTTGCTTGTTTCATGGGGATACTCCTGCCTACTGCTGCGGCACGACCGCATAGAAAATAAGATCCGCGTCCGTGTCATTTACCAGCATATGACTGTGCCCTTTCGGACAGTAATGACACATTCCGGCGCTGACGCGCTCCTCTGCGCCGTCATAAACCGCTTTTCCGCTTCCCTCCAGAACAAAAAGAATCTCGCTGCTCTCCTCATGCGTATGCAGTCCGATCGACGCGCCCGGAATTAACCGGCAGCGCATGATGCGGTTTGACTCATCCACATACATATGGGCGCGCATTTCCTTTTCTCCGCCCTTGAACGCGGGCAAAACCGTTTCTTCCATCTTTGTAAAATCAATAATCATCTCGGTGTCCTCCTGTCTGATCTTCCATGTTTTCATTGTCGGATCATCCCTACGCTTACTATAACAAACATTTGCCGGGCGGACAACCAGAAGCTTGTTTTTTCTTTTCGCGTGTTATATCATGAAGCTGTGATTCATGAGCGATATTTGCCGCTCGCGCTCATGATATGATGATGTTGGGGTCAAATAAATCTTTTTATATCGACCCATCATTGATAGTACCT
>JAMPHA010000065.1:0-7494 GCA_023663615.1 Clostridium sp. | reverse complement strand
CAAACGGCGCAGCGCCAAAAGATGTGCAGGAACTCTTAGGACACTCTGATGTGAGTATCACCATGAATGTATATGCCCATGCCACAAGGGAGGCAAAACGGACTTCCGCAAGGCTCTTGGACAGAGTGGCGGGCAATGACTAAGTGCATTCACAAAAACTTTCCCTTGTAAAATGCCCATAAGGGCAAAAACAAGGGAAAATACATATCATTTCACTATATAAGGCTCTGAAAGCCGTGAAAAATAAGGAAAGTTCAAGAAATATATCCACAAACCCCGATTTGTCGGCATCATTATAATCTGTTCAACTATCCCGCCACAGTCTATGCAGATACGGCTTTAACACCCCTGCCAGCACGCCGTTCAAAACACCCGCCGCTCCGCCAAAAAACACGAGTACGGGCAGATAATACAGCAGCGATCCCGTATCCAATATCAAAAGCGCGACGATAAGCTGGGCAAGATTATGCGCGATGCCGCCCGCCACGCTTGTGGAAAGCGGATGAAAATGTCCAAATCGAAGCATCCCGCACATGACCGCCATGCTGAGTGCTGCTCCGGCAAGACTATATACAATAGAAAACAGATTTCCGAATAAAAATCCGCCAAGCACGATTCGGATCAAATTCACCGCAACGGCTTCTCCATGACGCTTTTCCATGAGCAACAGTAAAACAAACAGATTCGCCAGACCGGGTTTGATGCCGGGTGCTCCGAAATAAACAGGGATCAGCGTCTCCAGATAAGACAAGATCATGGATACTGCAACAAAAAATCCGAGAAACGCAAGTCTCTGCGCATTTTTTAATGACGCTTGTGTCATTTCTAGCGACCCATCTTTTTTCACTGACACACACTCCTGCCTTCTGTTTGCTTTTTGCTTGATTTCTATTTGCTTTCTGTGTTTGATTTCTGTTTTGGTTTTTGTTTGCACTGATCGGGGTGCTGTTTTGTACTATTTTTGACACGGCTGTTCATATTTTGTTATTTTCCTGACAGCACTGCCATAAATCTCTGTATTGCCCGACAAAACCGTCGCAGATTTTTATCCTTTTTCTGACAGGAGTGTTATATAAATGATTTTCTCATCCGACGATCGTGTCATATTGTTCTGTATCGTCTGTCTCTGTATCGTTTGTTTCTGTGCTGTCTGTTTCCGCACCGCCTTTATATGTGTTGTTTTTGTCCGTGCCATCTTCTTCATCTGCGTCTTCAAATCTGTCTGTCTCTTCCCTGCCGCCGACGATCGTAATCACAAGCCTGTGCGGCAGACAGATAATGCTTGAACCCGGCCGGCTGACCGCGCCCTGTCTGATACAGTCCCCGTTCTCGCAATCAGCTTCACTCACAAACACGCTGCCGTTTTCAATATGGACAAGATTATATCCGCCGTCCGCCGCATCAATGCGAATCTCCTGCACTGTCTCTCCAGACATCTGCACCCGGCGGATCACGTTTCCATCCTGCGAAAATTCCACATAGGCGGCATCACCGTGATACAAAACGCCCCGCAGAAAAAAGCATACGATCACAAACAGGACAACGCCCGCGATAAACAGAATATCCCTGCGTCTCATTTCGCGTTAATATAGTTGACAAGCCCCTCTGCATCAATGATCTTCTGCATGAATTCCGGAAATGCCTGCCCCTGATACTTTTTTCCCGTCGTCACGTCCGTGATCACACCGGAATCAAAATTTACTTCCACCTCATCCCCGTCCGCAATTTCTGCCGCCGCCTCAGGGCATTCCACGATTGGAAGCCCGATATTGATCGCATTGCGGTAGAAAATCCGCGCAAAGGTCTCTGCGATCACACAGCTTACTCCTGCCGCCTTGATCGCGATCGGCGCATGTTCACGGGAGGAACCGCAGCCGAAATTCTTGGTCGCAACGATAATATCCCCCGTCTTTACTTTTTTGGTAAAATCCGCATCAATATCTTCCATACAATGGACGGCAAGCTCCTCCGCCTTAGATGTGTTTAAGTATCTTGCCGGGATGATAACGTCGGTATCCACATTATCACCGTATTTATGAACCATTCCTTTTGCTGATTTCATGTCTTACTCCTCTCTTCTTTTTCTCAGTCCTGCTCCTTGCCGCCCGAATGTGCGCATCTGCCTTGTGATCTTGTGCTTCGGCATCCGGATACGCTCATCCGGTTCACACCGCCGCCTGAACCTCACACCCGCCTTACGATTCCAGTTCGCAGGGACAGCTGATCTTTCCTGTTACAGCGCTCGCCGCGGCAACCGCCGGTGACGCAAGATAAATCTCCGAATTGACATGTCCCATCCTGCCGACAAAATTGCGGTTTGTCGTGGAAACACAGCGCTCACCCTCCGCAAGGATCCCCATGTATCCGCCGAGACACGGACCGCATGTCGGCGTGCTGACAACCGCGCCCGCCTCAATAAAGATCTTTAACAATCCTTCTTCCATCGCATCCAGATAAATCTTCTGCGTTGCGGGAATCACGATACAGCGCATCCCGTCGGCGATATGTCTTCCCTTTAAGATATTTGCCGCAATGCGCAGATCGCCAAGCCGGCCGTTTGTGCAGGAACCGATCACAACCTGCTGAATCGGAATCTCCTCCTTGATCTCATCCAACGTTTTCGTATTCTCCGGCAGGTGCGGGAATGCAACCGTCGGCTTTAATGTCGATAAGTCGATCGTATAGGTCTCGTCGTAAACCGCGTCCTCGTCCGCCTCGTAAACGGTATAGCTTCTTGCGGAATGCTCTTTTATATAGGCTTCCGCACGCTCGTCAACCGGGAATATCCCATTTTTTCCGCCCGCTTCGATCGCCATATTGGCAATCGTAAAACGGTCGTCCATCGTCAAATGCGCAATGCCGTCTCCGACAAATTCCATGGATTTATAGAGCGCGCCGTCCACACCGATCATCCCGATGATATGAAGAATAATGTCCTTGCCGCTGATCCACTTCGCCGGCTTTCCCGTCAGAACAAATTTGATCGCCGCAGGCACCTTAAACCATGCCTTTCCTGTCGCCATGCCCGCCGCCATATCCGTACTGCCGACGCCGGTGGAAAACGCGCCGAGCGCGCCGTAGGTACAGGTGTGGGAATCCGCGCCAATAATCACATCCCCCGCAACCGTCAGTCCTTTTTCCGGTAAAAGAGCATGTTCAATGCCCATCTGACCGACCTCAAAGTAATTCGTGATTTCATTGCGGCAGGCAAATTCCCGGACACATTTACAGTGCTCCGCAGACTTAATATCCTTGTTTGGCACAAAATGATCCGGTACCAGCGCGATCTTATCTTTATCAAATACGCCGTCCACATTCATTTTGTCAAATTCATGAATTGCGACCGGACTTGTGATGTCGTTGCCGAGAACCAGATCTAAATCCGCTTCGATCAACTGCCCTGCCTCCACACATGGAAGCCCCGCATGTGCGGCAAGAATTTTTTGCGTCATTGTCATTCCCATACCGTTTCCTCCCTGCTACAATCAATGTCAATTTTTTTACCTATCGGATCTTTTCGTAAACCCGGAAGAATCCGCAAAGCGATTCTTCGAAAGAGTTCCGCTTGCGCGGAACTCTTTTTTATGACAAGCGCCTCCGCAGTTCATACGGAGGCGCTTATGTTGTTGTGTTCATACATCTTAAAGCCTAAAAGAACTGCCCTTGGCAAGTTCCGAAAGAATCCTTTCGCGATTCGAAAGAAAGCGCGCAGCGGATTCTTTGAAAGCGCGCGAAGCGCGATTTTTCAGTTATTGATCAGCTTATCCTCGCCGTTCCAGCTATAGAGCTTTCTGATCTCCTCGCCGATAAGCTCTGACGGATGCTCGGACGCAAGCTTTCTCATTGCCTTGAAATGCGCCTGTCCGCCGGCAGAAGACATATCCAAAAGGAATTCCTTGGCAAAACTGCCGTCCTGAATATCTTTTAAGATCTTCTTCATCGTCTTTTTGGTCTCCTCGGTGATCAGCTTCGGTCCCGTTACATAATCGCCGTACTCCGCTGTGTTGGAGATCGAATATCTCATGCCTGCAAAGCCGGACTGATAGATCAGATCGACGATCAGCTTCATTTCATGGATACACTCAAAATATGCATTTCTCGGATCATAGCCTGCTTCCACAAGCGTCTCAAAGCCTGCCTGCATCAATGCGCAGACACCGCCGCAGAGGACTGCCTGCTCGCCAAACAAGTCGGTCTCCGTCTCGGTGCGGAACGTCGTCTCCAATACGCCCGCACGCGCGCCGCCGATCGCAAGCGCATAAGCAAGCGCAATATCCTGTGCCTTTCCCGTTGCATCCTGATGAACCGCGATCAGACACGGAACACCCTTTCCTGCCTGGTACTCGCTTCTTACCGTATGTCCCGGTCCCTTCGGCGCGATCATCGTTACATCCACATCAGCGGGCGGAACGATCTGACCGAAATGAATATTAAAACCGTGCGCGAACATCAGCATTTTTCCTGCCGTTAAGTTCGGCTGTATATCTTTCTTATACATCGCTGCCTGAAGCTCGTCGTTGATGAGGATCATGATGATGTCCGCCTTCTTTGCAGCCTCTGCCGCCGTATAGACCTCAAAGCCCTGCTCCTCCGCTCTCTTCCATGACTTAGAACCCTCATAGAGACCGATGATCACATGACAGCCGGACTCCTTTGCATTCAGCGCATGTGCATGTCCCTGACTGCCGTAGCCGATCACCGCGATCGTCTTACCGTCCAGCATACTCAGATTACAATCTTCCTGATAAAAAATCTTTGCCATTTCTTTTCTCCTCCTATTTGCAACGCCTTACTATGTGTATCATAAAAGAAGCGCTTTCTGCGTTCCTTTCTTAGCATAAAATCGTGCTTCGCACACGCTTACTCTTTCAAATCCACACGATACCGTCCGTTCCGCGGCACAATCCTGCGATTCCCGTTCTCGCAAGCTCCAAAATGCGATAATCGCTTAACAGATTGAGGAACGCGTCGATCTTCGACTGGTCACCAGTGATCTCCACCATCAGACTCTCAGGACTCACATCTACGATCTTTGCCCTGAAAATGTCTGCATTGGACATGATGTACTGGCGGTCCAGCACAGAATTTGTCTGCACTTTAATCAGCGCAAGCTCACGGTACACGCTCTCCGACGGCTTTAGCTCATGAATGTCACGAACGTCAACAAGCTTTGCGACCTGCTTTTCGATCTGCTGTAAAATCTTTTCATCCCCCGTCGCCACGATCGTAACGCGGCTGATCTTTGGATCTGCGGTCGTCCCTGCGGTAATGCTCTCAATATTATAGCCGCGTCTGGAAAACAGCCCGCAAATACGGCTCAAAACGCCGGACGTATTATCCGCCAGTAATTGAAACACTCTTTTATTCATTTCATGCTCTCCTCTGCCGCTGTCAAAATTGTCTCGCGCAGTCTGATCTGTGCAAAACGTATCCTGCACACGATTCTTATTGTAGCAATATTCATGGTATTTGTCAATTTTTCTTTGCGAGCGGCCGGATTGAAAGGAAAAAGGAGCTGCGCACGGCGTGCCAGCCCCCCTATAATTGATAAGAATCCATTAAAAGATAACATACGCCGGTCTCTCATCTTCCTTATTGAGCTCGCCCTCGTGAATCTGTTCCGCCCGCCAGCCCTGCCCGGTCTTTATCAGAAAGAACTCGTAGACGCTTCTGAATTCATCATATTCATTTTCGTCTCCGATCACAAAGGCATGAATGCTTTCCGGTCCGCATTCGTTTATGACAATCGCATCGGCGGCGTATTTCCTCATTTCCGGCACGATGGCATCCACCCGGTACAGTACGCCGTCCTGTTCCAGATAATAAGGATACTCTCTCTCCAGCCAGATGCTTTGAAACTGCCGTGCACAGCCCTGCGTCATGATCTCTCCCAACTGTGCGAGCAGATCCTCCATCGAGGAAAAGCTCTCGGCTGGATATGGCGCATACTCCCCATATCCGTTAAAAGTAAAAAGCTCCGCCCCCGGCGTGGTGTCCATCACATAAAAACGATACTCATAGTCCGTCCATTTTTCGAACAACTCCTTCACGATCCCGTACGCTTCTTCCTCTGAAGGCGCTTCCGATGAAGCGTCCGGCTGCGCCTGTTCCTCTTCTTCTGAAAAATAATTCCTGCGTATCGCACCGCTCCTGCATACGTCCAGCCGGAAACCCTGCTCGCCCTTCGTAACGGTGAGAAGTTCTACCGTCTCCAGCGTATCGCCGCGTTCACTGCCGGACAGATCCGCTCTAAGGTCGATCACAAACGCTTCCGCCGTCTCCCCGGAATAGGACAGGATCGAGACGTCATATCCGGTAAACACCGCCGGAAGCTGCGCATCTTCTTTCCGTATGAGCGCACCGTCGTCAGACTTCTCATACAGTCCGTATGTTTTCTGACACAGCCAGCCCTCATACAATGTGTCTGCCGCCTCCGTCGTATAGACTTCTTCCAAAGCGGAAAGCAGTTCCTCCTCGGAAGAAAAATCTCCGATCGTCTGCATCAGTCCGTCCCGCTTTTCCAATAACAGTTCCACAATCCGGCGCGCATCCGCCTCCTCCCCGATCGTACCATCAAGAAGTTCCTGACCGGTCTGTTTTTGAGCGCAGCCCGAAAAAAGCAGACAGAACGCCAACAATAGGATGCACACTTGTTGTTTTTTTTGATGTCTATTCATGCAGATATTTCCCTCTCTTCTCATTCAAGAATAGTACTGACATTATTTACTTTTTAAAACAGACAACAGACTTTAACGTGTATCCATCATTAAAATACTGCGCAAGTGATGTGTAATTTTGTGGTCCAGGATCAGAAATCACTATCACATTATTCATATATCCTTTCGCCACGACAAAATGGTTTCCCCCTCCGGGTTTGTTGAAGGCTATAATCACTGGCACATTTTCGGTAATCGCTCCTTTAACGTAATTCAATATGTTGCTTTCTGTTAAGCCTGAATCCATATAAGAGGTAATCGTATAACCAAATCTACTCGCTGCAATCTCTCTATAAAATGGGCAGGCATAATTTCCCATTACCGTGTTTACACCGGCAGGATCAAGCGTTCCACCATAATATCTCTGCACCATTGTAAAACTGGTTAAATAGCATCCTGCCGAAGCTATTGTTAAATCGTCAACTTTCATCTTCACACTTCCCCATGCAGAATCTCCCTGTGCCAGACGTGGAATCGATAATACCTTTTGGGACGATGCTCGCAAATCAGAAGAAACACTTGATCCCAATTCTATCAGCCGCTGGTTTTCCACCGCATAATCTTCTTCCTTTAGCTCGCCTTCTGCAACGATTTCTGCGCCAGATGTTACTTCAGAAGCCTTTACTGTGAACGTCAACAGCATCATCATACATAAGGAAAAAACAAGTCCTTCTTTCCATATTTTTTTTATCATATATCTATTCTCCTTTTCAACTATTGTTATTAGGCATTTGTTAAATGCCGTTCCCTATTGATTTTACTGGTTTTTCTCGTTGTT
>JAMPHA010000064.1:2849-8709 GCA_023663615.1 Clostridium sp. | reverse complement strand
TGACGGAAACTAATCGGCCGAGAGCTTAACCTTGCGGTAAGGAATCTGGGAGATTTCTCGGAATTAAGAACATTCCATGGAATCAAAGAAAAGAGATTTCCGGATGGAAGGCTATTTCTTCAGTGTTTGGTTTTGAGGGTACAGAAACGGAAGTTTGATCGGGTATCAGGTAAAAGAGTTTCCTTTGGAAGCTCTTTTTTGGGTAAATTCTGAAAAAATTCAAAGATTTCTCAGCCATTACTGACACAAACCCCTTTTTTTTATGAAATAAGTATGTTATAATTGCTACGTTAAAAGGAATAAAGAACATTCCATGGAATAAAGAATATTCCATAGAAAACTATTTATTGGAGAGGGTGCATTATGGATACGAAGATTCTTTTGGAAAACGGAACGAATGAGTTAGAGGTATTGGAATTTTTATTGGCGGGGAATTCATACGGAATCAACGTAGCAAAAATTCGCGAGATTATTCCGTATCAGGCGATCACACCTGTTCCCAATGCCCATCCGAGTATTGAAGGAATTTTTATGCCTCGTGATACGATGATAACTGCGATCGACCTTAAGAATTGCCTGCAGAGAGGTGTTTCTGAGGAGGGCGGGCTCTTTATCATCACGAATTTCAACAAATTGGATATTGCGTTCCATGTTGATTCGGTTGTTGGAATACATAGAGTGTCATGGCGCGATATTATCAAACCGAATGCGACGATCAACTCTGCGGATGAAGGGGTATCTACCGGAATCATTAAAAAAGAAGATAAGCTGATCATCATTCTTGACTTTGAGAAGATCGTAACAGACATCAATCCGGAAGTTGGCTTAAAGATCACGGAGATCGATGAGCTTGGCGAGCGGACGAGGAGCGATGTGCCGATCCTGATCGCTGAGGATTCTGCACTTTTGAATAAGTTGATTTCTGATTCCCTGAAGAAAGCCGGATACGGAAATTTGATCAATACCGTCAACGGACAGGAAGCTTGGGATATTATCTGTGACTGCAAAGAGAAAGGAACATTAAACGATCATGTACGCTGTGTGATCACGGATATTGAAATGCCGCTCATGGACGGTCACAGACTGACGAAGCTGATCAAAGAGGACGAACAGTTAAAGCAGATTCCGGTTATCATCTTCTCGTCGCTGGTGAATGATGATATGCGCAGAAAGGGCGAGGAACTTGGCGCGGATGCGCAGTTGTCCAAACCGGAGATCGGTAATCTTGTCAGAGAGATTGATCGGCTTGTATTCTAAAAAGAATGTGAGGCTTCTATTCCGCAGGAGTGTTATATAAGCTTTATGATGGATGCTTAGCGGAGCGCTTTACTTCTTCTGCTTTGCGCGATAAGCAGAAGAAGTAAAGCGCCTTTTAGTGTGATGGAGTTGGAGGAATTTCATGGACGCGAATGAAGATTATCTTGACAGCCTGTTGAACTCTGTACTGTTGCAGGAATCAGGCAGCGGAGATGGCAATGCACAACAGAATAGTGGAAGTGAAGCGGAGTTAGAGGAAATCAATGATCTGTTGAAGAAGTCTGACCAAAATCAAATGCCCGACGCCGAGATGCTTGCGATTTTGGAGCGTGCAGAGAGCGAGAGTCCTGCGGAAAACTCGGACAATGATGTACCGGATGTGTTTGATATTTTCAGCTCGGAGAGTGTGGAGTCTGAGGAGGATCAAGCAGAAGCACATGCGGCGGAGGAATCGCTGTCGAACGATATACAGGGAGAAAGCGGCAAAGAGGCGTATTTGGACGCGCTTTTGAACGGAACGGATACTGACGACATGGCAGAGGTAAGCGGCCAGACAGAGGAAGGAACATTTTCTTTGGATGCGCCGCAGGACGAAGGGGACGGATCAGTTTCAGATACCGTATCCGAGGAAGAGAACATTCTGTCACTGGATGATCTGCAAATGGAGGAAGAGCCCGCATTCGCCGAGAATGTATCCGGTGAAGAAAATATCCTGTCGCTGGACGGCTTACAGATAGAGGAAGAACCTGCACCTGTGGAGGGTACGTTCAGTGAAGAAAATATCCTGTCATTGGACGGTCTGCAAATAGAGGAAGAGCCGCAGCCGCAGGAAGAGACGGCGGGAGAAGATTTCATGTCGCTGGACAGCTTACAGACGGAGGAAGAACCCGCGCCGGTGGAAGACGTTCCCGAAGGAGAGGATTTCCTGTCATTGGATGGTCTGCAGATGGAGGAAGAGCCGCAGCCGCAGGAAGAGACGGCGGGAGAAGATTTCATGTCGCTGGACAGCTTACAGACGGAGGAAGAACCCGCGCCGGTGGAAGACGTTCCCGAAGGAGAGGATTTCCTGTCATTGGACGGTCTGCAGATGGAGGAAGAGCCGCAGCCGTTAGAAGAAACACAGGAGGAAGAGGATTTCCTGTCGCTGGATAGCATGCAGGGCGAAGAAAATATGGATTTTGGATCGACGGCGGAGAATGACGCTGCGATTCAAAAGGAAATTGATGAATTGCTCGGATTGACGGACGGTCCGGAAGAGGAGTCCGCCCTGCATGACAGTGCGGCTGACGAAACGATCCCGGAACCTGCAAACGACGCAGAGGATGCTCCTCACAAAAAAGAGAAGAAAGAGAAAAAAAAGAAAAAGCTTTTTGGAAATAAAAAGAAAGGTTCTGCGGAGCCTGCGCCGGACGATACGGAGGAAAGTGCGTCCGCGGACATGGGAAATGCCGGACAGGTCGATGAGAGCGACCATATTT
Source organism: Clostridium sp. (assembly GCA_023663615.1). Taxonomy (GTDB): domain Bacteria; phylum Bacillota; class Clostridia; order Lachnospirales; family Lachnospiraceae; genus DLAJ01. The sequence continues at coordinate 5,974 of JAMPHA010000064.1, read as the reverse complement.
CGATGGATATGTCCGACGATGAAATGATGGCAGATGCTTTGCAGGATTCCGGGCAGGGAGCGGAAGCGCCTGCGGATGAAAAAAAGAAGAAAGCAAAGGCGAAGAAAGAGAAGACAAAAGAGAAGCGGGAAAAGGCGAAGAAGCAAAAGACAGCGGATTCAGAGAACGGGCAGAAAGAGCCGGGATTTTTTGCCAGAATGCTCAATGGGCTTTTCGAGGAAGTGGACGAGGAGGAAGAACAGCCGCAGGAATTGGAAGTGTCCGATGAAAATCGGGAGATCATGGCGATGATGGAGAACGAAAAGATCGACAATAAGAAGCCTGATTCCAAGAAAGCAAAGAAAGCGAAGAAAGGGAAAAAGGGGAAAGCGGACGCAAAGCCGGAGGAAGATGCAGACGGTGACGAGGAAGCTCCCGTAGATGAGAAAAAAGCTCAAAAAGAGAAAAAGAAAAAAGAAAAGAAAGAGAAGAAAGAACAGAAACGGAAAGAAAAACAGGAAAAAGAGCAGGAAGAAAAGGCGGCGGCAAAGAAACTGCCGAAAGGAAAAGTATTTTCCGTTTTTGCATTCTGCCTGACAGTTCTTGCCGTGGTCGTGATTCTTTGTATCGTGCTTCCGCAGCAGAGGGATCTGAAAACTGCACGCGAGGCTTATTATGATCATGATTATTTGACCGTATACCAGAATATGGACGGAAAAAATTTAAGCGACAGCGATTATATTTTGTATATGCGCAGCAGGATGATCTTAAATATGCAGGGCAAGCTGGATAATTATCTGGTCTACCTGGGAATGGATAAGGAAATGGCGGCGTTAAACGAACTGATGCTGGCAGTCCATTACTATCAGACCAACCGTGCGGCGGCGGAAGGATACGGCGCGCTTGAAGAAATGAACACGGTCTATGAGCAGGTGCTTTCTATACTTTCACAGCAGTACCGGTTGAGTGAAGCGGAGGCAGTTGAGATTTTTGCTTTGGATGACCTGAGTTATAATGAGCGGCTTTATTATCTCGTGCATGGCACGGAGTTTGTAGCGCCGGGCGTACCGCAGAGCGGAATCGAGGATGACTGGAACAGTAGCACGGGAAATGATTCCGAGAGTGGGACACTTGATGATATGCTGCCGGAAGAAAGCGAGATGATTACGGACGATCAGCCGCAGGATGCGGTCAATGGGATACCGGGGAATGGAGCGGACACGGAAGGCGCAGGAACACCGACCGATTGGCAGGTGAATATTGGAGACGGGGCCATGTCAACTGACAATGGGGCAGGAGATTTTGGTACAAATCTGTCCGACGGGCAGTATGCAGGAACAGATGACGGAAATCAGTCCGGTGGAGTCGGCGGAGAAGCGGTGCCGGATGAAAATGGCGGAGATTCAGCATCGGACGATGGTGGGAATTTTGCATCGGATACAGGCAGTGAAGGTCAGACGCAGAATACGCCGGGCGAGTCGCTCTCGCAGGGCAACGGGGACGTTTTGTACAGCGGTGAAGTGCAGAACGGAAACGCGGTATTACAATAAGGAGCGGTATGATAGCAATCATTGATTATGATGCGGGAAATATTAGGAGCGTGGAAAAAGCATTTCGTTTTTTGGGAGCGGAGGTCTGCGTCACGCGGGATGCGGATGTGATCATGTCAGCCGAAAAAGTGGTGCTTCCCGGCGTCGGCGCGTTTGGTGACGCCATGAGCAGACTGCATCAGTATCAACTGGTGGAAGCCATCCGCCATGTGGTCGAAAAGGGAACACCGTTTTTGGGAATCTGTCTCGGTATGCAGCTCTTATTTGAGCGAAGCGCTGAGAGTGCGGGAGTGGACGGCTTGGGAATCCTAAAAGGTGAGATCCTGCGCATCCCGGATTCGAAGGAATTAAAAGTGCCCCATATCGGGTGGAACGCGCTTTCGTTTCCGAATGAGGGCCGGCTGTTTGCGGGAATCCCGGAGGGCAGCTTTGTCTATTTTGTGCATTCTTATTATCTGAAGGCGGAGGATGAGCGCATGGTAGCGGCGGCGACAGAGTATGGAACGCATATTCATGCCGCGGTCGAAAAGAACAACGTGTTCGCCTGTCAGTTTCATCCCGAAAAAAGCTCGGACGTCGGGCTGCGGATTTTGGAAAACTTTATTCGCATCGAAGCATGATGGGAAGTATACATGGAGGACATGGGCTTGAACAGCGGTGAGAACCAACCGAAAAATCTGCATACCAAAAGAATCATTCCCTGTCTGGACGTCAAGGACGGACGCGTCGTGAAGGGCGTCAATTTTGTCAATCTGACGGATGCGGGCGATCCGGTTGCGATCGCGGAGGCATATGATAAGGCGGGAGCGGACGAGCTTGTCTTTTTGGATATTACGGCGTCGTCGGACAATCGGGCGACGGTCGTTGATATGGTGCGGAGAGTGGCGGAAAAAGTATTTATTCCGTTTACGGTCGGCGGCGGCATCCGCACGGTGGAGGATTTTCGGGCGATTCTGCGTGAGGGCGCGGATAAGGTCGGCGTCAACAGCGCGGCGATCATGAACCCGCAGCTGATCAGCGATGCGGCGGATAAGTTCGGCTCTCAGTGCGTTGTGGTTGCGATCGACGCCAAAAAGAGAGCGGACGGCGGTTGGAACATTTATAAAAACGGCGGCAGGGTGGATATGGGGATTGACGCCGTGGAGTGGGCGGTGCAGGCTGAGAAGCTGGGTGCGGGAGAAATTCTGCTCACGAGTATGGACTGTGACGGGACAAAGGAAGGCTACGATATTGCGCTGACAAGGGCAGTGAGCGATGCGGTTTCCATTCCGGTGATCGCATCGGGCGGAGCGGGCGCGCTTTCGCATTTTTATGACGCCGTGACGGACGGCGGGGCGGACGCGCTGCTGGCAGCATCTTTGTTTCATTTTAAGGAATTAGAGATCTGTGAGGTCAAACGTTATCTGCGTAAGCGGGGCGTTCCCGTTCGGCTGTAGGCGGTGCATAAGACAGGATATGTATAAGGTATAGCGACTGAGTATAAGACAGGATATGTATAAGGTATAGCGACTGAGTATAAGACAGGATATGTATAAGGTATGGCGACTGAGTATAAGACAGGATATGTATAAGGTATGGCGACTGAGTATAAGACAG
>JAMPHA010000064.1:0-2749 GCA_023663615.1 Clostridium sp. | reverse complement strand
GATATGTATAAGGTATGGCGACTGAGTATAAGATCGGATATGCATGCGGTATGACGACTGCGCATAAGGCAATACGTATAAGGTGACAGGACGTGCATAAGATGTGTTGTATGGCGACAGGGCGCGCATGGATATGCGCGGTACGAGAAGGGAACGCTACACATAAATGGAAAGCGCATCGGATGCGTACAGGAGAAACCTGCATCAGCTTTGGATGACGGAAAAGGAATGGGAGAGGAAACCATGGCGGCGATCAGTAATGATTGGCTTGCTCCGCTGAGCCCGGAGTTTCGCAAGCCGTATTATCGTAAATTACATCAGACGATCGTGGAGGAATATCAGACGAGGCCGATCTTTCCGCCGTCGGATGATATTTTTAATGCGTTTCATCTGACGCCGCTTCACGAGGTAAAAGTGGTTATTTTGGGGCAGGACCCGTATCATAATGTCGGACAGGCGCACGGGCTTTGTTTTTCCGTGAAGCCCGATGTGGAGATACCGCCCTCTTTGGTGAATATTTTTCAGGAACTCCATGACGATCTCGGCTGTGAGATCCCGAATAACGGCTATCTTGTCAAATGGGCACAGCAGGGCGTCTTGATGCTGAACACGGTGTTGACCGTGCGGGCGCATCAGGCAAATTCGCACCGGGGCATCGGCTGGGAGGAGTTTACCGACGCGGCGATCCGCATTTTGAACGAGCAGGACCGCCCGATCGTCTTTATTTTATGGGGTGCGCCTGCGCAGCGTAAAAAAGCAATGCTGAACAATCCGAAGCATCTGATCTTGGAAGCGCCGCATCCGAGCCCGCTTTCCGCGTACCGCGGATTTTTTGGGAGCAGACCGTTCAGCAAGACGAATGATTTTTTGACGGCGAACGGATTAGCGCCCATTGACTGGCAGATCGAGAACCGGTAGGGAAATGGCCGCTTTGGACAATAGAAAGAAGGAAAATAAGCCGGAACAACCGATGTTCCCGGGAAAGGAATTTCATGGAAAAGAAACCGTTTGTGACAAAAGAGCAGATTGACGAGATTGTAAAGACGTATCCGACGCCGTTTCATATTTATGATGAAAAAGGGATCCGGGAGAATGCGAGAGCCGTGAAAGAAGCATTTTCCTGGAACACGGGATTCCGGGAGTATTTTGCGGTCAAGGCGACGCCGAATCCATATGTCATTGATATTATGCGGGAGTTCGGCTGCGGGTTCGACTGCTCGTCGCTGACGGAACTGATGCTTGCGCGCGCAATGGGCGCTGGGAAAAATGAAATCATGTTTTCCTCCAACGATACGCCGGCAAAGGAGTATGCGTTTGCTGACCGGATCGGCGCGGTCATCAATCTTGATGATATTACCCATATTGATTTTTTGGAGAAAACGCTCGGCAGGCTGCCGGAGACGTTAAGCTGCCGTTATAATCCGGGCGGTCTGTTCAAGATGAGCAACGGGATCATGGACAATCCGGGGGATGCGAAATACGGCTTTACGACAGAGCAGCTTTTGGAGGGCATCCGCATCTTAAAGCAGAGGGGCGTGAAGCATTTCGGAATCCATGCTTTTTTGGCGAGCAATACCGTGACAAACGAGTATTATCCGATGCTTGCGAAGATTTTATTCGAGCAGGCGGTAAAGATTCATGAGGAGACGGGCGCGCATATTGCGTTCATCAATCTTTCGGGCGGCGTCGGCATTCCGTACCGGCCTGATCAGGAGCCGAACGATATTTATGCGATCGGTGAGGGCGTGCGCAGGGTCTATGAGGAAGTGCTAAAGCCTGCGGGCATGGGAGACGTTGCGATTTATACCGAGATGGGGCGTTTTATGACGGGACCGTACGGGGCGCTCGTGACGACGGCGATCCATGAGAAGCATACGCATAAGGAATATATCGGTGTGGACGCCTGCGCGGTCAATCTGATGCGTCCGGCAATGTACGGCGCGTACCATCATATCACGGTTTTGGGAAAAGAGGACGCGCCCTGCGATCGGAAATATGATGTGACAGGTTCTCTTTGTGAAAATAATGATAAATTTGCCTTGGACCGGATGCTGCCTGAGATTGAAATGGGAGATTATCTCGTCATTCATGACACGGGCGCGCACGGTTTTTCAATGGGCTATAATTATAACGGAAAATTAAAGTCGGCGGAGTTGTTATTAAAAGAAAACGGCGACGTGAAACTGATCCGCCGCGCGGAGACGCCGGAGGATTATTTCCGGACGTTCGACGGGCTTGATTTTTACGGGAAGCTTGATTTTGATGTGTAATGCGCGTGGCAGCGTCATGATTGATTTTGACGTATCGCACGCAGCGGCGTCATGGAATCAGAACGTTTTGCGCGGAAACTGCTTGCCAATTGATTCTTTTTATGGTAGTATAATTTTCGGTGCAGATAGGCCGGCATGTCGGAATGGCAGACGAGGCAGACTCAAAATCTGTTGGTGGCAACACCGTGTGGGTTCAAGTCCCACTGCCGGCACTTAGGAAAGTTCTTGAAAGCCTTGTAAAATAAGGGCATTTGTAATTTTTAGGTATTAAAAGTTTTGAGCATATTTGAGAATACTTTTATAAAAACGCAAGAAAGGAGAATTTCTTGCATGTATGATCTTTTTGAATGAAATATTATACTGATAAACAGATGGTGTTATTTATTATGAGTTCGACTCTCATTATCAGAATCACAGAAAATATATAATAATAAATCGTAAAAAATAAGGATAGAAGAGCAATAGACTCAACTATCCTT
>JAMPHA010000063.1:0-9109 GCA_023663615.1 Clostridium sp. | reverse complement strand
ACCAGCAGGGCGAGAAAATCTATGACCGAAAAAAGCGGCAGTACAAATGCAAATCTATTCGCAAAAAAAATCAAACAGGAAATAGTTGACAGATCCCCCAAAAGCGGTTATAGTACTAAGAGTAACAGAAAAAAGAAAGAAAGGAGGCAATCAAGATGTTTCATTTATTTTTTAGTAAAACAGCAAAAAATCAGATTTCAAATTGTATTGTCTCCCGAAGATGTGCGGTGCAGCCGGGCTGATCGTTCTTAGACGGCACTGCGTGCGCAGACATGAATAGAGGAATGTGGAAAGGGCATGACATACAATTTGTAGGTTATGTCTTTTTTTTGCGTTCTTTCATGCGTTCGGGAGAGGAGTCCGGCGAAAAACGGACTTTTACATATGCGGAAAGAGAGAGGAAAGTGATTTCCGAAAAAGGCGGCGCCGTCTGCGGCGGCACGCTTAGATTTCGATAAGGGAAAGAAAAGTCGAGGGTGTAGAAATGAAGTTACCGGAAAGTTTGATTCATGCCATCAAGAAGTATGACATTGACAAAAAAGATGTGATATTCGCCGCCACGGGGGACTTGGACGAGGAACAGCGGTTCGCGGACTCCGTTGTGGCGCTGACGAGGGAAAAGCTGATCGTCGCGAAATATCCTTACAGGGAAAAACAGGAATACCGTCTGGGCGGTTATGACAGTTGGTCGATGGAACGGGAGACGCGCATGGAAGAACCGGCGCTCATGCTCTATCCGCTGGATGAAGTAGAAAAACTGGAAGTGATCCGGCAGGTCAGCACCGGCATTCTGATGGGACGTATCGGCGGCGTGGACAGGTACCTGTGCCAGTTCTCGAATACGCGGATGGAAGCGTTTATGCGGATCGGGCGGCTGCTGGAAAAAAGAAAGAAAGACGAGGAGATCACGCAGGAGGATCTGGATGTAAAGCGGGGAAAAGAGTGCTGTCCGAAATGCGGCATGATCTACCCGGATCAGGAGCGTAAGGTCTGCCCGAAGTGTATGAACAAGGGTTCCATTCTGCTCAGGGTGGTGTCCTATTTTAAGCCGTACAAATTCCGGCTGGTCGTGATGATGTTCTGCTATCTGGCGACGGCGGGGTTGAATCTGGTGTGGCCGTATTTAAGCGGAACGGTGCTGTACGATCAGGTGTTAAAAAAGGATGAAGCATTTCTGTCCCGGTGGAATCTGCCGGCAGGACGGTTTGTGTTGTCCTTGGGGATTTTGGTCGTGGTCATGATCGGTACGAAAGTATTGCTTCAGGGGTTCGGCATTTTGCAGGGCGTTCTGACGGCGCATATCGCGCCGGAAGTGGTAGCGAAATTAAAAAGTCAGGTATTTGATTCCATGGGAAAGCTGTCCATCAGCTTTTTTACCAGAAGGCAGACCGGCGGTTTAATGACGCGCGTGTCCGACGACGCGGAGGAGATTTCGGGATTTTTTATTGACGGGATCCCGTACTTTTTTATCAACGTCGGGACGATCCTTGCCACCTGCGTTATCATGTTTCTCTTAAACCCGTTGTTGGCGCTGTTTTCCGTGGTGCTGATGCCGATCCTGTTTTTTATGAGCTATCTGCTGATGCCGAGGCTGTGGCATTACTACGGGAAGCGCCACCGCGCGAACCGCAGGTTGAACGGGCAGATGAATGAGAATTTTACCGGCGCGCGCGTGGTCAAGGCGTTCGGTCAGGAGGAACAGGAGATGACGCGTTTCCGCAAAAATAACCGTAAGGTGATGGATGCGGAGCTGGATGTGGCGCGATACGATTGTAAATTTTCCGCGCTGTATGTGTTTGTAGAAGATATGCTGACGTTTCTGGTATGGGCGGTAGGCGGCGCGCTGATCATCAGCGGTTCCGATATGGAGTTAGGTCTGCTGATCACGTTCAGCGGCTATGTCGGTCAGCTCAAGGGTCCCTTGGAGTTTATGTCGAGGATCATCCGCTGGTACACGAATGCGATGAACTCGGCGCAGCGGCTGTTTGAGATCGTTGACGCGGTGCCGGAGGTCCGGGAAGCCGCGGATCCCGTAAGACCGGAGCGGCTGCGCGGGGAAATCGAATTAGAGCATGTGACCTTTGGCTATGAGCCGAACAAACCGATCTTAAAGGACGTCAGTTTCCATGTAAACGCAGGGGAAGTGCTGGGGATCGTGGGACGTTCGGGCGCCGGAAAATCCACACTGGTGAATCTGATCTCGCGCCTGTATGATACGCAGGAGGGGCAGGTGCTCGTGGACGGCGTGAACGTTCGGCAGTACGGATTTAAGGAACTGCGCAAGAACGTGTCCATGGTGTCGCAGGAAACGTATATTTTTATGGGAACCGTAGCGGAAAATATTGCCTATGCCAGACCGGAGGCGACGCGGGAGGAGATCATACAGGCGGCGATACGGGCGAGCGCCCATGATTTTATCTGTAAGATGCCGCAGGGCTATGATACGATCTTAGGCTCATCGAGCCGGGCGCTGTCAGGCGGGGAAAAGCAGAGAATTTCCATTGCGAGAGCGATTTTGGCGGATCCCAAGATTCTGATTCTGGACGAGGCGACGTCGGCGGTCGATACGGAGACGGAGCTGGCGATCCAGAAATCCCTGGAACAGCTGCAAAAGGGCAGGACCGTGCTGTCTATTGCCCACCGGCTGTCCACGCTGCGCAATGCCACGCATCTGATCGTTTTGGACGACGGCAGGGTGACGGAGTCGGGAACCCATGAGGAGCTGATGGCAATGAAAGGGACATTCTATAAGCTGAGCGAGTTACAGACGAAGGCGCTGGCGATGCGCGGGCTGGAGTAAAGAATGGGCGATTGCGTTTCGCCATCGCCTGAATAAAGAAAAAAGAAAGGAACAGCAATCCTATGGAAGAGAATAGAGAAAACAGGATGCCGGATCTGCTCGATTTACAGGAGTTTGACGAGGAGGCATTAAAAAAAGAATCGGAGGAAGTGTTACAGATGCGCCTGATGACGGCGGAGAATACCGTATTTGCGCGCACAGAGGGCGGCTTTTTATCCCTGCGGTTCGAGGAAAAGGAGTATGACCGTGTGGGTGTGTATCTCACGTTCCCGCTGACGAACCCGGATGAATATATTTCCATCCGGGAGGCGGACGAAAAGGCAAAGGAGATCGGCATGATCCGTTCGCTTACCGATATGCCGAAGGACGTGCAGGACATGATCCGGGAGCAGGTGCGCCTGCGCTATTTCATGCCCGTGATCCGGAAGGTCATGGAAGTAAAGGACGAATACGGGTATGCCTACTGGCATGTGCAGACGGATTTCGGAAGCTGCCGTTTTACAACGAATATGGGCGGCGACGCCGTGATCGCTTTAGGAGAGGCGCGCTACCAGATCACGGACATCGACGGCAACCGCTACGAGCTGCCCGATCTGTACGCGCTGAGCGTGATGGAACGTAAGAAGCTGGATCTGTTTATCTAAGAAAACGGATATAGAATGATTTCATGAGGAGTAATGAGGTATGAAACTATTATATACGCTGGGAGAATCCCAGCAGCAGGCGCTGTCCCTGCGTGACGGGGAGACGGTCTGGTACTGCGTGCCCGCCGATCTGGATTATGATAACGGGGCGCACACGCCGAAGCCGGATTATACGGACCGGACATGGCTCGTCGTGACGCAGGAGCGTCTGATCGTGCTGCGGAGCGGGGAGAAGACCTCCGAGCATCTGCTTTCGGATTGTGAAAAAATAAAATGCGAGCATCAGGTAGGCTGCGGCATTGTGACCGTGTTCCCCAAAAAAGGACAGCCGGAATGCGTCGCCCGCTTTTCCATGCGCCATATCATCCGCGTTGCCTATGCGGTACGCGGCGCGCAGACATTGGTACAGGCGATACAGGAGGGCAGAAGCCTGAAAATGGTCAGCCGCGTGGAGAGCCGGGAATATGAAAAATATTGTGAAAAATGCGGACGTGCTCTGCCGGGTACAAGCAAATGCATGTACTGCGACGGAAAATCCGCGGTCTTAAAAAAGTTTATGGCTCTGTGCGGGGAGTTCATCGGCAGACTGGCAGCGATCTCGCTGCTGCTGGTACTGCTTGCGGGGATCAATATGTTCCAGCCCATGGTACAGAGATATTTTATCGATCATTCTTTGGCGAACGGGCAGGGGACGATGAAAGAGCTGTGGCTGTTCATCGGTCTGACTTTTGTGCTGACGGTGGGCGGGATGATCTGCTGGATCAGCCGCTACTGGCTCTGCGTGAAGCTGGGCGCGTCCTTAAGCATGAGCCTGAGGGCGAAACTGTACTATAAGATTCAGGTGCTGTCCCTGTCCTTTATCAATAACCGCAAGCCCGGCGAGCTGATGAACCGCGTATCGCGGGATACGAAGCAGATCCGTATTTTCATGGAGGATGTGTTCGGGGATATGTTTTCCACGCTGGTGACGATGGTGGTATCGCTTGTCATGATGATGGTCATCAGCTGGCGGATGACGCTGCTGTCGCTGGTATTTGTGATCGTCGTGGTCGTGATCACCCGGCTGTTTTGGCACCATATCCATACGATCTACCATAAACAATGGCTGCGGTCGGATGACTTAAGCAGTAACCTACAGGATATTCTGTCCGGTATGCGGATCGTGAAGTCGTTTGGAAAAGAAGAACGGGAGAGCGCCCGCTTTACGCAAAAGACGCAGGCGTTTGCCGCGATCCAAAAAAAGAATGAGACCTTTTGGGCGGTGTTCTACCCGATCCTGACCTTTTTGCTGGGCGTCGGTACTTATATTGCGGTCTACTTTGGCGGCATACGGGTGTTAAACGGCGGTATGACCGTGGGGCAGCTGGTGCAGTTTGTGACTTACAGCGGTTATCTGTTTGGACCGTTGAGCTGGATGACGCACCTGCCGCGGGAGCTGATGCAGATGCTGACGAGCTTAAACCGCATTTATGATGTGCTGGATGAGGAGCCGATGCTTGCGGACAAAGCCGAGAGCAAAGCGTTTCCCATACAGGGCGCGTTTACGTTTGAGGACGTGTCGTTCGGCTATCAGACTTACGAGCCGGTATTGGAGCATATTTCTTTTTCGGTAAAACCGGGGGAAATGATCGGGCTGGTGGGCGCTTCCGGAACGGGAAAATCCACGCTGATCAATCTGATCATGCGGCTTTATGATGTGGATCAGGGAAGGATTACGCTGGACGGACATGATCTGCGCGACGTGCAGATGGAAAGCCTGCATTCCCAGATCGGAGTCGTATTGCAGGAGACATTCCTGTTTTCCGGTACGATTTTGGCGAATATTCGTTTTGCCAAGCAGGATGCTTCTTTGGAAGAAGTGATTATGGCGGCGCGGGCCGCCAATGCGCATGACTTTATCTGCAAAACGCCGGACGGCTACAACACGTATGTGGGTGAGCATGGCTATAATCTCTCCGGCGGCGAGCGTCAGCGTATCGCCATTGCCAGAGCCATTTTGAATAATCCGCGGATCCTGATTCTGGACGAAGCGACTTCGGCGCTGGACACGGAGAGCGAATTTCTGATCCAGCAGGCGCTGAATCGTCTGGTAAAGGGCAGGACGACGTTTGCGATCGCGCACCGCCTGTCCACGCTGAGAGATGCGGACCGTCTGGTTGTGATCGACAAACACGGTATCGCCGAGATCGGCACGCACAACGAGCTGTTGGAAAAACAGGGCATCTATTACGGTCTGGTGAACGCGCAGCTGCGGATGAGCAGCGGGGAGCAGTAAAGTAATTGATTGTGTTTCGCAATCGCCTAGAGTAGGATTTGGATGTCAAAAGCCCTGCAGTGAAGTCGGTGTCAGCAGATTGCACAAAAGAAATCTGTGCGCACTCCATTGCACAGGACATTCCAATGAGCCTCAAAGCAAACATCGTGTTCAGCAGAGGCTTCCACGATGTTAGAGTCTCATTTCCATTGTGCAAAGTCGTTTGCCCTGATTTCTTTTGTGCAATCTGCTGTGTAGCGTTCTGAAGCAGGGCTTTCGACACCCGAATCCTAGAGTAGTAAAGAGCATAGGGATTACATTTAAGAGGGGGAGTATCATGAGAAAGTTTGCAGTTTTATTATATCCTGATTTTTCGTTACAGGAGATAACCTGTCTCACATCTGCACTGACAGTTTGGTTTGGTGAGAAGATTGATTTTGTCGCAGCTGAGAAAATGGAGTATATAAGCGAAGAAGGACTGCGGGTTTTTCCTGATAAAGTAACGGCAGAAGTAAAAATTACCGATTATGATTGTGTGATCCTTCCGGGAACGGTCAACCCTCTGCCGGCGCTGTTTGATGAGAAGCTGATCGATTTTATAAAAGGCGGAGCGGATGCGGATGTTGTTTTTGCGGCGATTTCGTCTTCTCCTCTGTTATTGTCCAAAGCCGGAATACTTTGTGGAAAGAAGTTTACCTCAGGCTATTTTATGCAGATGGCAGATGTTTTTCCGTTCATCGAAAAAGACAATTTCATACATAAGGGAGTTGTAGAAGATTGTAATGTCATAACAGGAATCGGTATGTTTTTCAGAGAGTTTGCCGAAGCGGTATTGCGAAGGCTTGGATATGATATTGGCACGGACTTTATGCGATATAAGCCGGAGGACTATTCAGAGGAGGAATTAACTTTTTATTGGTCGGATGATGAATATCAGGAATTTTTGGAGGAATTGAAAGAATGGCAGTCAAAGTCGAACGCCAATATTGGAGTTTAATACATGGTAAACGAAGGGATTTTGCTTATGGGGAAACTTAATGTTGATGGTACAGAAATACAAGTACTGCAAATTGAAGAAGATGATTATATTTCTTTAACTGATATGGTGAGGAAAATTGACAACGGTTCTGCCATGATAGAAAAATGGTTACGCAATAAAAACACAATAGAATTTCTTGGTATATGGGAAGAAATGTATAATGCGGAATTCAATATTGCCGCCTATGATGAAATTATGCTGGAGGCAGGATTAAACCGTTTTATTATGTCTGTTAAACAATGGGTATCCCGCACAAATTCAAAGGGTATTGTGGCAAAAGCAGGACGATATGGAGGAACATACGCCTATAAAGATATTGCGTTTGAGTTTGCAAGCTGGGTATCTCCGCAGTTCAAATTATATCTTATCAAGGAATTTGAGCGGTTAAAGAAAGAAGAACAAGCCTCACTTGGGTGGAGTGCCAAGAGGGAATTAGCAAAGATCAATTATCGGATACATACCGATGCAATTAAAGTGAATCTCATTCCGTTAGAGCTAACACCACAACAGACTTCTATCATTTATGCATCGGAAGCTGACGTGCTGAATATGGCATTATTTGGCATGACAGCGAAACAATGGCGGGACAAGAATACGGATAAAAAAGGCAATATCCGAGATTGTGCGAGCATAAATGAATTGATATGCCTGTCAAATATGGAAAATATCAATGCAGTGCTGATTGAAGATGGGATGAGCCAAAAAGAACGCTTAATAAAACTCAATAAGATTGCAATACATCAGATGTCTATTTTGGAGGAACAGAATACAAATGTTTTGAAATGATTTAATTCCCCCGAATTCGGGGGAATTAAAATGAAACAAGCTTGGCCATTCGGAGCTGCCCGAAATGCGGCAGGAAGACCTGTTATCAAAACACAAAGAAGTTCCGTGTCAATGCCAATGGCAATAAGCTGGATATTTGGCTGATCTACCAATGTGAGGAATGTAAACACACCGTGGTCCATAATCCCTGTCAACTGAAAATCCGTCCGGAAAAGCAAATTGCGGAAATTTTGGGATTGTCCAGAAGTCAGGTCAAAAGCTTGTTGGAGAAGGGAGAAATAGAATGGGAGGCGGGACTGCCGCAAGGCGGTCTGCTGAAAGTGCCGGCGGCACTCATGGAATCACTACATCAAAAAGACTTCCGTGCGTAGCGGAAGTCTTTGAAAGAGTTTCGCGCAGGCGGAACTCTTTTTAAGTGACGGGCAGTTTCGTAACCTGTGAAGAATTGCGTCAGCAGTTCCAAAAGAATCCGCATAGCGGATTCTTTGAAAGCGTGCGAAGCACGATTTTTTATTCCAGAGCCATCCTCTTTACCCTGCGCATGGCGCCGGATACTGCCGGGATGGCGAGCAGGATGAGCGTGACGACGACTTCCGGGACAATGTAGGTCGCATTGTAGCCGAGCGAGTAGGTGATGATGCCGGCCGGCGACTGGTCGGACGCGTAGGATGCAAAAAACAATACGCCCGAAAGGAAGGCGAACATATAGCGGACAAACACGCCGACAAGATAGCCGACGATCAGCCCGTGCTTCCGGTTACAGAAAAAGCCGGACAGACCGAGCGCGCCGAACGCGAGCGGATAATCGACGAGAAGCTGCGCGGGCGTGTAAAAGACCGGATCAAAAATGAACTGGAGCAGTCCGTATGCAAAGCCGGTCATCAACCCCGCCGCCGCGCCGTACCAATAGCCGATTAAAACAATAAAGAGCATACTGAACAGCGTGACGGAGCCGCCGAACGGCAGCCTTGCGAATTTGATCTCCGAGGTGACGATGGCAAGCGCCATGGCAACGCCGGAAAAAACGAGCTGCTTCGTGGCGAGACGGGCGCTGCGTTTCTTTTTTTGTAAAAAAAGAATGGAGCACAGGATGAGCAGCGCGATCAGGACGGCGACCGTGACGATCCCTGCCCTCGTCAATTGAAATACCGGTTCGTCCCAGCTGTTGACGGTTGGTGTGGAAAAAAATTGTGACATAAAAAAATCCTCCTTGTCTGTGGGCAAAGAGGGGCTTGTGTGGTAAGATAACAGAAACGAAAGCGATTCTGTCATTCTTAGCCGCTTCCCTACGTCGGTACTAACCGAATCAGGTGATGAGGGTTAGAGCAGAAAGGCGATTTCCTACTCAATCTCAGCGAAAGCTCCCCTAGCGCATATGTTTGGTTTTGACTGCCGGATTCCTGCGCGGCAGTTCTTAATTAACAAGCATACGGGGTTTGGGGCGGGATGTCAACTGCTTTTTTGAAAAGGTGGGAAAAAGGCAGGTTGAAACAGAAAATTGACAGTGCTATAATCAGTTCGACAAATCGGGATTTGCAGGGGGAACTATATGGATAATTTGAACGGGTTTCAAAAGGAATTTATGG
>JAMPHA010000062.1:0-9335 GCA_023663615.1 Clostridium sp. | reverse complement strand
GTTTTGGATACAATGCTAACTTAATGACATTGCCGCGTGAGCGGAACTCTTTTTTATATAATTTCTACAATGGAGAGGTCCGGCTCCTTGGACAGATCGACGAAGGAGCCGTCCACGCGCACGGTCGGCCGCGCGGGGCTGCCCGGATTGATAAAGACGACCTCGCCCTCGCGTCCGTCGCTTAAGCGTACGCGGTTCAACAGATAGGTCGTGACGACATTATTCATAAAAGTCATATAGTAGCCGGCGTCATATTTTTGCAGTCCCTCGGAGACCAGAATGTCGATCACCTCGAACGGGCAGAGCGGACCGCGGTAGATACGCGCGCTCGTCATCGCGTCATACACGTCGGCGATGGAGACGACTTTCGCGAATTTGTCGATCTTGTTGCCGACAAGACCGAGCGGATAGCCGGTGCCGTCGCAGCGCTCATGATGCATCAGAGCGGCGTTGCATACGTGCTCGTTTACGTTCTGCGCGCGGAGAATCTTGTAGCCCTCATAGGGGTGCGTCTTGATGACGGAAAATTCCTCCTCGGTCAGCTTGGCAGGCTTTTTGATGATAAAATCGGGAATCACGAGCTTGCCGATGTCGTGCAGCATACCGCACAGCGTCGCCAGCTCGATGTCTTCCTGCGGGAAGTGGAGCCAGCGCGCAAAAATATTACAGATCAGGGCGACGTTCATCGAGTGCGCGTACGTCATATCGTCGTAGGAACGCATATTCTGCAGCATGGTGAACACATTAAAAGACGCTTGTCTGGCCTCTAACAGGGACAGCGCCTGCTCTAACATGGCATCCGTGTCGATCGGCGCATTGTTCTCGACAATATCGTTTAAGCTGCTCTTAAAACCGACCAGAGCTTCATCAAAATAATGCTTGAACGCCTGAAATTCGGGGCTGTTCTGCACATGCTCGGAAACGGAAGCGTCGTGATCCGATTTCCCGAAAGCCTCATTGAGCTCGTCCTCGATCCGAATGGAGAGAATGGAGTAAAACTCAAGTTTTGTTATGGTTTTGTCTGTCAGGGTAAGTCCCTTTGGAAGGATCAGCTGATCGCTGTAGCTGTAGACGTCCTCCGCCGTGACCATGCCCGGAACCAATTCCTGCGTACTTAGTCTTTTCATAGAAATCCCTTCGTTGAAAATGAACAATTGTGATAGTAAAATTATAAAATTTTTTTACAATATTGTCAATCAAATCCATTGACATGACAAAAGGTTTGCGGTATCTTATTAGCAGATAAGAAAATTCCATATTGAGCCCCTCGTATAACGGGGGATATTCTCTTATTCGGAGTGGTGGAGATACATAGGATCTGTGAAGCCACGGCAACCCCGTAACAGGAAGGTGCCAACCTGAGCGAATAGATTGTTGACTGCACGGCGACGCGCGGTCAATCGAACAATAAGAGGATTTGATTATCTGTTATATCAGGTCCGCTTAGCTGCGGGCTTATTTTTTTGCAAAGCTAAAGGAGGAAACAATCATGGAAAAACACTTATTTACGTCCGAATCCGTAACGGAAGGACATCCCGACAAAGTTTGCGACGCGGTATCCGACGCCATCTTAGACGCCTGCATGGAGCAGGATCCGATGAGCCGCGTTGCCTGTGAGACGGCGGCGTGCACGGGGTTTGTACTTGTGACGGGCGAGATCACGACAAAGGCAAATCTGGACATCCCGGCAATCGTCAGGAAAACAGTCAACGAGATCGGTTATGACGATGCGAAGACCGGTTTCGACGGGAACACCTGTGCGGTCATGGTCGCATTGGACAAGCAGTCGCCCGATATTGCAATGGGTGTTGACAAAGCGCTGGAAGCGAGAGAGGCGAAAATGTCCGACGAACAGCTTGCGGCGATCGGCGCGGGCGATCAGGGTATGATGTTCGGCTATGCGACGAACGAGACCGAGGAATATATGCCGTACCCGATTTCCCTTGCGCACAAGCTGGCATTACAGCTTACCAAGGTCAGAAAGGACGGAACGCTTTCCTATTTAAGACCGGACGGCAAGAGCCAGGTGTCCGTCGAATATGATGAAAATAATAAGCCGGTCCGCTTAGAGGCGGTCGTGTTATCCACGCAGCATGACGAGGAGGTTTCGCAGGAGCAGATTCATGCGGACATCAAAAAGTATGTATTCGATCCCGTATTGCCGAAGGAACTGATCGATGAAAATACAAAGTACTTTATCAATCCGACAGGGCGTTTCGTCATCGGAGGACCGCACGGCGACGCGGGACTGACCGGGCGTAAGATCATCGTGGACACCTACGGCGGCTACGCAAGACACGGCGGCGGCGCATTTTCCGGAAAGGACTGCACGAAGGTGGACCGTTCCGCGGCGTACGCGGCGCGCTATGTTGCCAAGAATATCGTGGCGGCGGGACTTGCCGATAAGTGCGAGATCCAGTTGTCCTATGCGATCGGCGTCGCAGAGCCGACTTCGATCATGGTGGATACGTTCGGCACGGGAAAAACGACTTCGAAAGCGTTGGTAGAGATCGTCCGCGAGAACTTTGATTTAAGACCGGCGGGGATCATCAAGATGCTTGACCTGCGCAGACCGATCTACAAGCAGACCGCGGCGTACGGACATTTCGGGCGCAACGACTTAGACCTGCCATGGGAGAAGCTCGACAAGGTGGACGTGTTAAAGAAATATTTGTAAAAGAAGAATCTGTAAAAGAAATATTTGCAAAAAGCGTATGGAAAATCGCTGTGAGCGTTGAACTCACGGCGATTTTTTGTGCGGCTCTTTTTTTCTGCCGCGGATTATGCTATACTGAACGGGTATGAAACGGGATACCCTGCGGCGGTTTTGTTTATTTTGCGGTTCCACGCCGGCGGTCAGATGATAAAGGAGGCGCGCATGTCGTTCGCACATCTTCATGTCCATACCGAATACAGTCTTTTGGACGGCTCCAATAAGATCAAAGAATATGTAAAACGAGTGAAAGAGCTTGGCATGAATGCCGCCGCGATCACGGATCACGGCGTTATGTACGGCGTGATCGACTTTTACCGCGCGGCGCAGGAGGCGGGCATTAAGCCGATCCTCGGCTGTGAGGTGTATGTCGCGCCGGGATCGCGCTTTGAGAAGGAGACACATGTTTCCGACGACCGCTATTATCATCTGGTGCTGCTGGCGGAAAATAACACGGGTTATGCAAACCTGATGAAGATCGTATCTCGCGGTTTTACGGAAGGCTACTACTATAAGCCCCGTGTGGACATGGAACTGCTTGAGGAATTTCATGAGGGCATCATCGCGCTTTCCGCCTGCCTTGCCGGGGAGGTGCAGCGCAATATTGCCAAGGGATTGATCGAGGAGGCAAAAAAGACCGCGCTGCGCTATGAGGCGATTTTCGGCAAGGGCAATTACTTTTTGGAATTACAGGACCACGGGATCCCGACGCAGCAGACCGTGAACATGGCGCTTATGGCGATGTCGAAAGAGCTGGACATCCCGCTTGTGGCGACGAACGACGTGCATTATACCTACGCGGATGACGTGAAACCGCATGATATTCTGCTTTGCCTGCAAACCGGAAAAAAGCTTGCGGACGAGGACCGTATGCGTTACGAGGGCGGGCAGTACTATGTCAAGAGCGAGGACGAAATGAAAACGGTGTTCCCCTACGCGATCGAGGCGCTTGAGAATACGCAGCGCATTGCGGACCGCTGTGAGGTGACGATCGAGTTCGGCGTGACGAAGCTGCCGCATTTTGACGTGCCGGAGGGCTATGATTCCTGGAGCTACTTGAATGAACTCTGTAACCGGGGAATGAAAGAGCGCTATCCGCAGGGAGGGGAGGGACTTTCCGAGCGGCTTGCCTATGAGCTGGACGTCATCCGGAACATGGGTTATGTCGATTATTTCCTGATCGTCTGGGATTATATCAACTATGCGCGGGAACACGGGATCGCGGTCGGACCGGGGAGAGGCTCTGCGGCAGGTTCCATCGTGTCCTACTGTCTGCATATCACGGATATTGATCCGATTAAATACCAACTGTTATTTGAACGATTCCTCAATCCGGAGCGTGTGTCCATGCCGGATATAGACGTGGATTTCTGCTATGAGCGCCGTCAGGAGGTCATCGATTATGTGACGGCAAAGTACGGTGCGGACAAGGTTGTCCAGATCGTGACATTCGGTACGCTCGCGGCGAAGGGCGTCATCCGCGACGTCGGGCGCGTCATGGACCTGCCGTACGCCTTTGTGGACAACATTGCCAAAATGATCCCGTATGAACTGAACATTACGCTTGCGCGCGCGCTGGAGATCAATCCGGAGCTTCGCGCGCTTTACGAGAGCGACGCGCAGGTGCATGAGCTGATCGACATGGCGAAACGTTTAGAGGGACTGCCCCGCCACACGTCGATCCATGCGGCGGGCGTCGTGATCTGTCAGCGTCCGGCGGAGGAGTTTGTGCCGCTTTCCAGAGGCGCCGAGGGCGAGATCACAACGCAGTTCACGATGACGACGATCGAGCAGCTTGGTCTTTTGAAAATGGATTTTCTGGGGCTTCGGACGCTGACGGTCATTCAGGATGCGGTGCGCAATATTGAGCAGACGCGGGGCGTCACGCTTTCCATAAATGAGATCGATTATGACGATAAAGCGGTGTTTGACGAGATCGGGACGGGAAAAACGGACGGCATCTTCCAAATAGAGAGCGGCGGCATGAAAAGCTTCATGAAGGAGTTAAAGCCGCGCACGCTGGAGGATATTATCGCCGGTATTTCTCTTTACCGTCCGGGACCGATGGATTTTATCCCGAAGTATATTTACGGAAAAGATCATGTGAACGAGATCACCTATGCCTGCCCGCAGCTGCAGCCGATCTTAGAGGCGACCTACGGCTGTATCGTGTATCAGGAACAGGTTATGCAGATCGTGCGCGACTTGGGCGGCTATACGCTTGGACGAAGCGACTTGGTGCGCCGCGCCATGAGCAAAAAGAAGCAGTACGTCATGGAGCAGGAGCGCAAGAACTTTGTGTACGGCAACAAAGAGGAGGGCGTGCCGGGCTGTGAGTCGATCGGGATTGCGCCGGAAGTCGCCAGCCAGATCTACGATACGATGATGGATTTCGCGAAATATGCGTTCAATAAATCCCATGCGGCGTGCTATGCAGTCGTCTCTTATCAGACGGCGTACCTGAAGCATTATTATCCGGTCGAGTTTATGGCGGCGCTCTTAACGTCCGTGATCGACAATCCGGGTAAGGCGTGCGAATATATTCTCGTGTCGCGCGGCATGGGGATCGAGATCCTGCCGCCTGACATCAACGAGGGGAGCGGCGGATTTTCCGTTTCCGACGGCAAGATCCGCTATGCGCTGACGGCGATCAAGACGGTCGGCAGACCGGTCATCGAGGCGGTCGTGGCGGAGCGGGAGCGCGGCGGTAAATTCAAGAGCATCAAGGATTTCCTGACAAGAATGAGCGACGCGGAGTGCGAGATCAACAAGCGCGCCATTGAGAACTTTATCAAGGCGGGCGCATTTGACGGCCTGGGCGGTACGCGCAAGCAGTTTATGTGCGTGTATGTGCAGATCATGGAGTTGCTGCATCAGGACAAAAAAAATCATATGGCGGGCCAGATGTCCTTGTTTGACTTAGTCGGCGAGGAAAGCCGCGAGGCGCTGGAGATCACGCTGCCCGACGTGGGCGAATACGGGCAGGATATGCTGCTCGCCTTCGAAAAAGAGGTGCTCGGCGTTTACGTCAGCGGTCATCCGCTGGAGCAGTACCAGTCTTTGTGGGAGCGCTGCATCTCGGCAAAAACAACGGATTTCCACTTGGATGAGGAGACGGGGAAAACCGCGCTGGAGGACGGTCAGAAAGTGACGGCGGGCGGTCTGATCTCGGATAAAAAGATCAAATATACAAAAAATGATAAGGTCATGGCGTTTCTCACGCTGGAGGATCTGGTCGGCACGATCGAAGTGGTTGTTTTTCCACGCGATTATGAACAAAATTCCGCGAAGCTGATCGAGGACGCCAAGGTATTTATCACGGGGCGCGTCTCGGCGGAGGAGGATAAGGACGCAAAACTCATCTGTGAGCGCATTTCGTTTTTTGAAGATGTCCCGCGCAGCGTGTGGATCAAGTTTCCGACGAAAGAGGCGTATCAGACCTCAGAGGAACGGCTGAAAACCCTGCTGTGGGAGCAGGAGGGGAAGGACAGCGTTGTTATTTATATAGAAGATATTCGCGCGAAAAAAGAACTGGACGCAAACTGGAAGATCCATGCCGACGCGGAAGTAATGAAGCAGCTTGCGGACGCATTTGGCGAGGAAAACGTGAAGATCAGCTATCCCGTATTGAAAAAAAATGCAAAATGAATTAAAATGAAAATGGTTTTAGTTGGAAAAACGGTTGACGGAAAGGGCGTGGTAGAGCGATGGCGAATCAGATCAAGACAATCGGTGTATTGACGAGCGGCGGGGATGCGCCCGGTATGAATGCGGCGATCCGTTCCGTTGTGAGAAAGGCGCTGGCGAACGGCGTTGCGGTAAAAGGAATCAAAAAGGGGTATCAGGGGCTTTTGAACGAGGAGATCGTCGATATGGACCGGCACTCGGTGTCGGATATTATCCAGCGCGGCGGAACGATCCTCGGCACGGCGCGCTGCTCTGAGTTCAAGACGGCGGAAGGGCAGGAAAAGGGCGCGGAAATGTGCCGTAAACACGGGATCGACGGATTGGTCGTGATCGGCGGGGACGGTTCGTACCGCGGCGCGCAGGCACTTGCGCGCAACGGGATCAATACCGTGGGACTTCCCGGAACGATCGATTTAGACATTGCCTGCACGGATTATACGATCGGTTTTGACACGGCGGTCAATACGGCGATGAGCGCGATCGATAAGGTGCGGGATACTTCTTCTTCCCATGAGCGGTGCAGTATCATAGAGGTCATGGGACGCAACGCGGGCTATATTGCGCTGTGGTGCGGTGTTGCGAACGGCGCGGAGGATATTCTGATCCCTGAGAAATACGATTATAACGAGCAGAATATCATCAATAATATTATCGTGAACAGAAAGCGCGGAAAGACGCACCACATCATCATCAATGCGGAGGGCATCGGACATTCCACGTCCATGGCAAGACGTATCGAGGCGGCGACGGGCATTGAGACGAGGGCGACGATCTTAGGCTACATGCAGCGCGGCGGCAATCCGACCTGCAAGGATCGTTTTTATGCGTCGGTGATGGGCGCTTATGCGGCGGATATTCTCTGCCAGGGTAAGACCAACCGCGTTGTCGGTTATAGGAACGGAGAGTTTCAGGATTTTGACATTGAGGAAGCGCTGGCGATGACGAAGGATATTTCCGAGTACCAGTATGAGGTGAGCCGTGTGCTCGCACAGTGACGCGGGACAGCCAAAGGGGAATTTTCGGCAGGATAGGAAAGGGGAGCGCATGATCACAAGCGTCTCTAATAAAAAAGTAAAAGAGCTTGTGGAGCTTTCTGCGAAGCCCAAAGCGCGCGCAGAGGCGGATGTCTTTCTGGCGGAGGGGCGCAAACTGTTTATGGAAGCGCCGGCTGACCGCATTGCGGAGGTGTACGTGGAGGAAGCCTGTTATCGCGGGGCGGATGGCGCCATGCGGGAGAAGCTTGAGGCGCTTTCCTTCGAAATCGTGAGCAGCGAGGTGTTCCGCAAGATCAGCGATACCAAAACGCCGCAGGGCATTTTGAGCGTGGTCAGACAGTCACATTATCAATTACATATGTTATTGAAAGAAACGGGCGGCGAAACACCGCTGTTTCTTGTTTTAGAGCGGATACAGGATCCGGGAAATCTGGGCACGATGTTCCGGACGGCGGAGGGCGCGGGGGTAACGGGTGTGATCCTGACGCGGGATACGGCGGATCTTTACAGCCCGAAGACGATCCGTTCCACGATGGGTTCCGTGTACCGGGTGCCGTTTGTCGTGGCGGAGGATTTAGCGGAGGCGCTGGGAGAGCTTGCGGCGGCGGGCGTGCATACCTACGCGGCTTGTCCGGCGGAGGGGGCGTATGTCTATGATACGCCGGATTACCGGGAACCGTGTGCTTTTTTGATCGGAAATGAGGGAAACGGACTGCGGGAGGAGACGGTGAAGTGCGCGCAGTCCTGTATCACGATCCCGATGGCGGGACAGGTGGAATCCTTAAATGCGGCGATGGCGGCGGGGATTTTGTTGTATGAGGCGGCGCGTCAGCGGCGCGGCGTGCGGATGCGGTGAAAGACAGGAGAAAACGGCGGAGCGTGCGGATGCGGCGGCAGGCAGGAGAAAACGGCGCGGCGGAAGGAGACAGAACATATGAAAATCGGTTTTATCGGACTTGGCAATATGGCGAAGGCAATGATCGGCGGTATGCTGGAAAAGCAGGTGGTTACGCCGGAGGCGTTGATCGGCTCGGCGGCAAGCGCCAAAACGGTCGAGGCGGCGTCGCAGCGGTTCGGGATGGAGACAACGCTTGACAACTGCCGCGTGGCGGCGGAGGCGGACGTGCTTTTTCTGGCGGTCAAGCCGCAGATGTTTCCACAGGTGATCGCGCAGGTGAAGGACTGTGTTAATGAAAAAACACTTGTTATTTCCATTGCAGCAGGGAAGACGACCGCCTATATCGAGCAGGAATTTGGGAAAACGCTCCGTCTGGTGCGGTGTATGCCCAATACGCCGGCGCTTGTCGGCGAGGGCTGTACGGGCGTATGTTATCACGGAAACGTGACCGAACAGGATAAGGCGCTGACGCAGACACTGCTCTCCTCGTTCGGACGCGTGGTGGAAGTGCCGGAGCGGCTGATGGATACGGTCGGAGCGGTAGCGGGGAGCGCGCCTGCCTATGTGTGTATGTTTGTGGAGGCGATGGCGGACGCGGCGGTGCTCGGCGGTATGCCGCGGGCGCAGGCGTATGAGTTTGCGGCGCAGACGGTCTTAGGAACGGCGAAGCTGATCCTTGAGACGGGGAAGCATCCCGCAGAACTGAAAGATATGGTGTGTTCGCCCGGCGGCACGACGATCGAGGGCGTGCGTGTGTTAGAGAGCGCGGGGATGCGGAGCGCGGTCGTGGAGGCGCTGACGGCATGTGTGGAGAAGTCGAAGCGCTTGTAAGAAGTGTGTGAGACGGTATAGGTAAAGGGGGCGCCGGATTTTTGCATGAGGAGAGAACGGATCAGGTGACTTTTGTAAAAATTGCGGATTGACTTCTGTGTAAATTGGATAAAATTACCATAAATGGCATAGAAAATGTGTGAAATGTAGACGATGGCAGCCTTGAAAGGAAAAAATAATTCGCACTAATTCCATAGAAGGAGAGCCTCTT
>JAMPHA010000061.1:0-9506 GCA_023663615.1 Clostridium sp. | reverse complement strand
AACAACGAGAAAAACCAGTAAAATCAATAGGGAACGGCATTTAACAAATGCCTAGGAAAGATAACTATAAGGAGAGAAATTCGATGAAACAAAATTATAAAAAATATATCATTTTTTGGCTAAGTCAGACGGTATCGCAGTTAGGAAGCCAGATCACGGGATTTGCGCTGATCTTATGGGCATATTCGCAGAGCCATTCCGCCCTGACGGTTTCTTTGATGTCTTTTTTTAATTATGTGCCGTATATTCTGACGAGCCTTGTGGCGGGAGCGTTTGTTGACAGGCATAGCAAAAAAAAGATCATGCTGGTGTCGGATACGATCGCCGCGGCATGTTCCGTGAGCGTGCTTGTTTTCAGCATGTCGGGCGGATTGCAGATCGTTCATATTTATATCGTCAATTTTGTGATCGGATGGATGAATGCATTCCAGGGACCGGCTTCTGCGGTGGCGGTCGGAAAAATGGTTCCGGAGGAGAAGCTTGCGCAGGTGAGCGGTATGAATTCGTTTTCCGGCAATCTGATTATGATACTGGCGCCGGTGCTTTCCGCGTCGCTGTTTGCGTTCGGAGGATTAACGGTCGTATTATTCGTAGATCTTGCGAGCTTTGCTTTTGCGTTCGCCGTGCTGCTGTTGCTGATACAGATTCCCGAAGACGAGCAGTTAAAAGATGAAAAGAGCTCCCTTTTTGAAGGATGCGCGGAGGGCTTTCGTTATCTGGCGCGGCAGAAAGCGATTTTCACGATCATTCTGACGATGGCGCTGCTTAATTTTTTCAAGAATAGCGTTTCAAATGCAAAACAACGCGGGCGCGAAGCATTTCAATCGGTTCTTTTCGCCCGATTTGTTTTGTGTTATACTTTGTCTGACAGATTGGAGGAAAGGATTATCTGATCGGATAAAAAAGACATGAGCATGAAAAAGTACATTGCAAAACTTTTTCCTCAAATTGCAAAGCGGATGATTTTTTACGGAATCTATATTGTGGCGATTGCGGCGCTCCCCTACATCATCAAGGAAATGATAGACTGCGATTATTCGGACGGGCGCGCGCTTTCTCATGCGGTTTGGTTTATCGCGCTGTTTATCGGCTGCATCGTGATCGGGATGGCGGCGCAGTACATAACCCAGCATACGGCGTGGAAGATCGACTGCTCTTTTAAGACCATGGTAAGAAAAGACCTGTTTTCGGCAACGATCCGCAGGCCGCCGCAGGAGTTTGGTAAAAAAAGTCTGGGCGAATACACTTCCATGCTGGATAACGACGTGGAGGCGTGGAACGAATATCTCAATGACTGTTTGGACGTTTTGGAGTCGGTGATCGGGCTGGTCGTGTATGCCGCTTTTATTTTTTCGCTGGATATACGGATTGCGATAGTGATTTACTTTTTTTCTGCTGTCACGTTGTTCCTGCCGGAGCTTACGGGGAAAAAACTGGCGGAGAAAAAGGACGATCTGCTGCACAGAAACGGCAGATATATCAACAAAGTCAACGACCTGCTGCAGGGGTACGGCAACCTGAACAGAGATACGCGAAAGCAGGTGGCGGCGCGGCATGAAAAGGAATCCGGGATGCTGGAAAATGCCCGCCTTTCGTTCGGTACGTTCAAAACATTTACCAATGTATTGAATGGAAGCGTCATGTATATCATTGATATTTCCGCATTTGTGGTCCTTGTAATCTTGTTGGCGCTTTCGAAGATCACGGTCG
The DNA here is from genome assembly GCA_023663615.1 of Clostridium sp. Lineage (GTDB taxonomy): Bacteria > Bacillota > Clostridia > Lachnospirales > Lachnospiraceae > DLAJ01. Next base: position 7,796 of record JAMPHA010000061.1, on the reverse strand, counting down.
GGGTGGCGACGGCAACGATCACTTATATCCGGGAATTTTCCCATCCGCTCCGGATGGTGGTGGACAGTATCAATGCCATGAAATCCGTGAGCGGCGTAAAAGAGAAGCTGCTTGCGGAAATTGCGCGCGTAGATCCGGAAGGAGAAGCAATTGCTTCTTTTCGTGAAATCCGCTATGAGGACGTGGGCGTCCGGTACCCCAATTTCCGAGTGGAGCATTTCTCCTATTGTTTTTTACAGGGAAAAAAGTACGCCATCATCGGCGAGAGCGGTTCCGGAAAAAGCACGATCTTAAAATCGCTGATGGGATATGCAGTGCTTGAAACCGGTTCCATACAGGTGGACGGACGGGATTTGTCGGAGGCGGACGTCACTTCTTTTGCAGGTTATATCGGGCAGGATGCGCACATCTATGAGGAGAATTTTGCCGATAATGTCACGATGTTTGGGAGCTATGACCGGGCGGATTTGGAGAAAATGAAAATGAGCGCTAAGCTGACGGAAAAAGAGGATTGCTCGAAGTTAAGCGGCGGAGAAAAGCAGATCCTGGCGTTGATCCGGGCACTGATGTCGGGGAGAGAACTGCTGGTGCTGGACGAGCCGTTCAGCGCCGTGGATTCGCAGACGGAGCGGCAGATCGCGGAATGGCTGCTTTCCACGAACAGGACGATTCTGATGGTGACACACAATGTCCAACCGGAGTTTTTGAAACAATTCGATGCGGTTGTGCGCATGCGTAACGGGAGGATCGTGGAGGACGGCGATCAGTAGCGGCAACAGGGAAACGACACCTATAGGAGATGTCGTTTCCCTGAAGAATTTATACAGCGTGATTCTTTATTGAGCAGCGACCCTTGCGTATCCTTTCAACCGTTCAGCACGCGCCGGATCTCCTGAAAGAGCTTGTCCGTATCAATCGGCTTGGCAACATGCCCGTTCATGCCCGCCGCAAGGCAGGAGGAAATATCCTCGGCGAACGCATCCGCAGTCATTGCGATGATGGGAATATTCTTGACATAATCCCGCGAAGATTTGCGGATTTCCCTTGTTGCTTCCCTGCCGTTTAAGATGGGCATTTGGATGTCCATCAGGATCAGGTCGTATTTCCCGTCCGCTGCGTCTTGCATCATTTCCACAGCCATCTTTCCGTTTTCGGCATGTTCGGTGACGATTCCGTACATGCCAAGCACCTCGCTTGCGACCTCCCAATTGATGTCGTTATCCTCGGCTATGAGCACATGTAATCCGTTGAGATCGTCGTTTCCGGTTTCCGCAGTCACATTGCTTCCTTTTTCTGCCTTGAGTACATGCGCTATCTTTTCGGACAAATAGGACTTAAACAACGGCTTGCAGATAAAACCGTTTGCGCCGCTGTCGTTCGCCTCGTCCTCTATATCCGACCAATCGTAGGCGGTCACAAGGATGATCGACATATTTTCGCCCACAATATCGCGTATGGCGCGTACGGTCTGCGCACCGCTCATTTCCGGCATTTTCCAATCGACCACGGCAACGGCGTAATCGTTGTCTGCCTCGTGTCGTTTTTTGACGAGTTCAAGCGCTATTTCCCCGTTGTGCGCCGTTTCCGCCCGCGCGCCCATTTCTTCTACGGTGTCCTTTGTAATGGTAAGGAAAATTTCATCATCGTCCACAAACAGAATGTCGATCGGCGGAAGCGTGTAAACGCGGCTGTCATCCTCGCCGATGGGCAGTTCGAGTTTTACCGTAAACGTCGTTCCTTTATCCGGCTCGCTTTCGCAATGGATCTTGCCGTTCATCAGCATCACCATCTGCTTTACGATCGCAAGTCCAAGCCCTGTGCCCTGTATTTTATTGGTACGGCTGTCGTCGGCGCGCGTAAACGCATCAAACATATGCTCCATATATTCCGGACTCATGCCGATGCCGTTGTCACTGACCGTATAGGTAAGCTGTACTGTCTGACCGTCTATGCGTTCCTCGTACAAGTCAAGGATGACTTTGCCGCCTTCCGGCGTATATTTGACCGCATTGCTTAAAATATTGATAAACACCTGACTGACGCGCAGTTCGTCACCGTACAGGGTTTCGCAGTCGATGCCGTGAATATGCACATCAAATTCCTGCGCCTTGGACTTTATCATGGGGCGCACAATATTGACAAGATTTTCCACTAATCTGCGCAGTGAAAAATTGATCGGGGTGAGCGTAAGCTTGCCGCTCTCTATTTTGGAAATGTCAAGAACATCGTTTATGAGCGTTAAAAGATGCTGGCTTGACAGCGTTATTTTATCAAGGCAGTCGTTTAATTTTTCTTCGTCGTCCGTATGCTTTTTGGCGATATTCGTCATTCCGACAATGGCATTCATCGGAGTACGGATGTCGTGGCTCATGCTCGACAAAAAGTTTGTCTTTGCTTTATTTGCCGCATCCGCCAGTTCGAGCGCGTTTTGAAGCGAAAGCTGCATTTGTGCCTGCTGCCTGTTATACGCGTGAGATTTTCTTATGTAAAAAATAAACGTCAGAGCAAGCACGGTAAAAAATATGATGAACACGATCGCAAAAAGATAAGCATACCGCTTAAAAAAATCCATAAAGGTAGGCTGCGATCCCGCGATATTCGCATATTGCATTAAGGTTCCCGTTATTTCTTCAGAATTGATCTGGTTGATCATTTTATCGAGGATGACGGCTAAAATCGCGTTATCCTGATTGACCAGCAGGCACAGCTCCTCGGATTGATTGAGATAACTGATATTAAATTTATTGACGTCATCATAACCGCTGAGTATCCGCTGTAAAATGCTGGAGTATCCTATGATACATTTTGCTTTACCGGAACGCACGGCATCTATCGCTTCGTTGAAATCCTCATATTCTGTGATGAGTGCGTCGGGATAGTTGTTTGGCACATATTCCAGTAATCCGAGCGACGTTTTCGAAACGGCGATACTTGAGGTAATGTCGTCTGTATATTTGCCACGGTAAATGATCATCATCCGGTCTGTAATCACCGGCTCCGTCTGCCGCAGACCTTTGCTTTCTGCGAGCCAAAGATCGGAATACATTGGAAATCCGATGTCCACGGTATGATTTTGCAGAGCGGTCTCTAAATCCGCAACATACTCGAAGCACACCGGAACCACTTCAATATTTGTAAACTCCTCAAGTGAGCTGATAAGTTTTCCTACAAGTCCAATGGGATTGCCGTCCTCATCCTGATCGGAAAAAGGAAGATGATGGCGCGTATACCCGAACGTTAAGGTGTTTTTTCCGATCAGCCACGCTTCCTCGCGCTCGGTCAGAGACTGGAGCGAGGACTGACTGTAATATTTCTGGCGTAATTCCAGCGTAAACGTCGGGAAAAACGTATCAATCTGCGTCATGGCATAATTTAACTCGTTAAGCAGGGCGGTATCGGACTTTCTGACGGCAAAGTAGCGGTTGTCTTCCAGTCCCATACTCATCGTTGAAAAATTTACATGATCGGCGAGAACACTCGTCGTTTTATATGCGCCCGCCATGATGTCAATGTCGCCGGCGATCAGCATTTGGCGGATTTCTTCTTTGCTGCCGTACACATACTCATATTTCCAGCCCGCAAACGACGCCAGCATCTGATAGTAATCATATGCGTATCCCGATTTCCGCGCACCGTCGGAAAAACCGCTTTGAAACGCCGGTTCGTTATCGTCATAATAGCCGACGCGTACGGTCGTCGTTGTGGTGTTGAGGATCGAATCAAAATCTTTATAGGAATCTACATTGTCAAGAGTGACGAGTGTGATGCCCGTATCGTAGACGGTTTTGGGAAGCGTTCCTGTATCCAGATATTTTTTGAAATTAAGGACGCTTAAATAGCCCATGAGGTCCGTGCGCTGTGCGGTAACGGCATAGATCACGCCCTTTTTCACATATTCGATATTTTCCGTAATATCATCCTGACCGACGATCACAAGATCGTCCCGTCCCAGTTCCTCCTTGGCTTTTGCGGCATACCCCGCGTTGACGGCGCCGGTGGTAAACACGACCGTGATGTCAGGGGTGTTTTCCAGCATTTCTTTGATCGCGGAAACGGTATCCGCTTCCTGCTGCATGGCATTTTGCGCAGAATCCGCTAAACTATTTGTAACGAGATACGTCGTGTCAACCACTTCCATACCGTAATCGTTTACTATATTCTCGAAAGCGCGGCGTATATCGAAGCCGGCGTCTTCCGAGTCCTCCGTGGACATCACCATGCCGATCTTCGAACCCTCCGGTACCTGCATGACGACTGCCTGCGCCGCTTTTCTTCCGGTCACGGCAGAATCGTTGCCGATGAATGCGGCGCGTGCCGAATCCGGTTCGTCGGTGTCTATGGTAAAGACCGGGATTCCCATACTGACGGCTTCGTCGATTAGTTCATCCATATCGTGAACGCCGCCGCGGACGATGATGCCGTCCGGCTTGTCTTCGCGCTGTAAAACGGCGTTCATGTTGGCGATCAGATTTTCTTCCCAATTAGCATAGCTGTCGGGACCGATGACTTCCGTTGTCGTGCCCTGTTTGTCGTCCGCTCTGTGCATCCCCTCTATGATCGGCATCCAATACTCGTGCGCCTTATTCGGGCATATGAATACAAAATGATAGGGTTCCTGCTCCGCGGCGGCGGATGCAGTCGATGCGGGAACGGCAAAAAAAGTAATGCCTGTCGCGAGACAAAGAATTATGGAAATCAGTGGGATGATAAATTTTTTCATAAGTGTAAACTCCTGCTTTATTTGGATAACAGCCGGCGCGGCTGGATTTTTGAGTTTATTATACCACAGACGGGGTTTTTATCAAGAAGCTTTCGCGCCGTTATGTTTTCCGAATGATTTTTCGCATGCCGCAGCCGCAATATTCATGCGGTATTTTTTTGAAACCGAGGGATTCATAAAACGGTTCTTTGCCCGGTTCTGCGATCAACTGGATACTGGAGCGCCCGCCGTCAGGCGTATGGTCGGCGGCGTAGGCAAGCAGCATGTTCAGGATGGCGGTGCCGATCTTTTGCTTTTGAAAATCGGGGCGCACGATGACGTCCGCGATCAGATCATATTGTCCGTCGCCGATAAGCCTTCCCATCGCGATTGTCTCGCCGTTCTCCACGGCGGTCGCGACATACAGACTGTTCCGGATCGCATTTTCCGACTGCTCTTTTGAAAAATTAAGCCAGCCGACACTTTCACGCAGGCTCGCGTAGTCTTCGTAGGTCAGGGTGTTTTCTTTGTATTCCATGGCGGTTGTTGTCTCCCTTTTCTTTGGAAAAATTTTAGGGTTTTCGCGCAAGCTCTAAGTCGATCGTGTCATAAATCGTGATCTTGCCGCCAAATGCGTTGATCGCCGCTTCGATCTCGGAGAAAAACGCATTCCGTGTCCACTCCTCCAAGACCCGGTGATCCGAATAGGTTCCGAGCAGAGCCGTGTATTCTTTGGCGGCAAACGTCCGTGTCCGGTGGTAAAGATGATAACAAATATCGGTAAATCCGTATCTGCGCGCGATCTCTGCGCGCTCTTTTGTATCGGATTCCTTGTATTCTGCGGGTTCCCTGCTTCCGGGCATATAGACAGCGTAAATGTCATTGATTTTTTGGCTGAGTTCCGTCCGTTTTTTATCTTTGTACGGATGATTGGCAAAACGGGCAAATGCGCCACCGCTTTTTAACATGGCAAATGCTTTTTGGTATCCGGATTCTTCCGGCACCCAATGGAAAGCGGACGCGGAATAAATAAGGTCGCAGGAACAATCTTCGTGCGGGAAATCTTCGAATTTGGACGTTACGACGGAAAAATTCGGGAATGCTTGAAACTTTTTGCGGCAGAACTCCGAAAAATTGTTTCCGTATTCGATCGCCATGACGCTGCAGCCGGTCTGCAAAACAGGCAGGGTTGCCTGCCCGCTGCCGATACCGATTTCCACGGCGCGGCTTGTTTTATCGAGCGGCCGGTAGGCGAATAAATCCGCATACAGCGCCGGGACGTATCCGGGGCGCCATTTTTCGTATTGTTCTACAACGGTGTCAAAGGTCCATTCTAATCCTTTACGCATCATTTTAACCTCTTGTTATGCGGCGGTTAAGGGGACTTTTTACAGCTGCTTATTTATAATTTTCCAACACCCCGTTTTATTAGAGCCGACACGCTCAATCAAGCATTTTTCTCTTAAAAGGTTACAAATTTATAAGCAGACTTTTGGTGCTGGAAGCTCATAAGGAAATCGTGGAGTCTCCGGCATCGCTTGCATATACGACGACCGGATCATGCTCCGTAACAAGGGGCTTTTCCCATAAGAAATCGCTCTTGTGATGATAAACGTTTCCCTGATGGGTATAGGTATAAAAGACGACATAGGGAGATTGTTTTCCATACTGCGCATAATTTAGTAGACGCACTTTTTCTACGGTTCCGTTTATCTTAGCCCCGCCCGTCAGTAATTCGTGATGCAATTTCGTTTTTTGTAAGCAAATGCCTTTCAGGACAAACTGCGCAACGAGAAAGGCGATACCGAGAGATAAAAAAATAATTCCCAGAAGGGTCGGCGTTTGAATTGCGGAATCTGTCGTCGGTCTTAATATGCCGATAAAACAGAATAATCCTATTAGGATAAACGGAATACCGACCCATAGAAAAATGATTTTAAGCAGTTCCGCCATATGTTTTGGCTTGTTCATATTTTCTATACCTCCATTTGATTTATCAGTGCAATCAATTATAACCTATTTTGAACAGGGATGCAATTCCGAAGAAAGGAATCCGATTGTTGATCGGATGATAAATTACGTTTGAAAAAACTGAATGGACAACCCGCGAACGCAATTGCATAATGGGTTAAAAAACAAAAGAGGAGTGTGTCTGTTTATGAGTACATTGAATTGTTGTGTGAAAGAGTATATGGGATATTGTCATGATCGGAAGCGTTTGGATGACAAGACATTGAAAGCCTATCGGATCGACTTACGGCAGTATGAGGATTTTTGCGCCGGGCTTTCCGATTGGGCGGCGAAAAATGTGCTGGACGATTTTATCACGAGTCTGCACAGGCTCTATAAACCAAAAACCGTGAAGCGGAAGATTGCAAGCTTGAAAGCGTTTTTTCATTATATGGAATACAAAGAGGTATTACATGAAAATCCGTTTGCCAGGCTGGACATCCGCTTTCGGGAGGCAAAGCTGCTTCCCAAGACTATTCCGTTTCATATGATTCAGGCGTTTCTTTCCGCTATTTATGCGCAAAAAGATCAAGCAAAGTCAGAATATCAGCGGCGGTGCTGTATCAGGGATATTGCCGTGATGGAATTGTTATTTGCGACCGGAATGAGAATCTCAGAGTTGTGTTCGTTAAAACCGTCGGATATAGATTTGGAAAGTAATAATATTTTGATTTACGGAAAAGGTGCAAAAGAGCGGATGATCCAGCTTGGCAATCGGGAGGTGATCTCCGCTTTGGAATTGTATCGGGAGACTTTTCGGAAAGAAATAGGGGTCTGCGGTTATTTTTTTGTGAATCGATTGCAGCATAAATTGTCCGATCAGTCGGTTCGTTTTATGATAAACCGCTACGCGGAGCTTGCCGGCATCACGCAGCATATCACGCCGCATATGTTCCGGCATTCTTTTGCCACGCTCTTACTGGAGCAGGACGTGGATATTCGTTACATCCAGCGGATGCTCGGACACAGTTCCATCAGCACGACGGAAATCTATACGCATGTGTCGAACGCGAAGCAGAAGGATATACTGGTGCGCAAGCATCCGCGGAATTGGATGGAGGTGAATGGAGGATAATACGGGATTATT
>JAMPHA010000060.1:0-10430 GCA_023663615.1 Clostridium sp. | reverse complement strand
AAGTAATTTTGGAGAAACAAGGCAGGATATAATGGAATTTACCTTTCAAGGCTGCGTTTGCGTGGAAAGCATTGCTTTTTTATCCGTCGCGGAATATAATGAAAACAATGCGGTCTGACTGTATGCATGAAAGAGAGGGATTTTTTGTATGCTGTTATTGAAAACATCCACCATATGCCTTTTATTTATCATTTATATGGTCGGGTTTTATTATCGGAAGCCGCATATTCCAATCCGGTCAACGAGGATCTTTCAGGTACTGACCGGCGTGGCGCTTCTGAACGCGGTATTCGATCTGATCACGGTTTATACGGTCAATCACAGGGACCGGATCCCGGATTGGGTGAATCTGATTGCACATATCATTTATCTGTTGTCGATACTGGGATTTATTTATCTGTTGTTTTTATATATGAGAAGTTATCTGGAAACAAAACTGCAGTTTGGCAGGACGCTCAAAATCTGTCAGAGCATTCCCGTCGTCGTGTCCGCGGCGGGGATACTGGTGCTGCCGATCACCTACATACAAGGGACATCGACGGCATATTCGTTGGGTCCGAAGGCTTACGCGCTATACGGAAGCGTCGTGATCTACCTGATTCTGATCCTCTATTACTGCGTCCGCTATTGGGACATTTTAGATGGGGAAAAAAGAATGGCGATCATTCTCGCCGTTCCGATCTACATTGTGACGTCCGCGATCCAGATACTCATGCCGGAAGTACTCTTGGCGATCGTCTGCTCTACGCTCATTATGCTCGGTCTGATATTGAGCAACGAGAATACGGAAAAATATGTGGACGAGAAAACGGCGCTGTTTAACCAATATTCGTTTGAAACCGTCTTAAGGGAATCGGATTTTGAAAAACAAAAAATGATCGTTGCCGTTCTCTGTTTTTATAAAACGGAAAACAATTTTGACTGGAAACAGGATATTCAAATTTTGCAGGACATACACCGGGCGATGAAGACGTATCGTATGCAGGGCTATCGTGTCTGTGAAAACGGCGTGGCGTTTGTCTGCAATGCCGAGGAGCGGGCGCATACGGTTCTGGATAGGGTAAAAAGCACCGTACAGGAAAAATACGGTACGGACAGTTTTAATATCGAGGTGAAAGTTCTTTCCAAAGAGGAATCCGCCACGAGGCATGACTGTATGCGGAATGTCATTGCGTTTTGTACCGAGATGGGAAGCCGCTTTGCCTATATTGACTATATGACGCATATCTATAACCGGAATGCGCTGGAGCGGGATCTCGAAAGACTCCCGGAGCATCCGAAGGGGTACTATATGATTGCGGACTTAAACGACTTAAAGCTCGTCAACGATACGGTGGGACATTCGGCGGGCGACGAGATGCTGCAGGGCTTTGCCGCCCTGCTTGCCGGAGCAGTCGGTGAAAACGGGAAAGCGTACCGGCAGGGCGGCGATGAATTTGCGGTCCTGTATGAAAAGGACGCGGAGGCGTTTTTGCAGGAGCTGACGGAACAATGCCGCCTCTACAACCGGTCCAGCAGCGTTCCGATCAGTTACGCCATCGGATACTGCGCGCTTGACGACAAAGATTTTATCAATGCCGCCGACCGCATGATGTACGAAAATAAAAGGATGATAAAACAGCAGAAAAAAACGGATGATTTCCCTAAAAAGGACGGATCGTGCTGCTGACGGTGCATTTATCATATTGATTATAAGCGGCGATCGTGATCGTATCACCGGCATTCCGAAGCGGAAGCGTGACGATGGCGGGTCCGCCGCCGTATTCGATCAGTGCGGACCATGTAGCGCCCCAGTCAAGGGAATAGGAAAAATATTTGATACTGCTGTCGCTGTCCAGCGCGTTGATGACAACGGTCGCCGTCTTCGCGGACCTATCCGCGGAAACGGGCGCAGCGATGCAATAGTCGGGCGGCGTGGTATCCGGATCATGCCTTGCAGGCGCCTCGCAGAAAACGCGTTCATAGCCCGAAAAGTCAAGGCCGAGCGTTTTGGATGAAAGACCGAAATACGCGGCAATGGAGACGGCGTCCTGATACGCCATCTGCCGCAGACTTTCGGGAGAGACAAAATTTTCATAATCGTAGTCGTTGTCGATATGACAGTGCTCGATGATGCAGCTTGGGATGCCGTAGGCAGTGCACATGCGGATCACGCCGTAATAGTCGGTGCCTTTGGAATTGAGGCGCGTCTTGCAGCCGCGGCTGTAAAGCCCCAGCTTAGCGGTCATGTTGGAAAGAAGAATTTTTGCAAACTGATAGCCTTTGGCGTAATACTCGCCGAATGCGGATACCCAGACTTCGCTTCCATAAAAAGCATGGGAATCCGAGGCGTTAAAGTGGATACTGTAAAAGAAATCGGCGTTCACGTCGCGGGCAAGCTTCGCGCGGTCCTCCAAAGAAACCTCAATGTCGCTGCTCCGCGTCAGGTAGACGGTGACGCCCTCAAACTGCGTCAGATAATAGCCGGTCATCTGCGCGACCAGAAGATCAATGTCTTTTTCTAAAATACCGTGATAGGCAGCGCCCTCCGACTCTCCACCGTGTCCCGGATCCAGTACGACGACAACATCTTGCGCGGCGTCAGCGGGAATGGAAGGAACAAGGACGGACAAACTAAGAGTCAGGCATAGTATGGCGGACATTATGGCAGGCAAACGCCGTTTGCCGGAGAACAAGGCAGATTGCATGGTTCTTTTTTTCACATTCATAGACAAAATCCTTTCGAACTGGAGGAAACATCCCGCCTGATAAGTTCAGTATAGCGGAAATCATATCATAAGACAATGGAAAATGGAGGAATTTGCAATGAGTAAGCAGGACATCGCGCCGGAATATCTGAAAAAAGCACAGGAGATCAGAGACGGATTCGGTAAAAGCGACACCGCGCGGGACGCAGGGCTTAAAAGACCGCAGAGCATCGCGTGGGAAAATGATGTGAGTTACGGCGCGCACGGGAAATGGAATCTGATGGATATTTATTATCCGAAAGGGACAGCGGGGCTTCTGCCGACCATTGTTTCCGTTCACGGCGGCGCGTGGATGTACGGGACGAAAGAGGTCTATCAGTTTTACGGATGCAGTCTTGCGGAGCGCGGTTTTACGGTTGTCAATTTTAATTACCGGCTGGCGCCGGAGCATCCGTTTCCGGCAGCCGTTGAGGACGTCAACGCCGTCTTTTCGTGGATCAAAGAAAACGGAAAAGCGCATCATATAGACGCGGAATGTCTGTTTGCGGTCGGGGATTCCGCCGGCGCGCAGCTCTTAAGCCAATATGCGGCGATGCTGACGAACGCTTCCTATGCGGAAATGTATGCGCAGCGCTACGGGCTGTCGATTCCCGACATCCGGCTGCGTGCCGTTGCCTTAAACTGCGGGCGCTATGACATGGATCCGGGAGAAGATGAGGATTCCAGATTGATGTTTTGCGCCTATTTTGGCGGAGAACCGTCGGCGTTTGCAGAGATGACCGATACAAAACGGTATCTGACGCTGCAGTACCCGCCGGCGTTTGTCATGACGGCGCAGCATGATTTTTTGCGTGAGGAGGCGGAGCCGATGACGGAAGCGCTGCGCAGGGCGGGCGTGGAGGCGGAATGCCACATTTACGGGAGCAGGGAGGACGAACGCATCGGACATGTGTTCCATTGCAATGTCAGGCTGGATGAGGCGAACGCGTGCAATGACGATGAATGCGCGTTTTTCAGAAAATTTATCAAAAAAGAGGTTGGTTGATACAAAAAGAGTTCTGCTGACGCAGAACTCTTTTTTCTATCGGAGTGACGTGATTCGAACACGCGGCCTCTACCTCCCTAAGATAGCGCTCTAGCCAAACTGAGCCACACCCCGCTTTTATGAAACAGATTTTCTAAGAAACCTGCGGTTGTTATTATAACTTGACCGCTATGGAAAAGTCAATAGGTAAAACGAAAATCTGCTATACAGAACCCCTGATTTTTGATAAAATAAGAATCATAAAGGAGCGTGACGGTGACGATGAGAAAGGCATTGCTGGTCGGTGTGGAGCTGCATACGGACGACAATTTTGAAATGGCGATGGCGGAACTGGCAAGTCTCGCCGAGGCGTGCGGCAAAGAGCCTGTCGGTGTGGTCACACAGGCGCTGGACGCCGTGAATAAACCGTATTATATCGGACCGGGCAAGGTGGCGGAGGTACGGGAGAGAGCGGAAACGCTGGGCGCGGAGGAAGTCATTTTTGACAATACGCTTTCTCCGTTACAAATTAGAAACCTGCAAAAAGAAATCGGTCTGCCTGTGGGCGACCGGACGGCGCTGATTTTGGACATTTTTCGCGACCGGGCGCGCTCGAAAGAGGCGATGCTGCAAGTGGAGGCGGCGAGCCTGCAATACATGCTGCCGCGTCTTGCCGGTCTCCATGACGAACTTGGCAGACAGGGCGGAACGACCGGCGGCATGAGCAACCGCGGCGCGGGCGAAAAAAAGATCGAACTGGACAAGCGGAGGATGGAACACCGGCTGACCGAGTTGAAGCGCGAGTTAAAAGAGGTGGAAAAGCAGCGCGGCACGCAGCGGAAAAAGCGCGCCCAGTCGGGGATTCCGCGCGTGGCGCTCGTGGGCTATACGAATGCGGGGAAATCCACGCTCTTAAATGCCTTAGTGGAATACGGCGGACAGGGGGACGATAAAAAAGTCGGCGAACAGGATATGCTGTTTGCCACACTGGATACGACGGTGCGTCAGATCGCAATAGAGGGATGTCATACGATGCTGCTTTCGGATACGGTCGGATTTATCAGCAGACTGCCGCACCAGCTGATCGAGGCGTTCCATTCCACGCTGGAGGAAGCGCTTTACGCCGATCTTCTAATCCAGGTGGTCGATTGTTCCGATGCGCACCACAGAGAGCATATCGAGGTGACAAACGCGACCTTAAAACAGCTTGGCGCGGCAAATATCCCGATGATCTATGTTTACAACAAGGCGGATAAAGCGGAGGAGAAACCGCCAAAACTTCCGCAGATCACGGGAAACCGCATTATGATGAGCGCGTCGGAACGCATCGGATTACGGGAACTGTCCACATTGATCGAGGAGCAGCTTGCGGCGCGCTATCGGGAGTGCGAAATGCTGATCCCTTACCCGGAGTCGGCGCTCGTGCCGTATTTTCAGCAGCAGGGTTCCGTGAAAGCGCTGGCATATGAGGAGGGCGGGACGAGACTGCGTTTAGTCTGCCCGGTCAAAGATTATCAAAAATACGAAAAATATGTCGCAATGTGACGGGAAAACATCGTATCATGGAAAAAACACCCTGTGCAATACCGGGGTAAAATGTTTTACAATAGAAGAGGAGGAATCAGGAACAGAATGGTTACGATTTTTGACGGAATTCAAAAAATGACAAAGGAGCAGCTTTGCTATGAGGTGGCGCTCTTAGAGCAGGTCACGGTTTCCGGTTATGCGCGGACCGTCGCGGGAAAGGCGAAAAAGACGTCCGTTCAGATGGCAAACCGCGTTACGGCGCTCGTTGCAAAAAAACAATTCACGGAGCCGGAAGCGCCGACGCTTGCCGAGCAGGTCGTTATATCGCAGGAGAGCCTGATGAGCAAGGGTGAGGAGGAGCTGCGCCTGCTGATCAAAGGAAATCTCTGTAAACGTCTGGAGTCCCTCGGCGTGGAAAATACGGCGGCAATGTCTGAGGAGCGCTTGTCCGCACTCATCATTACCAAGGCAGGAGAAGCGCTTTCGGAGGTGCCGGATACGACCATGATCCTGCGCAAGGCGGAGCTGATCGCGGATAAGAACAAGCGGCAGAGGCCGGAGGACTTTGAAGACACCATCCTGCCGGGCAGGCTGGATCGGGAAGTGCTTGCGCATGTGACAGCGGCGGCGGTGCGCGCTTATGACGGGAAGCTTGCGCCGACACTCAATTCACTGCCCGATTACCGTTCAGGCGAAGCGCTCCTGCGTTATCTGGACGAGGAGGAGCATCTGTCTGCACTGACCGCGGGGAGCGCTGAGTGGAAAAACGAGCAGACCAGTCTGAGAAACGCCGCGCAGGCATACGAAGATCAAATGCGGACGCAGGAGAGCGAGCGGCGCTCCCTGGAGGAAAAAGAGGAGGCGCTGCTCGCGAAAGAGGGATCGCCCGCCGAGAAGGATACGTATGAATCCATGTTGAACGAGACACGGACGCTGATGGAGGACTGCGCGCGCAGACAGCAGGAGTTTGAGGAAGAATATCGGGTAAAAAAAGAAGAGCTTAACCGTCTGGAACAGAAAAATACCGAGGGCGAGCGGCAGTTACAGGAGCTTCTTGCCGTCCGCACCGAACGGTTAGAAGAAAATTGGAGGAAAGCGTATCCGCGTTTTGGATTCCGGGACGGTGTGGCGGCGTACGCTGCCCGTGAGTTCTGCTATGATGAACTGATCGCACTGGAAGAGGCGTTTGCGGAACTTGCGCTTGCCGAAAATGCGGAAAATCTGGATGAACCGGCAACGGAAAAAAAGGAGTATTGCTCCTGTACGTTTTATGCAGAAACCGGTTATGCGGGAAGGATCGCGTATCGGGCAGGGGAGGACGGCATTCTGATTTTGCAGGTACAAAAGAGCCGCGGCAAAGAAAAGAAGGGATCATGAGTGAAATACTTTTTTCGGAAAAAAAGACGGATCGTGATGGCGCTGATCTGGGCGCTGACACTTCTGCTGAACGGCGCCGCATGGCTGTGCGCGCCGTTTTGTGACTGGTACACGGCGCATGTGTTTCCGATCTGGCTCAATACATATGGCAGACTGAGCGGGCTGTTTTCTGTTTCGATCGGCGAGTGGATGCTGTATCTCGCGGCGGTGCTTGCGCTGTTTGTGCTTGTGCTGTGGATCGTGTGGCTGCCCGTGTATGTGACCCGGCGGCTCACAGGCAGGATGAGGCGCGGCGCGGACAGCGCAGGGAGCCGGAGTGACATTTGCCCGGATCACGGCGGTGCCCATGATTCAGGGGGCGGCGGAGCCCGAAGCGGCTTCGATCGCTTTGTCCTGCGTTTTTATCAGGCGGCGGCGTGGATCGTTACGGTCGTATGTCTGGTGATGACGCTGAACTGTCTGCTTCTGTATCACTGCACGCCGCTTCAAAAAGAGGGGGAGCAGTATGAGATCGAGGAACTGATCGCCCTAAGGGAGCGGATCGTCACGAACTGTAACCGCTTATCGGAGCGGATGCAGCGCGATGAGCGCGGAGAGATCGTCTATGACGGCGACATGAAAAAGCGGGCGGTGCAGGCGATGCATGCGCTTGCCGGGCGGGAAGGAATTTCACGGCTGGAGGGGTATTACTCTGAGCCGAAGCCGCTGTATGCCTCGTGGTTTTTCTGCCAGCAGTATATGTGCGGGTACTATTTTCCTTTTTCACTGGAAGCCAATTATAATGATATGATGTATATCATGAATTTCCCATATACCATGTGCCATGAGCTTTCTCATCTGAAGGGTTATATTTATGAAAATGAGGCGAATTATCTTGCTTATTTAGCATGCGTGGGAAGCGGGGATGAGGTGTTTGAATACAGCGGGTACTTAAACGTGCTGTATTATGTGGAGAGGGATTTGGTCGATGCGCTTACACAGCGCGGGGAAATGGCGCGCTACGAGAGTCTGACGCCGATTAAAGAGCAGGTGCATCTCGATAATGTTTATGTGACAAGCGAGCAGTGGGAAAAGGTGAATGAGCAGTCCCCGTTAGATACCCGGCTTGTCTCGGACGTGACGGATACCTTTTTGGAGGCGAACCTCACGGTCAACGGCGTATCGGACGGCGTCGTCAGCTACAGCCGCGTTGTCGGGCTGCTGTTGTCGTACTATCATGAGGAACAGGGGTAAAGAACATGATTATCAAAGAGGAGATTTACTTACGCCGCGTCATTGTCCATATTCTGGATGGGAATGCGGGCATGGCGGTGCTGTCGGATAAAGAAATGGAGTACGGTCCGGATCTTGCGGAGTTTATCAAGGAGCATATCGCGCGTGTGGATTCGGGGGACGAGTGCAAAGAATGCGAATTTTATAAGGACCAGTCGGAGATCTATCAAATGCTGTGCGGCTATCATGATGAGGATTTTGTTGCGGTCAGCAAGGAGATCGCGTCGCAGCTTTATGAGATTCTCTCGGCAAATGTGGACATTCCGTCCGCTGATTTTTTTGTGGTGCGCTTTGGCAGCAGGGAGCGGGAATATCTTGCGCTGTTAAAAATGAATTATAAGGAATCCTACACGCATCGGACCATGCCGGGGGAAGACGGCAACAGCAACGAGATCTTTTTGTATAAGTCGCTGCTTCCGGCGCAGACACAGCGCGTTTCGGAAGCTGCGATCATTGATCTGACCGATCATTCCGTGCGTCTTGTGGAAAAGAAATACGAGGTGAACGGGGAAAAGACAAACTATTTTTCTTACTTATTTCTAAAGTGTGCGGCGCATATGTCGCACAAGACAAAACTGGCGCTGGTGACGCGCGCCGTGGAGAGCGTGCAGAACGAGGCGTTTGAGGAGGAGCGGCAGTACGAGGAGCACATGCGCGCCAAGAGCATCATCAACGAGACGCTTTCCGAGCAGGGCAGCTTTGCCGTGGAGGAGATCGCGCAGAAGATTTTCGAGGAGACGCCGACCTTGATCGACAGCTTTGAGGAGCGGATGGAAAAATATGACATGGTAAAAGAAACCGTGCGCCCGCAGAGCGAAAAAACGATCCGCAAATATGAAAAGCAATGCCTGATGACGGACACCGGGATCGAGATCAAGATTCCGATGGAGCAGTACCGCGATCCGGGCAGCGTGGAATTTATCACGAACGAGGACGGGACGGTGTCCGTCTATATTAAGAATATCGGGCATCTGACGGCAAAGTTCTGAAAAAAGCGGTCAGAATCATACGCCGTGGATGGGTAATACTCTGTTTGATGATGCGATGATGCGGCGCGTCCGTGCGGGCAGGTCGCGATGGCGGCAATACTGTAATGACGGTAATACTGTGACGGCAGTATGCCGTAATGATGGTAATGCCGTAGCGGCGGTATGCCATAGCGGCGGTATGCCGCTTGCGGTCGTACGCGTATTTTTCAGAAAAGGAAAAGAAGATCGGACCTATGAATAATGTATTCGGGTATCTGCGCACATACGGAAAACTGAGTTTTGCAGCAAAGCCGTTTTGCGATGTGGACAGTCTGCTGCTCTCCCAGTTCTGTTATCTGAAACTGGACGGACTTGTGCCAAGATTAAAGGAGAACGGGCAGGCGGTCAGCATGGCGGCGCTTATGGAGCATCCGGAAAAAGAGAAGCTGTTTGCCGATACGCGCTTTGAAAAAAACAACAGAAAACTGTTTGAACTGATGGCGTCTTCCACGCGGTTCGGTTCCATGATGATGAATTATTATGTCGATATTGTGGACAAGGAGATAGAAACGCAGTTTTGTGCCGTGACGTTCTTTTTGGAGGGAGCGCGCCCGTATATTGCGTTTCGGGGAACGGATGAGACGATTATCGGCTGGAAAGAGGATTTCTGCATGGCGTTCCGCGGTTCAATCCCGTCGCAGGATTACAGCGTGATCTATGTCACGCAGATTGCGGACCGGATCGACGGGACATTTTATGTCGGCGGGCATTCCAAGGGCGGCAATCTGGCGGTCTATGCGGGATTGTTCTGCGCGGAGGACATTGCAGCGCGCATCGTGTGGTTTTATTCTTTTGACGGACCGGGATTTCGTCCGGAGGTGTTACAGCGGGAGCGGTATCCGCAGATTCTTCCGCGCATCCGCAAGCTTGTGCCGCAGTCTTCGGTCATCGGAATGATGCTGCAGACGCAGGAGCGCTATCAGGTCGTAAAGAGCATGGCATCGGGACTGTTGCAGCATGATCCTTTTACCTGGCTCGTGCGGGACGGGAAGTTCGTGCGCTCCGAAAGTCTGTATAAGGGCAGAAAAATGCTCGATCATGCCATGAACGAGTGGATCATATCGCTTTCCGAGGAACAGATGGTGCGTTTCGTGGAGGATCTGTTCGATCTGATCAAGGCGGCGGAAGTCGAGGATCTGGTCGCATTTGAGCAGGACCGCAAGAAACATATCAAAGCGTTTTTGGAGGCGTATAAGGGGATGGACGCCGAGGAAAAGAAGTTCATGGGAAAGCTGCTCGGCAAGCTGTTCCGTTATGCGTTCCAGGGAGAGAAGTAAGGAAAGCAGAAGGCGGTCCCTTTTGCTTTTTGTGTTGACAGGATCAGGCATTGTCAATTTCACAATGGACAGGTTGAAGCAATGGATAGGTTGAAACAATGGATAGGTTGAAACAATGGATAGGTTGAAACAATGGACAGGTTGAAACGAGGAGTGGCTGTGATATGGTTGGAGCGATAAACCTGAATTCTGATAAGACACTTTTTATAGCATTTATTAACTGTTATATCTTATCTTC
>JAMPHA010000005.1:2602-94389 GCA_023663615.1 Clostridium sp. | reverse complement strand
ACAGCTTTTTTATAACATGAATATATCATCTGCCGTCACGATATGCAAGTACTATTTTTAATGTGCCGCACGTTTTGAGGCAGCAGTTTTCCGGCGGCTTCCCTGTCCATGTCCTGCTGGCGGCAGTTTCTGTTACACGCCTTCCGGTTCGCTTGCCAGAACCGAAAATGCGATGTTCGTCGCATGGTCCGCCACGCGCTCCAAACCGGAGATCACATCGGAAAAGATCATGCCCGCCTCAGGGGTACACTCGTTGCGCGTCAGACGCTCGACATGAAGCCGCTGCAATTCGCGCTCTTTTTCGTCGATCGCATCCTCCAGATGCAGAATGTCCTCCAAGTGTTCTTCTTCACCCGTCGTAAACATTTCCACGGAAAACCGGACAAGCGTGTTCACCATATCCAGCATTTCTCCCATTTCCCGCTGTGCGCTCTTGCTGAACGTCACGCCGGTCTCACTTCTCCGCACCGCCGCGTCCGCCACGTTTTCCGCATGATCGCCGATCCGCTCAATATCATTCACCACATGGAACAGCGCGCCGATATTTTTGCGGTCCTCGATCGGCAGCGTCGTCTGATTGATCTTCACAAGATAATCGGTAATGGCATGATTCAGGAAATTGATGTTCTTTTCCACTTCATATACCTTGTCAATATCTTCTTTGTCAAGCGTAATGAGCGCATTCATCGCGCGGTTCAAATTTTCTCCTGCCAGCGATACCATGCGCTCCAGCTCCTTCGTCGCGCCGACAACCGCAGTCGCGGGATTAAATACCGTATGGTCGCCGATATATTTGAGCTGATAGCTCTCCCTGTCATCCACTTTCTCGTCCTTGCCCGGAACGAGCAGATAGGTCAGCTTCACGAGCAGACTGGAGAACGGCAGGAGCACGAGCACCTGCACCACCTTAAAAATCGTATGCGTATTTGCCACGAAACGTCCCGGATTGCCGGAAACCGCATAAATCGCATCCATGATCGGCTCCAGCGCGATCTGCAGCACGATGAACATGAGGATCGTCCCGATCACATTAAAAGAAAAATGGATCATCGCCGCGCGTTTTGCGTCCTTATTTCCCGTCATGGAAGTTAAGAGCGCCGACGTGCAGGCGCCGATATTACATCCGAGGATGATATACATACAGATCGGCAGCTCCAAAAGCCCCTGGTTCGCCATGAGCAGCATAATGCTGACTGTCACGGAAGAGCTCTGGATCACCGCCGTCAAAACGGTTCCGAGTAAAACCGCCAGAAACGGATTCGTCAGGGAGGCAAATAATTCCACGACATGCGGGTTCTCTTTTAATCCGCTCATTGCCAGCGACATGTTGTTCAACCCCAAAAAAAGAACGCCGAAACCGACAATGATCTCCGCGAATTTGGTAATATTGCGATTTTGGGAAAACATGAGTAACAGCACGCCGATCAGAAGAAATACCGGCGCGATCTCCGATAAGTTGAAAGAAACAAGCTGGGATGTGACTGTCGTACCGATATTGGCACCAAAAATCACGCCCGCCGCCTGATAAAGGTTCATCAGTCCCGCGTTGACAAAGCTGACGACCATGACCGTACACGCGGATGAGGACTGAATGATTCCGGTAAAGACAACGCCGACAAGCATACCGGTAAAACGGTTTGTCGTGAAAAATTCCAAGATAGAACGCAGCTTTGCTCCCGCTGCCTTCTCAATCCCCTCGCTCATTAGGCGCATACCAAGCAGAAAAAGTCCCAATCCGCCCGCCAAAGCCAACAAAGTACCTGCGTTCATTCGTGATGTCCCTCTATACTACAGTCCGCCTGCTTCCATCTTTCCCTTACTTATATTAAGGGATAACGGAAAAATAATCAAGCCCATTCGTTCATAAATGAGACCCAAAAAAGGTAAGTCCGTCGCTGCGGTCTTTCGCAAGCTGCTCTTTTAACGCGTCCACGCTCTCAAAACGCTGCTCCGGCCGCTTATAGGACAGCAGCTTCACCTCTATAACGCTCCCGTATATTTCTTCCGCAAAGTCATAGATATAGGTTTCCACGCCGACAGCCCCCTCATCCGCAACAGTCGGTTTTCTGCCGATATTGGTAATACCGCGGTAGGTTTGGTCCCCCACTCTGACATCGGAATAATAGACGCCGAACGGCGGAAACAATTTCCCTTCCTCCGGGATCAGATTGACCGTCGGCATATCCAGCGTTTTCCCCAGATTATTGCCGTGGTGGACCGTTCCCCGGAACGTATAAGGGCGTCCGAGCAGTTTTTTCACCTGCTCCATATGCCCCGCGCGCACCTCGTTGCGCACCTGTGTCGAACCGACCGGCACGCCTCCGACGCATACTTTTTCGATCTCCGCTACCTCGAATCCGTGAATCCTTGCATAGCGCTTCAAAAGCTCCATGTCACCCGCGCCTTTATGCCCGAACGAGACGTCGGCTCCCGCCGCCACCACTTTCGCCCTCAACTGGTTTACCAGAATCTGCTCGATAAACGCAACCGGCGCCATCGCCGCCGTATGCCGGTTCATCGGAAATTCCCACAGCACATCCACGCCCATCTTCTCAAACAGCGCCCGCTTCTCCGCAGGCGTTGTCAGTTCCTCCTGTGTTTCCCCCGTAAATAGTGCATTCGGACTCGGAGAAAACGTAAAGACCACCGCGGCAAGCCCGTCCTCTTTTGCCATGAGCACCTGCTCCAACAGCTTTTGGTGTCCGACATGAATGCCGTCGAACTTCCCGACCGCAACACAGCTTGGGCCGCTCATATGAAATTGCGTATCTGTAACGATCTTCATAATGATCCCCCTTTTTTACAGGAAGAAAATTTTTACCGGCTGGAATGTATGATTCTGGCTGCGATACGCATAAACGCCGCAAAAACGCCCGTCGCTGTGATACATCCGCACCTGCGTGCCGTCGGCAACCTTTATGCGCCGCGCGCATTCTGTCTTTTGCGTACTGCCTGTCCCGCCTGCACGGTTTCCATCATACGTGATACTGTTCCTGTCCGGCTCCGCCATGGGCTCCGGCATTCCTGCATCGGTCTGCGCAAGACGGACCGGATTCCCATTATCCAACAGCCGCTGGGCGCTTCTATTCACCCGCACGGGTTCCAATTCGAAAAACACGGAATCCACGGGCAGAATCAATTCCGCCAGCCTTCCTTCATCGCGAAATCGCTCGATCTGCAAAAGTGTTTTTGCATCCTCCAGCACAAACTCCGAAACACGCGTCCGGACAAGGCTCTGCATGCACCCGCCGCAGCCAAGCTTCTCCCCGATGTCCTGACAGAGCGTCCGGATATAGGTCCCCTTCGAGCAATGCACATGCATCGTCACAAGCGGCGGCGTTACTTCCGTGACCGTAAGCTCATGGACCGTCACCCGCCTTGCGGCGCGTTCGACCACTTTTCCCTGTCTTGCCAAATCGCAAAGCTTTTGACCGCCCACTTTC
The DNA here is from genome assembly GCA_023663615.1 of Clostridium sp. Taxonomy (GTDB): domain Bacteria; phylum Bacillota; class Clostridia; order Lachnospirales; family Lachnospiraceae; genus DLAJ01. The sequence goes on along the minus strand of JAMPHA010000005.1, from coordinate 90,946 downwards.
AAAGCCGAATACATCGGCGGTATTTGATCGTACTCCCCGATAAAAGAGCACGCCGCCCGCCGGATGAGCGCCTCATCCTCCGGCACCTGCCCTGTCGCAGTCACGTTTCCCGTCATATCCTGCGTATCCGTCGTTATACCAAGCCGCATCACCGCCGTATACTCCTTCGACTTATCCGTCAGCATGTCGCAGAGCTTTGTCGCGCTGCCGACACAGACCGGAAGCACGCCTTCCGCATCCGGATCGAGCGTGCCCGTATGTCCGATCTTTTTTGTTTTCAGGATGCCGCGCAGTTTTGCGACCACATCAAAAGAAGTATATCCCTTTTCCTTGTATACATTGATGATGCCGTCCATGTGTGCCCTCTTTCTTCTGTCTGCCGCCTTTGCAGACGCATTTCCCCCTCACAGCTGCTTTGCGATCTGCCCCGAAAGATTATTCACGACATCATGGAACGTTCCCGTCATCGTACAGCCTGCCGCGCGCACATGTCCGCCGCCGCCAAAGAATGCGGCGATCTTCGCGACGTCCACCGCCCCGCACGAGCGGAGACTGACCTTATAGGTAAGCGTTTCCGTCTCATATAAAAAGATCGCGACCTCCACGCCTTTTGTAATGCGCAGTTGATTGACGATCCCGTCTAAGTCTTTCGGTTCGGCGCCGTAAAATTCCATGGTCTTGCGGCTGACACTGCCGACAATGCACCTGCCGTCCATAAACAAAAAGCTTTCCAGCACCGCTCTGCCCAGAATCTGATTCTGCACATAGGTCTTTTCATAAAAGGTCTCGTCGATGATCTTTGGAAAATCAAAGCCGTACTCGATCAGATCCGCCGCAATGCGGAGCGTCTTCGGCGACGTGCAGGAATAATGAAACACGCCCGTATCGTGAATGATGCCGATATAGATCGCCTTTGCGATCTCCGCATCCAAATTCTCTTTTCCGATCAGTTCATAGACCAGCTCCGCCGTGGAACCCGCCTGTGCGTCGATCACATTATCCATTCCGCAGCCGTTTGCATTGCTGATGTGATGGTCGATATTCACCGTACGCTTTGCGGAACGAAAATACGGTTCCGCCTCTCCAAGCCGGTCTGCGGAACAGTCCAGCGCGATAAACACGTCGAACGGCTCCCGCGCCGGAAACGTGCTGTCGATCTCGTCAAATCCGCCGATACAGCGGTAAATGTCCGCCGGCTTTTCCAGAAAAAGCTCAATCTGCTTATCCGGATATTTTTTTTTCAAAAAAAGATAATACGCCAGGCAGGAGCCGACACAGTCACCGTCCGGACGGACATGCCCGCTGATGCCGATACGCTCCGCCGCATCATATCTCTCCGATAATTCTAAACGCCCCATATGCACCGCTCCTTATTCTTCCTCTCCCCCATCGCCGGGCGTACCGGATTCCCTGTTTACCTCGTCGATCATTTTGGACATTTTTACGCCGTAAGCAATCGACTGATCGATGATAAAACGGATTTCGGGTGTATTGCGCAGATTCATCTGTCTTGCGAGCTGGCTGCGGATATACCCCTCCGCGCTGCGCAGTCCCGCAAGCGCGTTTTTCGCCGCCTCCTCGTCTCCTAAGACGCTGATCCATGCCTTACAGGTCTTTAAGTCCGGCGCGACTTCCACCGCAACAACGGACGTCATCTGTGGAATACGCGGATCTTTGATCTCCGAACGGATGATCTCGGCAAGCACACGCCGCACTTCCCCGTTGATCCTCGTGCTCTTGATGCTGTTTTTTCTCATCTTTACTACCTAAACCTCCATGTCTGCCGCAAGCCTGCGAGTTAGGGCTTAAGCCTCTGTTCGTTGGACGCTGCAGCATTAACCCTTATCGCCGCAAACCTGCGGGTCGGGTCTTAAACCCGCTTACGTTCTCGGAACTTCTACCATCACATAAGCCTCTACCATATCCAGCTCCTTCATCTGGTCAAAGCCCTCGAAAACAAGACCGCACTCGAAGCCCTCTTTTACTTCTTTCACATCATCCTTAAAGCGCTTCAGGGACGCAAGCTCGCCTTCGTAGATCTGCTCGCCCTCCCTTGTGATGCGGATCTTGCATCCGCGCTGGAAGTAACCGTCCATCACATAGGATCCCGCGATATTACCGATCGCGGACGCCTTAAAGAGCTGGCGCACCTCAGCATGACCGATGATCTTTTCTTCAAATACAGGATCGAGCATGCCCTTCATGGCAGCCTCGACGTCCTCGATCGCCTGATAGATGACCTTGTAGAGACGGACGTCCACGCCCTCGCGCTCCGCGCTCATTTTTGCCTGCGCATCGGGACGCACATTAAAGCCGATGATGATCGCGGACGAAGCGCTCGCCAAGCTGACGTCGGATTCGTTGATCGCGCCGACGCCGCCGTGGATGATCTTGACGACGACCTCCTCGTTGGAAAGCTTTAAGAGACTCTGCTTGACTGCCTCCACGCTTCCCTGTACATCCGCCTTGATGATAATATTTAATTCTTTCAGATTACCCGCCTGGATCTGGTTAAACAGATCGTCAAGCGACATCTTCGCCTTGGTATCCTCCAAAAGCTTTTCTTTATTCTGTGCAACGAACGTCTCGGCAAAGTTCTTTGCTTCCTTATCGTTCGCATGGGCAATAAAGATCTCGCCCGCATTCGGCACGTCGTTTAATCCTAAGATTTCTACCGGTGTGGACGGCGTCGCCTCTTTGACCCTGCGGCCCTTGTCGTCGATCATGGCGCGGACTTTTCCGCTCGATGCTCCGGCGGAAATATAGTCGCCGACCTGGAGCGTTCCCTTTTGCACGAGCACGGTCGCCACCGGTCCGCGTCCCTTATCCAGCTGTGCTTCAATGACAAGACCGCGCGCGCGTCTGTTCACGTTCGCTTTCAGTTCCAGAATATCCGCCGTCAGAAGAATCGTCTCCAACAAGTCGGAAATTCCCATTCCCGTCTTTGCCGACACCGGAACAAACTCCGTAGAACCGCCCCAGTCAACCGGAATCAGTTCATGCTCGGTCAGTTCCTGCTTTACGCGGTCCATGTTGGCGTTGGGTTTATCCATCTTGTTCACCGCGACGATGATCTCGATGCCCGCCGCTTTCGCGTGGTTGATCGCCTCGATCGTCTGCGGCATCACGCCGTCGTCCGCGGCGACGACCAATACCGCAATATCCGTCGCATTCGCGCCGCGCATACGCATCGCGGTAAACGCCTCGTGCCCCGGCGTATCCAGAAACGTGATTTTTTCGTCATTGATCGTAACGGTATAGGCGCCGATCGCCTGTGTGATACCGCCTGCCTCCTTGTCGATCACGTTCGTCTTGCGGATCGCGTCAAGCAGGGACGTTTTTCCGTGGTCTACATGACCCATGACGCAGATGACCGGCGGTCTCTTTGTCATGTCCTCGACGTTCTCCTCATCCTCTTTTAACAGCTCGGCGATCACGTCGATCTTTTCTTCTTTCTCGCAGATGATCTCGTACTCGATCGCGATCTCCTCCGCCTGCTCGTAGCTGATCTCCTGATTGACCGTCACAACCTTGCCCTGTAAAAAGAGTTTCTTGACGATCGCGGAGGGCTGCAGCTTCATCTTATCCGCCAGTTCCCGGATCGTTAAGGACTCCGGCAGCGTGATGACTTTAATCTGTTCTTCCTGCTCCTCCTGCTTCTTTTCGGGCTTGATGAATCTTCCCGCCCGTTTTCCCTTTAAGTTCTCCTGCTCCTCCTCGTAGATGAGCTCTTTCTTATTCCGTTTGTCTTTCTCGATACGGCGCTTTTCCTCATCACGCTTCTTTTCCTGATCCTTGAGCGATGCTTCGGGAGCAAAAGAAGAACCTCCCCCCTGAGACTTCCTTCCAAATCGAGCGTCCTTCCCTTCGCCGCCTCTTTCAAAGCGATCGTTACCGCCGTAAGGTCTTTGAGAACCCTGAGAGCCGTAACCGCCCTGCCTGCCCGGCGCAGGTCTACCATAGCCGCCTCTGCCGCCGCCATCGGTGTTACGCGCGCCATCCTGTCGATAAGCCGGTCTTTGTCCGCCTGTGCCATAGCCTCCAAAACCTCCCTGTTTCGCCTGCCCGCGGAATCCGTCTGTTCTGCCTGCGCCGCCCCGGTCTCCCCGGTCGCCGCGGTTATAACCGCCCTGTCCGCGCGGACCCTGACCGTTCATGGGCGCTCTGTCCGACGATCCTGCACCGCGTCCGTACTCCTGTCCCGGTCTTTGCTGATAACCTCTATTATTATCTCTGCTGTCTCTATGATCTCTCGTTTCCGGCATCGCCGCGGCATTTCTGTTTTCCTGTGCCGCAGGCGCCGTGTTCGGCGCACCCTGCTGCTCCCGCGTCCTGTTTTCCGCCATGTCCGCCGCATCCGTCGGATTCGGACGGTTCGCCGGTCTTCTCATATCCTGCCCCTTATTGGGATTTGCAACAATATTGACCGACGGAGTCGGCGACGGCGGCGTCAGCGGACGGATCGGCCGGTTAACCGGTCTTTGCATGGTTATGCCGCGTCCCTGTCCGTTCCCTCTTCTGTCCGGACCGCCGCCAAAACCTCTCTGTCCCTGCGGAGATCCCGGCATCTTGGAATTGTGGGGATTGCTGACCACGATGATGTTCTTCTTTTTGGGCGCGGCCGCCGGTCCCCTTTCCGCACGTCCTATACCGGGAGCCGTTTTCTGCGCGCTTCCCGCCTCGGAAGCTGCTGCGGACGGCGCATCCTGTTTTTCTTTGGACGGCGCTGCCGTATCCGCCGGCTTTTCCGTTTTCTTTTCTGCGTCAGCCGGCTTTTCCGCCTTCTTTTCCCCGCCGTCCGGCTTTTCTGCTTTCTTTTCTTCTGCAGCTGCCGGCTTTTTCTTTATTTTCGACGTGAGCATTGCCGCCTGCCCCTCCGAGATCGCACTCATATGGTTTTTCACCTCTATATTGTTCTGCTCACACAGCGTGACCAGGTCTTTACTCGGAACGCCTAATTCCTTCGCCAGTTCATACACCTTTTGTTTTGCCATTCTGATTCCTCCATGTTGCCAACCGCCCGCGAATCTGAGCGTCAGCGCAAATTTGCCGTTCGAAAAATCTTTGACCTTTCGATCTGTCGTCCATGCTGTCACAAGCCGGCAAGTCTGTGCGCAAGCACAAATCTATCTGCCGCCGTATGCGCTTTAGGTACCGTCTTTCGCACCGGTCTCAAGCTCCCGTATGACGGATTTTGCGATCCCCTCATCCGTGATCGCGACAGACGCCCTCATTTCCTGACCGATCGCATGTGCCAGTTCTTCTTTTGTTCCATATATATAAACGGGAACTTTATGATACGCTCCCATATCGCGAAACATTTTCCGGGTGTTATCGGATGCGTCCGCTGCTACCAGCACCACATACGCCCTATGTTCTTTTACGGTCCTCTCCGTCATAAACTCGCCGCTGACAAGATTCCTTCCCCGCGCGGCAATGCCAAGCATTGATAAAATCTTATTCTGCATTCTCTATGCCATATGCCTCCATCAGACTGTCATACACATGATCCGGAATACGCATCTTAAAAGAACGTTCCAATCCCTTATTCTTTTTCGCCTTTTTCAGGCATTCTATATCCTTACAAAGATATGCGCCGCGGCCGTTTTTCTTCCCTGTCGTGTCTAAGATCATCTCGTCTTCGGGAGTTTTTAACACCCGCATCATTTCTTTTTTTGGTTTCATCTGCTGGCAGCCCACACACTGCCGCAAGGGCACTTTCTTATTCATCCGCACCTGTTTCCGAAGCCTCTAACGCTTCTTCCCCGTCATTTTCCTCCGGATACGCTTCTTCATCCCCGTACCCGCCGTCGTCAGTTTCATCATAGCCGCCGTCGTCATAGTTTTCGCCGTCATACTCGTCGTACGCTTCCTCATCCTCGTACTCGTCGTCATAGTCGCTCACATAATCCTCATAACGGAAGCCCGGCGCATCCTTCGCCTGCGTCTCACTCTTAATATCGATCTTATAACCTGTCAGGCGCGCCGCAAGTCTCGCGTTCTGTCCTTCCTTGCCGATCGCAAGAGAAAGCTGGTAGTCCGGCACGACGACCTTTGCCGTCTTCTCGTCGGGATCCGCGAATACCGCCACGATCTTGGCGGGCGCGAGCGCGTTCTGGATGAGATTCCCCGGATTTTCATCCCACGGGATGATGTCGATCTTCTCTCCGCGCAGTTCATCCACGATGGAATTGACACGCTGTCCGTTTAATCCGACACAGGCGCCGACCGGATCTACATTTGGGTTGCTGCTCCAGACGGACATCTTCGTACGGCTGCCCGCCTCTCTCGCTATTCCCTTGATCTCCACGGTACCGTCCTGAATCTCCGCAACCTCCGCCTCAAATAAGCGCTTTACCAGCTCCGGATGCGTACGGCTCACTAAAATCCTCGGTCCTTTCGGCGTATTCTTGACTTCTAAAATATAAACTTTAATATGTTCTGTCGGATGGAAGCTCTCTCCGCGGACCTGCTCGCTCTCATTTAGGATCGCGTCCGCCTTTCCTAAGTTGATGCTGATATTTCTGCCGAGATAACGCTGTACGATTCCCGTAACGACATCCCGCTCTTTTTCATAATACTGATTATAGATGGCGCTCCGCTCCTCCTCGCGGATCTTCTGCAAAATGACGTTCTTCGCATTCTGCGTTGCGATGCGCCCGAACTCCTTGCTCTTGATCTCCATACGCACGATACCGCCGACTTCCGCTTCCGCATCGATCGCACGGGCATCCTCTAAACTGATCTGCAGCACTTTATCGGTCACATCCTCTGCGCAGGGCACGACCTCTTTCTCCGCATATACCATGAAATCGCAGGTCTCGCGGTCAATCTCCACTCTCATATTATCCGCCTTGCCGTAATGGTTCTTGCAGGCGGTCAGCAGTGAATTTTCGATCGCTTCAAACAATGTTTCCCTGCTGATGTCTTTCTCCTTTTCCAAAATATCGAGTGCTTCCAATAATTCCTTGTTCATGTTCCTTTCTCCTCCTAAAAATCCAATGCCAGCCTGATCAGCGCCACCTCCGAGCGCTGAAACACCATTTCTTTTTCCTCTGTTTCTATCGTTACGGTATCTTTATCAAACGATCGCAGCACACCCGCAAATTCTTTGCATTTTTCGATCGGGCGGTACGTTTTGATCTCCACTTCCTCCCCGATGCTTTTTTGCAGGTGAATATCCTTTTTGAGCGCCCTGCCGAGTCCGGGTGAGCTGACTTCCAAAATATAAGCGCCCGCGATAAAGTCCTCTTCATCCAGCCGATCCGAGAGCGCGCGGCTGACATTCTCGCAGTCCTGAATGTTCACGCCGTCCGTTTTGTCAATGTAACAGCGCAGGTACCACTCGCTGCCCTCCTTCACATATTCCACATCATAGATCCCGCAGCCGAACCGCTCTGCGATCGGCTCTAAAAGCGCTGCGGTACGCGCCTCATACTCCCTTGCTCCCGCCATGGCCGCTCCTTTTTCCATACAACCGTAAAAGAGTGGACTTGCAAGCCCACTCTTTACGTTACCATATCAACCTTAACTAAAATAGCACACTTTTCCCCAAAAAGCAAGGGGTATGTGAAATATTTTTTGACGGCGCTTCTCACGCTGTCCTGCGCGTGTTTCCTGCGCTGCCGCCTGTAAAGCGGCTGCGTTTTTTATGCCGTCGCCTCCTGCAAAGCGGCTGCGTTTTTTTATGCCGTCGCCTCGTGCTCCTGCTGTTTCGCCTGATTTACCCGGACCGTCTCCTCAAACGCCGCGCGGACCTTGGCAAAGCAGGCAAGGATTTTCGGCGGGAACGTTCCGCATTCTCCGTTTTGGATCATGTCGTATGCCTCGCCGATCGCATATGCATCCTTATATACCCGCTTGCTGACAAGCGCGTCATAGACATCCGCAAGCGATACGATCTGCGCCGCGATCGGAATGTCGTCCCCCGCAAGATGATCGGGATAGCCCTTTCCGTCAAAGCGCTCATGATGGTAACGGCAGATCTCATAGCAGTACTGCCCGTATGTCTCGTCCCATGCGCCGCGGATGTTATTTAACAGCTCGCTTCCCCGCGTCGTATGCGTCTTCATGACTTCAAATTCTTCCGCCGTCAGCTTGCCCGGCTTTAACAGGATATTATCGGGAATCGCGATCTTACCGACGTCATGAAGCGCGCTCGCCGATTCGATCACGCGCACCTTCTCCGGCGTTAAGTCGTATTCCGGATAATCCTCCATGACCTGCTCCGCAATGATCCGCGTAAAGGTCTTTACGCGCTTGATATGATCCCCGCTCTCTAAGTCCCTGCATTCCACGACCGTACCGAGAATATCGATGATCTCCTCATTATTTTTTTCAAGCTTCTCCGCCTGCTCCTTCAAGAGCTGGTACTGGTTGCGCAGCGCCTGCGTCTGGATCTCAACGCGCTCCTCCAGACGCTCCTTGTATACATACAGATCGACGTTGTTCTTCACACGGCGGCGGATGATCGAGGGCTCGAACGGCTTATGGATAAAATCGGACACGCCGTAATCAAAGCATTTTTCCTCCACATTCACCGTATTCTCGCTGCTGATGACAAGCACGGGGATCTTCCCTATCATGCCTTTCTCTTTCATCGCTTCCAGAACGGCAAAGCCGTCCATTTCCGGCATGAGCAGATCGAGCAGCACCGCCTCAAGATTGGCGGTTCCCTGATCAAACAGTTCGAGCGCCTGTTTTCCGTCCGCTGCCTTCAATACATCATAGTCTTCTATGAGAATCTGCTCAAGCAGTTCTCTGTTCATTTCCTGATCGTCTACTACAAGTACTTTTTTGCGCATCTTAAACCTCCCGTTTATGCACCGTCCCATTTCCTGCGTAAATTCCACATCACAACATTTCGATCCTTCCGGCACATCTTCTTTCCGCAGGCGCCTTCGAAATGTCTTCCATGCCCTATTTTACCGCATGCGACTTTGCAAGTCAACGGAAAGATCGCGTAATCACCGCAGTCCGTCCGTCATGCTAAACTGCCGCATGTTTCTCGGCACGGGAAGCAATATAGCCGCTGACCTCTTCTTTTGGCATACCCAGCGAGATCGCCAGCTCTCCGTAGAGCTGTTCCTCCGCCTGATGGAAATACCGCTCATCCACGACCGTCACTTTCTTGCCGTTCTGAATGCGTTCCCGCTTCCGCTCGTACAGCGTCTTGATGATCCGCACAAGTTCCTTGCAGTCGCAGGTACGGATCGCCGCCTTATACTGCGCCTCCCGCTCCCGCTCGCTGACGATCCAGACCGTGCTCAGCTTCGGGATCTCTCCGATCAGCTGATCCGCTTCCTGTTTGGTCAGGATCGGCCGCATGACCGTCTTATTATTTTCAACCGGAGCATAGATCACTTCTTCTTTCGAGTAGGCCGGACGCAGCGTATAATATTGCTTCGTCCTGTCCAGCACAGGAATGTCGGGCGCCCCGATGCCCGTAATCCTGCATACGCCATGGTTCCCATACACGATCAAATCATTGACCTGATACATCTTTCTCACACTTTCCTTTCTGGTGCATATGGCAGAAAACCTTTTCCGCTTTCTTAAAAACGGTCTTAAACAGCTCTTTTCCATTCGCGAAATTCCTATTTCTAAAAAGTTCTCTGTCCCGCCCATCGCTCATAAGTCCAACAAAATCGAAAAGGGCAATGCGATCCACGCATTACGCCCGACTCTATTGTAGCACGCAAAAAGAAAAATTGTCAGTATTTTTTGGTCGCGCGGAGATTTTCGGCGTTATGCCGCAGAGTGTACCCGCGCCGCATTGTGCAATCTGCCGAATTTCTTTTCCATATTCGGGAAAAATAGGCGATTACGAAACGCAATCAACTGCAATCTCACAGCCCATATGATGCGTTTCGCAATCGCCTAATTCAGGCAAAATCCTGTAAGTCCACGGCTTCCAGTGTGGAAAGCACCGATTTGTCCACATGTTTCTCGTTCACGACGCGCGACGCATGATTCGCGATCGCATGTTCCAAAAAGTTGCGCACGTCGCGGGCGTTCGCAAAATTGTCCGGTTTGTTCTGCACGCGCTTTTCAAACAGTTCCCGCGCGCGCTCCGCCGCCTCCTCCGACAGCGTATATTCCTGCTTCGCGCACATGGATTCCAGAATGGCAAGCAATTCTTCCGCGCTGTAATCGCCAAAATGAATAAATTTGTTAAAGCGGGATTTTAAGCCCGGATTCGACGAGAGAAATTCCTCCATCAAATCCGTATAGCCCGCCACGATCACGACAAACTCGCTGCGGTGGTCCTCCATCGACTTTAGGAGCGTATCGACCGCCTCCTGTCCGAAATCGCCCTCTCCCTTGCCGACCGTCAGCGTATACGCCTCGTCCACAAACAGGATGCCGCCGAGCGATTCATCGACAACCTCCAGCACTTTCGCCGCCGTCTGACCGATGTAGCCTTTGACAAGACCGCCCCGGTCAACCTCCGTCAGCTGTCCTTTCGGCAGTACGCCGATGTATTTGTAAATTTCGCCGAGCATGCGCGCAACCGTCGTCTTGCCCGTACCCGGATTGCCCGAAAAAACCATGTGCTTGGAAACGTCGGATACTTTCATGCCCTGCGCCTTGCGCATATTCTGCACCTTCATCAGATTCACGAGACTGTTAATCTCGTGTTTGACCTCGTTCAAACCGACAAGTCCGTTAAATTCTTCCAACAGCTTTTCTAATTTCGCCGCCCGCTCTTCCTCGGTCTCATCCGGCTCTGTCACCGGCTCAAGCGGTTTGATGACTTTGGCGGAGCCGGTATAAAATACGCCGTACTCTTTTAAGAAGTCTTCCAGACGCTTGACATATGCGGTGTATTTGGACATCGTCTCCATCCCCGCGTCCTCGTCATAGCCCGCCAGCATTGTCTGTCCGAACAGCTTATAGGTATCGACCATGATCTGCGCCTTCTGCTGCCGGTACTCATCGGGCGTGATCTTGCGCCCCGCGTCCGCCAGCACCGCATATTTGATCACGGACGGGATCTTTTCCTCAAAATGTTCGTCGATATTTTCACGGTATTTCATGGCGCGCAGATTTTTTTCTTCCGCCTTGATGCCCAGATATTCCGCGATCATGGCAAGCTCGCGCTCCTCAAACTTGCCGTCCGCATCCGCCAGATACACGGCAAATTTCAGCAGTTCAAAATGAAATGTTTCTTTTAGGGACATGGGTTTTCCCGCGGAGTTGCCCACGTTCGCATCCGTCATGACCCTGCATATATCATCCACCGTGGCGATCAGTTCCTTGAGGTTCTGCTGCTTCATGGTATTGGTTTCCTTCCCCTGTGTTATCCGTTATCGCGTTTCGTCTTTGTCGTTTTCGTTTTCGCGCGTTTCATCTTCGGTATCCTGTCCGATTTTTTTATTGCGTAATACCAGGCGCTTTAATTCCTCCATGCTGTCCTTGAAACGCCCGGACACCATTCCCGGATTGCCGCGCACGATCCGCCGGCTCTGTATTTTACGGCGCGCGCTGTCCGCGATTGCCGCCGCCTGTTCCCTGCGCTGTGCAAGCCACTGTTCGAGCTGTTCCCTGCGCTGTTCTCTTTTTTGCTCCGATTCCTGTTCCCGCAGCGCGATCTCCACATCCCTGCGCTTCTGCCACCGCGCAAGCTCCTCCTTTGCCTTCTCGACTTCCTCCCTTGCTTTTTCCAGTTTTGCGAGTAAATCGCGCAGTTCGAACGCCGCCTTGAAGGAGTAAATGAAATCCACAAGAGCGATCACGCCGATCACCGATGCGGACACCACGGACGCAGTTCTGGAAAGCCCGCAGATAAACTGTTCCACCGGTTTATGTAAAAACTGTGTGAGGAACAGGGTAAAAAAGCCCCACGCCACTGATGAGGAAAGGCAGATATGCCCTTTATACTGGAAGCGCTGGTTGGAATAGTCCCAATAACGCACATGGAACAGCGCCTCCATCACCGTACCTGTCACGTATTCGAGCACGGTCGCCCCGGCGACTCCCGCAAAATACGTGGCGATCAGATGATCCTGAAACGGCGACGAGACGACGAGCATCATGACCGCACCGCTCCCGTAGATCGGCAGAAACGGCCCGTTCATAAACCCGCGGTTTACAAACCGCCCCTGCTTTCCCGATATATAGGCGCTCTCGAAGCACCATCCCAAAAAGCAGTAAAAGAAGAAAAATAACAGCCACTGTGCTATCGTATAACGGTACATCGTCATCCCCCAAAGCTGATAATGTCATCCTTTGGCGCTTTCGCCGGCTCAATGGAGAGCGCATGAAGCACCGGTCCTTCGCCGCGGTATTCGGAAAAATGCTCGCGGCATACCTTTGCCTTGACGTTGATCCACTGTTTTTCTTTTAACTCATCCGCTTTCTCATACTTGCAGACATAACCGATGAACGCCATATCGTCCGCACAGCAGGTCATCGCCATTCTGCCCGGAATGAAATAGCCTTTCGGAAATTTTTTCGGTTTCATGACGAGCGCCGGAAAAACGACCGTTTTGCCGACATAGCGCTCCAAATGATCCATGCTGTCGATATACCAGATGCCGTAGCCCGTATTATCCAGCTCCAATACGTCTTTTTTCAGGTCGTACGGCAAGTCTTCCTCAAAGATCTGGCTGATCTCGCCGTCTTTTCCCTCAAAAACGATCTCCGCCTTCGGATTCACCGCCTTGATATTGCGCTTGTATGTGCCGAGTTCGTCGAGCACGCTGTCGCAGCGGTTGAAAATGATCAGCTCCGAGCCGCGCACCGCGTCCGCGACGAGCGAGCGCATATTGTTATAGTACATCGGGAATGTCGCCGCATTGATCGTCGTGATCTGCTGCTCGATCGTCCAGTGGAACGGGAGTTTTAAGTTCTTGCAGCTCCACATTCCGTTGTACTCGATCAGGATGCGTTCGGGATTCCATTTTTTTTCTAATTCCAACAGATGCGCGGGCTGAAAATCCTCCTCGCGCTCGATCAGCTCCACGACGGTCTTACTCTTTTTTAAGAGCTTGGGATCGTACTGCGTCTCTCCCTCCTCGCAGAGCAAAAGCAGCGTCGTTCCCTTCGTCCTGAAATAGTCCTGCGCAAGCGTAAACGAAAGGAATTCCGTCTTGCCGCTTTCCAAAAAACCATTGATCATATATACGGGTTTCATTGCCTTCCCACGTCCTTTCCCTGTGTTTTTCCCTTCGCTTCTTCATCGGCAGTCAGGAAACGCATCCGTTTAATTGACCGGATTGCACAAACACAATCCTTTCCGTGAGCGCTTCCGGCTGCCGGATGCGCTGTAAAGTTCCGTCGTCCGTTACCGGATGCAGCACTTGTGCATCGGTCTACTTCGCAAACAATTCCTTCAAGTGTTCTTCGTTCAGCTTGGAGCCGATCACGCAGAATTTCCCTGTCACGTCCGGTTTGCCCTCGCGCACGTTGCGCTCTTCGGGAACGTAGTCAAAGTATACCCATGTGCCGTTCTCTCCGGCAACCATGCCTTTCGCCCGCAATACGATACCGTAGCGCTCCGCATTATCAAGCTCCGTTAAGATCCGCTCGATCTCGTCCTGACTGTAGTGTGCGGGCGTCTCCATGCCCCAGCTCTGGAACACTTCGTCCGCGTCGTGATGATGGTGATGATGGCAGCCGCACTCGCCGTCATGGTGGTGATGGTGATGCTCGTGATCGTGATCATGATCGTCGTCGTCCTCGTCATGGTCATGATGGTGGTGATGTTCGTGATCGTGGTCGTCGTCATCCTCGTCATGGTCATGATGGTGGTGATGTTCGTGATCGTGGTCATCCTCATCATGGTCATGATGGTGGTGATGCTCGTGATCGTGATCATCGTCGTCATCCTCGTCATGGTCGTGATGGTGGTGATGCTCATGATCGTGGTCGTGGTCATCGTCGTCATCGTCATGGTGGTGATGATGCTCATGATCGTGGTCATGATCGTCCTCATCCTCATCGTCGTCATGGTCATGGTGGTGATGGTGCTCATGCTCGTCCTCGTGCGCCATCAGCTCACGGATCAGTTCGTCTTTTAAGTCGGAGGAACCCTCCATCGCTTTCAGGATGTCTTTGCCGTCGATCTCATCCCACGGCGTGGTGATGATGACCGCCTTCGCATTGTGTTCCCGGATCAGCGCGATCGCCTCCTCCAGTTTCTCCATCGCAAGATTGCCGGTACGGCTCAATACGATCGTGCCCGCATGTTCGATCTGATTGATGAAAAACTCGCCAAAGTTCTTGATATACATTTTTGCCTTACTTGCATCGACGACCGCTACGGCGCTGTCCAAGGTCACGCCGTCTCCCATATCCACATTCTCCACGGCACGGATCACGTCGGAAAGTTTCCCGACGCCGGACGGCTCGATGAGGATGCGCTCAGGATGATAGGTCGCAAGCACTTCCTTTAACGACGTTCCAAAATCTCCGACAAGGGAACAGCAGATACAGCCGGAATTCATTTCCTTGATCTCGATCCCCGCCTCCTTTAAGAATCCGCCGTCAATGCCGATCTCGCCAAACTCATTCTCAATGAGAACGACCTGCTCGCCCGCAAACGCCTCTTTCAATAATTTTTTGATCAATGTGGTCTTGCCCGCTCCTAAAAAACCGGAAAAAACACTAATCTTTGTCATATCTGACCCTCCTGCTCTTAGCGGTCCCGTCCCCGACAGCGTGTACCGGTCCCGCACTTCTCATTCCTTTTTCGTTCTTCAAATGCTCCTAATCTGTTATCATACCATCTTTATCCAAAAAAATCCAGTACCGCAGACCGTCAAATCGTATCTGCACGGCTGCCCTCCTTATGCCGTACCCAGGCAAAGCAGACCGCAAAAAATAAAATGCCGTACACGGTCGTGATCGGCGTTGCAAGTCCGATCAGAATAAGCGACGTTTCCGGCAGCCTCGAAAACAGAATCGAAACCGGAATGCGGACGCAGAACGCGGAGCTGATTCCCTGAATCATGACCGGAAGACTTTTTCCACATCCGTTAAAATAACCGATGCCGGAAAATAAAATACAGGTCAGAATGCAGTCCGCGGAAAAACCTTTTAGGTAATCCGCGCTCTGCGCGATCACCTCCGCATCATTGGAAAATAACGAGGATACCAGCGCTCCTCCGAAAAATCCGATGCAGAAAATAACGACTCCGACACTGCATCCCGTGATCATCGCGGCATAAAATCCCTTTTTTGCCCTGTTCTTTTCTCCCGCTCCGATATTCTGCGCCACAAAGGCGGAAACGCTCTGCATCACGGCGGACGGAACAAGCATGATAAAGGAGACAAGCTTCTGCGCCACGCCATATCCCGCGGACTGCATCAGCCCCATACTGTTGACAATGGAATTGACCACTAAAAAAGAAATCTGTACCATAAATTCCTGCAATGCGATCGGAATGCCGATGTTTAAGAGCATGCTAAGTTCTTTTTTGTAAAACTTACATTGTTTTTTTGAAAAAGAAATCGGAAGCTTCTGCCTGCGGAGCACAAAGAGAGAGGCGACTACGGACACGAGCTGCGCCGCTACCGTTGCAGCCGCCGCGCCCGCCACGTCCATCCGGAACACGCCGACCAACAGCAGATCCCCGATGATATTGACGACGCAGGCAATGCCGACAAAGATCAGCGGCAGGTTTGCATTCCCGACGCCCCGCAAAATACTGCTGATCACGTTATAGGCAATGATGACCATAATTCCCCCGGAGCAGATACGGACATAGGTGATCGTTTTTGCAACGGACGCTTCCGGCACCTTCATTATATGCACAAAACTGCCCGCAAACACTTCCAATAACACAGTCAGCGCAATCCCGATGACCACAAAAAGTACGATCGTCGTTCCGACCGCATTTCCCGCTTCTTCCGGCTTCCGCTCCCCGATATGCTGCCCGATCGTGACCGTCGCTCCCATGGCGAGACTGACGATCACGCATGTGATCATCTGCATGAAGGTACTGCCGGTTCCCACCGCCGAAATGCTGGTGGCGTCGCCGAAGCGTCCGACCACCAATAAATCCACTGCACCGTAGGCTGCCTGTAAAATCAGCGCTCCCAGTACCGGCACGGCAAACCGAATCAGGGAACCGAATACGGTTCCCTCTACAAGCGAGCTTTGTTTTGCTTTTTCCATTTCTGTTTCCCTCAAGTCTTTTCACGATCTGAAAGCAGCGCTTCGTAATACGCCCTGTCCAGATCCTTGAACACGTTAAAAATGATCCGGTCAAATGCATCCCCGTACTCTCCCAGCACGGATGTGACCGTCCCGACCGCGATCGCAGCGGCTTCGTCATTTGGAAAATGAAACTCTCCCGTCGAAATACAGCAGAATGCAACCGACCGGATATGATGTTCCACGCAGCATTTTAGCACATTTTCATAACAATTTCTCAAGTCCTGCCTCAGATTCTCATTCAGCCGGTATCCCACGATCGGTCCTACCGTGTGGATCACATACTGCGCCGGAAGGTTATAGCCCTTTGTCAGCATTGCCTGTCCGGCCGGCTCCTCATATTGCGGTCCGTATCGGATCCTTCTCTGGTTCATTTTGTGATGACATTCCGCACGCAGCTCCATGCCTGCCGCGCTGTGGATCGCATTGTCAATACATCTGTGGCACGGGACAAAGCAGCCGAGCATCTGCGAATTTGCCGCGTTTACGACCGCGCCGACGGCAAGTCTCGTGATGTCCCCCTGCCAGACGGAAATCCGATCCCCATACGGGTGCGTGCTGTTATATTGTTCTCTGACCGTCTTAATGTCTGAGAGCCGCACGATCCCTTTTTCTTCCGCCTCCTGCGTAAGAAATTCATCCTGCACCCTCAAAGTATCGTCCGCAATTTCCCGCGGCATACGGACATTCATCAGGGAACGCAGCGCTCTCCGCTTGTCTTCATAGCCGTCCCCTGTTTCCATGTCTTTATATTGTATGGAATCTTCCTGAAGCTTCTTCAGCAGATAATCCAGCCTCTCTTCCTGCGTCATATGCGATTCCACCGGAAGGCCTCCTTTTTGATTTTTCCTATCGCCTCATCCGGCGCTCTCCCCGCCACGTCCTTCCCCGCTCTTCACTTCGCATAAAAGGTCAGACACGCTCCGCTCCGCAGTCATGACGCCGGCGAAACGGCCGCTTACGCCGTGTCCTGCCGTCTTGCCTCTATATACTGATCAATATCGTCTATCTCACTCTGCAAGCTCCCGATATTCCGCGAGCACGGTCGTCATCGGCATACAGACGGTTCCCTGCCCGTCGCCCGCAATGATGACGCCGACCAGCCGTCCCTTTTCATCAAAAACGCCCCCGCCGCTCATCCCCGCCTCGGCATAGCACTCATTCAGGAGCATGGATGCGTTATAATCACTGATAAAAACCTCTTTCGCCTGCACGGTGCCTGTATAATATTCCGGTTCTGCCTGTTTGGAAAGACCAACCTGCAAAACGCCGTCCCCCGCCCGCAGCTCCCGGCAGGCGTCATCCGTGCGTAGGAAAATCTGCCGCCCGTTTTCGTTTTCTTCCACAGTCCACATGCCGGATTTCTCCCACGGCGCATCGAACGCACCGCTTTGGTTTCCGGCACGCGCACCACCACCCCGCGTCTCCCCCTGATCCTGCGCCGTATCTGCGGAAATCGCTGAAAACGGCACATATAAATACGCAAGATCATAGGACGCAGAATAAAAGATTACGCTTCCCTGCGCTTTTTGGCCGTTCTCACTTCCCGCAAAGCTGACCGCCGCCCGCACGTCGTACATGAGCAGATGTTTCGCGGAAACGATCACAAGACCGTTTTCGTCCCGCGCGATCACAACGCCGCTGCCGCGGAAATCGCCGCACTCGATCCCTACAACGCCAAGCGAGGCCACCCGCGCATCATACGCCTTACCGACAATCGTCTTTTCCGCAGAAAAAAGAACGGACGAAAATCCCGGTAAGATACCCGCCGCATAGAGCGCGCCATACAGACACAAAAATGCAAATAAAAATGTGACAGCAAGAAACCGCGCCCGCGGGATTTTACGCCGCCTCCTAACATTGTTCATCATGTTCCCCAATGATTTTTTCCATCCAGATCATGTGATACCACCGCCCAAACTTATGACCGCAGTTGTGAAATTCTCCGACCTTGGAGAAACCGAAATGCGCGTGAAATTCCGCACTGTTTTTGTTTAAGTAGGGATCTTCTTTTTCCGGATAACCGATACAGGCGTACATATTCAGAATCCCCATATCCTTTAGCCGCGCTTCAAGCGCCTCATAGATCCTTCTTCCCAAACCGTGTTTATGCGCCGCGCGGTCCAAGTAGATCGTCGTCTCACAGGACCATGCATAGGCAGCCCGTCCGACAAACGCCCCCGCGTATGCATACCCCTGAACAATTCCGTTTTCCTCCACGACAAGATACGGATAACGCTTCATGGTATTTTTCATGCGCGCCTGAAATTCGGCGAGCGTCGGGACCTCATATTCAAAGCTGATCGCCGTATTCTCCACATAATACGCATAAATTTCCAAAATACGTCCGGCGTCCTTTAGCGTTGCATCTCTCACGATCACTGTATCCATCTTTCCTCACCTGACCTGCTTTTCACAACCCTTACGGGAACTTTCGCAACCCCGGAAGAATTGCGTTAGCGATTCTTCGAAAGAGTTTCGCGCAAGCGAAACTCTTTTTTATCCCTATACAATTCTCATAACCTATGAAGAAATGCCTTTGGCATTTCTTCGAAAGACTTCTGCGTCAGCAGAAGTCTTTTTTATACCGGGAAGCAGCTTCCGCCCACAAACTCCCGCACAATGGAATTGTACGGCAGCTTCTCGCTCGTGATGCCGAGGAAATAGCCGAGGAATTTTAACAGGCGTTTCGCCTCGTCGTACTCCGGCTCTTCCGGGCGGATGCTGAATAACAGCGGCTCTGCAAACTGCTTTAACACGGCAAGCTCGTAAATGAGCGCCGAATTAAACATCGTATCCGCACTCTCCTGATACGGAAAAATATTTTCCTCCTCGCCCCTGCGCACGGACTGCCACATCTGGATCGTCCGTTTTGCCGTCGCGCCGCGCGTTCTCGCGTCCCGCACGATACGGCGCAGAAGCCGGCCGTCCGTCGTCGGGATTCGGTTGTGCTCATCCACATTTAAGGTCGTGAGCGCGCTGATGTAAATTTTATATTTGCTTTCCGTCGGCAGCGTGTACGATAATTTATCATTCAGACAGTGAATGCCCTCGATCACGAGAATATCATCCTCGCCGAGCGTTTTGTAATTGCCCTTGTACTCACGCTGTCCCGTCTTAAAATTAAAGCTCGGCAGCTCCACGGTCTCCCCCGCGAGCAGTCTTGTCATATCCTGATTGAACTGCTCCACGTCGATCGCTTCCAGACATTCAAAATTGTAATCCCCGTTCTCGTCAAGCGGCGTCAGCTCCCTGTTGACAAAATAATCATCCACGCCGATCGGGTGCGGGTTCATGCCAAGCGTTCTTAGCTGGATGGAAAGCCGGTGGGAGAACGTCGTCTTTCCCGATGAGGACGGTCCCGCGATCATGACAAATTTGACATTGCCCCGTTTCACGATCTCCTGTGCGATCTCCCCGATCCTGCGCTCCTGCTGCGCTTCCTGCACCAAAATGAGGTCGTTGATATTTCCGTAACAGATCTGATCGTTTAAGTCGCCGATCGTATCGATCCCGAACAAATGGCTCCACTCGCCCGACTCCACGAGCGTCCGGAACAGCTTTTTCTGCGGTGCGAAAGGAACAAGTTCCTTCGGACTTTCCTTGTCCGGCAGATTTAAGATAAATCCGTTCTCATGACACAGCACTTCATAATAGCGGATATAATCGGTGTTCGGCATCATAAATCCATAATAATAATCATGGTAGCCGTCCAGCGTATACACATTGATCGAAGAACTGCGGCGGTAGCGGAACAGTTTTTCTTTATCCACCATGCCGTTCTGTGCAAACATCGCGACCGCCTCCGCGGACGGATAGGTCTTTTTTACGATCGGCAGCTTCGCCTCCGTCATCTTACGCATCCGCCTTTCAATCTTCTCTGCAAGCTCCGCAGACGGCGTAAAATTCCCTCTTGCGGAAATATAATAACCTTTGCCGATCGCAAACTCCACTTTCAATTCCTCGATATTCTCCGCGCCGATCGTGTCGGTCGCCGCCTTGACAAATAAAAAAACAGCCGAACGCACATAGGTTTTCTGTCCCATCGTGTCGTCCCGTCCGATTTTTTCTATAATACAATCCCTCTCCAGCGTCTTGCACAATTCCATGACCTTGCCGTTGACTCTGACAAGCACCGCCGCGTCCCCCGGTTCGCGCTCCCCCTCGCGCACGATCTCCTCAAAAGTGACGCCCTTCGGATATTCTTTCTGCACCCCGTCCATTGTTACGATACACATTGTCCCGCCCTCCATTTTCCATGCTTTGTTCTGTCCTAAATTATACTATCCGCGCACGGCTAATGCAACCAAAACGGTGGAAACACCCCGCCGCCCCGCGCGTTTATTTCTTTTTCCGGTCTGTCAGCTCATAACTTAAGTCGATCAGACTTTTGACCTCCTTATCCGGAACCGTATCCTTTAATTCTACACTGAGCCACTGTGTTTTATTCATATGATACGCCCTGTGAAAACCGGGGCGCTGCACCAGGGAATCGATGAGCACCGGATCGGATTTCATCGTGAGAATGTCAAGCAGACCGTCCTCCTCATATCCCAGCTTATCCGCCTTTACATGCATGACGAGCGCAAACCACTTTCCGGTATCGTGATGCCGCAGCACGGCGGAATCAAAATCCTCGTGAAACGGGTAATCCGGCTCTGCGCCGTACACTCTTTTCGCATAGGCAAACACTTCTTTTCTTGTCATCCCGGTTTCCCCCTCTCTCAAGTGTATTCCCTTGTGTTATGTAAACCGCGCCTTTACGGCAGCACCTCATACAGCGCCGTGACCGCGTCCGCCCCGGCGCACGGAATGTCCGGCATCACATAGTCGTCCGGATTCGTCTCATCGATGCGATACCATTTCTTGGTGGAAATCTGCATCAGTAACCCGCTGTTCGGCAGCGAAAACAGCGCCACGTCTCCATAGCTGTTCACCGCATTTGCCGGCGGTTCCCCCACAACCTGCCCCAGCCCGTTATCCTGAATGATCATCGCAAAATCCATCGCCGATGAAAACGAACCGCTGTCCGTCAGGATATAGACCCCGCCGTCAAAAAGCAGATTCTCATATTGTTTATTTTTTATCTCTCCGTCATTAGAAAAAACAAACCATCCCCACCGCCAGTCACACGGCATATCCCGATACGCTCTCACCGGCAGATACCGGATCAGCTCGTTGGCGACGCGCGAATCCCCGCCGCCGTTTCCGCGCACATCGACCGCCACGTTCCGAATCTGTTTTTCTTTCACTTCCTCAAACATTTCCCTGACGCAGCGGATATATTCGTCATTATAATTGCACGCAGTCAGCGTTAAAAGAGCAAGCGACCGCTCCTCGTCGATCTCATAAAAAACAAACGGCGCTTCCTCCGTCTCCCCGCCCGGCGCCGCTTCGTTATCCTGCACACCGAGCGCGGTTTCATCATCCTGCGCATAGGACGCCATCAGACTCTCGAACGTTTCCCACGGGACAAAATCATCTGCGGTATAGCGCTCCGTCACAGTCTCTCCCGCCTCGTTTCGCCACACGAACGTAAACGGCTCCTCATATTCCAAAAACAAAAGCGTTGCAAGACTGCCTGTGTCCACCGTAATCCAATCTTTTGTCTCATAGGAATAGTACGGTGCCGCCGCTTCCACAACCTCCGCCCACGTCCTGCCGTTTACGGAATCCATCGCATAACCTTCGTGCCGCTTCATCGGAATATCCGCAAGATAACGATCCTCCGGCCAGTTATTATGCGTTGTCGTATGCGCGTCATGCAGCGGATTGATCACAAGCTGAATCTCCCGCCGCAGATCGTTCACCGTGATCGTCTGCATGTCATCAAGGCGCGCAAGCGAAGCGTCGTACCGCTCCTGTATATCGGCCGTCAGACCGCTCCGGAACATCGGATGCACGCGTCTTAGATGGCGCATTGCCGCCGCCAGATCCTCCTTTGCCTGCTCAACGGTCAGTTCCTCGTCAAAATTCATCCATACCATATTGACCTGCTTAAAAGAATACGAATTCCAATACGGACAACAGTATGCCGCAAACAGGCTGCATATCAGGATCATGGCGGAGAAGACCGGCAGCAAAATTTTCGTGATCAGTCCGGTGCGAAACACGATCAAATAGGTGATCAGCATGACAAGCGACGCGCCTGTGCAGAGTGCGACGACCCATTCCGGAAAATTGACGACAAAGAGGTTAAGCGGGATGAGCAAAAACGTCAGGATGAGCAGCGCAATATAGATACAAAGACAGAAGATCTTTACGCCTTTCCGGCGCTTCCTCCTTCCGTTCTGTTCGTTTCTTTTGATTGGCTCTTTCTTCTCCAGTAT
Organism: Clostridium sp.; assembly: GCA_023663615.1. Lineage (GTDB taxonomy): Bacteria > Bacillota > Clostridia > Lachnospirales > Lachnospiraceae > DLAJ01. The sequence continues at coordinate 68,455 of JAMPHA010000005.1, read as the reverse complement.
CATTTGTTTTCCTTTCAGATCATCAAGGCAGCCGCCGTGCGCTTGCCGCTTTCCTGCCGGTATAATACAATTTGCTCTTTTTGTATTCGCAGCCTCTTTTTGCATCCACTACCCGTTTTTCACTGGACAGTTTTCTCTGCGTATGTCAGAATAAGGACAAGCTTAAATTTCTCCAAACCTTATCGTTTATCATATAACATTTTATGGTCGGACGCAAGAGAGCGGGAAGTACAAAGCACTACAGTGAGAGGTACAAAGCACTACAGAACGGGAGGTACAAAACGCTATGGAACAACAGGAAAAATGGCTGAATTGGGCTGTCTCTTTACAGAGTATCGCGCAGGCGGGGTTATTTTACGGAAAAGACAAGTTCGACTTAGAGCGTTACGAACAGATCCGCCATATCGCCGCCGAAATGATGAGCGCGCAGACGGATATTCCGGTCGAAAAGGTAAAAGACCTGTTCTGTAATGAGACCGGCTATCAGACGCCAAAACTGGACGTGCGCGCCGCCGTCTTCCGCAATGACAAGATTCTTCTCGTCAAAGAGATAAACGGCACATGGTCGCTTCCCGGCGGATGGGTGGATGTGGATACTTCCGTCATGGAGAGCGCTGTCAAAGAGGTCAAAGAAGAAGCCGGCTTAGACGTAACCGTGGATCTGGTCATTGCCGTGCAGGATCGGGAAAAACACAATCTGCCGCGTTACGCCTATAAAATCTGCAAGATATTTGTCCTCTGCTCCGCCACAGGCGGCGCTTTTTGCCCTAACACGGAGACGACGGAAAGCCGGTATTTCAGTCTGGCAGAACTGCCTTCCCCGCTCGCCGCAGAAAAGACGACGCCGGAGCAGATCGGCATGTGCTTTGACGCCTATCATGCGGAACACTGGAAAACGCAGATTGACTGATTTGGTCAATCTGCGTTTGCATAAGCTGTTATTAGATACTTACATGATTCTATGGACACTGCTATACATTCAAAAACTCCCTGAGTTTTTCCCCGTCATGGATACCTAATTCATATAGTTTATTCAGCGATGCCTTATCCTTGTGAAGAGTATCCACGCCAAACGTTTCTTTTGGGGATAGGATCAAGAGTTTTCCCTGTTCCGCATAAGACCGTGCCAGCATAACGCTGTTGTTGTAATGCTCCGCGCGTAGCCGGAACTGCTCTGCTGCCAATGGATATTTCTTTTGAATACGGTCAGCAAGTTTTGCATCGCTGCCGACTTCTCTCGGCTTATCTGCCGGTTTTGTCAAAATCAGAACAACCTTATCACAGCCGAGTTCAAATGCCTTTTTCACAGGAACAGGGTTTCCCAATGCACCGTCGAAATACAGCCTGCCGTCTATAGGATAGGGCTTGCAGACAAACGGAATGGTTGATGAGGCTTTGAAGGCTTCATAATGGTCTTGTGATAAATCATCCTTAAAAAAGTAGTGCGGTTCGCCTGTTTCAGCATCGGTAGCAATAATACAAAACTCCATGGGATTATCCACCATTGTCCTATAGTCCAATGGATTTTCTCCATCATGATTGCTTAATGTTCCGTAAACATAGTCCATATCAATGTATGATTTTCTGAAAATGAAGTTCCTCAGGCTCGCATATTGTTTGCGAAAAGCGTATTCGGTATAAAACACATAGTTCCGTCCACGCTGACGGGAAATAAACGAAGCTAGGTTTGCGCTTCCTGCGGAGATCCCTATCCCTAAATCAAAAGTAATGGCATTGTCCTGACAGTAATCTAATACACCCGTGGCATAAACGCCGCGGAATCCGCCGCCTACATCTATAACCCCTGTTTTCACACCTGCACACCCCCTTACATATAAACTTCGCATTCTTTACGGACGGAGCACGCCTTTGCCAAATCGTTCATTTCAGTAAGCACCGGCCTAATATGCTGTCCAACAAGACATCGATCGGATGAATTTTGATGTATGTCCAAAATAACTTGCATTAGTACCTACGCTTGTTGCAATCTGATCGGAATTGATGGATTCGGGTGCTTTTCAATAGAAGACCCTTTTAGTTTACATAATGTATCTGCTGTTCTTCCACCAGCGGAATATTGATCAGCGACGCGGCATTCTTCTCCTGCTCGGTCATCTTAACCGCCGTGATCTGGCTGTTGGTATAGGTCTTATAATAATACGTTCCGCTCTCCGTATCCACGCAGCAGCTATAATTCGTCACATCCGGCTGTCCGCCCTCCGTGATCGTCGTTCCCCGTATCAGGGAAACCGACTCCAGCACATGGAAAAACTGAGTCACACTGCTCACCGTGTCGTCTGCGCATTCGGAATTTAATCGGTTGAACGCAGCGCGCACAAAGCGGGACGCCGGCGAATTGTCTCCGGGAAGACCGATCGCGCCCATTCCCCGCCCGTACGGGAGCAGCGTGACCTTATCGGAAAAGCGGTTGACCGGATCGTTGGGCGTCAAATTCAGATAATTCCGAAGATTCATCATCTGGAACGGGAACGGCGGATTATTCGTCATCACGCCGACCGGATTGTCATACCAGCGCAGCCCCTCGTTTGTCTGCTCCACCACAAAGCACTCCTTTTTGTCGCTGACCATCCAATGCAGCCAGCTCAACGGTAACTTTTCGGAAAACGGCACATTCGTGATCACCAGCTCAGGCAGCCTTTCCCTGATCTGCGCCGCCGTCTCACATTGTCCCAGAAACCACGGGATCAGCTCATAGGGCGCAAGGTTTAACTTTCCCTCCTGCGGCTCAAAATAAACCGCGCTCCCCGGAAAATTCAGCCCCGCCATCGCCACTCCCTTTTCATTGACCGCTTCCGCATAGAGCGGATATTCTCCGATGACCGTCGCCATGCCGTTCATCGCATAGCTTGTGTGCAGTTTCGAGCCGTTTTTGAACGAGAACGGATAATTTCTCGGCGTGATCGCAACGCTTTCCCCGAAACGGCATTCATAATCCAGCGTTCTGCCAAAAAAAGCATTCTCTTTTCCCATTACAATACAAGTACACATGTTAAAATCGCTCCTTTCCTCTTACTGCAATCTTTTAGGCGATTGCGAAACGCATAGAAAAGCGTTTATGATTGTATATTTTGCACAATCGCATAATCTGTATGATGCGTTTCGCAATTGCCCGGCTACAATCTCATCAGGTAATCTTATGCTTTCTACCGCTCAGTTTTTCTCCTGCCCGCGGTAAATATACCATGCGCCGAATCCGCCAATCAAAGAACGCATCAGCGCGATATATTCGTTTTTTGTTACCGTCCCGCCCGTGCCGAGCATTTCATAAACAACGCCAAACTCTTTTTGAAATAATCGAAAAGTCCGTCTGCTTTGCTCCGTCGTTATTCCTCATCGCTCCATTTCTTTCTATCTCATTATAGCACGATTTCTTTTGTTGTGCATTCCTAATCTTATTTTGGACGAACTATACATAGTGTAGAGGAGGCGCCGGAAATGATAACAACAATGAGCTTTCTTATTATGTTTGTAAAAATATTTATGGCCGCCTCTTGCGAAGCTCTGTTATTATGATAGAATATATACTGGTGTTACCAAAACGGGTAGCGGTTCGCCTTTTGCCAAAATGAGTACATTTTGAGAACTTCCAGTACCGGAGGAGGGGATACATATGGAAAATAAAGTGAAAGGTACGCACGATTGATGTTCGGAATGATTTTGGAGCTTGTCGGTATTGTAGTGACGGTAATCAGTATCATCGTCACGGTGATCAGTATCCGGCAGACCAAAAGAAATAAAAAACATCAAAAAAGCAACCGCACCGACCAAAGTTAGGTTGCTTTTTTGAGCTTCCATTAACTAAGGCGAACCGTTGCTTTACGGTAACACCTTTTCTTGTAAAGCATTCTAACACTTATCAGCACTTCCGTCAACAATTTTTTCACACACCGAATCCTGCCCCTCCTCCGTTTTTCAGCACGTAATTCCTTTCCGAAAACGTTTTTTCTATTTCATTCTTCCGCCTTTCATGGCGCCGTACTTTTTTTCGGAACAAAAAACGTGTCCCTGTATCCCTTTTCCATTTTGAGGAGGGCGATTTTTTTGTCGATGCCGCCGGCATATCCGGTGAGGCTCCCATTCCCGCCGACAACCCTGTGGCAGGGGACGATGATCGAGATTTCATTGCGCGCTACCGCGCCGCCGACCGCCTGCGCCGACATTCCGGCCGATCCGTTTCCGGAAACGGCACGCCGCGCTGCAAGCTGTCTCGCAATCGCGCCATAGGTTGTCGTCTGCCCGTAAGGAATCTGATAGAGAATTTCCCATACCTCTTTTTGAAATGCGCTTCCCGTAAAATGGAGCGGCAGCTTAAACTCCGGCTCCCTTCCTGAAAAATAAATATCAAGCCATTTCTTGGTCTGTTTCAATACCGGCAGTTCTTTTTCCTCATGTTCCTGATCCAGATAGAGCGCAAAATATTTTTGCCCCTCAAACCATAATCCCGTCAGACCGATTTCATCCGCCGCCAGCACGATATTACCAAGCGGCGATTCATAGGTACCCGTATATTGCATTTTCATCACCACGCCCTTCCAGCCTGTCTTCTTTTCCCCAAATGACAGCTTCTACTCTCTCACGCTTTTTTCAATAATTTACGGGATTTCCTATCGGTTAAGAAATGAGACCGCGCTCACCGCGCAGTCTCATTTCTATCAGGGGTATAAGCAGAACTGTAAGCCGGGTTATGTCGAGAACAATCATCTATCTAGGACTGCCGTTACCGACAGCCTCAAGCGACCTACCTGAAAGCAGACCGGGCAAGTCTATGGCTTTCTCATTTGGTCTTGCTTCGGATGGGGTTTACATGGCTGCGGCTGTTACCAGCCGCACGGTAGTCTCTTACACTGCCTTTCCACCCTTACCGCAGAAATTTCTGCGGCGGTATATTTCTGTTGCACTTTCCTTAGAGTCACCTCCACCGGACGTTATCCGGCATCCTGCCCTGTGAAGCCCGGACTTTCCTCACCTGCACGAATGCAGCCGCGATTGTTCGTTCTGCTTATATTCCTGTTCTCAAAATAGCATATGCCTTGGGATTCGTCAAATTATTTTTTAGGACGGCTTTAGAGACTCTTAGAATATCTCATTGCCTCCTGGCTAAGCTGCCGGACACTATATCCCTCATCCAAAGACTGCTCCCTCCATTTCGTATAATCAAAAGGCTCACTGGTAATCAAAACAAGAAATCTTTCCGCATCAACATAGCCCAGTTGAGAAATCAAAGCATTGATGCCTTCTTGCTTAATGATCGTATCTGTTTTCATGTTATCCCTCCATTTCATTTACAAAAGCAATGGGACTGACTATTTTTATTCCCGTTGCCTGCGCATTCAATAGTTTCTTATCAGTGGTTATATAATATTCACAATGAGCAGCCATAGCACAGGAAATGTGTAACGCATCATAGGTCTTGATTCCTTTTGAAGTAAGTGACTCCGCGGTCAAGAGAATTTCTTCCGTCTCTTCCAAAATGCAAAAAGAAGCAATCGTCTTCCACGGCGCGATTGCAAGACGTCTCTCTTCGTAGGGATTCTTACCGTTCTCATAATCCAAAATATAAGACCACACTAAATCATATATCCCTTCTCGTATTTGAGCCTGAATATATAGTTTTACCTGCGCTTCAAGATGAATTTTTATCTGGTTTTGATCGTCAAACGGTCGATTGTAACAACATTTGTTTCCAGTATCAGCTTTGCACCCTTGAAATGCCCTTTGAATGTCAACATCAGTATCGCCGGCTCAAAGCCCCTCAAAAAGCCCCTCAAAGTCCCATGTGTCGATCGTCCCGGTCAGCTCACCCGTCAGTCTGTCATAGACCATAACATAACTATTATCCGTATAGGACTGCACATAAACGCATGCGTCCGTCACCGCGAACGTATTCATATTTTCTTCACAAAAGATCGTATCGTAAGCTCCGCCGCGAATACCGCTCCCGCCGTCAAAATAGGCTTCGAGATCAAACACACGGACCTCAAAAGCAACTTCCGAAGAGTAATATAACCGCCCGTCTCTGTAACAGATCGGCTGACGACTGTCAAAATCTCCAACATCCTCACCGAAAAACAGTTCCATCGAACCGTCCTCTGCAAACAGACACATCCGACTATCCCGATGCCATTCTTCCAACGTGACTGCCAGATAAACATCACCGAGATACGGGCACACCGTCAATTGCGCAAGCTCCCCCCCGTAACTAAGCGGCGTGTCGATCTGCTCATTTTGCGTCCCGTCCAGACACATCTTGTAGATTGCCGAGCCTTCGGAAAGATTCTCATAGTAGATCATGCCGTTATCAATATCATAACAGCCGACTTTATCCTCGCTGATCCGCTCGCTTTCCCCGCTCTGCAAACTATAGCGGTACAGCCTTCCGTTCTCCATGTCCACATAATAGATCATGCCGTCGCACCATGTAAATCCTTTTTGGGGTATCCCGGCGGCGATCAGACATTCTTCCGCCTCTTCTTCGTGATCTGCCAGACATCGGCGGAAAAGCGCATAACTCCCCTCCTCCTCATCCCACATGGAATAATAGAGATCATCATTTTTGATAAGAAATGCACCAACTTCTCCCTCTACCAACAATTCAGTATAATGCCCGCCGTCCGCGTCCTCATATTCCCATACAAGACCGTAATTCTCCACAGTTCCCCACGCAGCTTCTCCCCTTATGAGCGAGTAAACGACATAGCGATCGTATATCGAGGACTCATCCGGTCCGACGAACACCAAATGCTCCGCGCGGCAGCTTCCCTGCGCCGTTCCCTCTGACAGCGCGCTCTGCTCCTCGATGTCCACCTCCGGCATCACCGCATAATCCATACTGACCGGTGTCTCAAAACGGATCTGACCGTTCACATAAGAAACCGTGTAATAACCGCCCTGCGCGCTGCTGCCATCCTGCGTACCGGCGCTGTCCGACACGCCGCCGCTGTCCGGCGCACCGGCACCTCCCCGCGGCTCATACGACACGATCAGCTCGTTTTCCCCGATCGCCTGCATCCAAAGCCCCGTGTCATTGAACGGACTCCCGTACACGGTATCCTGCCCATCCTTGATCTGGTGCCATGCGCTCTGCCAATATTCTTTATAAAGCAGCGTGTTCCCTGCAAACAGGATCGGCGCGCGCAGCGAGACTCTGGCGTCCGATACTTTTCTCAGCTTATCTGTTTCCACGTTATAGGAATACAGTCCCGCCCCGGTCCCTCCGGGTCCTTCCGACGACGGAAGGTACAATACCCCGCCGTTCTCATACACCCCACCGCAGACAAAGGAATCCTTCTGCCTCTCATACTCGACTACCACGCGGCTCCCCGTTCCGTCCGTGCGTATCCGCTTCAGATTTCCTTCTTTATCAAAAAAGTAAAGATACCCATCCAGATATACAAAATCAGCGCTGCTCTGATACTTCACAGCATGGCGCACGGTTTCTCCAAGCGACCGGCTTCCATTGCCGTTTAATCCTGCAATATACAGTTCCCCATACCAGCCGTAAAGGGAATCCATGGACTCCGCAAATGATGCGCCGTTTCCCATTTCAAGCTGGTAATCCATGGAAAGATAAAAAAGATGGTCCTCCGCGATCACAAAGGAGGTCACATAGTCGTCTATAATCTGCGACAGCGTATTGCTGCGCGCGGTATTCACCCGATAGATCCCGTTCTCGCCGCATGCCAGATATAAATAATTTCCATAGACCGCCATACACCTTATAGAAACGTCCGGCGGAAGAGATGCCGCCCAGCCGTTATATTCATAACCGTTTCCATTTTTTCCGATGCGGCAGACACCGTATTGCGTGCGGACAAAAATAGAACCGTCCTCTCCTACGGCGCACATTTCCCCCCTGACCGTTCCCGAACTCTGCGTCGTGAAACTGATCACAGGCAAAGACGCCTCTTCCTCTTTTTCCGCAAAAAGATCCTCCGTCCACGAAGCAAACATCTCCGCCAGACTTCTCCGTTGTGTACCGTCGTCATTTACCAAAATCCCGATCATGATCGCAAGAAGCGCCGCGATCACGACTCCTGCAATGCCAAACATCAGCATCCTGCTCGCCTGCTGCGCCGATTGCTGTTCCGGCTGTTTTTCTATCTGTTTTGCATGGATGGGCGCAAGCTGATAACGGCTCTGATACGGTTCGATCATGCCCTGCTGCCTCTGCCCCTCTGCGTATATGGCGGGCGGCTGATAGGGCGCAGCTTTAACGGGCATGCTCTGACCGTAAATCGGATAGGGAAGATTCCCCGTATAGGGCGGTATCTGCCCGTTGACCGGATACGGCGCATTCCCCGCATACGGCGGCATCTGCACGTTGACCGGATACGGCGCATTCCCTGCATAGGGCGGTATTTGCCCGTTGACCGGATACGGCGTATTTCCCGCATACGGCGGCATCTGCACGTTGACCGGATACGGTTCACTTCCCGCATAGGGCGATATTTGCCCGTACGGCTGATTCATTCCATATGCAGGTGATTGACCCATTCCCGGTGAAAACGGTGCACTTGATTCATAAGGCTGGTTCATGCCGTACGGCATCGACGGATTGGCGTTCATGTTCTGTCCGTATGGCTGATTTATGCCATACGGCATCGACATATCTGCATTCCTATTCTGTCCGTATGGCTGGTTCATTCCATATGGCACATTTTGTCCGTAGAAGCCGGGCGCTCCTTCTCCTGCATACACGTTTTGCGTCAACGGCCAGCCGCCGGTATAATCATATTGTAAATTCATCACATTGCGCCCCTCCCGCTTTTATCTCCCACGAACATCCCCGCTCTTTTGCTGTTTCCGCCAGTCACTTTTTTCTGCTTTTTCAATATCCTGATTTCTATCTTATCCTACACGATCTGAAACGGCGCTTCCTGCTTCGCGGTAAGCAGCGTGATCTCCGGCAGTTCCCGGAAAAAATAACCTCTCATATAAGTAACAAACAATTTTTCCAGACCAAAATGTCCGGCGTCGATCACACAAAGTCCCTGTTCCATGGCGTCGATCCCGTCATGGTGAGAAATATCCCCCGTCAGATAAACATCCGCACCGACACGCAGTGCATCCGGAATCTCGTCCCCTCCGGAGCCCGGAAGCACCGCCATGACTTCAACTATACGGTCAAGATCTCCATAAACCGCCGCCTGCGGCAGTGCAAACGTCGTCTTTACATATTGCGCACACTCGGCAAGCGTCATCACGCCCGGCAGCTTCCCGTATCGGCCGATTCCCTCATGGGAAACCTCATCCTCGCAGGTCACTTTCAGCACGCCCGGACTTTTTAGTCCCAGCTCATCCGCCGCCGCATCCGCCATTCCCATCACGTCAAAATTCGTATGCATCGCATAATAGCAGATGTCGCTCTGTATGAGACGCAGCAGACGCTTTCCGATAAAATCATCACTGCATATTCTTTTTTGCGCACGGAACAATAACGGATGATGTGTCAAAAGAAGATCGGCTCCTGCGCGGCGCGCCTGCTCGATCACGTCACTTGTCGCATCCACCGCCACCATGACCTTCCCGATCTCTTTATCCCGTCTGCCCGTAAGCAGTCCCACATTGTCCCATTCCTCCGCATAATGCGGCGGCGCTAATTCTTCCAGTCTTTCTATCAATTCACTGCATCTCATCCGGCACTCCCCTCTTCGTACAGTTCCGCCTATCTCATCGGTAAGCTCCCGCATCGGCTTACGTCACGATCAGCTCCCCTTCGTACCGCTCCGCTTATGACACAAGTTCTCCAAAATTATATAATTCATCCGGACATAGGTCCTGTCCATCAGGCCATACAACCGTATAACCATCCGTGGTAACACGCTTAAAATATTCAAAAGACCGTAACCTACTATACCATTCACCTTTTATATACGGTTCCACATCAAATCGCTTCTTTTCACCATTATCAAAAGTTACGATAATCTGATATTCACAAATCGCTTCTACCTGAATTGCAGTTGGTCTTAACATCATAAACGCCTCCAACCTGTCTAATGCAATGGCTCTATCTTAAAATAGCCGTCCCCATCGCTTAACAGTTTCCAATTTGCCTGTAATTCTTCTTCATGAATTGCCATCCACGCCAACAGCAGTTTCATTTGTTTACTTGGAAAACTTCTTTTCGCATAATCTTTACATAGTTCAAATCCGCGGCTTTTATAAACCCGCTCCGCTCATACATCTTAGAAGTACCGTGATACTGAAATTCAAATTCTTCATCCGCAAACGGATAACCCTCAACGTAAGCGTAGCCATCCCGCGCCGCATCGCGGCATACCCTGTCAAGTAACTTTTGGGCGACTCCTCTCCCCCGATAATCCGGAGCGATCAAAAAGCAGAAGATTGCCTTGCATTTTCTGTCCGCCGCTTCTTCTATCGGATAACCGATCTCCCGAAACATTCCGGTCAGATACCGATAGTTCTTCCGATCGTTGACATTACACCATCCAATCACTTTGTCGTCCAAATAAGCAAGATAGCCCTGCATTTCCCCTTTCCGGATCAATTCCACCGCTTTCTCCCTGCGCTCTCCCGGATCCGTCCAGTTCTCTTGGGTCTCTCTGTCCAAATGTCCTTCCAAACAATAACAGAATGCCCAATCCTCATGGTCCTGAAATGCAATATGATCAAAAAAATGAAGCCAGTCCCCACAAAGCCCCGGTTCTAATTGCCGGATGATGATGTTTGGTTCTTTCATTTTCAGATCCTCTCTTTCAAACTCGCAGGCTTGCGTCAGCATGGATAATTAGGACAGCAGATTTTCTCCGCATACGCAATATCGGAAATCCGCTGTTTTAATTCTTCCCTGCGCCGCAGACCTTTCGCTGAATCCGTCTGTGCCAGATTTTGCAGAACTTCTTCGCAGACCTTTCGTTCTTTTTGCAGATACGCGCGCAATACGGGATGCGCCCCGGCAAGCAGGCAGGGACCGTACCGATCTTCCACGCGCCGGCGCTGTGCGGCTTCCGACGCTGCCCTTCCTTCCTGTGCGGCATGTCCATCGACAGCCTTCTCCGTCCCGCTTTCCTGTGCGGCATGTCCATCGGCATCCTTCTCCGCGTCGGTTCCCTGCGCAGCACAATCGGCGGCTGGTCTTACCGCCTCCGTTCCATGCGTCGTTTTCGCACCGACGGCTTCCCGCTCCTCTTCCGCGCATTTCTCTTTCCCAGCCCCCACAGGGATCACCCGCATCATCGGATAAAATTTCCCGTCCTCCGATACCATGTCCTCCGCCGCGATCAAAAATCCGTTTTCCCGCAAATAACTTCTCACGATATGTAGCTCGGACTGCGGCTGTAACACCAGTTCATCCAGTTCCCGCACGATCTGACGACTGCGCCCTAAGATCCCGCAGATTGTTTTTCCGCCCATTCCTGCGCAGACCGCACACTGTACTTCTCCCACGCCAAGCGCTTCCATCCCGTCGCCAAGCCGCGTCTCGATCACATCACGGTATCCGTAGGCATCCACATTCGCTCTTGCGCGCGCAAGCGGTCCCCGGTTTATATCCATGGCAACGACGCGTTTTGCTTTTCCCGACCGGACCAGCCCGATCGCCAGATAGCCGTGGTCGCAGCCGACATCCGCAACGGCTTTATGATGAGAAATAAGCGCCAGCACATGCTTCATCCGCTCGGATAGCACCGGCTCCTGCGCGCCTGCTCTGTGTGATCCTGCCGCCTGCGTTCTCTCTGCGCTCAATCTAAATAGTCCTTCAGCTTGCGGCTCCTGCTCGGATGGCGCAGCTTGCGGAGCGCCTTCGCCTCGATCTGCCGGATCCGCTCCCTCGTCACGTTAAATTCTTTTCCGACTTCCTCCAAGGTGCGCGCCCTGCCGTCGTCCAATCCGAACCGCAGCTTTAATACTTTCTGCTCCCGCTCCGTCAGCGTCCCAAGCACCTCGCCAAGCTGCTCTTTTAACAGGGAAAATGCCGCCGCATCCGCGGGAACGGGTACATTGTCATCCTGAATGAAATCGCCAAGATGGGAATCTTCCTCCTCGCCGATCGGCGTTTCCATGGACACCGGCTCCTGAGAGATTTTCAGGATTTCACGCACACGGTCCTCCGGCATGTTCAGCTCCTTGGCGATCTCCTCCGGGGTCGGCTCGCGTCCTAATTCCTGAAGGAGCTGTCTGCTGACGCGGATCAGCTTATTGATCGTCTCCACCATATGCACGGGAATACGGATCGTGCGCGCCTGATCCGCGATCGCACGCGTGATCGCCTGTCTGATCCACCATGTCGCGTATGTGGAAAACTTATATCCCTTGCGGTAATCGAATTTTTCGACTGCCTTGATCAGTCCCAGATTTCCCTCCTGAATGAGATCCAAAAAGAGCATGCCGCGCCCGACATAGCGTTTCGCAATGCTGACGACCAGACGTAAATTTGCCTCCGCAAGCTTCTTTTTTGCATCCTCCCCGCTGTCGATCAAATCCTGCTGCTCGGCGATCCGGCGCTCCAGATCTTCTTTTTCCGCACCCTCCGCTGTCTCGGCAAGCTCCTCGCGCAGCACTTCTATGATCTCCGCCGCTTTCGCGCCGTCCTCCATCTTCTGCGCAAGCGCGATCTCGTCGTCCGCGCTCAAAAGCGGCACCTTGCCGATCTCTTTTAAGTACATCCTGACAGGATCTTCAATACTCATGCCGTCAGGTACGCTCAAATCAATGTTTTCCAGATCAACCTCCTCATCCGTGAGATTGATCTCCTCCTCGTCAATGTCATCCTCTTCCTCGGTGATGCGCAAAATATCCACGCCGTTTAAGTCCAGTTTCTCAAAAACCTTATCGAACTGTTCCTCCTCCAATGCCATATCAGAGAAAAAAGTAATGACTTCCTGATATTCCAAGACATTTTTCTTTTTCTTTGCAAGGCTTAACAGATTTTTCATCTTCTCGTCAAACTTTGCCTGTAAAGCTTCATCCATTCGAATGTCCATCCTTTCATGATTTCCACTATCATTTTGAACCCTATTTTAAGGAAATATGCACTTTCCGCAGTTCTTCCAGCGCCTGCTTCCGCTCGATCGACTTCGCGTATTCCTGAATGTCGGAGCCGAGTCTTTCGTTATAGTATTCACAACTTGCCTGTTTTACCTTGTAAATGATGTCCTGCAGCGCGCGCTCGCGCTCCGCGTCCGTCGTAAGCTCGTCCAGCTTTGTACTGAACAGCTCCGCCGCCTCGCGCTGCTCCTCCTCCTCGGTAAACATGCTGATGATCGCCGCCGGATTGGGGGAGCCCCTGTCCATATCCTGATAGAGACGTTCCGCCACTTTGCGGTAGGATTCCACGGTAAAATCCTCCGGCTGGATGTAGCGGCGCACGACCGGATACGCCTGCGGCTCGTCCACCAGCCATGTCAACAGCAGTTTCTGGCTTTTCCGTCCTGCGTCCTCCTGCGTTTTCTTCCTGTCCGCGGTCGGCTTCGGTCTTACCGCCTCCGGCACGCCCCCCATACGCGCGGCATAGGAAACGACCAGCTTGCGGAGCTGCTCCGGCTGTATCATAAATTCTCTTGCCACCGCCGTTAAGTAATTTTCCCGCTCCAGCTCCTCCGAAAAGCCGCAGAGCTTCTGCGCGATTGCGCGGTAAAATTCCGTCTGCGACGTCGGATCGTCCATGCGGTATTCTTTTTGGAGAATACGGATCTCAAAAAAGAAACTGTTCTCCGCCGCCTCGATCCGTTTCTGAAATTCTTCCGCACCCAGATTTTTGATGAGTTCATCCGGATCCTTATACGGCTCCAAGTGAATGACCCGTGCGGTCAATCCTGCTTCTTTCAAGATCGGAATGGCGCGCAGCGCCGCTTTCGTTCCCGCTTCGTCGCTGTCATAGGTCAGCAGCACCTCTTTTGCATAACGCTTTAAGAGACTTGCCTGTCCCGATGTGAACGCCGTGCCGAGAGACGCGACCGCCTCGGTAAATCCCGCCTGATGCATCGCGATCACATCCATATAACCCTCGCAAAGGATCATGTGATCCTTGCGCGACGTTCTCGCATGATTAAGCCCGTACAGGTTCCGGCTCTTGTCAAACACGATCGTCTCAGGGGAGTTTAAGTATTTCGGTTTGCCGTCCCCCATCACGCGGCCGCCGAACCCGATCACACGGTGGTTGATGTCTTGGATCGGGAACATGACGCGGTTCCAGAATTTATCGTACAACCCGTTTTTTTCGTCATAATTAACGAGTCCCGCCTCGCGCATCAGCTCGTCCGAATATCCCTGCTTATGCAGATATTTCAAAAGTTCGTCGCTGTATTTGCTGGAGCATCCCAGCCCAAAACGATTGATCGTCTCCTCGCTCAGGGCTCTGTTTTTCAGATATTCCATGCCGCCTGCTCCCTGCGGGGACCGCAGCATATAGTAATAGAATTTTGCCGCCGCCTTGTTCAGTTCCAAAATCTGCGCGCGCCGGTTGTCCCGCTTGCGCGCCGCCTCGTCATAGGATACCTCCGGGAGCGTCACGCCCGCCCGCTCCGCCAGATGCGCGATCGCTTCGGGAAACGTATAATTCTCATACTGCATCACGAACGTAAACACATTTCCCCCCGCGCCGCAGCCGAAACAATGGAACATCTGCTTTCCCTGCGAAACGGAAAACGACGGTGATTTCTCATTATGAAAGGGGCATAATCCGAAAAAATTATTGCCCTGTTTTTTTAATCTGACATAACCGGAAATGACATCCACAATGTCATTTTTTTCCCGCACTTCTTCCACAAGCTCATCGGGATAATACATGAGCCGCCTTCCTTTCTACGCGCAATCAATAATGCCACGACTTCGGAATAAACAGATCTTCGTACTGCGCCAGCACAAAGCGGTCCGTCATGGAACTGATATGGTCGCACACGATCCGCTCCCGATATTCCCCTTCGTCCAGCCGTCTCTGTAAAAATTCCGGCAGCAGTTCGATATGATTCAGATAATATGTATAAAGCGTCTCAATAATGCCCTCCGCTTTTCCTTCCTCTCCTTTTGCCCGCGGATTCTGGTACACATGCACAAACATGAATTGGCGGAGCTTCTTCATGGCGTCCTCCACCTCAGGCGACATACAAATATCGTTTTTTCCCATGCTGTTCGTCACCAGATCGTGGATAAAACAGTCCAGCCGCTCTCCGCAGGTACGTCCGAGCACTTCCCGAATCTGCGCAGGTACATCCTCCTCCGTCAAAATCTGACCGCGGATCGCATCGTCCATATCATGGTGAATATAGGCGATCTTGTCGGAAAGTCTGACGATCTTTCCCTCTAAGGTCTGCGGCTTTCCGTCTGTCTGATGATTTAAGATGCCATCCCGCACCTCATAGGTGAGGTTTAAGCCCTGCCCGTCCTTTTCCAGACAGTCCACCGTGCGGAGACTCTGCTCATTGTGCTTAAAACCGAGCGGACAAATGTTGTTTAAGGCGCGCTCCCCGGCATGTCCGAACGGCGTATGCCCCAGATCGTGTCCGAGCGCGATCGCTTCCGCCAGATCCTCATTTAAGTGCAGCGCTTTCGCGATCGTGCGTGCATTCTGCGACACCTCCAGCGTATGCGTCATTCTCGTCCGATAATGATCGCCGTCCGGCGTGAGAAATACCTGCGTTTTATCTTTTAGGCGGCGAAAAGACTTACAGTGCAAAATCCGGTCTCTGTCCCGCTGAAAAACGGGGCGGATGTCGCACTGCTCCTCCTCTTTCTGCCTGCCGCGTGAATTTGCGCTCAATGCGGCGTACGGGCTCAATATTTCTCTTTCATTCGCTTCAAGGCTTTCTCTGATCGTCAAAATGATCCCTCCGCACACTCTCTATTCATACATATTCTGCGCCAAAATCTAATTTCCTTTTTTTCTGAACCATTCTTCCAAAAACTTCATCCATCCGGCGGCATATTAGTCCGCCTTCTTCCGCCACGGGAACACACGGGAAACATAAATCAAGACATACATGACCGCCGCCAGCGCAAAAGCGGAGATCACGTCCACCATGGAATGCTGCTTGATAAAAACGGTTGACATAATAATCAAAATGCACAGAATCTCCGACGCGATCTGCACCGCGCGATGCCTGGACAGCCGTTTGCTTTTGCGCACGGCGATGTGAATACCGAGAGAATTATACACATGAATGCTCGGCAGAATGTTCGTCGCCGTGTCGGTCTCATACAAATTCGCAATCATGCGCGTAAACACATTGTCATGCGCAAACTCTGTCGGACGGAGTTCATGTCCGTTCGGGTAGACGAACGACACGATCAAAAACAGCGTCATCCCCGTCACGAGGAACCAGAACATCGGCCAGTAACTTTCTTTATCGACAAAAATAAAATACACCACAAATCCCGCCACATATCCAAACCAGCAGAAATACGGGATCACAAAATACTCGCAGAACGGAATCCGGTCATCCAGCCCCATATGTATGAGGTGATAATGATCTTCCGTCATTCTTTCCACGAGAAAAAAAAGAATCAGATACACAATCAGATAGATTACCATCGGGATACCGTGTCGATATTTTCTGATAAACTCCTTCATTGCCGTTAAACTCCTTCATTACCCGCTTTCAAGCGCTGTCTACAGATACAGCCGTAATTTTTGATGCAGGCAGGATAAATGAAGCTCTTTTGCCTGACAGATCACTTCCCCGTCCACATGAAAATACATCGGTTCTTTTGCCCGGACCAAGATTTCTTTTCCGCGCAGAATATGAATCTGCTGCTTATGACGTACGTGCTTTCCCGAAAAAGCGCCCGGCAGCATACACAAAAACTTTTTTCTTGTCAGATTCTCCGCCACACAGACATCCAGCTTACCGTCAAACGCATCCGCGTCAGGACAGAACATAAACCCGCCGCCCTCGTAGCGGTGTACCATGAACGCGGAAAACAGACACCGCTCCAGCTCTAATTTTTGTTCCTTGTCAACCACGATCTGAACAGGATGCTGGTCAAGCTGTAATACCTGTTTGATCCCAATGACCAAATATGCAATCTTTCCGAGATGAAGCCGGTTCAGACAGCGTTTCAGCGCCGAGCGATCGACCTCCTCACAGACTGCCGCGTCATAGCCGATCCCGGAGCTTCCCGCGAAGCGTCTGATAGATTCCGTTCCGTCCTGCGCCGTGATCCGGACAAGTCCCACGTCGATCTGATACGGCTCCCTTTCCAGAATGCGTTTCAAGCGCTCGTCAGGATTTCCTTTTTCCGAAAAATCCCGCGCGAAATCATTGGCGGAACCCTGCGGAATATAGGCAAGCTCCACGGCGTCCAGATCATGGATTCCCTGTAAGACTTCGTTGAGCGTGCCATCCCCGCCGCACACCAAAAGCTTTACAGGCGCGCCGCTTTGTGTCAGTTCCTCCGCATAGCGCTTCGCGTCCGTTTCCCGCCTGGTAAAATGTGCCTCATAGGCAACTCCCTGTTCTTGAAATCCTTTTTCAAGCTGCGCCCAGAGCTTTTTTCCCCTGCCGGACTTTGCCGCCGGATTGATGATCACATGATACATCCTTTCTTCCCCCATCCTTCTATTAGACAATCGTCAAGCGCCTTCGGTTGCTTTTTCCCTTATGCTTTTTCTTCATGCTTTTCACAAATGCCCGGTTCCCTAGAGCAAAAAGCATATACTGCAGGCAGTCAGCCCGTTCCCATATGCCAAAAGACAGGCGGTACCCCGTGATACCGCCCGCCTTATTTTCGAAAGCTTTCTTCCCTTGAAATCTTAGATCAACGGATATTTGTCCGTCAGCTTTTTCACGATCGCTTTTGCCTCCGGCACTTTCTCCTCGCCGCCCTTAATTACCAGCGCGATCGCCTCAGCGATCTCATCCATATCGTCCGTGTTCATGCCTCTCGATGTGACCGCCGGCGTACCGAGACGGATACCGCTTGTCACAAACGGCTTCTGCGGATCGTTCGGGATCGTATTTTTATTTGCCGTGATATGCGCCGCATCTAACAGCTTCTCAACCGCCTTTCCGGTCAGTCCGAGCGGGCTTAAATCCACGAGCATCAAATGATTGTCCGTGCCGCCGGACACAATGCTGACGCCACGCTCCATCAGTCCCTTGCAGAGCGCCTGCGCATTGTCTGCGATCTGCTGCTGGTACTTTTTGAACTCCGGTGTGAGCGCTTCCTGAAAGCAGACAGCCTTCGCCGCGATCACATGCATGAGCGGTCCACCCTGAATCCCCGGAAAGATCGCCTTATTAAAGTTATATTGATCCGCCGCTTCCTGATTGCAGAGAATCATACCGCCCCTCGGTCCGCGCAATGTCTTATGCGTCGTCGTCGTTACGACATCCGCATGCGGGAACGGGCTCGGATGAATGCCTGCTGCTACCAGACCCGCAATATGCGCCATATCTACCATCAAAATCGCGCCGACTTCGTCTGCAATCTCACGGAACTTCTTAAAATCGATCGTTCTCGCATAAGCGGAAGCCCCTGCCACGATCATCTTCGGCTTGCACTCCAGCGCGATGCTTCTGACCTCATCATAATCGATCAGCCCGTCGTCGTTTACGCCGTAAGGCACACAGTTAAAATATTTGCCGGACATATTCACCGGTGAACCATGGGAAAGATGACCGCCATGGTCAAGATTCATTCCCATAAACGTATCGCCCGGCTCCATGCAGGCAAAAAATACCGCCATATTCGCCTGTGCACCGGAATGCGGCTGCACATTGGCATACTCACAGCCGAACAGTTTTTTCGCGCGTTCTCTTGCAAGGTTTTCCACCACGTCCACACACTCGCAGCCGCCGTAATAGCGCTTGCCCGGATACCCTTCCGCATATTTATTCGTAAGCGGGCTTCCCATCGCCGCCATCACAGCCTTGCTCACCCAGTTCTCAGACGCGATCAGCTCGATATGGCTGTTCTGTCTGTTCTGCTCGTCCACGATCGCCTGCGCGATTTCGGGATCCACCTTCGACACTTCGTCAAGTGAATACATCTCTCTTCCTCCTGCTTGTCTCTCCGCCTTTATGGCAAATTTTCCTGTTTTTGGACGGCTTCACCGGACATGTTCCCACCTTCCGCGAAGACCTCCAAAGTCCCGCATAGGCGAAACCTGTGTTTCATTGTAGCATATCCGCCCCTGCCTGTCCACCGGAAAAAAAATCGTGCTTTGCCTTCAGATCGGGCAGCTCCCGCCCGACACCACGTCCGCGTGCTTCGCCTCCGCGTCCTCTAAGGACGCGTAACCATAAAAGCGTGTCTCCGCGGCAATGATGTCCCTCAGCAGGTTTTCCCCGTTTTCATCCGCCTTTTTCGTTTCCTCTAACAGCAGTCCGAGCGTCTTTGCGGAATACGTCGTCAGCTCCGCGCGCAGATAACTTTCCATGGAAGATCCCGCCTCCGGACTATCCTGTTCCGTGCGGAGCGCGCGCCCGTTTTTGCGGATATTCGGATAGTGCGCAAGCATCCACGCATCCCATTTTACATGAATCCGCACGATCTCCTCCACCGCTTCCATCTGTTCCTTCGTCGTCTCCGGCAGATACTGCTTTACCTTTTCATATTCATCCGGATACGTTGTCCGCATCATCCGCGTGTATTTTTCAAAATAGAAATTCCTGCCCTCCTCGGTCAGCGCGCGCACGCAGTCCTCATAATAACTGTCGATCAGCGCGTCCGAATAGACGACCCACTGGCTCATGCGCATACGGAAAAACGTATCGGGATCATCCTGGCAGGACGCCCTTCCGCCCGTATTGTAGACATGCTGGAACATCTCCCATTCCAGCTTTGCAATGTCAAAAATTCTCTGTTCTCTTGCAGATACCTCCGCCATCGTTCCACTTCCTTTTTTACCCGGAATTATCCGGAAAACTCAAATGATCTCTTTCCATAACGGAGCATAGCCGTGCCGCCGGCAAATGCCCCATCCATCATCCTCTGTACCGTTTCCCTAGTACGGATACCCCGTCGAGGCGAGCGGAATATAACTCCACTGCGTATATCCCGTTTTATCCGAACCGATCAAAAAATAATTGTACACGACCTTGCCGTTCTGCCTGTCGTTCGTGCAGTCCACATGGTACCACTGGTCGTCGAGCATCACGATATTCCACGCGTGGCTGCTGCCGGTTCCGATATAACACGGAATCCCCATCTCATCCATAAATTTCTGGAACAACAGCGCGTAACCGGTGCAGACCGTCGTCTGATGATACAGCCCGTCGTAGCCGGAGCGCTCGTCCGCTTCATTGTATACCGTGTCAAAAGAGTACGAAATCGTCCGGCAGAGATAATCATGCACCGCACGGACCTTCTCATAATCCGTTCCCTTGTTAAACAGCGGCAGGAGCTGACCGACCATGGCATCGACCGCGTCTTCCTCCGCATTGGTGCTCAACCGCTCAAACGTTAAATCCCAACGGTTAGCCGCCCTCTGCCGCAGCCGCGCCCCGCTGATTAAACACCGCTCATAATCCCGCAGTTCTAAGTCAACCAGCCTGACCGCCTCGTCCCAGATCTCCGCGGATACGTCAAAGTCCGCGTAAAACTCAATCTTCGTCACATAACAGTCCGCCGCCGTCTGCACCGCCGCAGCCGCCTCGCCCGGATAACTGAGATAAACCTGCATCGTATCGCGTCTGACAACCGACGTCGCATTGACGCCCGCAACCTCCGGCTTGCTCGCAGCAGATCCCGGCGTAACGGCAAGCCGCCCTTCCCGCTTTCCTACCGTAATATAATGCTGATATAACGCCGCCTCATTATACCCGTATGCCGCTACCACGTCCGGATATGCCGCCGCATAAAAAACAGGATCAAAATCCGCACAACCCTGTCTTCCCTCCGCTCTGCCGCATGTCACATAATGCCGGTACAGCGCCGCCTCGCTCGTGCCGAGCGCCGCCACAACGTCCGGATATGCCGCCGCGTAATATTCCGCGTCAAACAGTCCGCCGTCCGGCATCACCTTTGTCTGCGCTTGTGCTGGCATTACCTGTATCAAAAAAACGATCATCACCACCGCTGCGACTCTGATTCCATTCCGATATACCTTTTTCATCATCACACCTCCCGCCGCCTGATCCGAACAGGATCGCTGCTTCCACCACCGAATCCGAAAGGATCGCTGCTTCCACCGATCCGATTTCCTTTGCTCTTATTATAGCGGATTTGGCACAAAAAAGAAACCTTATTCGGGATGATTTCTTCTATAAACGCGCTACTATACAATTCTTTTATGCAATTCTTTTATGCAATTCTTTTATGCAATTCTCCTATACAATTCTTCTATCTAATTTTTTCTACGTCTGCGATCGCTTCTTTCTGACCATCCTCTTCACCGCGCCGCCCACGGCGGAAAATGCCTGCGAAACCACAAGCACAACCGTATTCTCTGCCACGAAGCCCAAAACAAAGCAGACCACAAATGCTGTCAGCACCGTCAGCACAATCCCGCCGATACAGCCGAATCGGAGCGGCTGTATGCCTATTTTTCCCCATGTCACCACAAACAGACCATACCAGTGTACCAGAATGATGGAATAGCTGTATTTTGACAAGGTCTGCACCGCAAGCGAAAGCTTTCCCTTTAAGACACCGTCCAGCTTGGATAAAAGAATCAGCACCGCCCCCGCAAAAAGCACCATCGTCGGTGCTGTATTACAGACATAACTCCGCAGCGAATAATCACAGACCGAGACCACTGCAACCGCCGCCGCAGAGACTGCTCCGGAAATCAGTACCATCCGCTCCATCCATTTTGTCCTTCGTTCCGTGACAATATAACCTAAAATAAATACGCCTTCCCAGCTTGCCAAACTCATAGTCAGCCCGGTCTGCACTCCTATAAGCGGCAAATAGGCTGCCAGCACTTCCTCCGCCAGAATCAGAAAAAACATCACCGTAATATCACGGTCCTTCAGATTTTTTACCATCACCCGGACAAACGGAGCAGTCACATACAGAGAGATCAACAGATAAATAAGCCAATAATGCGGCACGACTCCGGATGCCCCCGCAAAAATCTGCAGAACGCCCTCTTTCAGATTCCGGGGCGGTATCAGACTGATCTGCCCCGACACACATAAAAAGATCACATAATACACCACCATGGGAACCACCACTTTAACAAAGCGTCGAAAATAGAAGGTTCCGAGGGATTCTTCTTTTTCCGACGCCAGCAAAAGAGAACCGGAAATCATCACATAAAGCGGGTTACAGACCAATCCGATTCCCGCGCAGGCAAACAGTAGATTCGTTTTCCACAATGCCGCGTCTGCATCCGCCTGCATGGAGCAGGCATGCGTCAGGATCACCATGAGCGCCGCCAGAATGCGGGCATAATCCAAATAGTTTTTTCGCGTTCCCGGCGCTTTCTTTCCGCAAAACATCTGCTTCCCATATTCCCGTCCGCGCATCCCTCTGCCGGCACGGTCATGTGCCATTGCAATCAAAACCGCAAATACCGGCATCGCCCAAAGCATTTTGCGGCATGCGTGCAGCGTATCCTGCAGATTTCCCCGCCATTCGCAATACAACATTATGCAAAATCCCAAAAGCAGCAGAACCGCTGTGACCGCCGCCGCTCTTTTGATTCGTCCCTGCATTTTTTCCCCCATTTCGGTTCTCCTTTTATCCTATCGTTTGATGTTCCGCCCTATTTTCTTCCCTCAAGATTGATTTTACCATTGAAACCGATTTCACACAATCCCAGTTTCCCGCAGATGCTCCGTCCTCCCCCCCTTGCGTTCGTGCGTATTATTGGTAACCATTCGTATCATAAAAAAAGAAACCCGCAAAAGGTTTCTTTTTTTTGTATTTACTACGATTCGCCATACATCCATAAAATTTCCCGTTCTTCCGGCGATACCTTACTGTTTTGATAAATATAATGTGCGTTCCGTTTTTAACAGACTCTCTCACCGATGTATTACAAAATGATTACGAGAACGCCCTATCTATCCAGACTATGCTCATCTAACAAAAAGTCATAGATACTCATTGTTAAAATTCCGTCATCATCATGCCATGGTTTGATGACATCCTTCACAATGATGATCTTCTTAAACGAATCATGGACATTGATAAGGGGTGCTTTTTCCTGTGCTCTCTTTTCATCGTCGGGGAGACGGAAAGCCGATTGGATATAGTAACGCTTACTTTCTTTATTTGCCACAAAATCAATTTCAAGCTGCTTCTTTTCCTGCACGCGCTCCTCTGTCCTGTTTCGTTTTACGACCACACCCACATCCACCCGGCATCCACGAACACGCAACTCGTTATAAATAATATTTTCCATAAGATGTGTTTCCTCTACCTGTCTAAATCCAAGTCTGGCATTTCTAAGTCCTACATCTTCAAAATAATATTTTAAGGGTGTACCAATATACTTTCTGCCTTTTACATCATACCTGTTCACTTCACTTACAATAAACGCATCCTTGAGATATTCTATATAAGTTCTGATCGTATTCAGGCTGATGTCGGATCTTATCACGCTTCTAAATGTCGCTTCTATCTTAGAAGCATTTGTAAGTGAACCAATGCCGGATGCCAGAATATTGATCAGATCATTGAGTTCCTGAACTTTTTCTATATGGTGGCGTTCCATAATATCCTTCATGTATGTCTCTTCAAATAATCTTGTGAGATATTCCATTTTCTGTTCATCGGTATTCATTGTGACCGTTAGTGGAAGTCCTCCATAATTCACATAGGAGCTCCATCCTTCATACTTATCCCCTTCGAATACTTCCATGTATTCTCTAAAGCTGACAGGATACACATGGATTTCATCACCACGTCCCCTGAACTCCGTGATAATGTCCTTTGACAAAAATTTTGAATTGCTTCCGGTTACATAAATGTCTGCATTTTTTATATGAAGAAGTGAATTGAGCACTCCTTCAAATTCCTCCAGCAGCTGCACTTCATCCAAAAAAATGTAATAGTCGCCTTCGTCCGTAATCTTTCCTTTTATATAATCAAGAATGACATATGGATCCCTGTATTTCTTATTTTCTAACATATCCAGTTCAATTACTATCATATGGTCTTCCGCAACACCTTCTGATTTCAGGTAATTCTTAAATATTGTAAACAGAAGATATGATTTTCCTGAACGCCTGATTCCGGTAATCACTTTTATCATTCCGTTATGCATCCGATTTATTATTTTTTTCAGGTAACGATCTCTTTTTATTTCCATAGTTTCTCCGTCTTTGACATTTTAAGGACATTGTGCCCTTTTTTTTCAATATTATAACATTTGCTGTTAAAACAATCAACTTACTCTTTCTTTGTTAGTGTATCATCCATGTTGACAAAAAAGGAAGATCTTGTCTCTATGATCTTCCTTCTGAATCAAATAGTAAAAAATTGTTTCGTTTTTACCGGACGCTCTCACTACGCCCGGTATTTCTTTACAATCCCGATCTCGTAGATTACCATCGCCGCGATCGCCAAAAACATGGCGCCGAGGATGCTCAGAATAAAGAGCGGTGAATTTGCCCCCGCAAGGAGCGGCAGTCCGATCAGAATAAACCCGGCGCCGAAGCCGCACTCCAACGCGCCAAGCGCGCGGTTGTATTTTTTTATATCGGTCACGGGCGCGACTTTCGCATTTGCCCAGAAACCGAATGCCTTTTCTTTTTTGCTAAACGCCACATAAAGCCCAAGAATGATGAACGCCGCACCAAGCGCCGCCCAGCTCGCAAATGCCCACATTTCTCCGTTCATATGCGTCTCCCTTTCCTCAATTCTCCTGTTTCCCGCCGTCCGCAGGCTGTGCACAGGCGCAAATTCCCGTGACCGAACTGTTTTCTCCCGCTTCCCACCGCCATGCAGGCGCACACTCACCTCATATACAGTCCCGTCACCTGCATTTCCTCGTTAAAAAATAAAGTATAAGTCACACTTGTTTTTTCGTAAGAAGCGCTGATCTCCACCACCGCGGCGTGCTGCCCCTGCTCCGTGATCTCCGCCACATAGGCGTTTCCCCATGCCGTGAACGCGCCGAAATCCTCCGCAATATACTGCTTTGCTTCCGTCAGTACTTCGTCCGTCAGATACATTTCCGCCTCTTTTTGCATCATCGCGCGCAGCGCGTCATAGTCATCCGCATCCAGACAGGCAACCGCCTCTTTCGCCTTCCCGATCACCGCCTCCTCGGAAAATCTGCCGTTTTCACCGAGCCAGTCCGATTTCGGCAAAAACCACCACACCGCCGCCGCGGCAAGGCACAGCACAATTGCCACAACTCCGATGCATTTTGCGTAAATTTCCTGTTTTCCACGCTTCCTCTCTTTCCCCGTCAGTTCCTCATTAAACTCCGCCGCAACCGCGTCCGGCGTCCCGATCTCAGAGAGGACATGCGCAAGAGAATCTCCCTTTTCGAGCGCCGCTCCGATGTCCGCCTCCAACTGTCTAATGATTTCTTTTTTCTTTGCCGAGCCGCAGCGGAGCTTTCTATAGATCGCTTTCAGATACTTCTTTTGTTCCATGCTCTTTTTCCTCCAGAATCAGATTCACGCTTTCCGAAAACTGCTTCCACAGTATGACCGCTCCCTGTAAGGTCTGTCTTCCGGCATCGGAGATCGTATAATATTTTTTAGAAAGTTCTTTTCCCTGCGGGACGCTCCACTTGCTCGTGACAAGCCCCTCCTCCTCCAAACGGTACAGGATCGGATAGAGCGTTCCCTCTTTTAGCGAAAACAGTTCGCTGCTTTTTTCCTTCAGTTCCGTGATGAGCTGATAGCCGTACCTCTCGTGTTGTTCCAACAGCTTCAGCACCAAAATCTCCAGAACGCCTTTTTTCATTTGCCGCTCATATCGCTCTAACAATTTTTTATCCTTTCTTTGCGGTTTCCGTCCGGATCAAACGTCCGCTTCAATGCCTTTTCCACCGGGAAAATCGAACCGATCAGAATAAAAACCTGCACCGTGCACAGGATCCCACCGACCATCCCGACCGTATTCTCACTTTCTCCGATCACGAGCAACAGCGGCACGACAGAAACGGGCAACAGAATCAGCCCGATCCGCGTCCACAGCTTTCCGAAATATTGATGTGCAAACTGCCATGTGTCCTGATTTTTCATGGACATGGCGGTCCGGTATCCATAGATGGAATTGATCGTTTTCGGCGTATGCTTTACGGACGCGGCTCCGAATCCAAGCATCAAAAGCGGCGTGAGCAGATCCATGACCAGCATAAAAATCCAAAATCCCATAGCGGTCCCTCCCTTTTTCTCTACCAAGCTGTCTAAAATGTCTGTGACTGCCTGTAATGCACAAATGCATCGCCATTTCTCATTCGCAGTTCCTTAGTGTTTTATAATCATTTAGTATTACTAAGTATATGATAATACGGATTTGCGACGCTGTCAAGAAAAAAAGAATTGCCAAGAAAAGCCCAAATACGCAGGTTTGCCACAATCGAATACGCGGAGGTGCCGCATCCAAATACACAAGTTCGCCACAATCAAATACACAAGTTTACCGCAATCGAATACGCGGCAAACGGGGTGGCTGCGCAAAACAATGAAAATCCGTACAGCCGCCCCGTTTCATGTCCCGGTATTCCCTGCTCAAAGATCAAATATTACGGGAAATGCCGCAAGTTTCCGTCACTCACTGATCGAAAGCAGGATCGCCGGAGCCGGATAGTCTCTACACTCCGGGAACAGTCCGTGATCCCTTGCCTTTTCGATCATCAGCATCGGCAGTGCGCCGCAGCAGTCCATGTATCTCAGCCAGTCCGGAACGGATTTTAGATGCGCAGGAAGCGAGACCGCATTTTTCATCAATCCGTAAAAATCATCATGAAAGGCGTCAGAGATCTTCCCGTCAAACCGTTCGCTTAAATCATACAGCTCCCACCGCTCCGTATCGGTCAGGACGGGAACCGCGCAGATGATCCGCCCTCCTTCTTTCGCAAGATACCGTCTTTCGAGTAACAGGTCAACATTCTCAAAGCATCCCGCACTGATCATCGGAAGCAGTTCCTCCCTTCCGCTGTAGATCGTATAGAGCATCTGCCCGATCTGTACGTCCTCCATCGAACGCTTCAGGCGGCGCCGCATACCAAGCTGTGTCCCGCCCAGCAGCGTATTGTATTCGCACAGGGTCAGTTCCTTCTTTTTCCCATCCTCGCACGCTGCGGCGCAGCTTCCCGTTGCCTCGCCGCTGATCGCATATTTTCCATGCCTGCCGCCTTTTTTTGCAAAATCATAACCGGCGGGATAACGATTTCCCATCGCAAACCACTTCCCCCCGTTCGGGCGGTCCGGATACTCCTCAAACGGCATCATTCCGCCGCATGCCTCGTTGCGGACGTTGTTCACCGCATTCTGCATGGTGCGTACCGCAAAAAAGCTGTCCAGCTTCGGCCGTGCGCACGCAGGCTGGCGCTGATAAAACCCGCGCTCATGCAGTTCTTTCAATCCCTGTTCCATAACCGCCCATACATCCCTGTAAATCCTGTCCGCCAGTTCTTTTTCCAGATCGGCGTTCACGGTCCTGTCCGACTCGGTATAAATGATAAAATCCGTATACACCTTATCGCCTATTTTTTTCATCAGTTCCCCGCTTGTCAGCCGCTCCACGATCGGTTCAATATACGCCGTGGAAATGCCGATCGCTTTTGCAAGCTCCGCAATGGTGACCGGCTTTTCATAGGCAAGAATCAACAGGTTCATGGCAATCCGATCGTCATGAACCAGACTAAACGGCTCCTCGTCGATCCCGTTTCTGCCGCTCGCGCTCATAAAAAGCATTTCCGGTTCATAGCTTTGTTTGGTATAATGTTCCATCATAAACTCCTTTCTGATGCGCTTCCTTCCTGCGTCAAGGCGGCTTTTCACGGTATTTTCCGACACATGCAGCGCCGCCGCGATGTCCTTTACTTTTTCGCCGTGCATATAATACCGCACCATGACCTCCCGGTACAGCTTCGTCAAATGAGCGAGACAGCGCCTGACATTCTCGGCGTCCGCGCTTTTTTCTATCTCCTCATCCACCCCGGCGTTTCCGGGAATTTCCCCGATCACGTCTATGGACACCGTGGGCTTATGATACTTCCGGCGCAGCATATCGTAATATTTACGCCGCAGCACCGCTGTCAGCCACGCTTTGGGATTGTCCAAGGGCTTTTTCTTTTGCGCTGCGAGCGCGGCAAGCATCGTCTCCTGCGCTAAGTCCTGCGCGTCCATGATATTACCGCACTTTTCTAAAGCCAGATATAGCAGGAAGTCAGCATATTTTGTCATGTCCTCATTGTTCATTGTGTGCACACCTCTTTGGAAAGCTTTCTGGTGAACTGTTTCACTGTCATTGAATCAGTTCACTGATATAGTCGCAAAAAAAGGCGGTTGGTTTGCCGCCTTTTTTATCATTCCGTATTTTTTATGATCCGACCTAAGTCCCTTCCTCCTGCCCCGCAGATACGCTCCCGTCATTTCTGCTTTTGCAGCAGCTTGAAGAAGTCCTCCTCCGGCATCGGCTTTGCATAGTAATAACCCTGCACCTGATCGCAGCCGATACTCTGTAAAAGTTCCACCTGTTCCTTGGTCTCCACGCCTTCCGCCACCAGTCCCAGCTTCAGCCCGTCCGCCATATTCACGACCTGCTCTAAGATCAGTCTTCCTTTGGCGGAAAGAATCATATTCTCAATAAATTTTTTATCCAGTTTGATGACGTCGAACGGTGTCTCCAGCAAAATATTCAGCGACGAATATCCGCTTCCGAAATCATCCATCAACAGCTTAAAGCCTTCTTCTTTGAGTTCCAGCGCCTTCATGCTGATCTGCTGATCATCCGCAGTCTCCGTGATCTCCAGTTCCAGAAGATCCTTGGGGATACCGCTTTTCTCGATCAGATTCGTAAGAAATTCTACACACTCGTTATCCTGTAAGTGGATACGCGATACGTTGACGGAAACCGGGCAGCGCGGCATTCCCGCATCGCAGCACCGTTTGATAAAACGGCATGCCTCCGTCCATATATAATAGTCTGCTTCCTTGATAAATCCGTTTTCCTCGATCACCGGAATGAACTGGTTCGGATAGATCATGCCGCGCTCCGGGTTCTGCCAGCGGATCAGCGCCTCCGCGCCGATGATCTCGTTTTTGGAAACACTGTATTTCGGCTGCAGATACATCACAAACTGCCGTTCCGTGATCGCCGCCTGCATATTTTCCTCAATGAATTTTCTGTTGTACAGTACATCCTTAAATTGCTCTTTATAAAAAAGAATATTGCTTAATACATTCTTCTTTGCCGCCTTGCGCGCCATCGCTGCGCGGTCTTCCATCTGCCGCGGCTCCATCTGCCGGTCTTCTACCATGTAAACGCCGTAGGACATCTGCAGCTTCACATTCCTGTAATTGCAGATCCGCCCGTCCAGCTCCCGGATGAACGCCACCAGTTCCGCTTCCTTCTCATACTCCGTGACGACCATAAACACGTCGCTTCTCAGATTGACAAAAAACTGCTCCGGATTGCAGCATTCGCTCAACTGCTTGATGATAAAATCCAGAATTTCGTCGCCGAATTTTTCCCCGTACAGATCGTTAATGATCTTAAACTTGCGAATATCAAACTGGATAAATCCGATATTCTTATCCGATGAGTGGACCAGATTATTGACATTTCTCTGGAAACGGTTCAGCTTGCTCAGCCGCTTTAATACGCTCTGCAGCTCATCGTTTTGCGGAATGTCTTCCGGTCGGATACTGCTTTCCGTCTTATCCTTTAAGTAAACCGCCAGCATTTCCTCCAGCAGTTCGATACTGGTATTGATCGCCCGCGGACATTTCTGCAGGATCAGACCCTCCTTTCGGATCGCTGCCAGTCCCTCCGGCTTGGAAATATCTTTCCCTAATATATCGCGGCAGTAGATCTCTCCCTCCATTTTCTGTGAAAACCGTTTGATGAACTCATCCGTTTTCTGATTGCCGTAAATCTCCTGTTCCTTATCCCGCGCGTCATAAAAACCAAGCGCCATGCCGAGCACCAGCATCGCCGCCGTGATGCATCCGCAGGTTCCTCCCTGACGCATACCGCCTCCAAAACAGGTACTGATCTTGAATGCCGTTCTCAAATCCATTCCCAGATCGTCCGCGAATGCGCCAAACAGCGCCTGTGAACAGTGATACCCCTGATGCAGCAGCTCGTCCGCTTTCTCCTTATGCGTCATAGATCATCCCCCTTTTCCCTATCCCCTTTTTAGCACACAAACCACCACTGCTGTGGTGGTTTGCCCTGTCATACCTTCAACACAATTTTTTCGTAACCTAGGAAGAATCGCTTGCGATTCTTCGAAAGAGTTTCCGTAGGAAACTCTTTTTTATCCAATCGAATCGTACAGATCCATCATCGGCGAGAGAACCGCAAATACCATAACGCCTACGATGAGCGCCATCACGATGATGATCATCGGCTCCATGACCGCCATGAGGGACTGCACTGCCATCTCCACTTCCTCGTCATAATAATCGGCAAGCTTCGTCAGCATTTCCTCCGTGTTACCGGATTCCTCTCCGATCCTCGTCATATGATAAACCATGGGAGGAAACAGTCCGCAGGTCTCCAGCGGCTGTGAGAGCGGCACGCCCAGCGTGATCTGGTCCCTCACATCCAGCAGGGCTTCTTTGTACCAGACATTTTCCATCGTATTGGATACGATGGCAACCGCCTCCGTCAGCGGTACGCCCGCCGCCATCAGCGTGCTCAACGTACGCGCCATCATGGAGGACGCCTCTTTCTGCTTTAGATTCTTCAGTGCCGGAATGAGCAGCGCCAGCTTACCGAACACATGCTTGCCGGAATTGGTCTTTGCATACATCTTGATCACCACAACTACGGCGATCACAACGCCTGCGACCAGATACCAATGTGCTTTTAGGAAATCACTCGCCTGCACCATGATCCTCGTGATCGCCGGAAGCTCCGTCCCCAGATCGTTAAACATTCCCGTATAGGACGGGATGACGACAACCAGCATAACAATTACGACCGCGATCATAACGATCACCAATACGACCGGGTAGATCATTGCTTTTTTGATCAGCGCCTTCGTCTTTGCCGCCTTTTCAAAGTGTGCCGCCATACGGTCCATCGCCACATCAAGGGAACCGGACGCCTCGCCCGCCTGTGTCATGCTGACTAAGAGATTCGGAAAGACCTTCGGATGCTTTGAAAACGCCTCCGCAAGCGGCTCGCCCTTCTCCACATCAACGCGGACGGCAATAATCGCCTTTTGAAGCTTTTTATTCTCTGTTTGTTCGCCGAGCATCCTGAGCGCATCAATGATCGTAACGCCCGCCCTTGTCATGCTGACAAACTGGCGGCAGAACACGCTCAGATCCCGCGGCTTCGGCGCGCCGCCGATGTCGATGCTGATGTCCTTTGTGAGCAGACTCTGCTTGGACAGAGAAACGACCATCATACCCCTGTTCTTGATCTCGGCAAGCGCCTTTGCTTCCGTTTCCGCCTCAATGCTGCCTTTGATTTCCTTTCCAGCCTTATTGACTGCCACATAACCGAAGCTTTCCATATCGTACTCCCCTGTTCTTTTCTTTTTTACAGATCAAAAGATACCCTCATCATTTCATGGTAAGAAGTAATCCCGTCGAGCACATACTCGGACGCACTCATATGCAGCGTGTGCATTCCTTCCAGCAATGCCTGTTCCTTGATGTCCTCCGCTCCGCCGCCCTTTACGATGATCGATTTGAGTTTCTGGGACATTTCCAGAATCTCATAGACACCAATCCGCCCTTTATATCCTGTCTGATCGCACTTCGGACACCCGCAGGGCTCGTAGATCGTGAGCGGCTCTTCCACGGAAACGCCAAGCTGCTCCTTTTCTTCCCCCGTCGCCTCATGCGGCTTCTTACATTCCGGGCAGAGGCGTCTGACAAGACGCTGCGCGATGATGCCGACGACGGAATCCGCGATCAGATACGGCTCGATGCCCATATCGATCAGACGCGTCACGCTTCCTGCGGCTGAGTTCGTATGCAGCGTGCTGACGACCAGATGTCCCGTAATGGACGCCTGCACCGCAATGCCCGCGGTCTCCGTATCACGGATCTCACCGATCATGATAATATCCGGATCCTGACGCAGAATCGAACGCAGCGCTGATGCGAAGGTCAGTTCCGCTTTGTTATTGACCTGCACCTGATTGATCCCATTGATATTTGCCTCGACCGGGTCTTCGACCGTGATGATGTTCACGTCTTCGGTATTCAACTCGCTGAGCGCCGTGTACAGCGTCGTTGACTTTCCGCTTCCGGTCGGTCCCGTTACCAGAATGATACCGTGCGGATTGCGCATGATATGATCAAACTGTTTTAATTCGCCTTCCTTTAAGCCCAGCTGGCTCTTATTTCTTGTCAGCGCCGTCTTACTCGTCAGACGCATAACGACTTTCTCGCCGTATACCGTCGGCAAAATGGATACACGGATGTCGTATTCCATTCTGTCCACCACAGAAGTGATACGGCCGTCCTGCGGCTTTCGTTTTTCGGCGATGTCCATGCCGCCGACGATCTTGATACGCGCGATCAGCGCCGGCAGGATCGCAGTGGAATAGGACGCCCGCTCGTAGAGCGCGCCGTCAATACGGTAACGGATGCGTACCTTGCGCTCCAGCGGTTCGATATGAATATCGGATGCGCGCTGCCGCACCGCCTTCTCGATCATTTCATTGACCAGAACTACGATAGGGGAATTGTTAATATCCTCGTTTAACAACTCCTCCTCCACATCGACTTCTTTTTGTTCGCGCTCTTTTGCGTACTGTTCGAGCGCCTCGTCCACATCGCTTCCGCCGTAAAGACGATCCAGTGCAAGCATGATGCTCTGCTGCGTCGCGATCGCAGGCTCTACCTGTAAATTCGTAATGATGGAAATATCGTCCATTGCGGAGAAGTCCATCGGATCCGCCATCGCTACGAGCAGCACGTTCATGTTGTTCGGATCGATGGCGTAGGGAAGCATCTTTTTGCTTCGCAGCATGTGCTGCGGCACCAGACTTAAGACATTCTCCGGAATCGTGATCCCCTGAACATCCACCATCTCCATGCCAAGCTGATCCGCCAGCAGTGTCGCCAGCGTCTCATCGCTGACGATGCCCTCCTCAACAAGCGTCTCGCCGAGCTTCCTTCCGCTCTTTTTCTGTAATTCCAACCCCCGCTGCAGATCCTCAGGCGTAATCACGCCCGCATCCACAAGCATATCACCGATTCGTATTTTTTTTCTGATCCCTGCCATATGAAACCCTGCTTTATGTATAAAATTTTTGTAACAGTAAAGCCGACGGCTATGCTGTTAGGAAACGCTCAAAACCTGTTTTTTATTATAGCACATTACTCCTGCTTTTTCCATAGCTTTTGCAGATCCTCAATGCAGTCCGCCCTGCCTGCTGCCTTTCAGCTCGCGGATCTCGTCAAATACCACGTCGTTCAGCACGCGGATATAAGTGCCCTTCATCCCCGACGAACGCGACTCGATCACGCCCGCGCTCTCAAACTTGCGCAGTGCATTAACGATAACGGAACGCGTGATGCCGACGCGGTCCGCGATCTTGCTCGCGACCAGAATCCCTTCCATGCCGCCGAGCTCGTCGAAAATATGAACGACCGCCTCCTGCTCCGACGTCGAGAGTGTATTGATCGCGGAGCGCACGACCTGCGTCTTGCGCACCTCCTCCGCATTTTCTTCGTTGACGGAGCGCAGCATTTCCAAGCCGACAACGGTCGAACCGTATTCGCATAAAATAATATCGTCTATATCGTATGCGCCGTCACTCTTATACAAAAACAATGTGCCAAGCCGCTCTCCGGCGATCTCGATCGGCGTGATGATCCCCTGGAAACGCGTCGTGTCGATCCCCTCGAAACCCAATGTTTCCAGATTGACGTTTTCTTTTGTCGAGAGTACGGAAAGCATGCGCTCGTTTAGAAGCGTATCGATAAATCTGCCGACTTCTCCCACGATCAGCTCGGTAATATTCTCGATCCCCGGATAATGCCCGATGCCGAGCACTTTTCCTTTTCTGCTGATTACAAGCACGTTGGACTGTAAAATATCCTGCATCACGTTGCAAATATCGCTGAACACAACCTTGCTGGAATTGTTGTTATGTAACAGCTTGCCGATCTTTCTTGTTTTATCCAGCAATTGTACACTACTCATGATACTCTCCTCATCTTTTGCCACATCTCGCTAAATTTTCAGACAAAAAAGCCTTATGCACGATAATTGTAGCATAAGGCTTGATTTTTGTCCACTATTCAGTGAAGATTCATGCGCGCATCCGATCCCTCCGGCTTCTGCCATGACATGAAATCGCAGTCCGGATAACCGAGACAGCCGTAATATTTTCTTCCCTTGCGCGTGCGCTTGATCACTAGATCCTTTCCGCACTTCGGACACGGAACGCCGATCTTTTCAAAATACGGTTTCGTGTTCCGGCACTCCGGAAATCCCGGACAGGCAAGGAATTTGCCGTGCGGTCCGTATTTGATGACCATCTTTCTTCCGCACAGCTCGCATTCTTCGTCCGATTCCTCGTCCGCGATCTCTACTTCGGAAAGCTCCTGCTCCGCCTGCTTTACCGCCTCGTCTAAATCGGGATAAAAATTAGAGATAACGGTTTTCCAATTGACATTTCCTTCCTCGATACCGTCGAGCAATGTCTCCATATTCGCTGTGAAATTCACATCCACAATGGTCGGAAACGCTTCTTTCATCATATTGTTGACGACTTCGCCAAGCTCGGTCACATAGAGATTCTTATTTTCTTTTGCGACATAGTGGCGCGCAAGAATGGTCGTGATCGTCGGCGCATAGGTGCTCGGTCTTCCGATGCCGAGTTCCTCCAGCGCACGCACGAGCGTCGCCTCCGTATAATGCGCCGGCGGCTGGGTAAAGTGCTGCTTTTCGTCAAACTGCACAAACGCCAGCTTCGAGCTGCGGTCTAAGCTCTTCATCAACATGTTGTTGTCTTCTTTTTCCTCGTCCTCCTGCACATATACGCTTAAAAATCCGTCAAAAACAAGCTTTGACGCAGAAACGGTAAAGCGGTAGTCCCCCGCCGCGATCCGTACGGAGGTCGTCTCATAGCGCGCAGGCGCCATCCGGCTCGCAACAAACCGTCTCCAAATGA
Source organism: Clostridium sp. (assembly GCA_023663615.1). Lineage (GTDB taxonomy): Bacteria > Bacillota > Clostridia > Lachnospirales > Lachnospiraceae > DLAJ01. Next base: position 33,306 of record JAMPHA010000005.1, on the reverse strand, counting down.
GCTGATAAAGCCGGAACAGATCGCGCGGGAGGGAGTCTTTTAATGACGCCGGTGTACGGGTCAGTTCCGTCGGCCGGATCGCCTCATGCGCATCCTGTATTTTTTTATCGTTCTTTTTTTCTTTCCCGTCGTCTTTCCGGTTATACGCGCTTCCGTACTGTTCCTCGATATAATCGTATGCCGCGCGCGCCGCTTCCTCGGATACGCGCGTGGAATCGGTACGCAGATAGGTAATGAGTCCTGCCGTACCTGCGCCTTTCATGTCAACGCCCTCATAAAGCTGCTGCGCGAGCCGCATGGTCTTCGCAGTAGAAAAGTTCAGCACCTTGCTCGCTTCCTGTTGAAGTGTGGACGTCGTAAACGGCATGGGCGGCTTCTTGACCCGTTCGCCTTTTTTCACCTCATCCACCTGATACTCTGCGCCTTTGAGCGCCTTCGTGATCGTCTCCATCTCCTCTTTGGAGCGGATGTCGATCTTTCCGTTTTTGTCCCCGTAAAATCTGGCAAAAAGCTGCCTTCTTTCACCTGCAACGGCAAGAATCGCGTCCAGGGACCAGTATTCCTCCGGTACAAAAGCGTTGATCTCATCCTCGCGGTCACTGACGATACGAAGCGCGACAGACTGCACGCGCCCCGCGCTTAAGCCGCGTTTTACTTTCGCCCAGAGCAGCGGCGATATGCGGTAGCCTACCATACGGTCCAGACAGCGGCGCGCCTGCTGCGCGTCCACCAGATCCAAGTCGATCTCCCGCGGATGCTTTAAGGATTCTTTGACCGCATTCTTGGTGATCTCATTGAATGTGATGCGGTAAACCTTTTTATTTTCCAGTTTGAGCGCGGCGATCAGATGCCAGGAGATCGCCTCGCCCTCCCGGTCGGGGTCGGTCGCGAGATAGATCTTATCTGCTTTTTTGACTTCTTTTCTTAAATTTGCAAGAATATCGCCTTTTCCCCTGATCGTGATGTACTGCGGTTCATAGCCGTTGTCCACGTCCACGCCAAGTCTGCTTTTCGGAAGATCCCTGACATGTCCGTTGCTCGCCATGACCTCATAATTCGTTCCAAGAAATTTTTTGATGGTCTTCACCTTGGCAGGCGACTCCACGATTACCAGATTTTTTGCCATTTGTTTTCCCCTGTTCCGTTTCCTGCGTCTCCCGTAAGTCAGCGGAAGACTTGTTACCCCGTTGTCCCTACTAATATAAGAAGTAACGCGTACGACTATACACCAAATTTTATGTTGTTTCAAGGGAATTTTGAAAAATTAGAAAAATTTTATCAGGAATTTTTCTGATTTTGCTCCTTGACATATCCCTTCTTTTGCGTTATGGTACACATAAAGTCAAGATTTGTCCACGCCGTGGGTAATTGTAACCCGAGAAAACGAGACAAATGTTTGGCTTTTTCTATGTTCCAAATATAGACCGTCTCCTTTTTCTGTAAATAATCTCCTGCACGCTCCCGTCCATAAAAACTGGCGATCTCGTGAATCTTTTTTCCGTGTATCTGCTGTTCTAAATGAATCGCGAGCAATAACGGACGCTTCCCGGCATCGCATTCATCGAAAATGAGCGCATACGATCCCCGGTCCAGTTCATCTACGATCAATGCCGGGTTTTCTATCAATACAGGAATTTTTTCAATCAATTTTCGGGAAAGACCGTGTCCGCTTCTACTCCCTTTTGCCTCTCTCATACACTTAGAAAGTGTCCTTTGCTTCATGACAATCGGCAGATTCTTCACTCCCAGCATCAACAGGCTCCGGGGCGTATCACTGATCTGTATATATTCATTTGATGCCATTTTGTGGCGATCATACCGTTCTATTTGCTCCTGAAAGCTCTCCTGCCTCCCGTTCGTAAAAAACCTGTCCTTCGTATAGACTCCCCCCTACTCCTCCGCATCCTTCCTGTAATATCTTCCCTGTCTGCATACGGCGCGCCCGCTCACGCAAAGCTGCATAAGCGCCGCGGAAAATACGCTCGGCGCAAGCGCGCTCCGGCTCATCAACATGTCAAACGTCTGTCCTTCCTCCGATAAAAGAGCATCAATCGCGTTTTCGAAATGCGCCTGTCCCGGTTCCGTATTCTTTGTGGGCAGAATGATTTCATGACCGAACGCATCGGCGAGCGCTTCCAACAGCTGCTTTGGCGATGTCGCGATTCCCGCGCCCTGCGCGATCAGCGCGTTACAGCCGCCGCTTAAGGCGTCCGTCACCCGCCCCGGCAGGGCATAGACCTCCTTTCCCTGCTCCAACGCCGCATCCACGGTAATGAGCGTGCCGCTCTTTTTACGCGCCTCGATCACGAGCAATACATCCGCAAGCCCGCTGATGATACGGTTCCGCCGCGGAAAAAGCCCTGCGCACGGCGCCGTGCCGGGCGGATATTCCGATAAAATACCGCCCTGCGCCGGTATCCGTTCATAAATCTCCCTGTTTTGTATCGGATAGCAGACGTCCACGCCGCACCCAAGCACGGCAAACGTCCTGCCGCCTGCCTCCATCGCCGCCTTATGGCTGATGCCGTCAATGCCGAGCGCCATGCCGCTGGTCACCTGAACGCCCGCCTCCGCAAGCGCGGACGCGAACCTGCGCGTTGTATATCTTCCGTAGTCAGAACAGAGCCGCGCACCGACGATACTGACGCTCGGCTTTTCCTCCACCGGCACGTCCCCCTTCACATAAAGCATCCTTGGCGGTTCCGGAATGTTCCGCAGCCGCTTCGGATACTCCTCATCTTCATAAAAAACAACGCGGATCCCCTGCGCGGTCATCTCCCCGTAAAGCCGATGCGGCTCATATCGGGAATCCGCTTTCCATTCGCGCAGTTTGTCCGTCTGCGCCGCCGTGAGCAGCTTACGCTCTGTAAGCCGCGCGACTTCCTTTTCCGGCAGGCGGTAAATCTGTTCGGCGCTCCCGTATTCATTCAGCAGACGGTTGGCGCTGACCGTTCCGATGGATGGGATACGGTTGAGCCATGACGCGTAGATTGTCTTTGAAAGTTCTCCTTTTTCTGTACAGTTGTTATTTTCTATATTATGTAAACCCATATTCTGTTCCTCCTAATCCAATGTCCAGTCGTTTACGTCCATCACACGGTAGCACGCCGCCTCGCTGATATGGCGCTCCAGTACGTCCCCGCTCCCATCCAGATCGGCGATGGTACGGGCAAGGCGGATCACACGATGATACGCTCTCGCGCTTAAATTCATTGTCCGAAAAATCTGTTCCAGTAATTTCTGCTGCGCCGCCCCAAGCGGCACATAGCGTTTCAGTTCTCCCGCGCCAAGATCCGTATTAAAGTGGTACGGCGTGCCCCGGAACCGATGCTCCTGCCGCTCCCTCGCCGCCATGACACGCTCCCTGATCGCGGCGGAGCTTTCATTTTTCCGCTCTGCGGAAATCTCTCCGATCGAAAGGCGCGGCGCCTCGACGCAGAGATCGATCCGGTCTAAGATCGGTCCTGAAATGCGGGATAGATAACGCCGGATCTCTCCCGGCGCGCAGCGGCACCGGTTACGGTCGGGATAATAACCGCACGGACATGGATTGAGCGCCGCCACCAGCATAAAATCCGCCGGATAGGTATAGCTCGCACAGCTTCTTGCAATATGCACCTGTTTATCTTCGAGCGGCTGACGCATCAGGTCGATGACATCCCTGCCAAATTCCGGAAATTCATCCAGAAACAGGACACCCCTGTGCGCCAGACTGATAGCCCCCGGAAGCGGCACTCTGCCGCCACCGATCAACGCGTATTTGGAAATGGTATGGTGCGGACTTAAAAACGGACGTTTTGTGACGAGCGCTTCCCCTGCGTGAAGCAGCCCCGATACGCTGTAGATTTTAGAGACCTCCAGACTTTCCTCAAAGGAAAGCGGAGGGAGAACGGATGGAATCCTTTTTGCAATCATGGTCTTACCCGAACCGGGCGGTCCGATCAGCATGAGGTGATGAAAGCCTGCCGCCGCGATCTCAACGGCTCTGCGAACGGCAGGCTGTCCGTTGACGTCGGCAAAATCCAGCTCCTGCCCCACGTCACACTCCGGCGCGGACTTTCTTTTTGCATAGGCAAGCCGCCCGTTCCGCTCACCGGGCGGCGCGCACAAATGCGCGCGGAGCTGTTCTAAGCTTCGGGCGCCGATCACCTGCATCCCCTGCACCACGCACGCCTCCTGCTCGTTTTCTTTTGGCACGACGCAGCAGGCGATCCCCTGTTCTCTTGCCGCGAGCATGACCGGCAGAACACCGCGCACCGGCTTGATCTCCCCGTTTAATCCGAGTTCTCCCAAAAAGAGGATGTTTTTTGTGCTCTCTTCCGGCACAAGCTTAAGGGAGGTCAAAACGCCCACCGCGATCGGCAGATCAAACGCCGTTCCCTCTTTCCGCACGTCTGCCGGTGAAAGATTGACGGTGATACGGACCGGCGGCATACGGATACCCGTATTTTTGAGCGCAACGCGGACGCGCTCTCTCGCCTCCCGCACCTCGCTGCCAAGCAGTCCTACCATGTCAAAGCCCGGAAGACTCTGCGCCGTATCCACCTCCACGCGGACAAGGTAACTTTCAATCCCGCTTAGTCCCCCCGATAAAGTTGTCGTAAACATACCATCGTTCCTCCTTTTCGTTTTTTTGTTTTGTAAGAAAATACCAGTTGAAAATGTCGGCGAACTGCCGTTTGAGAAAAACATGCCGAAAACATGTTTTAGAAAAAAGAGTCTGTCCGGCAGTCCGCAGAGAGACTGCCGGAACGTTCATATGATCTGTTATGTATTTATTTTGCCGTTATGCCTTTGCCCGCGCCCTACATCAGCTTCATGGACATGCCGTCGGGATCGGTCGCAAACTGGATCGCCATCTCGCGCGTGATCCTTCCTTCCATATAAAGCTGCTGGATCGCCTCATCCATTGTGATCATCCCCATTTTGCGGTTCGTCTGCATGACGGATACGAGCTGATGGGATTTGCCTTCGCGGATCAGGTTGCGCACGGCATGATTGGCGTGCATGACCTCAAACGCCGCCACGCGGCTCCTGCCGTCCGCAGTCGGAATGAGCTGCTGGGATACGACCGCCTCGATGACGTTGGAGAGCTGGACACGGATCTGCTGCTGCTGATGCGGCGGAAATACGTCGATCACACGATCGACCGTGCTCGCCGCGCCGATCGTATGCAGCGTGGAAAGAACAAGGTGTCCGGTCTCCGCCGCCGTGATCGCGACGCTGATCGTATCAAAGTCACGCATCTCGCCGACCAGGATCACATCGGGATCCTCACGGAGCGCAGCGCGCAGCGCGTTGGCGTAACTCTGCGTATCCAGACCGATCTCGCGCTGGTTCACCATGGAAAGCTTATGGGAATGCAGATACTCGATCGGGTCCTCCAGCGTGATGATATGCGCGTCCCGCGTATTGTTGATCTTATCAATGACCGCCGCAAGCGTCGTGGACTTACCGCTTCCCGTCGGTCCCGTTACGAGCACCAGTCCTCTTTTCCGCTGGGATAATTCCACAACGGATGGCGGCACGCCAAGGGATTCCGGCGCCGGTATCTCGGTTCCTACCAGACGGAGCGCAACCGCCACAGAACCGCGCTGCTTATACGCATTGACACGATACCGTCCGATATTCGGGATGGAAAAAGACATATCATACTCGCCGCGTTCCTCAAAACGCTGGAGCTGAAAGTCGCTCATAATGTCCTCCACTACCCTATGCGTATCCGGCGGAAGCATACGCTCATAATCCATCGTGATCAGGTCGCCGTTCACACGCATTTTCGGCGGCACGCCGACCGTGATATGTACATCGGACGCCCCCGCCTCCTTTGCCTTTGCCAGTACATCCTCCACAGAAATGATTCCCATTACCGTTTCCCCTCGTTTCTTCTTAAAATGAAACCGGACGCGCCTTAAAAATCACGCCCCGGAACATACTCCTCGCCACCACCGGAAACCTCCACATATTCCGGCTCCTCAAACGCGAACCCGCTGCGCTTTAACGCTTCTGTATCGATCACATAACGGTTGTCCATCGTCTTCATAATATCTTTGATCTCCATGTCGCCATATGCCAGCTCGTTGCTGAGATCGACGATCATATTCGTGTCAAAGGTCAGGATCATCGGACGCAGAATATCCTCGTTGTTCTGCACTAAAACAAGCCCTTTTTCGCCTGTATTCAATTCCACACAGCTTCCCGCTCCGAGAATATTGATGGACTGGATCATCGCCTCCACGACTTCCGGATCAAATACTTCGGGATTTTCCAACAGCAGCCTAAGCGCACGGACCTCTGACGCCGGCTCTCCCTCAAACTGCATCGCCGTCATTTCATCATATACATTTGCAACCAGAAGGACTTTTGCTCCCTGCACCATTTTAATATCGGGATTATAAATTCCTTTGTCAAAATTGCTCTGCATCTTCTGCGCCTGCACACAGACACGCTTCACGCCCGGATTCGATGAGAACGTCTTTTCGATCAGATCAAATCCCTGCAGTTCAAACCGTTCCACAGCTTCCGCATCCGACAACATACCGGGGTTGGTCTTTGCCAGCATCATCTTTCCGATGTCGTGCACGACCGCCGCAATGATCGTGTCAAGCTGCTCGTCAATCTTCATATTCATCACATGCGTGATCATCGCGCACAGAATCGCAACATTGAGGGAATGCTTGCACACATAATCCTCTTTGCTGCGCAGATTCTGCACGAAATTGATCTTTTTATCCAAATGCCCGTAGGCGCGGATCACGTTCGCCGTGATCACCTGCGTCTTCGCGGCGCGCTTTGTCTGAATGATCTTGTTAAGCTCATCGTCGATCGCATAGACGTTCATCGTCTGGAAACGCTCAAACTCAATATCATCCTTTGTCATCGGCGGCACCGGCTCTGCGGGCTCTAAAATAAAAATACCGATCAGCCCGAAATTCTTCACGGAGTTGATGCTCTGCGAGGTCAGTCTGGAATTTCTTTCATACAACAGAACGCCCTCTTTGCTGTAAATCGGTCTCGCCAGCCGCATTCCTTCCTTCAGCTCCGCCGTTTTAACAAATAACATCCCCGCTTTCCCCCTTTTTACCCGCTTTTGTTCCTCTGCGCTGCCTCTGCTCATTCTCCAGATAACACGCCAGCATCTTATGCAATGCCTTTTTTTCGATCCGTGAAACATAACTTCTGGAGATTGCCAGTCTTTCGCCGATCTCGCGCTGTGTCATTTCATGTCCGTCCAAAAGACCATAACGCATAAAAATGATCTGCTGTTCCCGTTTGGTCAGGCACCCCCGCAGATAACGCGGCAGCACGCGAAGCCGCTCCTCTAACTCCATCCGCTCCACAACGTCCGTCTGCTCGTGTTCGATAATGTCAAGCAGACTGATCTCATTTCCTTCCTTATCCGTGCCGATGGGCTCGTATATGGAAACTTCTCTGGAAATCTTTTTTCGGGAACGGAACATCATCAGAAGTTCATTGTCAATACACCGCACCGCATAAGTGGCAAGCCTGCTTCCCTTCTCATGATTAAAACTGTCCACCGCTTTGATCAGCCCGATCGCGCCCGTGGAGATCAAATCGTCCAGCTCCTGCGACGGACTTTGGTACTTCTTGGCAACATGGGCGACAAGCCGGAGGTTGCGTTCGATCAGGATCCGTCTCGCCTCCAAGGCCTCCTCGCCGCCTTCCCGCATCTGCCTAAGGTATCGGGTTTCCTCCTGCGCGGATAACGGTTTTTGAAACGTTTTCAAAAGAAGCCCCCAAAGTCAATTTGATATATTCTATGTGACCTTGGGATTGAAAGTGCCTTTCCATCCTGCGCAAAAAAAATTGCAATCCGTTTTTATTATACAAATCCTGTCCATAAAGTGCAAGAAAAACAGGATGAAAAATGCATGTTTTTCGTAACTTTTCACAATAAAAAGTCCGCCATCACATAATTGCTGACATCCAGTCCGCGCTCTGTGAGAGACCAAAATCCGTCCCGGTATGCAAGAAGCCCGTCCCTCTTATGTTTGTCCAATACGCTGCCGTACACCTCGTACACGGAACGCCCGAAACGCTCCAAAAACGCTTGCTCCGACACGCCCTTCGTCAGCCGCAGTCCTAAAAACATCGTTTCCGCCATGCGGTCCTTAACGGTAAGCGGCTCCCATTCCGCATAGGCAGGCGGCAGGCTTCCGCTTTGTCCGCATCCGTGCGCCTGCGCTCCGTCCGTTCCGCGCTCATGGGGAGCTTCCCCTGCATCCGTTCTATCTGTTCCGCGCTCCCGCGCCTGCGTCCCGTCCGTTCCACCGTCCCCCGCTTCCGTTTCTCGCGGCAGGCATGCCGCTCCCACGACATCATTTTCCCTTGCCGCCGCGTCCCGCTCATACGCCGCCATGGTGTCCGCATTCCGGAAACGCACCTCGTTCATCAGGGACGCCGCGCCAAGCCCGAAACCCAGATAGTCTCCGCGCGTCCAGTACGTCAGATTATGCCTGCACGCATAGCCGTCCCGCGCATAATTGGAAATCTCATAACGCGCATAGCCGTGCTCTTTTAACTGCGTTTTTGTCAGCGCGTAGAGCCGTCTGTCCGTCTCCTCGTCCACCGCGCCGTCCGGATACATCCGGGAAAAGGGTGTTCCCTCCTCGACGATCAGGCTGTAGGCGGAAATGTGTTCCGGCATGAGCGCCGCCGCCCGATCCAGCGTATCGCGAAAGCTCTCCTCCGTCTGTCCCGGAATGCCGCTCATCAGGTCGATATTCCGGTTGGAAAAAGAAAGCTGCTCCGTCCACTCCCACAGCCGGTATACCTCCGCCGCAGAATGGATCCGTCCCAACAGCGCAAGCTCATGATCCTGAAACGACTGCACGCCGATACTGATCCGGTTCACACCCAGGCTTTTGATTTCCGCAAGCGTTTCCCTTGTCACGGTTCCCGGATTCATTTCCAGTGTGATCTCCGCGTCCGCGCGAACGGGAATGAGGCTTGACAGTTTACATAATATTCTTTCTATCTGTGAAGCAGAAAGCAGGGACGGTGTCCCGCCCCCGAAAAAAACTGTTTCCGCCTCGTATCCCTGCAATTGTCCGTTGTCCGACGCCGCCTGCATCTCCCGCAGCAACAGATTTACATAACTCTCTATCCTGTCCGCGGATGCGGGTGCGGACAGGAAGTCGCAGTACAGACATTTGCGCACACAGAACGGGATATGCAGATAGATACCGAGGGGACTTTTACTCATTTCGACCTCTCTTATATGCATATTTTATCATGTTCCCTATTTTTCCCAACTTTTTATACCAGTTTTTCCACGTTTCTGTCCTGATTCCCATAAGCACATATCCCATCCATCCCAATGCTGTGATCATTTCTGCCGCATTCCAATACCAAACGTCTCTGAATTCCACCCTGATTGTTCCTTGATAACCCGCAGGCACTCTCACCCGAACCCGTCCACTCGTTCCCATATCTGCGGCTACACTCTCTCCTGTATCTACATCATACGCTACATACCCCTTATAGTATAGTATCGGCAGCTCAATGATACTTTCTTCTTGATTTTGATTACATATCTCCACAAGAAACCTGTTTTGCATCCGCTCGAAACGCTCCACAATCTGCTGCTCATCAATAATCTGTGTATCCGCAATATCCAAGCTAACTCCTGCCGGAAGATACTCTCCCCCATCTCCTATTTGAAACCGGAATCCAGTTCTCATTCCCGTTTCTTCAATATAGATTGTTCTTGTATTCTGCTCATAAATGGCATCATACACTTGTAATCCGCCAACCACAGTGATCAATAGCATTACCACGATTTCCCCTATGCATACTATCCTGCTTTTTTGATAAACAGCTTTCAGCATTATAGCAACAAGCATCAAAAGTAAAATCAACATTACATTTCTAAATCGAAACGGAAACTGGATACTATTTGCTATTTTATTGATCAAACCACTCTGTTTACTCAAATAATCCCATGGAAAATAGCAGGTACACAGCAACAAGCTCGTGATGCATCCTATCCATATAATATTTTCAAAGTCCCCCGCATGTTTCCCCTTTATCTTTAACCATATTCGATATGCAACGTACAACCCCATCATACTCAGAACACCAATTCCAAGCAACGTCAGATATAACCAAGATAAATCTCCAAATCTGTGGTATTGCGACAATTGCTGCACATCCGCTCCTGTGTACTGTATCATTGCCGTACCATCCAATGTATTTATTTTGAGTCTTGTTGTTAAATAATAATCCATGAACGGTATCAAAAAAGAAGCATTCAACAGTAAAATCCATACTGCGGATCGAAACAGGGACAGGAACTGATTTTTTCTGAAATAACGACGAAATCCTAATAATATGATTCCCGCAGCTACCAGTGCCGTTACAAACGTCGAGATTATATGGCTCTGAATCAGCCCCGTTGCACCAATGACAAGCCAGCATTCTGCCTTAGTACTTCTTTTTTCTTCTTTCCAGAGCAGCCACAAAGAGCCAAATACCAGCGGAAGAAACATGGATGCACATGCCGCTCCTACTCCTGCATTTTCATGTATTGTCATAATATGGGGTGCCGATAAAACATAGAGTACACTGCAACAAGCTGCAATCATATAACAACCGCCGCTTGTCACACAAAACACATAATAGCAAATTCCCATGGTAAACATCGTGAGTATGATAACAAATACCCGGTAAGCACCGGAGACTGTCAGCCCTGCCATTCTGAGTACTGCCGGAAAGTACAATAAGCTGTCGCCGTACAAAACACCCGATGCATACCCATAACCATTTAGCAGGTTTGTATAAATTTTGGGATTCAAATCACCACTCGATATTCCTTGCTTTACTGCCTCTATTCTCCATAAATGAAACTCCAAGTCTGTACCGGTCAGAATCCCATTTCCAAGCTCTGGTAAGATTGCAATCACAAGCCCTACTCCCATGATTGCATATGCAATACATTGTTCACTTACCAGCTGCTTTTTCTCAAAATATCCTGACAATCCCCATAGGATCATTAACACACCGTCAAGCAATAGATAGCGGCATACTAAAGCCCCTGTCCGGTCAATCCGTTCAATCACTGTTTTCGCAATAGTAAAACCCGTTGTTTCCAAATTGAACCGTATCTGCAGATCATTGATACTATGACTTGCAATCAGAGAAAAACTTTTTTTCCGGCTGGAAGAATCACACTGTACCTGCTCACTTTTCAATGAATAGGCATTCCCGTAGGAATATGCATAGACAGATGAATCTCCCCATTCTCCCTCATCACAATAAAGAGTAACACGATATTCACCCGACAAAACAGAAAATTCTTTCGATGAAAGCTGTCTGTCTGTTTCAGCAGAAAAATCAAAGAACATTTGCTTCTCCTTAACATAGCCGTTCCCGCTCTGTTCACCCTCTTCGCGTGTCAGATCAAGATACGCTCCGCTATCAGTGATCATCTCAAATGTATTCTGCTTTACACATTCTCTATATACGAGCGCTGCCTCAATGCACATACAAATCAGCAATAATAACCGTTTACCCCCCCCCAGCCATTTTCTTCAAGCTTCTATTTTTTGTACTCATTTTTTCTCCTTCCCCTCCGTCACACGATCCACCTCAATCATCATCCAATCGCAGCCATCCAACACAGGAACGCCGGCTTGCTTCTATCATTTTCTTAATCATCATCCAGCTTCAGCACCGACATAAACGCTTTCTGCGGGATCTCGACGCTGCCGATCTGGCGCATACGCTTCTTGCCTTCCTTCTGCTTCTCTAACAGCTTCTTTTTCCGCGTAATATCGCCGCCGTAGCACTTTGCAAGCACGTCCTTGCGCATCGCTTTGACCGTCTCGCGCGCAATGACCTTGCCGCCGACCGCCGCCTGGATCGGAATCTCAAACAGGTGGCGCGGGATCTCCTCTTTTAACTTCTCGCACATTCTGCGCCCGCGCTCATACGCGCTGTCTGCATGGACGATAAAGGAAAGCGCATCGACCTCCTCGCGGTTGATGAGAATGTCCAATTTCACAAGCGACGAACGCTCGTAACCCTTCACCTCATAATCAAAAGAAGCATAGCCCCTGGAACGCGATTTTAAGGCGTCAAAAAAATCATAAATGATCTCGTTTAACGGCAGTTCATACTTTAAGAGCGCGCGTGTCGTCTCAATATATTCCGTGCTCACATACCTGCCGCGCCGCTCCTGACAGAGCTGCATGATCGAACCGATGAATTCCGTCGTGACCATGATCTCCGCGCTCACGATCGGCTCTTCCATATAGTCGATTTCCGACGGATCGGGCAGATTGGACGGATTCGTCAGCTCCACCATGTCCCCGTTCGTCTTATAGACGCGGTAGACAACGCCCGGCGCCGTCGTCACCAGATCCAGATTGTACTCGCGCTCTAAGCGCTCCTGAATGATCTCTAAATGCAGCAGTCCCAAAAAGCCGCATCGGAAGCCAAAACCGAGCGCGGCGGATGTCTCCGGCTCATATTGCAGGGAGGCGTCGTTTAACTGTAATTTCTCTAACGCGTCCCGCAAGTCGGGATATTTCGCGCCGTCCGCAGGGTACATGCCGCAGTAGACCATGGACTGTACTTTTTTATAACCCGGCAGCGGCTCTGCGCATGGGAATTCCGCATCCGTCACGGTGTCGCCGACCTGCGTCTCTTTTAAGTTCTTGATGGACGCCGTGAGATAGCCGACCATGCCCGCGGTAAGCTCGTCGCAAGGAATAAACTGCCCCGCGCCAAAATAGCCGACCTCGACCACGTCCTGCGACGCGCCCGTCGCCATCATTTTGATCTTTGTTCCTTTTTTGACCGTACCTTCCTTGATCCTGCAAAAAATAATGACGCCCTTATAAGAATCATAAACGGAATCAAAGATCAGCGCCTGCAAGGGGTTGTCCGGGCTTCCCGACGGCGCGGGCAGCTTGTGTACGACAGCCTCCAGCACTTCGTCGATCCCGATGCCGTTCTTTGCGGAAATGAGCGGCGCATCCTGCGCCTCAATGCCGATCACATCCTCGATCTCGTCCATCACGCGCTGCGGCTCGGCGCTCGGTAGGTCGATCTTATTGATGACCGGCACGACCTCCAAGTCATGATCGAGCGCCAGATAGACGTTTGCAAGCGTCTGCGCCTCGATCCCCTGCGCCGCGTCCACGACTAAAATCGCGCCGTCACAGGCGGCAAGGCTCCGGCTGACTTCGTAATTAAAATCCACATGCCCCGGCGTGTCGATCAGGTTGAAAATATATTCCTCCCCGTCCTTTGCCTTATACACGGTCCGGACTGCCTGCGCTTTGATGGTGATGCCGCGCTCGCGCTCTAAGTCCATATTGTCGAGCACCTGCGCCTGCATCTCCCGCTCGGTCAAAAGCCCCGTCTTCTCGATGATCCGGTCCGCGAGCGTGCTCTTTCCGTGGTCGATGTGCGCAACAATGCAGAAATTGCGAATGTGATTTTGGTCGATCTGTGCCATAGCGGTACTCCTTTTCTATCTGCATAAATAGGAAATTGCGAGCCGCATTCCATCAATCGTGCGGCTGCACATATTATGAAAACCCATCCCTGACTCATATGGATTATAGCAAATAATGGTTCTCATGTCCATGCGCATGTGGTAGAATGTCGTCAGACATGATACCGCGCCATAGCGAAGCGGAGTGCGCATGGCATAATGAACTCAAAAATCCAGCCGCACAGGCAAAGGAGATATGCAAATGAAACTTACCATCGAAAAATTTACCAAAAACCGTATACCGGACGTGGTGGATTTTGAAAACAGACTGCGGCAGGAAGAAGATTTCTATGGATGGGAAATTGACGACGCTTATATCAAAGCGTTGGAAAACAGTTTTGACGATCGTGCCTTCGACCACTCTTTTTCCCTGTTGGCATATGACGGCGGCTCCGTGATCGGAAGGATTGATTCCGCGATCATTGCAAGCCGTTTTGACGGTTCTAAAAAAACAGCGTATCTGGACTGGATCTGTGTGATCAAAAGCTGCCGTCATCAGGGCGTTGCGCAGCAATTATTGAAATCGCTGCAAGCGCTCCTGATCGAAGAACATGTGGATACGCTCATCGCCCTGAGTGCAGCAAATGAGGAAGCGCAGCGTTTTTATAAAAGCATTCCGCATTCCGAAATGCACGATACCGGGGTTTGGATCTACTTAAATGCGTGAGCCTCCACATCCGCTACCGCGTCCCGCTAAGCTCCATTCCCAATATCTGCGCGATGATCGGCACCGCGTTCCAGATCTCCTCGCAGGTGTTTGTCTGCGCGCCCAGCTCGATCAGCATACTCTTCGGACAAAAATGCATGTTATAACGCAGCGCGCGCAGATAAATGCCGCGCGTCACACCCGGATAATATTCGTTCGCCAGCGCCTGCGCCTGAAACGAAAATGCCAGATTATCCTTTATGTACGGATTATACAGATACTCGATATTTCCCTGCGTATTATTATAGCTTAATCCGTTAAAAAACATAAATTTTGCCGTCGGTCTGCCGTCAATATCCGCGACAAGCCGCACATCCTCTTTGACCGCGTCCCGATGCAGGTCGATCACGACCTCGATCGTCGGATTCTCCGCCAAAATCTGCCGGATCGCCGGCTCCGCGCAGGAATATGCCCGGTCGCGGTTTTCCACGTCGTACTGCCCCGTATGATGAATGACATTGAACCCGTACTGCGTGCGCAAAAGCTGCGCGAGATATTCCCCTGCGCCGACCACGCCGGTGGAGAGATCCCCCTCCGCGGAATCGGCATAGGCTTCCAGCGAATGTGTGTGATAGATCAGGATCTGCGGGCTGGAAGCGTCTCCCTTGAGCGTCATATCCGCCCCGGTCAGCTCCGCAATGTTTAATCGTTCCGTTGTCGCCGTTGTCGTCGGATCCACGATATAAAATCCTTTTACCAGTTCCTCCAGCTCCTGGTACTGCGTCCAGTCATACGTAAAGCTCGGCGCCGTGCGCAGGGCGAAGCTGCCCGACATCGTCTCCGCAACATCGCCCTGCGCCGCTCCCTGTGCATACGCCTGATTTTCCGAGAGCACCAGTTCGTCCACAAGCTGCGTGTCGGCGGGATTGACCGCTGCCGGCGGCAGAAAGTCCGTCTCTTTTTGCTCTTTTTGCTCGTCTTCCCCATCTTCCACGGAAGGATTTTCCGCAAGCATACTCCTCTCGCGCTCGATCTCCCATGCGATCAGCTCCTCATAAATACTGCGGCTTTCGGTACTCCTCGCTTCCCCATATGCTCCGACCTGCGATAAGATCGGCATTTCCCCGCATATGGTATCAAAAAACGCCTGCCATACGTTTTCCGGCAGATGCTTTTCGTCGGCAAACGCATAGATCGGCACGATACTTCGATACACCCTGTCCCGCATGTTCTCCAAAAAAGCAGTCCCTATCCCAGCCCGGCGCTCCCCGTCTGAGGCTGCCGTCCGCTCTCCTGCCGTACTGTGTACGATATTGGATACCGCTAAAAGAAAAAGAAGCAGCAGAAGTACAATGAGGCACACCTTCGCCCGCTTACTTCTGCCCGTCTGTATGGAAATTTCCCGCATCCGCACGGCGCTGCCCTCTCATCCGTGATCTCTTCTATTCTATGAGACAAGGCAGGCGGTTATGACGTATGGAAACCGGCATCGCGCGGTGGCTGTGCGGTACACGATTCGCCACAGAATGCGGTGGCTGTGCGGTACGCGCTCCGCCACAAAACGCAACGCCGTTCGGTACGCGCTTCGCCGCAGAACGCGACGCTATGTGGTATGCGCTTCGCCGCAGAACGCGACGCTGTGCGGTACGCGCTTCGCCGCAGAACGCTTCGCTGTGCAGTATGCGCTTCGCGTCTGGCGCCCCTCACGCCTCCCCGAAGCGCTCGAACGCCCGGTTGAGTCCCTCGGAGATCGTATAGCTCAAACGTTTGACGATCTCATCGACATCCTTTCCGGTAACATAAAAATTCGCCAGCTCCGGCAGCAGCTCCGGCGCTTCCCTCTCCCCCGCCGAATGCCCGCCTGCGTTCCACTTTCCGATCGCGTCGTTCACGATGGTCTGTGCGTCCACGACCGTCGGTATCCCGATCGCGATAACGACCGGCACGTCGATCGTCTGCGCCGTGATCGCATCACGATGATTCCCCACGCCGGAGCCCGGATGAATGCCCGTATTCGTAATCTGTATCGTCCGGTTCAAGCGCCTTGTACTGCGCGCTGCCAACGCGTCGATCAACACGACTGCATCCGGTTTTGTCTGTCCCGCGACGCCGCGTATGATCTCCGCCGTCTCCATGCCCGTCGCTGCCATGACGCCCGGTACGACGGCGCTGACTAAATGCATTTTTTCCCGATTATACGCCGCCGCGCCAAACTCCTTTAATACCTGTCTGGTAATGAGCAGATTGTCCGTCACGCGCGGTCCCAGAGAATCCGCCGTCACATCCCGGTTTCCGAGTCCCACGACCAGAATAGACTGTTCCTTTGTCATATCCGGCAAAAGCGCCCAAAGCTGTCTCGCGATCTCCTCGGAAATCTCTTTATGATAATCCTCGTCCGGCTCCGTCATGGCCGGCGCCTCAAGCGTGATATACGTCCCCAGCGGCTTTCCGAGCGCCGTTGCGCCGTTTGCAGACTCAATGACCACTTTTGTCACATGAATATCCGACGCTTCCAGGTCATATTCATCCACGCGCACTCCTCTTAAATCCCCGGACGCTTCTTCCGCACTTTCACGCGCCTCCAGCGCAAGGTCCGTTCTGATCTGAAATGCCATTTCCCACATCCCTCTTTTCCATCGGTAACGTTTTTTTCTTATTTTGACTGAAAAAAAGAAATTTATGTATTGACAGAACAGCGGAAATTCACTATTATATTCCATGTGTGTTTACATTAGTTCGTCCGTGTCCGGCTATAATGAAACACCGGCATTAACAACAATCAAAGATGGAGGTGTTATCATGGCAAATATCAAATCCGCGAAGAAGAGAATTTTAGTGAGCCAGAAGAAGGCAGACAGAAATAAAGCGATCCGTTCCGGCGTGAGAACCGCAGTCAAGAAGGTATATGCTGCGATCGACGCAAACGATAAGGAGGCTGCCGCTTCTGCCGTATTGGCAGCGACAAGCGCAATTGATAAGGCGACCAGCAAGGGCGTATATCATAAGAATTACGCTTCCCGCAAAATTTCCCGCCTGAATCTTGCAGTCAATAAAATGTAAAAAAGGACGCTTCGCGTCCTTTCGAAGAATCCGCAAAGCGGATTCTTCCGGGTTACGAAAATTCCTATATGGACTGAGAATTTTTTCACAAATCCCTCGAAAAATAAAACCATCATCGTTCGGCTGGCGATGATGGTTTTTCTGCTTTCTCACGGTCACGGATTCGTGCGCAGTGCCTCCACTTCCTGCTCCGTCAGCGGACGCCAGTCAAACTCCATGACATCCGCCCCGCCAAAGATCATTTCATAAAACGCGTCGTACTGCGACTGGTCGTAGCAGTATTCTCCTGTATATTCCTCGCCGTACTCGATCGCATAGACCGTGCCGGTACCCGACACATCCGCTTCATCGGGAAATCCGTCCGGCCAGAATTCTTTCTGCCAGCCCTCCACGCTTCCGACACAAAAATAACGGTCGGTCGCCATATTGTAGCGATAAATATTATAAGGCCAGAACTCCGGTCCGTGCGTCTGATTATGCGAACATCCCGCAAGGATCATACCGTTATCAAAGAACGTAATAAGCGGATATTCCACCAGCTCCCTTCTCATTTCCCCTGTAACGGGATCGTACTCGTACACCGCCTCCAGCATTCCTGCCACGTACGTCTCTGTCCACGCGATCATCAGCTCCTCCACATCATCCGCGTCCACATCCGCCACGCAGAACTGATTGTCGCTGAGATCCGAAAATCCGATCGGCTCCGACGCAAGCGCTCCGTCCGGCAGGACCAGTTCGTCCATCAGCCGCTGCAGCGCATCGGCATACGCCGCACGCAGCTCCGCCGCCCTCGCCTCGCTGCCGCCTGCACGCTCATCCCCAAAATTTCCGACGCCCGCGCCATAACCGCCGTCGAGGTCCGCCAGATAATGATTGGAAACAAACTGATAGTTCTCCCCATCCTTTAGGATGACGGTCTCGCAGTCGGAAAGCCGGTCATCCCAGGTCAGATCATCCGTGTGAAAGCGCAGCGTATAAAGATCGCCCTCCCTGATTCCCTCCACGCAGACATAGGACACATAATTGGTGTCTCCCACTTCATGATAAAAAGAATCAAACTCCGCAAGATAAGTCCATGTGGATGTTTCCGGAAATGCTTCCAGCCCGATTCCTAATTTTTTGCGCAGAAACGCATCCGCCCCCTGCTTTGGAATCTTTATGCAGTCCGTATACAGTTCCTCCTGTTGGCACGCGGCAAGATATACCGCAATCTCCTCGTCCGACATTTCTTCCGCGATCCCGGCGCCGCTGTAAAATACCTCGCCAAGGTTCACATCCTCCGGCGTATCATAGGAGGAAAGAAGAAAACCGTAATTTCCTATTTCCCGGATCAGATCCGAAAAAAAGCGCAGCTCTCTGTCGTTTAACGCCACCGGCACTGCCGGACTGCCTTCCTGCGCACCGGATTCTCCGGCATCGGCGCCATCCGCATCTTCCTGCCCGTGATCCCCGGTCTCTGTCTCCGCGTCCGCGCGATCTTCTCCCGCACCGTCGGGCGCTGCATCCGCATTCTCATTGCCGTCCGCCTCTGCGCCGTTTTCCTGCCTGTCCCCGGCATCCGCCTGCTGTTCCTGCTGCGCAGCGTTTTCCGTCTCCTGTTTTCCGCAGCCGCACAACAGTACCACGCCGCATAAGAGCGCGGCACGGCATAACAGCGCCATGCGGTTACGCATCACCGATAAGAATATTTTTTTCATAGGAATCCTCCCCGCTATTTTCCTATCCCATAGCAAGCCTGCACGTTTCATGCGGACAAAATCTGCTATGCATCTGTTCCTTTTCCGCATAGCATGCGCACTCCGCTTCGCTCCGGCGCGGTATGATGTCTGACAACATCATACCATGAAAAGAACTCCGCTTCAATCGGCGGAGTTCTTTTTTCTGAAACACATTTTTCCTATACTGGAATTTTATTTTTTATTGATGTTTGTGCTTTACGACCGTATTCGCATCAAGCTGGACGGTTGTGGTCAGTCGATAACCCTGCGGCACTCTGATAAAGTACTGCATGCCGATGCCTTCGCTCGAACCTGTATACCGGTACCATTCAACCGAAATCCGCGATTCATAGGTTTTACCGTTATAGTTGATGGTACACGTCCATGCCTTGTCGCCGTCGCCACCGTCATACGTGACTGCCAGATTCTGTACGCTTGCCTGATCAAAACCGATCGCCCTCACCAACGCCTCCTGTAACGCCGCTACATCCGCGTCGTGCACATCCACTTCCACACTAAAATCCTGATATTCGCATCCTGCCGGAATATCCTCATATTCCTGCATATAATCAGCTACACGGACATCGCTATAATTGATCGTGACATTGACCGGCGTTCCATTGTTATCAAAAACGCCCTCGTATTTGGCAAAAACGCCCTCGGTTCCGGATGCCGGCACCCAAATCTCCGAACCAACTTGTTGGTTCGCGGTCTGCTGACCCGCCTGCAGCTGATCTGCCGGCGGCTGAACTGCCGACGGCTGAACTGCCGTATTGTCCGTCGTGGCCGGACCGGAGGGAGCCGGATTGTTCTCTCCGTAAACGCCCGCCGTTCTTCCCTCTGTGATCCCATAAGTATAATAATGGTTCACATAGGCATTCCAGTCATCCCCGAACGCTTCTTCCAGATCGGCGTATGCCGCGCGGTACTCCGCAACGTTGAGCACCGTACTTGCCACTCTCCCCTCGTTCAGTCCATACGTCATGTAATGCTGCAGCAATGCACCCTCGTCATAGCCGAACGCCTCTTTTAAGTCTGCATAGGAATCTGCATAATAGGATGCGTCAAAGACATCCTTTACCTCAGCCGCGGAGACGCTCATCGAACACGCCGATACGGATACCGCCGCCACCGCCAGCGCGGTGAACCATTTTCCACTTCTCTTCATTTTTTGTCCTCCTGTTTTCTACTGTTTTGCGAGGTCCCGTCATGACGGAGCTTATTCCTCCGTTCAGTCTGAACCCTATATAGAATAGATTGGTCAGGGCAAAAAAAGGTTCCCGCGTTTTTATTTTTTCCAAAAATATCTGTCCTATTTCAAAGGAATATATAGATCCTCCACATAGATCCCGATCACCTGACTGACCGGAATGGCCTGGGTAAACTCTAAGGTATCCCGCTGATACGTTTTGCCGTCCGCCTCCGCGTAAGAAGTACTTCCGCCATCCGCCATCGCAGGCTCCTCCCAGTCATGGCTCACAACCGTCAGCTCTTTCCCGTCGATCATTCTTAAACGAACGGCGATCCTGGTATCCGAAACGCCCAGCTCATCATACGGAAAATTGGAGACATCCGAAACCAGCACCATCGCGAGCGGCGTTAATTCCACGCGCTCTACCACAGCCGTTGTGTTGATAAAAGAAAAAGACATGTCGGAATTTCCCTCAACCGTAATCTGGTCCGTCACGGTACGAAAAAAAGGGAACGTGACACTCCACACCCCGCTGACCAGCAGCGTCGGCTCTTCCGAATTCGGATCGGCGGTCAAATCCCGAAAGCAGACGGTCACATCACTGCCTTCCTCCAGCTCCTCATCAAACACCAGGCTGACCACATAGGTCGCCCTGTTGGGCATCTCGTCGCTGACCTCCAGAAACTCGCAGGAAATGGAGCCGCCGATCAGTTGGTCCGTGTTGTAGTTTTTCCCTTTACAAAAGCAAAAATAATCAAAAGAAATATGATCTGAAAACCTGACATTGCCGGGCGCCGTTATTTTGATCAGCAGATAGATACTATGGCTGTCAATCACTTCCTCGGACAACTCCATGACCAAATCCGGCTTGCTTTCCGCATAGCCATGATCGCTTCCGACGCCGCTTTCATCCGGATCCTCCCCGGAACCGCCCGTCAGAAAATCAAGGATCGTCTGTTTGAAGGAGGTAAAGAAATCCGCCCTGACGCCAACCGTATAAACGGACAGGACCAAAACGACGCAGACTAGGCAGACTGCCAGCCGGAAAACGCCTTTTCTGCTTTTGCTTTTCTGAGGAGACTCCTCTTTTTGCGCCAGAGATTGCAGCAACCCGTCCACTTTTTGGTCATAAGAAGCCGGCGGCTGCATATCTTCTGCCATTTCTTTTATCTTTTTATCGAATTTATTCATGACATGCCACCTGTTTTTTTCAATGCCTCTTTCAATAGTGTTCTTCCGCGGTTCAGACGCGATTTCACGGTTCCTGTCGAGATATGCAGCACACGGGCAATATCACTGATCGGAAGATCGCCATAATAAAACAATATCACTACCATTCGATAGGGTTCGCTGAGCGTCTGCACAATGTCCCACAATTCATGATGGTCGTCATAGGACGGCTGCAAAAGCTGCTCCACATGCTCGTTTCCGGGAAGTTCAAGACGCTTCTGCTGAATCTTCAACGCCTCATTTCTGGTAATGCTGATCATCCATGCTTTGAATTTATGTTGATTTTTTAATTGGGAAAGATGCTCGTATCCGTTCAATATAGCACCGCATACCGCATCCTCCGCATCCGTCTCATTTTTCAAAATGGCATAAGCGGTTATGTATAATTGCTTTCTATACTGGCTGATACGTTCACAAAATTCAGACTGTTTCATCGTCCGTAACCTCTTTTTACTTATTTTTGCTTTTCTGTTCCAAAAAATGACAAAACTCCTCATTTAATGGATACTCAAAATTGCAAAAAGGTTCCCGGATTTTTTATTCCTGCGTAAATACCGTACACGGCACAGCCGTCTCGCGGATCCCGTTAGGCCCGTTCACCGCAACTTCTCCCCAATCCTCAGAAAGAGAATTGCCGTTCCAGTCATCCGCCAGATCCAGATATTCCACACCGCCGCCGTTTCCTTTCCACGACCATGCAAGATACCCGACATTCAGCTCCACACAGCGCGCCATGATATAATCCTCCTGTACGTCGCCGTCCGAATGATTATAACCAAACTCGCCGATCACCAGACACAGATCCTGATCGAGCGCATACCCCATGTTCTCGTCAATGGACTCCTCCGTGCCGCCCGCCGTCCCATACATGTGAACGGAGAACATCGTATTGCCAAGTATATCCGACTCCAATACTTCCCTGCCGTGATCGCCGATACATTTTCCGTACTGCCCCCAGCCGCAGGCATCGACCATGATCGTGTGCGCGAGTCCCGCCTCGCGCAGCATCGGGATCGCCTGTGTATAGCCCTCGCACCATCGGGTGCTGTTCCAGTCGCCGCCCCACTCGTTTGCAATGTTGATGATACAGTACTCTTCCTCGCCGATGAGCACATCCTTGATCTCAACGAAATATTCCGCCGCCTGCAGCAGGGAATCCACATCATTGTAGCCCGTGGCGTCATGTACCTCAAAGATCGCGACCATACCGAGATTTTTACAGATTGCCAGAATATTCGCAACGGTCTGCGCATCCGTCTTTGTCCACTGTGCGCCGTCCGAAAGTACGATGCGCACCGCATTCGAACCGGTTCCCTGAATCGCTTTTAACGCCGTGCCAAGCTGATCGGCAAACCATGTATGCGCATGATTGACGCCGCGCATCACGAACGGGTTCCCGTTCGCATCCAAAAGCGTCCGCCCGTCCACGCGGAATCCCATCTGCGCCTGTAATGCGGAAACATCAACTGCGCCGTCCGGGTTGCCTGCCTCGCCTGCTGCCTCGTCTGTGGCGTTCGTACCGCCTGCCGCACCTGCCGCCTCGTCCGCGCCGATACCCGTTATGCCATCGTCCGCACTACCCGTATCGCCTGCCGTGCCGCCCGCGCCATCGCTCCCGTCCAATACTTCTCCACCGTTTTCCTGCTCTTCCGTACGGGCGGCATTGCTGTCCTCATTGCCGCCTGCATTGCCGCCGCAGGCAGTGCATACCAGTGATACCGTAAGGAGTAGTACGCCAAGTAGGCTTCCCCATGTTCTTTTTTTCATAACGTTCCTCCTTTTTCCGCCCCGCGCCGCTGCCCTTCACACGAACCGCCATTCTATGACGCCGCCTGCCGTCAGTGATGACCGCCGCCACCGCCATGGGAGTGACCGCCTGCGGATGTGTGATGGCCGCCACCGCCACCTCCGCCGCCACCGCTGCCGCTGCTCGTCTGGATGCGGCGTTTTGTCACATTCTTACCGACGAACTGGTCTGCCATGACGTGCATTTTCGGTTTCCCGCCGTTTACATAAGTATTTCCCATCGTCGTTTTGGTGCCGACGTTCCTTGTCAGATTGGCGATCAGGTAAATCACAGCTACGACCGCGCCGATCCCGACAACCGCAAAAAACGGAATGACAACCTGCGGTGTCCCGTCCCCCGTCATATAATAGTAAATATTGTTTACATAATTCTCATATGCCTCATACGGATCGTCATTGACTCTGCTGTTGACGCCGTCCACCACCCGTTCGATCATGCCGGTGGAAAAACGATCCTCCACCCTGCCCGATGTGGACAGCCAGTTATATGCCCATCCGTGAATACTGTCGCTCCGATCCCAGTTGTCCACAAAAATGCATCCGTCCCCGTGCGGCTTATTATATCCAAATCCGTATTCATCATAAAAATTATCGGCATACACCATCACATATTCATCCTCGGAAAGAGGACCAAGGACATCCTCATACGCTTTCGCATATTCCCTGAGAGGCTCATTGATGATCACGAGCACAATATCACAGCCGATCTGCGCTTCCCGTTTCGCGATCAGCTTCTCTAACTTTTCTTCCTCCGAAGCCGTCAGCGCGCCGGCATAATCGTAAACTCTCTGCGTCGGCGCCGTACTGTTATTCCGCACATATTTGTCCCCGACTGCCCCTCTCATCCCCAACAGCACCAGATAAACGGCAAGCAGTACCGCGGTCGCGATCAGAAAAAACGCCATACTTTTTATGTATTTCCTCATAACGAACCTCCGTCACACCAAACCCATGATCATCCGGACAAGCTGACCGATGATCAGCACAAATCCGAAAACAGACGCGGTATACCCGATCATCTTCGGTTTGGAAACCGGCATTTTCCCAATGACCTTTCCCGTCTGTCCGTTTACATAAAACGGACAGCTTTCGCCGCCGTACGTATATTCATACACCCACACCGGCATCAGCGCATAATCCACCGCCCTCTGGTTCACACTCAGGTTGCGGTATTCAGGAGTCACTGTCGAATAACCCGCGATCGTCTGCCGCATCAGCTCCTCGGCGTCCCGCTCCGCTTTCCTGTGTGCGCGCGGCTCTAACTGCGCCGCGCCCTGATTATACATCTCTGCGAAAAAGCCGGACATATATTTCATTTGAAAGTTTGTAAGCGCCCCATAATCATAGGGTTCCACCAAATCCATCTTTGCGTCGTCCATCTGGTCGGAAGCGTCCACGGGCACGCGCGAAAAGTCCGCCTCCATGCTCCTTCTGATATGATAATGGGATGTTTCCGTATATTCCGTGTCTCCCGACGTCCATACCCGCACTTTCGTTCCTTTTCCCGACCAGTCATAGTTCACATGGTAATCATACATGAAAAAAGGAACATACATGCCTTCCATCTTCTTTAAGGTTGCTCTTGACAGAAACGAGGACGGTGCAAATGTCCGCTTGCCGAACTCTGACTGCAATCTTCTCTCCGTCTCCTGTCTGCTTACGGTAAACGGCAGGATCAGATGCGGCGTAAACTGCCCGCTCACCCGCTCCTCAAAAATCTGATAACAGCCGCAGTGCTCGCATTTCCCCGCTGACTGGAACGCACGCACGGTAAGCGGCGCGCCGCAGTTTGCACACTGCGCCACACTGCCGCCCGAAACCGGCTCCTCACTGTCCATCCCCTCGCAGTGCGCGCAGTACATCCGCTTGCGCTGCGGATCATAAATCACATTTCCACCACAATTATGACACTTATAGATCATTCTTTTTCTCTCTCTGCTTTCTTTACTGTTTTGGGTTTCCGGGCTTTCTGTTCTTCTTTACCGTTTTGATCTTTGTCTGCTGCCCGGTCTTTTGCCGTTGCTTTGCCCGTTGTTTTCTATTTTATCAAATCTTTACGCCGAATCCAACTGTTTTCCATTTTTTATTTCTATATTTATCCGCCGCCCACTCGCTTTTCTCCCGCGATTATGCTATGCTTATCTCCAAAGGCAGCCCGCCGCAGAGGTTTCCGTTTCTCTATTTTTTGCACGGCAAAGCCTTAAAACCTTATATCTTACACCCACATCAGAAATGGAGACACCCAGTATGACGTATCAATATGATCTGTCCGGGCTTTGGAATTTCCGGCTTGACAATGAAAAAAAAGGAATGGATGCACATTATGAAACCGGCGCTTATTCCGACACGATCCTGCTTCCGTCCACAACGTCGGAGCAAAAAAAGGGCGCGCCAAATCCGGCCGCGGAAACCGGCTGCCTGACTGCCGCCTATCTGACGGAAGGTTACGCATGGTATCAGCGGACGCTTGCCATCGCACCCGGCGCGGTCGGACAACACGCCGTTCTTACGCTGGAACGGACACGGATTTCCCACGTCTGGGTGGACGGCGTTTATGCAGGAACCGAAAACAGCCTGTGCACGCCGCACCGTTACGATTTAACGGCGCTCATCAAACAGGAACATCCTGTCTTGACGATCATGACTTCGAATGTGGACTACCCGACACGCGGCGGTCATATGACCTCCCCCGACACCCAGACAAACTGGAACGGGATTGTCGGCTCCATGACGCTGACCTTTTATGACACGATGCGTATCCGTCATGTCCGGATTGATACGGATTATGATCAAAGGGTTTTGTCTGGTACGGTTTTGATTGATAATTATTGTGAATTAAACAATGCCACTTTGACTGTAAAAGCGCTTCCTGTCACGTTGGAGAACTTATCTGTGCCGGACTGCGGGTCAGACGCCTGCGGCCTTGACACGCTTCTTCCCGCCGGGCAGGTACTTGCGGATCCTTCCGCAGTCACGCTTCTGCGCGGGAATGCGGCGGCTTTCCATGCGCAGTCCTCCGATCCGCATACGTTCCGAACCAAGCTGCGCTTCCATGCGCCGCTCCCCGACACGCTCCCTGTATGGGACGAATATGAACCTGCCGTCCTGCGCCTTGCCGTTTCCCTGACAATTGAAGACGGAGCCGGCGACTGCAATGACGGGTTTCATAATGACTGCAATGGCAGTTGCCATGGCGACTGCAATAGCAACCGCCGCGGCGATTGCTATGCCGTGTGGTGCGGCATCCGCAAATTTGAGGCGCGCGGCACGCATTTTTACATCAACGACCGCAAAACATTCCTGCGCGGCAAGCATGACGGCATGATCTTTCCGCTGACGGGCTATGCGCCGATGAATCTTTCCGGCTGGCTCAAAGTCATGCAGGCGGCAAAGGAATTCGGCATCAACCACTATCGCTGTCATACCTGCTGCCCGCCGGAGGCTGCATTTCTCGCCGCCGATCTGCTCGGTATTTACTATGAACCCGAACTCCCATTCTGGGGCACATTCGCCGCCGAGGGGGACGATGGCTATGACGAGGCAGGACAGCGTTATCTGACCGAAGAAGGCTTCCGCATTCTGGATGAGTTCGGCAATCATCCTTCTTTCTGCATGATGTCCATGGGAAATGAGCTATGGGGCAGTCCGGAGGCTGTCAACGAACTGGTCGGCCGCTATAAAGCCTGTGACGGACGGCACCTCTACACGCAGGGCTCCAACAATTTCCAGTGGATTCCCAACATTCAGCCCAACGATGACTTCTTCTGCGGCGTGCGCTTTACCGTCGATCGGCAGATCCGCGGTTCCTATGCCATGTGCGACAAGCCGCTCGGTCATGTGCAGACCGATCGTCCCTGTACGGATTTTACCTATGAATCCGCGATCTTCCCCGATTATCATGGAAACAGCGCGGCAGTCGGTGAGGACGGTACGATCGAGATTCAGTACGGCACCGGCATCAAACGCGTCAAGCTGACAGAAGCGGCAAAAGAACTGATCCCGAATGTCCCGGTCGTCTCGCATGAGATCGGTCAGTATGAGACTTATCCCGATTTTGATGAGATCAAAAAATACACCGGTGTGTTACAGGCGCGCAATTTTGAGATTTTCCGCCGCCGGCTTGAAGAAAAAGGACTGCTGCCGATGGCAAAGGATTATTTCAAAAATTCCGGCGCGCTCGCCGCGGCATGTTATAAGGACGAATTAGAAACTGCGCTCCGCACGAAAGATATGGCAGGCTTTCAGATTTTGGACATTCAAGACTTCTCCGGACAGGGAACCGCGCTTGTCGGTATGCTTGACGCGTTCATGGAAAACAAAGGTATTCTCAGCGCAGAGGAATTTCGATGCTTCTGCTCCGATGCCGTGATCCAGGCGGAATTTCCTTCCTATGTCCTCTCAAACGGCTCCGCGCTTACGGGTATGCTCTCCTTAACATGGTACCGCAAAGAACTGCCGGAGTCCGTTTCCGTGGAACTTTTATTCACGGATGCGTCGGACGGCAATCTGATCTTCCGGCAGCTTTTGGAGGGCCCCGCAGGCATATCAGAAAACGGCTATACCAGACTCTGCCCGTTCAGCATTGCGCTTCCCGCATCCGGGCATCCGGAACATTACTTACTTCAGATCCGGCTTGCAGGCACGGATGTAGAGAATCACTATGAATTATGGAGCTATCCGGACTATGCCGATACAATATCCAGCGCAGAAAAAAGTACCGGCACGGTGCCGGAATCTGTTGAGGCGTCCCATAACGTCTCCATTCCCGGCGGTCTCGGTATGACATCGGAATCGCTTTTCGGTTTACATAACATTACAATCACCCTCTCCGATGCGATTACCCGCGTGCAGAAAGGAAAACCCACGGTGCTCTGCCTTTCTCCGGAACAGAATCCAAACGCGGTCACAGGCACTTATTGTACGGACTTCTGGTGCTATCCGATGTTCCGCAGTATTTCCGAGGGCATGAAAAAAGAAGTTCCGGTCGGTACCATGGGACTTCTCATCCGCAGGGAACACCCCGCGCTTGCTCTTTTTCCGACAAACAGCTATTCCACGCCGCAGTGGTGGGAGATCGTCATGAACTCCGCATCCACGATCCTTGACGACACTGCGATCGTGCCGGTCGTACAGACCATGGATAACTTTGAACGCAATCACCGGCTCGGTCTGATCTATGAAGTGCAGCTAATCGGTACCGATGTCCCGCTCATCATCTGCGCAAGTCCGCTGCCGCGCCTTGCTGCGGACGGTCATGCGGAAGCGGCCTGTCTGCTTAAAAGCCTGTGCCATTATGCGGATACGTGGAATGAGAACACGCCGCACCCGATCGACACGATGAGCGAGGCAGCACTGCGCGCACTGTTTGAGAGCCCCCGCGAAGCGGATGCGGAGCCGTGCGCCGACCCCTGCTAAAGCAGCTCTATAAGACCGGATCGACCGCCGGGCGGCATCCGCTTTTATCGGACGCTGCTTAAATGAGTGATCCTCAGACGGAAACCGCGTGATGTTTCGGTTTCCGCCGGTATGCGATCACAAAGCAGATCACATGCGCCGCCGCTGTTACCGCCCATGTCACGATATAAGAAAGATACAAGGTTCCCGTGGTCCTGTCCATCCGAAAGACCGTCGCAATCCATAAAAGGCGCAGACCGCACGCGCCGACTAACGATACGATCATCGGCATAACGGAATACCCGATGCCGCGCAGGGCGCCGACCATCACATCCATCACGCCGCAAAGCGCATAAAAGCGGCAGATATACTGCATTCGCACCAGTCCCGCTTCCACGACTTCTTTCGTACCGGAGTAGATCGAAAGCAGTTCCTTTCCGAATACAACCGCCAGATTGCCGAGCAGCGTTCCTACCACGATCACAATTCCCTCGCAATAAAAAAGCACGCGCAGGATTCTTTTTTTCTCCCCCGCGCCGTAATTCTGTCCGATAAACGTCAATGCCGTCTGATACATGGAATTCATGGCGACATAGACGAATCCCTCAATATTGGCCGCCGCAGAGTTTCCCGCCACAACGATCTTTCCAAAGGAATTGATCGCAGACTGAATGACGACGTTGGATAAAGAGAATACCGTTCCCTGGATACCCGCCGGGATCCCTATGCGGATGATGCGCACCAGAATTTCTTTGGTACAGTGCAGTCCGCGGAGCGAAAAATGCAGTTCCTCATCCATCACCATGCACCACAATACAAGCGCTGCGGAGATATACTGGGAAATAACCGTCGCCGCGGCAACCCCGACCACGCCTAAATGTAAAACGATTACAAGCAAAAGATTGAGCAGCACATTGACAATACCCGCAAGCATCAGAAAATAGAGCGGTCTCCTAGTGTCTCCCGCCGCCCGCAGAATGGCGCTGCCGAAATTGTATACCATCACCGCCGGCATTCCCAAAAAATAAATGCGCAGATAAATCGTGGCAAGCCCGATCACATCATCCGGCGAGGACATCCACACAAGCATCTGTCCCGAAAGAAAAACGCCAACCACCGTCATCACCGCGCCGCAGATCAGGCTTAAAAACACGCTCGTATGAACCGTATCGGAAATCTTGTCCCGCTGACCGGAACCGTAAAACTGCGCCGCGACGACGTTCGCGCCGACCGATGCGCCAATGAACAGATTCGTCAGCAGATTGATGAGCGAGCCTGTCGAACCGACCGCCGCAAGCGACTCATCCCCTGCAAATCTTCCGACCACAATAATATCCGCCGCGTTAAACAGCAGTTGTAAAATGCCGGACAGCATAAGCGGCAGTGCAAACAGCAGCAGTTTTCCAAACAGCGGACCGTGCACCATGTCAATCTCATGGCTGTGCGGACGCCGCCCCTGCGCTTTCTGACTTTGATGTGGATTCTGATTCTGATGTATTTTTGGGTTTTTCTGTGTTGTCTGATTTTCCTGTGTTTCTTGGTTTTCCTGTGTTGTCTGATTTTCCTGTGTTTCTTGTGTTTCCTGCTCCGTTTCCATCTCTGTTTTCCGCCTCGTTTTGATCCTCATTCCGGCCTTGTCCTTCACTCTGAGCTCTTCACTCTGTACCCTGCATCATTTCCGTTTGTTCCTTCTTCTTGATTCCGGTTCACTTTATGCCGCATTCCACGCTTCGCTCCGTTTTCAAATCGCCTTTCCGCTTTGCTTCCCGGTTCACTCTTCCATTACCTCTTCGTCTCGCTTTCTATCCAGCCAATCAGTCTTTTTGCAAAATGATCCCATGTATCCTGCGACTCGGCGTAACGCTTTCCCGCCGCGGCGATCTCCTCCGTCTCCCGCTCATGGGAAAGCGCATATTCGCATTGCGCGATCAGCGTATCCATCTGTCCGGTCTCATAGCCGAGCATCCTCCGCTCCGCCTGCGGCTGCATATCCTCCTGCCCGGTCGGCACTGTATCTGCCTGCGCGTTCCTCTGTCCGATCGGCTCCGCTTCCGCCTGCACGTTCCCCTGTCCGGACCGCTCCGCTTCCGCCTGCACGTTCCCCTGTCCGGACCGCTCCGCTTCCGCCTGCAC
>JAMPHA010000005.1:0-2502 GCA_023663615.1 Clostridium sp. | reverse complement strand
GCTTGTCTGCCCGAACTGTCTCCCGTTCTGCGGCTCGTAACGGCGGCGCGTATATTGGGTACGGTCCGAAATGCATACCGCTCCATTTTGCATGGCGTTGCCGATCCGGTCATGCCCGCCGCACACAAATCCCGGCATACAGTGTAAAGCGAAGCGATAGTCACCGATCAAGTTTACATAACTCTCATAGGAAAGCGCGCCTCCCGCCTGCGCTCCGATCTGTTCCCATCCCTGACCGTATAGCGCAAGCGGCAGTCCCACATGAAAAAGCGCCTCCACAACCTGCTTTCTGCGCTGATTCCTGACATAGGCATCCGCCAAAAAATCTGCCTGCATACGCGCCGCAAAACGCGGTCCAAGCGCCGTTTCCGCTTTCGGATGACCGGGCATTTCCTCCAAAATTTCCGCGAGCAGTTCCTCCATCGTCCGCTCCGGCTGTGCGAGCATCCGCTCCGCTAACAGGCGGCATTCTTTTTTTAATCCCGCGGGCAGCTCGTTCATCAGTTCCCAATACTGCGCAGGATCCTCATAGGTTCCGCAAAACAGGATCTCATTTTTTCGCGCTCCAAACGGCTGATCCGCCAAATCGCCCGCCGTTCCGGGAATCGACTGCACCCACACCTGCCTGATACGGGGATAATTCGCCCGCACGTAATCGGCATGGCGCTCATCCACACAAACGACGCGCTGGAAACCGGTATCCGCCGAAAGCGCCGCGTGATGATAAAGCGGATGGTCCAACACAATATGATAAAACGGCGCGCCAAACAGATCGATCAGATTCGTCCCATCCGCCGCAAGCTTTGGCAGAAAAGAATTGAAATCGACTACTGCAAGATACGGTTTTCCCAACACCTCCTGCAATACCCGATCCCACGATTCCTCATTTTTACCGCTTCCCTCCGGCAGATAGCACCACGCCGTCTCCATTCCCTGACGCTTCACTGCCTCTGCAAGCCTTGCCGCAAAAAAGCGGTAAGAAGCATAACAGCGGTCATTCACACTCACAAAAAGAATTGGTTTTTGACTCATTGTTTTGCGATTCCTTTCTCTTTCGCGCACTGACAATAAATCATCATTGCCTGCTGTACCTCTAACAAATATCTCTTAAACTGATAGCCGGCAAAATAATCAGATGCAATGACCCCTTCGGACACTTCCTCCCCTCGATAGAATGGCGGACAATGCAAGTTCCTTAACCACATCCATATTTCTATGTCTGACAATGATTTCATCTGTCCATTGATTCAAATATCCGCAGACATCTTCTATTTTTTCTTTTTTGTCCAGAGCTTCTGTCGGAAATAGAATCGACTGTCCTCCAAGCAGATAGATTCCCCTTTCTAAATATCATCTGCGATATGAAAGATTTCATCGGACTTCTCCTACTTCACCCCACTCTTCGCGCAAATGTCCGCCAGACAGCAGCGATCGCAATGTGGATTGGTTCTTGCGGTGCATATTTCTCTTCCGTGCCATACCAGTCTGTGACAGAAATCGCTGCCTTCCTCACCGGGGATCAGCTTCCACAGCTCCATTTCCACCTTTTTGGGTTCCTTGATTCCATCCACCAAACCCATGCGGTTGACTAAACGGATGCAATGCGTATCCGTCACGATCGCCGGCTTCCCAAACACATCCCCCATGATCAGATTGGCACTTTTTCTGCCGACGCCCGGCAATGCCAGAAGTTCGTCAAAGCTGTTCGGCACCCTGCCGTTATAAGTATCGCGCAGGACTTTCATACAGGCGCTGATGTCGCGCGCTTTACTGTTTCCAAGTCCGCACGGTCTGACAATTCGTTCGATCTCCTCCACCGGCGCATCGGCAAGCGCGTTCACATCGGGAAACTTTGCATATAACTCCTGCACAACCACATTCACGCGCTCATCCGTGCACTGTGCCGCAAGCCGGACGCTGACTAAGAGCTTCCACGCCTGATCGTAATCTAAGGAACACGCCGCCTCCGGATATTCCTCTTTTAACCGCGCTATGATTTCGCCCGCAAGCGCCTGTTTCTTTTTCATGGATAATTTCATGGTAATCCTCCGTCTCTGATCGTATCCTGAATGAAATCTCTTTATTGTAATCTTTTCTTCGTGCGGTTTTATAGGTATTTCTCCCATCGCACGCCATGCCATTCATATCGACATCTATATCGGCATTCGTCTGAATTATTTTTTATCATACCATTCCTGCGGAACCACATCAAGATGCGCCGTCATTTTTCCATAAGGGCAAAAACAAAGGCTGGAAAAAACATCCTGCAATTGCCGCATCAAAACAGGAGTCATCCCCCGTAATGACGGTATATGTATAAAAATAGAATTTTGTGCTGTGTGTGTATTTCGCTCTTCAAGATCTTTTCAAACGATTAGCTTTGATGCTCCAAAATCCACTGCAAGATGTCCTCTGCCCCGGCTTCTCCCGAAGCTGCGGAAAGAATCATATCACTTAATTCTGCCTGACTATATACAAGTTCAAATCCATTTAAAACAAGAA
>JAMPHA010000059.1:0-10768 GCA_023663615.1 Clostridium sp. | reverse complement strand
ACATTGATGTCAACCGCCGTCTGGTTATCCGCCGCCGTGGAGAAGATCTGGCTCTTTCTCGTCGGGATCGTCGTATTTCTCTCGATCAGTCTCGTCGCAACGCCGCCCATCGTCTCAATGGACAGGGACAACGGCGTCACATCCAGCAGAAGAATTTCTCCTGCGCCTGCGTCGCCGGCAAGCTTGCCGCCCTGAATGGACGCGCCGAGCGCGACGCACTCATCCGGATTTAAGGACTTATTCGGCTCATGTCCGGTCAGCTGTTTTACCTTATCCTGTACGGCAGGGATTCTCGTCGAACCGCCGACAAGAAGCACCTTGCCGAGATCCGATGCGGTCAGCCCCGCATCCTTTAATGCGTTCTGAACCGGAACCGCCGTCTTTTCCACGAGATCATGCGTCAGCTCGTCAAATTTGGCTCTCGTCAGGTTCATGTCAAAATGAAGCGGTCCGCTTGCGTTCATGCTGATGAACGGCAGGTTGATGTTCGTCTGCGTTGCGGAAGAAAGTTCCTTCTTTGCCTTCTCCGCCGCCTCTTTTAATCTCTGAAGCGCCATCTTATCCTGAGACAAGTCCACGCCGTTTGCATTCTTAAACTCTCTTACCATCCAGTCGATGACTTTCTGGTCGAAATCGTCTCCGCCCAGATGGGTATCGCCGTTCGTCGCAAGAACCTCGATGACGCCCTCGCCGATCTCGATGATGGAGACATCGAACGTACCGCCGCCTAAGTCGTAAACCATGATCTTCTGCTCTTTTTCATTGTCAAGACCGTAGGCAAGCGCCGCCGCCGTCGGCTCGTTGATGATACGCTTCACGTCCAGTCCCGCGATCTTGCCGGCGTCCTTGGTCGCCTGACGCTGGGAGTCGTTAAAGTATGCCGGAACCGTGATGACCGCCTCGGTTACTTTTTCGCCAAGGTAATTCTCCGCATCCGCTTTTAATTTCTGTAAGATCATTGCCGAAATCTGCTGCGGGGAATATTTCTTTCCGTCAATATTGCGGCCGCGGTCCGTACCCATATCTCTCTTGATGGATGCGATCGTGTTATCCGCATTGGTGACTGCCTGACGCTTCGCCGGCTCGCCGACTAAGCGCTCCCCATTCTTCGTAAATGCCACAACGGACGGCGTTGTTCTTGCGCCCTCCTGATTCGCGATGACCGTCGGCTTTCCGCCTTCCATTACGGCAACGCAGCTATTGGTTGTTCCCAAGTCAATACCGATTATTTTTCCCATAGTGCTCTCCTCCATTTCAATTTTATTTTATCAACCATGATTCTTTATTTATAAAAATCCGTTTCCGGCTTTTTACAAGCTTCTTTATTGTGCTACGGCACGACCGCCACCATGCTGTGCCGGACCACGGTGTCGCGGTAGGTATAACCCTTCTGCAGTTCCTGCGCGACCACGCCGGACTCGTACTCCTCGCTCTCCACCTGCATAACGGCGTTGTGGAAGTCGGGATTAAATTCTTTGCCGACCGCCTCGATCGGGCGAACCTCCAGTTTTTCCAGCTCGCCGAGCAGCTGTTTATAGACCATGCTCATGCCTTCGGAAAAAGGACTGTTCTTTTCCTCCTCCGGAACGCTCGCCAGTCCGCGTTCAAAATTATCAACGACCGGAAGAATTTTCTCGATCACACTTCGCGCGCCGGTCTCAAACATCGCGGTCTTTTCTTTTTCCGTCCGCTTGCGGAAGTTTTCAAATTCCGCCATCTGCCGTCTGACGCGGTCCTCCAGTTCCTCTATTTTTTCCTGCTGTTTATCCTTTTTATCCGGCTTCTTATTTTTCTTAAAGAACTTGCCTTCCTTCTCCCTGGGCGCATCCTTGTCGGATTCGTCCATGGATGAATCCATGCCGTCCCCGGAAGCGTCCGCATCCTGCCCGCATTCCGCTGCTGCGCCGTCCGCCTGCCCGTTTCCGCCGTCGTTTTCCGCGTTCCCGGCGTCCTGCGCCGCATCTTCCGACGCTCCGCCATTCTGTGCGGCGTCCCTGTCCGCGGAATGTCCGTTCTTTGCGGCGTCTTTGTCTGAGGAATGTCCGCTCTGCGCAGCTCCTTTGTCCGCGGACTGTCCGCTTCCCGCAGAGCCCCCGCCGTTCGCTGCGCTCCCGCCGCCTGTCTGCCCGTTCCCGCCGCCGTTTGCCTGTTCGGACGCTCCGCCGTTCTGCTCTGCCTCCGTGTGCGCCTCGTCCGTCGTCTCTGCGCTTTCGCTTCGCGCCTCCGCGGTCTGTTCTTCTTTTCTCCTGTCCTCGTTCTTCTCTGACATAGGACTCATCTCCTTTTATGACTTTTTCTTATAGATTTCTTCCAACTGCGTCATGACCGTCTTCAGACTGCCGACCGCCTTTTCGTAATCCATGCGCTTCGGACCGATGATGCCGATCGTTCCTTTCATGCCCTCGCCCAATTCATAGGTTGCCGTCACAACGCTGCAATCCTTCATATGCTGCACGGGCGACTCGTCTCCGATATAAACCTTGATCCCCGTGTTCTCGCCGTCCGAAAGCGTCTCCTGCACGATCTGCGTCAGCTCCTGCTTTTCTTCAAATGTGGTGATCAATTCGCTGGCGCGCTTCTGATCCGCCAGTTCGGGATAACGGAAAATATTATTCGCGCCGCTCGTGTAAATCTCTAAATCCTCATCCGACTGGATCGCGCCCGCGACCGCGTCGATGACGTCGCCCACGATGCCGCTGTGAATGCCCGCCTGCTGCTTCATGGCGGAGATCATTCCTAAGCTGATCTCATTGACGGAGAGCCCGCCAAGCTGGGTATTTAACAGGATATTCAGCTTTAAGACCGTCTCGTCGGAAAGTTCCTCATCCACGGAGAGCATCTGATTCTTAATGACATTGCCCTCCACTACGATCACGGCTAAGAGCTGTCCCGCGTCTACCTTCGTCAACTGGATGAACTTCAACTTATTCCCGACGATCTGCGGCGCCGAGATCATGGCGGCATAGTTGGTGTTCGTCGCGAGCACCCGCGCCGCCTGCTGTAAGAGACGCTCCATCTTTTCTTCTTTTTCCAGAAGCATCTCCTTCATCTCATTGACTTCGCGTTCCTTATCCGCCATCATGTGGTCCACATACAGGCGGTAGCCCTTATCCGACGGAATCCGCCCTGCCGAGGTGTGGGGCTGTAAAATGTAGCCCAGTTCCTCCAAATCCGCCATTTCGTTGCGGATGGTTGCAGAGCTTAAATTCAGATCGGTATATTTGGAGATCGTTCTGCTCCCGACCGGCTCTCCCGTCTCAAGGTAATTGCGGATGATCGCCTGCAGAATTTTCATTTTTCTCTCATCTAATACTGCCTGCCCCACCCGTAACCACCTTCCTTTTGAACTGTCGGAGCTCTGTTAGCACTCATTTCAATAGAGTGCTAATATCTTCATACATAAATTATCACTTACCCTCTATATTGTCAACTCATTTTTGAAAAAAATAATCATAAAATGTCTATAAACATTCTCTATGATAAGCAGACGTGAAATGCTTCGCATTCCACGCTCGCGTTGCTCGCCGCGAAGTGATTCCTATGTGTCTCCCCGTGCAAGCACGGTCGTCACATATAAATCACTTCGCTTCTTAAGCTTATCGCGCAAAAAAATACACCGCCGATAACCGACGGTGTATGTCTTTTCTTCCTATGTTTTTATTTGTGCGCCGAATCGTAATCGCTTTTTTGCATCGGCACAACGCTTTCTACAGACCGAAGCTGCCCGTTACGTCCCCGTTGATGACATAGTAAACAGCCTGATCCGCCGGCTTGATATAAAGCTCTACGGACTTGAAATCCTTCACATCCCTGCCGAGATCATACTGCCAAACATCCTTTGCGCTCTGAACAAGGGACTCTTCCGTAAGAGAACGACCGTCCCACTCTAAGGTGATGCTGTTCTTTGCTCTCCGCTTTACGGGCGCTTTCTTCTCTGCAGCCGCCTTCTTTGCTGCGGGCGCTTTCTTCTCCGCGGTCTTCTTGGTCTTGGAACCCGGCTTACGTCCCGGTTTCTTCTTTACGACCGGTGCTGCCTCATCCTTCTTTGCAGCCTCTGCTGCCGGCTTGCTCTCCGCCTTTGCTGCAACAGGTGCCGCAGCCTCCGTCTTTACTGTTACGTCCTTTGCTGCCGCCTTGTCGGTTGCAGTCTTCTTTAATTCAGCCATATTTCCTCCTCCATACATTTGTTTTTCTTTCTATCTGTTCTTAAACTCCTGCCTTATTGCCAGCATTCTATGCCGGTAATAATGCAATTTGCGATATTTCATACAATTGCACTGTATCGCATATTAAGCAAAAAGTCAAACAAAGTAAGACACTTTCGTTTGTTTGCATATTTTTAACAGGGAATTTCCCTGCTTTTTTCATGATAATGCACAAAAATTTTGCATAAAAATTCATCCAATAATCAAAAAATAAAGCAGCACAAGCGCGCCGAGCGCGATCCGGTACCAGCCGAACACCTTGAAATCGTGCTTTTTAATGTAGTCCATTAGAAATTTTAGGACAAAAAGCGATACGACAAATGCGACGATCATACCGGCCGCAAGAATCCCCAGCTCCTGCCCCGTAAACGAAAAACCGTGTTTTACCAGTTTTAGCAGGCTGGCGCCGAACATGACCGGGATCGCCAAAAAGAATGTGAACTCCGCCGCCACGGTCCTTGACACGCCGATCAGAAGCGCGCCGACGATCGTTGCGCCCGATCGGGACGTTCCCGGAAATATCGCCGCGATCAACTGAAACATGCCGATGATCAGCGCCGTCCGATACGTCATCTGATCTAGGCGCGTGATGACCGGCCGCATGCCGCGGTTGCGATTTTCCACCACGATGAATGCCACGCCGAATACAATGAGCGAGAGCGCAACCACCACATAATTGTAAAGGTATTTCTCCAGCACATCATCAAACAGCAAGCCGACGACCGCCGCCGGAATACAGGCTGCCACGATCTGAAACCACATGGTAAAAATATCTTTTTTTATCACGGGCTTCGTCCTGTCTTTCCACTGGAAGGGCCATATTTTCCGCCAGAAAAGCAGAACCACCGCCATGATCGCGCCAAGCTGGATCACCACCTCGAACATGCTGTAAAATTCGTCGGACACCTGCAGCGGCAACAGCTCGTTCAAAAGAATCATGTGCCCCGTACTGCTGATGGGCAGCCATTCCGTGATGCCCTCCACGATACCGAATAAGATTGCTTTCAGAATTTCAAGCATAGACGCTCCTTTCGAACCTACTGATATTCCTCATGCACAAACCGCCGCAGGGCGTCAAGCGAACGCTCGACTTTTTCCGTGTCGATACAGTATGCCATGCGGAAATAGCCCGGCGCGCCGAAGCTGTCGCCCGGCACAAGGATGAGATCGTACTTCTTGGCCTTTTCACAGAATGCGATCGAATCCGCCTCCAGCGCTTTCGGGAAAATATAAAACGTTCCCGCCGGACGCACGACGGTAAAACCGAGCGAGGTCAACTCATGATACAGGATGTTTCGATTTGTCTCATAGACGGATATGTCCGCAGCCGCGTCGAGATTCTTTGCGACCGCGAGCTGCACCATCGCCGTCGGACAGTTGTGTCCGATGCCGCGCGAAATCTGTCCGCACATCTGGATCATCAGTTCCGCGTCCGGGCAGTCCGGATGAACCGCCACATACCCGATCCGGTCGCCCGGTACGGACAGTGATTTCGACCACGAATAACAGGTGATCGTATTCTCGTAATAATTGGCGGGATAGGGCGCTCTTTTTCCGTCAAACGCGATCTCCCGATACGGTTCATCCGAGATCAGATAAATCTCATGTCCGTATTCTTCTTGTTTTTTATGCAGATAAGCAGAAAGCCGCCGCAGCGTCTCCTCGGAATAGACCACACCCGAAGGATTGTTCGGCGTATTGATGAGCACCGCCATCACGCGCTCATTCATGATCTGATCAAACGCCTCAAAATGAATCTGAAAATCGTCGGTGTGCGCGGGCACCACTTTCAGGCACGCCCCGCTCAAGTCCACATATGGGTGGTATTCCGGAAAAAAAGGAGCAAACGTCACAACCTCGTCGCCCGGCGCCGTCACAAGGCGGACCGCATGTGCGATCGCGCCCGCCGCACCGCTCACCATAAAGATATGCTCTTTTCGGTAATTCATGCCAAAACGCTTATTTAAGTTTTCCGCGACCGCCGCTCTGACGGACGGAATCGTCAGCGTCGGACTGTAGCCGTGCAGCGCCATCGAATTTTCCTCACGCAGCATGGCGATCAGCGTATCCGTATAGGACTGCGGCACGTCAACCGACGGGTTCCCCAGACTATAGTCAAACACATTTTCATAACCGATCTGCTTTCCCCGCTCCGTGGCATATTCCGACAGACTGCGGATCACAGACTTTGCCGATAACATTTCCTGATATTTTTTTGCAAGCATCCCGCTATCCTTTCCGCCCCGCTTCTTTCCTGCGTTGCGCTTTTCTTTTTCTCACAGGCATCCCTCTATCATAGCCATGTTCTCACAGGCATCCCTTCACTTTACAGTAGACGCGATCAGCTCCAGATTCCCCTGTAAGCTGTACGTTCCGTAGCCCGCGGGCAAAATAAAATGATCGCCCTTCTTTACAAGCTGCCCGTCCAAAAGACCGCTTCCCGCGATCACGCTCATGATCAGGAACGGCTCGTCCTGCGAAAACGTTACCGGCGCCGTCACATCCAGCTTCCAGACTTTATAATAATCGCATGAGATCAGCAGATTCATCTGATTTTCCGGAAGCCCCGCCGGCGTCATCACGCTCTCCGCCACCGGTTTTGCCGGCACGGTAATGACGTCAATGCTCTTTTCAATATGAAGTTCGCGCGGCTTCCCGTTGCTCAGGCGGTCATAATCGTACACGCGGTAGGTTATATCGCTGTTCTGCTGCGTCTCTAAAATCACAAGTCCGCCCTTGATCGCATGCACCGTTCCGGGATCAATCTGAATAAAATCTCCTTTTTTCACCGGAATCTCACGAATCAGTTCTCCCCAGCGCTTCTCCTCGATCATGCTGCGAAGTTCTTCTTTTGTGGACGCATTGTGCCCGATCACAAGCGAAGCGTTCTCCGGGCAGTCCAGAATATACCAGCACTCCGTCTTGCCGAGCGAACCGTTCTCATTGACTTTGGCATACGCATCGTCGGGGTGTACCTGAATGCTCAGATCGGACTTCGCATCAATGATCTTAATGAGAAGCGGGAAGCGGTCTAAACCTGTATTGCCGAACAACTGCGGCTCCTGCGCCCACAGCTCGGACAGCGTTTTCCCTGCATAGATGCCCTCGCGCACCGCGCAGTCCCCGTTCGGATGCGCGCTGACCGCCCAGCACTCGCCCGTGTCATCACCGGGAATCGGATAACCCCAATCCGTTCCGAGACGGTTTCCGCCCCAGATCATCTGCTTAAACACCGGATTCAAAAATAAGATCGGCTTTTTTTCCTGATTCATACTTAAATTCCTCCCGTTTGTCCTGATCGTTTCCGCATACCAATATGCGGAATCCTTTGCCGTCCGCTTCTGCGTCGCGTAATCCACATGAATGATGCCGAATCGGTCTTTATACCCCTCCGACCACTCAAAATTATCCAGAAATGTCCATAAAAAATAACCCCTGACGTCCACGCCCTCATCCGCGGCTCTCTGCACTTCGGATAAATAAGCATCCAAAAAAGTACAGCGGTTCGTATCATGCACGCGCCCGTCCGGCGACACAATATCCCGATAGCAGACGCCGTTTTCCGTCACATGGATTGGCATGCGGTAACGCTCATAGGCAAAACGCAGTCCCCAATAAATGCATTCCGGCGTCATCGGCCAGCCCGAACCCGTCTGCGGCGCGCCGTATTCATAATCAAGGAATTGCGGTTCTCCATGCTCCCCCGCCTTGATATAGTATCCGTTATAA
The DNA here is from genome assembly GCA_023663615.1 of Clostridium sp. Classification (GTDB taxonomy): domain Bacteria; phylum Bacillota; class Clostridia; order Lachnospirales; family Lachnospiraceae; genus DLAJ01. The sequence goes on along the minus strand of JAMPHA010000059.1, from coordinate 2,834 downwards.
ATATTCGTCCCCATGAAATCCAGCGGCTGTGAGATCAGTTCCATATCCTCTTTTGTAATCTTCGGCAGCCATTTTTCAAATTTTCGAACGCCCTCCTCCGGGTATTTCCCCAAGAATACCGCATCCGAAAACCAGCCCATATTCCAAGCCCAATTGCTCATTTCATTATAGAAACCGAAATACACTTTCCGCGCCGCCTCAATATCCTCCGGCGCATTCGTTTTGGGAATCGCCACGCCGCACGTTAAAGAAATACTGACTTTGACCGGTCTGCATGCGTATTTGCGCAGATTTTTGACCGCCTGCCCGTGCGCGCGCAGCGCGTTATGCGCGATCTGAAACGTCTCGGCATAGGACATTTTTAAGCCCGGTGCCTGCACGCCCTGCAAATGGGCAAGTCCGACAAAACACTGCGGCTCGTTGAGCGTGATAAAATGTTCGACTAAGTCAGAAAAATTCTCGGCAATGACCTTTGCATATTCGCCGAACCATTCAACGGATTTCTCGTTGAGCCAGCCGCCCTGATTCTGGAGCGCCTGCGGCAGCTCCCAATGATAGAGCGTCAAGTACGGCGTTACGCCGTTTTTCAGCATACTTTTTATCAGATTTCGATAAAAAAGAACGCCCTTTTCATTGACCTTTCCCGTTCCCTCCGGCAGGATCCGGCACCAGTTGACCGAAAAGCGGTACGCCTTAATGCCGAGCGCGCCCATGATCGCAAAATCGTCCTCATAGCGGTGCATATGATCGCATGCAATCTCCGCACGGTGCCCGCCGTATATTTTTCCCTCGTTGGCATAGGTATCCCATATGCTTTTGCCGATACCGTCGCCCGGTTCTTTTCCCTCGATCTGATACGCGCTCGCCGCAACGCCCCAGACAAAATCATCACGAAACATGGCTGTCCTCTCTATCATCATGAAAATTCGCAACCCCGGAAGAATCGCGTCAGCGATTCTTCGAAAGACTCTGCGGTACGCAGAGTCTTTTTTTATCCGACAGGATTCCCGTAGCTTGTGAAGAATCCGCCCCGCGGATTCTTCGAAAGACTCTGCGGCACGCAGAGTCTTTTTTTATCGTGACACAATCAACGAGATGAGATAGAACGGCGACGCGTCGTTTTCATGCGCCTGCGTCAGCGTAATCTCTACGGTGTGCTTCCGATTTTCTCCATGCACGAGAAGATTCTGCATAAAAAGACAGTCCCCCCATGTCTCTTCAAAATTGGCATCCAGAACGACCGCGTTTGCCTCGTCCCCGTCCACGACCGCCTTTGCGATCGGCGCGGGCTGATGGATGGTCTTGCGGTACTGCGCCGCAATCTCGCTTCCCTCCACCTCAAACGTAATCTTTGCGCCCTGCGTTCCCGCCGTCCAGCCGTTGCGGAATCCCTCGAACACCAGACGCTGCGGCGTTTCATCCGCCGTCCAGCCGTCCATGACGGGGGACGCGTTTTTATTTTGCAGGCGTACACTGTTCTCATAATGATTTGCCGTCAGCGGTGCGGGCATCGCCTTTGACGGCTGCTCTTCCACGGACAGCTCCGCATACACCTTCTCTAAATAGTCAATGATGACCGACGCGACCAGCGCATGCCCCGCCGTGTTCGGATGCAGATCGTCGGGCGTGATGTCACGGTTCGGAATCCTGCCTGCTTTCACTTCCGCATAGATTGTCGGCTGCATCGCCACGCTGGGAAGCTCATAATGCGCTCCGACCGCCTGATGAATCTCCTGCGCCGTCTGTCCGTGATCGTACATGATATTATGTATCAGCGTGACTGCAGGTTTTAAGGGCGCGTCATAAATTCTTCTGACAAGCCCCTCATAGGTCTCCTTGAAAAAATCAGTATTCTCGTCATTGACCGAGAACTCCACAAACACCACATCCGGCCGGCTGGCAAGCAGGTCGCTCTGCACCCGCGCTGCGCCAAACTGAGAGGTCGTCCCGCCGATTCCGGCATTGACATAGGTAAATGCGGTCTTAGGGAATTTCTTTACCCACCAGTCAAAGACCAGATAGGCATAGCAGGTCGTGTGCGTTTCCGCAACGGATCCCTGCGTAATGGAACCACCTAGAAAACCGATCGTGATGCGGTCCCCGCCCTCGGCGCGCCGCATACATTCTTTCATACGATACCAGTTTCCCCTGTTCACCAATCCTTTTTCCGTTTGAATTTGATACGCCATTTTGTGTCTCCTTATTTTTCTTTGCTTTTCCTTGTTTTTCCTATCCCCTTTTTGTTTTTCCTATTCCTTTTTCTTGTGGTAAGGTTTCTTTTCCTTAATTATATAGTATAAACCTTAACAAATACCTTTTTCTCAATTATAACAGTTTATTTGGTAAATACAAACCTTTTGAAGCGTTTTTCTTCACTGTATATTTGTCCAATAATCTGCTTAATAAAATATTCTGATGTTTTTTATCCATGCACATGGAAAAACGCAATTAGCATTCATTTATTTTCCAATACCCTTTCTTATTTGTTCCAATCCGTTCTACAATGCCCTTTTCCTGGAGTGACTTCATTCTTACAGCAACGGTTTTTCGGCTGATACCTGCACGCTTAGCAATTTCTGCATAAGTATAGGCAGGGTCTTCATATAATAAATTTAAAACAACGATTTCCAAATCGTTCACCCTATCGTTCACCCTATCGTTCACCCTATCGTTCACCCTGTTCTTTCCCAAAGTAATGACTCTGTCTTCAGGCGCTGTAAATTTAACCATAATATCCTTAGGATGAACTGTATATTTCGGTGTCGGCACGCCATCTGCCTTGCAGGACTCATATATTTTTTCTACACCACGTCCCCAGCTTTCTATAAAACCCG
>JAMPHA010000058.1:0-11372 GCA_023663615.1 Clostridium sp. | reverse complement strand
TGGTACAGACAGCGGATATGGTAAAGCAGCTGTACGAATGGTTTTTCCTAAAGAAGATAACTTTCAAAATTCCACGAAGAACCCTGAATAAAGTAATTTTGGAAACAAGGCAGGATATAATGGAATTTACCTTTCAAGGTTTTCCCTTCATCCCGCCTGTTGACTTTTTCCGGTCGGTTTAGTATAGTTGAGAAAGGGTCTTTGATACTGGCATATCATGGAATCGCGGGATTTCACGGGCAGATGACAAAGAAGACGGCATTCTTTATGAGAGGGAAGAGAGGCAGGGTACGGTTATGGCGGAATATGTACGGGTCGCAGTGGATGTGATGGGCGGAGATTTTGCTCCGACGGAGCCGGTCAAAGGCGCGGTCAGCGCGATCAACGAGAATAAGAAGATTCAGGTCGTCCTTTATGGAAAAGAGGACGAAATCCGGAAGGAACTTGCGGGCTATCAGTACGATGCCTCCCAGGTAGAGATTGTCAATTGTACGGAAAAGATCGAGACGGCGGAGCCGCCGGTCATGGCGATCCGCAGCAAAAAAGATTCCTCGATCGTGCGTGCGATGATGGACGTCAAAGCGGGCAAATGCGACGCTTATGTATCTGCGGGAAGCACGGGAGCGAACCTGGTCGGCGGACAGGTTTTAGTCGGACGGATCAAGGGCGTGGAGAGACCGCCCTTAGCGCCGCTCATGCCGACGGCGGCGGGCGTATCCCTTTTAGTGGACTGCGGGGCGAACGTGGACGCCAGACCGTCCCATCTTGTGCAGTTTGCAAAGATGGGCTCCATCTATATGGAACATGTCATGGGCGTGAAGAATCCGAAGGTCGGCATCGTCAACAACGGAGCGGAGGAGGAAAAAGGCAATGCGCTTGTCAAAGAGACGTTTCCTCTTTTGAAAAACTGCCCCGACATCAATTTTATCGGCAGCGTGGAAGCGCGCGATATTCCGTTCGGCATGGCGGACGTGATCGTCTGCGAGGCATTTGTCGGAAATGTCGTATTAAAAATGTACGAGGGCGTGGGCGCGATGGTCGTAAAGCAGATCAAGGACGGCATGATGTCCTCGTTCCGATCGAAACTCGGCGCATTACTTGTGAAACCTGCGTTAAAGAATACGCTCAAGCAGTTTGACTTAGAGCAGTACGGCGGTGCGCCGATGCTCGGATTAAACGGACTGGTCGTCAAGACGCACGGCAGCGCAAAGAGCAATGAAATCAAGAATTCAATCTTCCAGTGTCTGACGTTCAAGGAACAGCAGATCAATGAAAAGATACGGGATATGATTCAGATGAAAGAGGAGTAAGGTTCATGGAATTTGAAAAATTAAAGCAGGTGATCGCTTCCGTATTGAACGTCGATCCGAATGAGATAGAGTTAAAGACGACATTCATGGAGGATTTGGGGGCGGACTCCCTTGATGTGTATCAGATCATGATGGGCGTGGAGGATGAATTTGATATTACGCTGGATCCGCAGAAGGTGGAGAAGATCAGTACCGTGGAGGAGGCGCTGGCGCTCTTAAAGGCGTATGTCCCAAAGGATTGATGGGAACGCAAAGATCATTGGAAAGATTTTATTTATGGGAAATTTTGCGAAAAGTCCTGAATATTCAGGACTTTTCCAATCAGGACGCGCACGCAACGGTCAGGCAAAGAGGGAGAACGGATGGAGGAATATACGGTAAGCCGTCTGGAAGAAGTGATCGGCTATCATTTTTACGACGAACAGCTGCTGCGGCAGGCACTGACGCACAGTTCCTATGCGAACGAGCGCAAGATCAATCGCTGCGGCGATTATGAGCGGCTGGAATTTTTGGGAGATGCGGTGCTTGAGCTTGTGACAAGCGAATTTTTGTATCTGCGTTATCCGAACCTTCCCGAAGGACAGCTCACCAAACTGCGCGCATCCATGGTATGCGAGCCGGCGCTTGCTTATTGTGCGCAGGACTTACAACTTGGAAAGTATCTTTTTTTAGGAAAAGGCGAGGCGGCGACCGGAGGCAGGCAGCGGGCTTCCATTACGAGCGATGTGATGGAGGCGATCATCGGCGCGATCTATTTGGACAGCGGGATCACACAGGCCAAAAGCTTTATCATGCGTTTTATCTTAAATGATATAGAAGATAAGCAGCTTTTTTATGACAGCAAGACCATCTTGCAGGAACAGATCCAGAAGACGCCCGGTTCCGTGCTCTCTTATGAACTGGTATCCGAGGAAGGACCGGAGCATGAAAAGGTGTTTACGGTCAATGCCCTGATCGACGGACAGATTTCAGCCAGCGGGCGCGGACGGAGCAAGAAAGCGGCGGAGCAGGAAGCGGCTTATCAGATCTTGCTTGAGATGAAAAAAGAAGGAAAGGTTACGATCGAATGTACTTAAAAAGCATTGAGGTACAGGGCTTTAAGTCCTTTGCAAATAAAATCGTGTTCCGTTTTCATAACGGGATCACGGGAATCGTGGGACCGAACGGTTCCGGAAAAAGCAACGTTGCGGACGCCGTGCGCTGGGTACTCGGCGAACAGCGGATCAAGCAGCTGCGGGGCGCATCCATGCAGGACGTCATTTTTTCGGGTACGGAAACGAGAAAACCGCTGGGCTTTGCCTATGTCGCTATCACGCTGGACAACGCCGACCATCAGCTGGCGATCGATTATGATGAAGTGACGGTCGCGAGAAGACTGTACCGTTCCGGTGAGAGCGAATATCTCATTAACGGCGCGCCGTGCCGGCTAAAGGACGTCAGCGAACTGTTTTATGACACGGGAATCGGCAAAGAGGGCTATTCTATTATCGGACAGGGACAGATCGATCAGATCTTAAGTGGAAAGCCGGAGGATCGGCGGGAGCTGTTCGACGAGGCGGCGGGAATCGTAAAATTCAAACGCCGCAAGCTGACAGCGCAGAAAAAATTGGCCGACGAGCAGCAGAATCTCGTGCGTGTCAACGACATTCTCTCGGAGCAGGAAAAGCAGTTAGAGCCGCTTGAGAAGCAGTCGGAAAAGGCGAAAGTCTACCTGCGCAAAAGAGAAGAACTGAAAAACTATGACGTCAATGTTTTTTTGTTAGAAAATCAGCGCGTGCGGGAGCAGCTTAGCGAGGTCGGTGAGAAATATGAGATCGCCAGCAGCGATTTAGAGCAGACGAGCGAGCGCCACAGCAGGATCAAGAGCGAATACGAGCAGATCGAGCAGACGATCGAGGAGCTGAATGCGGCGATCGAGGAGGAGCGGACCGCCTTGACGGACACGTCCGTCCTGCGCGGAAAGTTAGAGGGCGAGATCAATGTCCTAAAAGAGCAGATCCATTCGGCGGAAGGGAATAAAACGCATTTTCAGACGCGGCTGGACAGCTTAAACGAGGACGTCCGCCTGAAAAACGTGGAAAAGGAATCCGTTCTGACGGATAAAAAAGAGATTGACGAAAGACTTGCGGAGACGGTGAGCGCAAGGGACCGCGCGCGGGAAGAACTGCTTGCCGTGCAGAACCGCATCGAGGAGTTAAACAACGGCATCGAGGCGGATAAAAACACGATCATACAGGCGCTGAACGAGCGTGCAACGATCAAGACGCAGCTCGGTCGGTTGGACTCCATGCTGGAGCAGGTGCAGATCAGAAAGGCGGAGTTAAACAGCAGACTGCTGCGCGCGCGCTCCGACGAGGAGGAGCAGGACAACGCGATCAAAGAGCTGGAAGCGGAATTTGAACGCGTAACAAAAGAGATCACCAAACTCAACGAGGATAAGAAGCGCATGGAGTCGCGCGCGGAGGAGATCAAGGGCGAACTCGCCGGGACGGACGCGAAACTGCAGGAAGCGCAGACGCAGTACCATCAGGAAAAATCCAAGCTGGATGCGATCATGAACCTGACGGAGCGCTATGAGGGGTATGGAAACAGCATCAAGCGCGTCATGGAACGGAAGGAAAAAGAAAAAGGCATCATCGGCGTGGTCGCCGACATTATAAAAGTTGATAAAAAGTACGAGACCGCGATCGAGACGGCGCTCGGCGGAAATATCCAGAACATCGTGACCGACGACGAGGAGACGGCAAAGCGCATGATCGCGTTCTTAAAAGAGAACCGCTTTGGGCGCGCGACGTTTCTGCCGCTGACGAGCATCACCAAACCGCAGGAATTCAAGAATCCGGAGGCGTTAAAGGAAAAAGGCGTCGTCGGCATGGCGGACGAGCTTGTGAGCACGGATCCCCGTTACCGCAATGTTGCGAAATCTATGCTCGGCAGGATCATGGTCGTGGATAACGTCGATCATGCGGTAAAGATCGCGCGAAAGTTTGAGTACGGCATCCGTATGGTGACGATCGAGGGCGAGCTGCTCGTGCCGGGCGGCGCGATCAGCGGCGGCGCGTTCAAGAACAGCTCCAATCTGCTCGGCAGACGGCGCGAGATGGATGAATTGGAAAAGAAGGTTGCGGATCTAAGCAGGCAGGTAGAGCAGTGCTTAGGAAAGATCGACAGCATCAAGCAGGAGAGAAACGGACTCCGCGCCGATCTGGAAAATATCAAGAGCCGCATTCAGGAAATGTTCATTGAGCAGAATACGGCGCGCTTAAATGTCATTAAGGCACAGGAGCGCAGGGAGGAGACAGAGAAAGATTTTGGCGCGTTAAAGAACGAGCAGGGCGATATAGAAGAAAAGCTTGACGAGATCGCAAAGGAAAAGGAAACGGCGTCGAAAGGGCTTGCCGATTCCGAGGAACTGGAACGCAGACTGACGGAAAAGATCGGGGAGTCCCAGCTTGTGCTGGAAGAGATCAGAGGGAGCGAAAGCGAGCAGGCGGCAAGCGTATCCGAATGGGACGTGGAAGTGCAGAAGCTCATGCAGCGTCAGGAATTTGTGCAGCAGAATGTGGACCGTATCGAGGGCGAGCTGCTGCGCTTAGAAAGCGATCTTGCGCAAATTCAGGAGGGACTTCGCAGCAACGACGAAAATGTAGCGCAGAAGAAAGAGAGCATTGAGCAGATCAAACAGACGATCGAGGCGTCCCATACGACGCAGAGCGAGACGGAGAAAAAGCTAAAAGAGGATACGGAGCGCCGCGAGGAGTTAAGCGCAAAACAGAAGAACTTTTTCAGCGAGCGGGAGGAGTTGTCCGCACAGATCAATGCGCTGGATAAAGAAGTCTACCGCTTAAACGCACAGAAAGAGCGTCTGGAGGAGTCCATCGAGACGCAGATCAATTACATGTGGGATGAATATGAGATCACATTGAGCGACGCGGCGGGACTGCGCGACGAGGCGATGACCGATCTGTCCGCCATGAAAAAGGAGATCACGCGCTTAAAAGAGGAGATCCGAAAACTCGGCGATGTCAACGTCAATGCGATCGAGGATTATAAGAACCTGTCCGAGCGGTACGACTTCCTAAAGACGCAGCATGACGATCTCGTGGAGGCGGAAAAGACGTTAGAGAATATCATAGAGGAACTGGACAGCGCCATGCGCGCGCAGTTTAAGGAGAAGTTCGCCGACATCTGCCATGAGTTTGATAAGGTATTCAAAGAGCTGTTCGGCGGCGGAAAGGGCGAGCTGGAGCTCCAGGAGGACGAGGACATTTTGGAGGCAGGCATCCGCATCATCGCGCAGCCGCCCGGCAAAAAACTGCAGAATATGATGCAGATGTCCGGTGGGGAAAAGGCGCTGACGGCGATCGCACTTTTGTTTGCAATCCAGAACCTGAAACCCTCCCCGTTCTGTCTGCTGGACGAGATCGAAGCGGCGCTCGATGAGAATAACGTCGGACGGTTTGCAAAATACTTACATAAGCTGACAAAGCATACGCAGTTCATCGTGATCACGCACCGGCGCGGCACGATGGAAAAAGTGGACCGGCTCTACGGCATCACGATGCAGGAAAAAGGAATTTCCGCGCTTGTCAGCGTGAACCTGATCGACAAGGAATTGGATGCATAAAAAAGAATTTCGAACAGCGGAAGTCTTTTGGAGCAGCGGAAGCTGGGGAGCACAAATATGAGCGAGGAAAAGAAGGGCTTTTTCAGCCGCCTGAAAGCGGGCTTGACCAAGACGAGGGATTCCATCGTACGCGGAATGGATTCCGTATTCGGCGGCTATAACAGCATTGATGATGATTTTTACGAAGAGCTTGAGGAATTGATGATCATGGGCGACATGGGCGTCAATGCGACGTCCGGCATTTTAGAGCGCCTGAAAAAGCAGGTAAAAGAGCAGCATATCAAGGAGCCGACGGCGTGCAGACAGCTTTTGATCGACAGTATCTGCGAGCAGATGCAGGTCGGCGAGGCGGCGTACGAATTTGAAAAAGAGCAGTCGGTCATCATGATCGTCGGCGTGAACGGCGTCGGAAAGACGACCTCAGTCGGTAAGCTGGCGGGACAGTTAAAAGACCAGGGGAAAAAAGTGCTGATCGCGGCGGCGGATACGTTCCGTGCGGCGGCGGGAGAACAGCTTTCCGAGTGGTGCGCGCGGGCAGGCGTGGAAATGATCGGGGGCAGGGAGGGCGCCGATCCGGCGTCGGTGATCTATGACGCGGTCAACGCGGCCAAGGCGCGCGGCGTGGATGTCCTGATCTGCGACACGGCAGGGCGGCTCCATAATAAGAAGAACCTGATGGAGGAACTTCGGAAAATGAACCGCATCATCGACCGGGAATTTCCCGACGCGCATCGGGAAAATCTTGTGGTCTTAGACGGGACGACCGGACAGAACGCGCTGGTGCAGGCGCGCGAATTTGGCGACGTTACGCAGCTCACGGGCATCATATTGACCAAGATGGACGGGACGGCGAAAGGCGGCATTGCGGTAGCCATTCAGTCCGAGCTTCAGGTGCCGGTCAAATATATCGGCGTCGGCGAGCAGATGGACGATCTGCAGAAGTTCCATCCGCAGGAATTTGTGGAGGCATTATTTGACCGCCCGGAAACGGAAGGACAGGCACGGGAGGAAGAAAATGGCGCGGAGGGGTAAGCCTCGCTTTTCGCAGGCATAGGAAGCAGCGCGGAAACATCCGGCAAGTCTTGAGAAGACGGCAGCCGAATCAAAGAAAGCATAAGAGGCGGAAAAACGCTGTCAGAGGCAGAAAAAAAGAAAACAAGAAAAGAAAATAGGAAGAAAAAACGGAAAGAAGGAATACCATGGAAGCGGAAATGTTGACGTTGGAGCGGTTTGAGGAAGCATCGGAGATCGTCAAGAAGGTGACGAGCGAGACAAAGCTCATCTACAGTGATTTTTACAGCAGGCAGACGGGGAACAAGGTGTACTTAAAGCCGGAAAACATGCAGTTTACGGGAGCCTATAAAGTGCGCGGCGCATATTACAAAATGACGACGCTCACCGAGGAAGAGCGTGCGCACGGCATCATCACGGCGTCCGCCGGCAATCATGCGCAGGGTGTGGCATACGCCGCCCAGTGTTTCGGCGTAAAGGCGGTCATCGTCATGCCGACGACAACGCCGCTCATCAAGGTGAACCGAACCAAAAGCTACGGTGCGGAGGTCGTTCTGCACGGAGATGTGTATGACGAGGCGTGCGCGCGGGCGTATGAGCTTGCCGACGAGCAGGGTTATACTTTTATCCATCCGTTTGACGATCTGGCAGTCGCGACGGGGCAGGGCACGATCGCAATGGAAATTTTCAAGGAGCTTCCCGTTGTCGATATGATCTTAGTACCGATCGGCGGCGGCGGACTGGCGACCGGCGTATCGACACTGGCGAAACTGCTCAATCCGAAGATCAAAGTCATCGGCGTGGAACCGGCAGGCGCGAACTGTATGCAGGTATCCCTGCAAAAGGATGAGGTGACAACGCTTCCGCAAGTCAATACGATCGCGGACGGCACGGCGGTAAAGACGCCCGGAGAAAAGCTTTTTCCGTATATAAAAGAAAATTTGGACGATATTATTACAGTGGAAGACGAGGATCTGGTCGTCGCATTCCTCGATATGGTAGAGAATCATAAAATGGTAGTGGAAAATTCGGGACTGCTGACGGTGGCGGCGTTAAAACAGCTTTCCGTGACGGGAAAGAAAGTCGTATCCATCTTAAGCGGCGGCAATATGGACGTCATCACGATGTCTTCCGTCGTACAGCAGGGACTGATCCTGCGCGACAGGATCTTTACGGTATCGACGCTCCTTCCGGACAAGCCGGGAGAGTTAAGCCGCGTGGCGGACGTGATCGCGAAGCTGAACGGAAACGTCATCAAATTGGAGCACAACCAGTTTGTGTCCATTAACCGCAACGCAGCGGTGGAGCTGCGGATCACGATCGAGGCGTTCGGTACGGATCATAAAACACAGATCATGCAGGCACTGGAGCAGAACGGATACCGCCCGAAGGCGGTGCGCACGGTGATTTAAGGAAGAACGGACAATGGGGAATGAAAAGAGTATAAACGAAAAAAAACATACGGAGCTGATCCGGCGCGCGAGAAAAGTGCTGCGGGACTATCTGGTGATTACGCTCGGAACCCTGATTTATTCTGCGGGCATCAGTCTGCTCTTAGATCCGAACGACTTAGCGCCGGGCGGGGTATCCGGTATTTCCATCATGCTGAGCCGTTTTACGCCGCTTGCGACAGGTACCTGGATCCTGATCATCAATATTCCTCTTTTGGCGATCGGATGGTGGAAGCTCGGAAGAAAATTTATCGTTAAAACATGTTATGCCACAGTCATGACGTCGGTGTTCACAAATCTGCTCAGCAGCATACAGCCGGTCACAAACGATCTGATCTGCGCGGTCGTTCTGGGCGGCATTGCGGTCGGCTGCGGGCTCGGCATGGTATTCCGGGCGGGCGGCACGACGGGCGGCATGGATATTGTCGTAAAGCTGCTGCGGTTGAAATTCCCATATTTGAAGTCCGGCTCTATTTTCCTCATGCTGGATATGGTCGTTGTCATCATATCCGGATTTGTGTTCCATAATCTGACGCTGGGCGTGTATGCGGGAATCGTCATTGCGCTGGACGCGCGCGTCATGGATATGATCCTGTACGGGCAGGACGAGGCGCGCCTGATCTATATCATCAGCGATAAGCATGAACAGATCGCAGGACGTCTCATGGAGGAACTTGGAATCGGCGTGACGTATTTAGAGGGAGAGGGCGCCTATACGGAAAAAGATAAAAAGATCATTCTCTGCGCCACCAGAAAGCAGCGTTCCCCGGAGGTCATCAATATCGTCAAAGAAGAGGATGAGAGAGCGTTCCTCATCGTTTCAAGCGCGAATGAGATTTTCGGTGAAGGATATAAGAGTTATTGGACGGAACAGTTATAGATTGAAAAATCGCGGCGGCCGCAAATAAAGGTTTCTGTTGACAAAAATATGAATATCTCATACAATGGTATGAGAAAATATATAATCCCCATGGTGATAGAAAGGAGATTATGGCAGTGGCAGAACAGGCACTCGTGCAGGTGCGTTTAGACAAAGATTTGCGGGATGAAGTGGCAGCTATTTATGCAAAAATGGGGCTTGACATACCGACCGCCATTCGGATGTTTTTTGCACGTACCAAAATTGAAAAAGGGCTTCCCTTTGCGACTACCCTTCCGAGAACTGACGAGAAAATGTTGCGGGAAAGAAGTTTGCAGGCACTTGAGAATATTAGGATCAATGCGGAAGCACTCCCGGAGATGACGCTGGATGAGATCAATATGGAGATTGCAGCGGTTCGTGCTGAACGGAAAGCAGGTCGATAATGTCTGTTTTGGCAGTAATTGATACTAATGTGATTATATCGGTATTACTCACGAGGAACAAAGAGTCTGCGACCTATCGGGTGATTCAAGCGGTGCTTGATGGGCGGATTACGCCATTGTATCACCCGGAAATTCTGGAAGAATATAAAGAAGTAGCACATCGCCCGAAGTTTCATATTCATGCGGAAGATATCGACGTGATTCTTGAGGCTGTCGAAACGTTTGGCATTGAAGTACAGCCATCTTCGACCGGTGAAATCATCCCGGACATGGATGACCTGATATTTTATGAGGTGACAATGGAAAAGCGTGGAGATAACGCATATCTTGTTACTGGGAATACCAGGCATTTCCCGGCTAAAAAGTTTATTGTCACCCCGGCCGAGATGATGGAGATGATTGACGCTGCTGAGTTTGTATAGAAAATCGGGGCGTGGCGGCGTAGAGTAGTGATGGCAATGGAGTGCGTAGTTTTATTAAAATTTGAAGACAAATAAGTTTGGGATAAGTTTATTTTTTGAAAAACAGTCACAAGCCCATTATGGGTATTGTGGCTGTTTTTGCGTTAGGAGCGGCGGGAGGACATTCGAAGTTTTTGTTGACAAACCGTCGGCAATATTTTTACCGATAAATTTTTTTATGTACAGACCCGTGCAGAGAAATATGCTGCCGAAGCGGCGCGCGGGGAGCAGGGTGAAGATCACTTTCACTCGACGATACGAAAGGGAGGAGCTTTTATGAAATGTAGTATACCAAAAAGAAGGTTCTTTGCCAGTTTTTGTATTTACCTATACATATAAAAAATCAGAAAGCTAGTCAGAACCGGGAGACCCCAACAGTTCGTCATAACTTTTGTTGAGGACTCCTGCAATGACTTTCAATTCAATATCGGTCACAAAACGTTGACCGGATTCTATTCTCTGAATTGCATTCTTATCCACATCAAGTCCCTGTAGTACCAGCATATCTGCAAATTTTCGGTGGGATGTTTTTTCGGGCAGCTGCAGGCGGAACTGCTTAATTTTTTTGCCGCAGATATTATTAAGATGATCTTGTGATTTGTTCTTGTACATTCTGATAAACCTCTAAATTGACATTTACTGCTTGTCATAATAGCGATTGCCAAATTCACAGCGGACAGGGAGCAGAAATACGGACAGCTTGACAGCGTACATTTATCAAAGGGGCAGAAACTAAGCCGACTAAAGGAACTGTCAAAAATGTATGCCCTCTATGAGCCATACCGCACCGCCTACAAGGAGAGCCAGTCACTGAAAGGGCTTGCCAAGATGAAGTTTGACAAAGAGCATAAAGAGAGCCTTGCCAAATATCCCGAAATGCGAGAGCGTTTGCAGAACCTTTTAGGGCAGGGCGAGAAGATAACGCCGAAACAGTGGAAAGCGGAAATACAGTCCTTGCAAGCCGAGTATGACGGTATCGGCAGAGAGAAGTCAAAGACCGCCACCGAATTAGCTTATGCCGAGGTAATCAGCTATAACAGGAAGAACCTTGAAAGGGAACTTCAGAACGAGAGCCGACAGCATAACAGACAGCAGAGCAGGACGAAACGGAGGGAGGAAGAAATTTAATGGAAATATCAGTATGATTGTGGTATGATTTTATCTGAACAAATTTAACGGAGGTTTATGTATGGGAGAGAATACATTG
>JAMPHA010000057.1:0-11625 GCA_023663615.1 Clostridium sp. | reverse complement strand
GGTACGCCTGCGCCCCGCCTTCCGGTCGGACCGCAACAGTGATATACTAGCACGCACTCTTTTTCTTGTCAACATCTTTTTTCATTTTTTTGCGATTTTTTTGCGCATTTTTCTTGTAAATTTTTTTGCGCATTTTTTATGCATTTTTTTACGCATTTTTTATGCATTTTTTTACGGTAAATATTATGATAACCTAAAACATATTGGCGGTATATCAAAATTTTGATATACTTTTTATATGCCCCTTTTATACTTGAGACAAATAGAAATTAACGTAAAAATCGCTTTAACGATAGGGGGATAACGCAGGGACGAATCGGACTTTTACGAGGGATACGTTGTCACGACTTGCGAAAAGGCCGCACGAAAAGCAAAGGAGAAAAATATATGACCATACTTTACGGTACAAGCAATCCTGCAAAGCTCTCTTACATGAGAAAAAGGCTCAAAACACTGAATATAGAAATTATGGGCTTAAATGACTTGACTACGCCCGCTCCGAACGTTCCCGAAACCGGAAAGACTCCCCTTGAAAACGCAAGACAAAAAGCGCTCGCTTATTATGAAATTTTTAGACTGCCCGTGTTTTCCTGCGATTCGGGACTGTATTTTGACAATGTTCCCGGGGATATTCAACCGGGCGTTCATGTAAGAACGATCAACGGAAAAACCCTTTCCGATGAGGAAATGCTGTTGTATTATTCGGGATTGGCAGAAAAATATGGCGGCTGTGGCGGCTTAAGGGCAAAATATAAAAACGCCGTCTGCTTTGTAAAGGACAAGGAACATATTTTTGAGGCTATGGAGTCTTCAATGGAAAGCGAGCCTTTTATGATCGCCCCAAAACCACATAAGAATGGGATAGTAAAAAAGGGCTTTCCCTTGGACTGCCTGTCCGTTGACATGAAAACGGGAAAATACTATTACGATTTGGCGGAGGAAGAATTGGACAAGGTGGCTGTTGAGGATGGTTTTTTAGAATTTTTTAGGAAAATATGCAAATGCATATGACAAAATAATCCGTATCATTTCCCAAGCGTACACCATCGAACATCATGCCGCATCATCCTTCTGCCTATCCACATATTGACAGAAAGAACGGATAAAGCTGTTTGAGAGTTCCTACTATAAGCAGATACATGCAAAAAAATCAGCCGGCCTGATAATACTGATAATAGTTTTCCATCGCCTGCATATTACCAACTGCCTGCAGACGTTCCATCGTCCAATAACGGTACCGTCCATGAATCTTCGTCTGTTTTTACCGTCAGACGAAGCTGCTGCACGGACGCGGCTTCCTCCTCTGTGACCTCGAACACGACAACGACCGCGCGGCTTTCGCCCGGTTCCAGCGTACAGTCTGTGGTCTTCATATCGTCAAGCAGAAGCGTTGTCATCGCATTGATCTGTCCGCCGTCGTTGATAAACAGCCTGAAACGCGGTTTCAGATTCAAAATATCCACCTGCGCCGTTTCTGCATTCTGATTGGTGATCGTATACTGCAGGATCATCAACTCATTGCCGTACAGCGCATCCATCGCAAAGTAGAATTCATCCCCGCTCTCCGCCGGATAGGATTTTGTAAAGAAATAGCCCTGATAGGAAATATCAACTCCCGGAAAGCCAAAAAACTCCGCCAGTGTACGCGTCTCAACCGCTTCCCCGCCGCCGATCAGATCATCTGCGGGACTCCCGTCCGGATTTTCGTCCGTACTGTCTTCCGGCGCCTTGGTCGGCTCCGGTTCCGGCATATAGGCATGTGCCGCCCGCCTCTGCATCGCGATGATCATCTCATCCTCTGTCATCAGACGGGAATCACGGTTCTGATCATTTTCATATAAGAGTGTCGCCGCGTACTGGAGAACTGCCTGTTCCTCCTCTTCTGTCAGTTCGGGATATTTGCCCCCACAGCCGCATAACGCAGCCGTCATCATGCAGATCCCCGCCATCACACACCATTTTGAAAACTTTTTCATCCCGATAACCATTCCTTTCACCTTCAGAAAAGACCATGAAAACCGTCCTCTTTTCCGTTTTCATGCCGCCCGCCTTTTCTGCGATGCTTTTATCATAGCACAAAAAATCGTTATAAACAAC
This sequence comes from Clostridium sp., assembly GCA_023663615.1. Taxonomy (GTDB): domain Bacteria; phylum Bacillota; class Clostridia; order Lachnospirales; family Lachnospiraceae; genus DLAJ01. The sequence continues at coordinate 9,528 of JAMPHA010000057.1, read as the reverse complement.
ATGGTTTTTGTCCGATCCGCAGGATTTTTCTGCGACCGGAAGCCGCGCTTTCGCTGTTGTGATCATAAAAGGACTTGCGAAGTGTGACCTCAGTCCATATGATACTTCTGACTTCCGCGCAGCCCCCGCGTCAATGCCACGATCGCAGCAAGCAGGACCACGACGTAAAGCAGCTCTGCAAAACAGATCCACGGAAGCCGGGCGTCTCCCAGACGAATCGGATGAAACGCCGCCAGATACTCGCCGTCCAGGACATTTGCCGGAGTCAGAGACACCACGCGATTCAGGAAATCATTGTCAAAAAAAGTCCCCATCGCATCCGATCTCATCACATACAAAGCCGCCAGCCCAACACAGGTAGCCGTAAACGGATTCCTGCTGCGAACGGAAATCAACAGCACGACACATAAGATACTGTTAAACGCCAAAAAGTCGATCAGAAAAATATGTAAAAGCAATTCCCCGTAAGAAAACGGCAGTACGCTCGCATAATTATAGGGCGCCCATCCGATTTGTATGCTCGTATCATAGCCCTCAAGACCGAATCGTAAAAAGCCGGCAATCAGCAGAACGGCAGCCAATAAAACCCACGCCGCATTCATCAGAATAAACCCCGCCAAAATCTTCGACCGCGTACACTTTTTTCTTCCGTTTTTCGTTGTCAGCAGGATCCCCTGCATCCCGCTCTGTCTCTCATAGGAAAACAGCGGCGCAAAAGCAACCACGATCAGGATCGGAAACAGATACGTAATCGAAACCCAGTTTCCGACTAAAATAAGCCATCCTGCATAATATCCAAAATGAATATCAAAATCAACCTCAGGATGCTGGTCTTTCACCGAAATAGAGCCGCCTTCTCCAAGCAAAACAAATCTCCGGAAAAAATAATAGAACGGCGAACTATACTCCGATTCTCCATCATATTCAGCAATCCCTTTTCTGACCAGCTCGTCCGTTAATACGCCCTTATAGCTTCTCGCCAGATTGATATTATATTCCAGTCCTTCCCTGCCATTCAGCACACCATTTTTCGTAACGGCAATATTGCTCATGTGATCCGGCAGTAAGGGCTCGATGACATATACCATTGTCAATCCAAACAGAATGACAAATGCGGCGAACACGATCCGCCGTTTTCCTATTTTGTAAAGCTCCATTTTCAGCATGTTATTTCACTCTTTCTTCAAAAAAGGACAGATACGCCTCTTCCAGCAGCGCCTCCGCCTGCTGCGCATCCTCACAGGGCCTCTCTTCGCTGATCACTCTCACGGTCGTTACCCCGCTCTGATGTTTTGTGCTGCTGATCTGATAATGATTCTTTATCCGGGCCACTTCCTCCATAGAGGTCAGCCGGCATTCCCACACCTTTCCTTTTACCCGCTCCAGTATGTCCGGAATCGAGGCGTTTATCTGTATTTCGCCTTTCTTCAATATCAGAACCCGCTCCGCGATCTCTTCCACATCCGATACGATATGCGTCGCTAACAGAATCATCTTATCATAGGACATATCGGTGATCAGATTCTTAAAATACAGCCGCTCATTGGGATCCAGCCCCACAGTCGGCTCGTCCAGGATCAGAAATTCGGGATCGTTCAACAGCGCCTGCGCGATACTGACTCTCTGCTTCATCCCACCGGAAAGATGGCGCATTTTCTTACTTATATCACTCTCAAGCCCCATAACGTCAAGAACTTGCCCAATGGCATCTTTTTTGTTTCGGATTCCTTTTAATTCCGCGATATACTCCAAAAATTTGTATACGGTAAAATCCGGATAATATCCCGCTTTTTGCGGAACATATCCGATTTTCTCCCGATAGCTTTCCCCCATTTTAGAGATTTCACTTCCGTCGTAAAAAACCGCGCCCTCCGTCGGCTGCTCCAGTCCGCATATCATGCGGATCATCGTGGATTTCCCGGCGCCGTTCGGACCGAGGATGCCGCAGATTCCTTTTTCGATCTCAAAGGAAATCCCGTGAAGGATTTCCTTATCGCCATATTTCTTTTTTATATTCTGCAATTCCAGCTTCATGACAGATTCCTCCATCCGCTTATCTTAAGACCGGGAAACGCCTCCGATATTACTCACCATAATATTTCTGACTTTTTACCACTTTGCCGCAAAGAATCCAGAATCCGATCCCCAATGCGAACAGATAAAAAATCTCAACCAGATAGATCCACTGCAATTGACGTCCGAAAATAGTGACCGGGTCGAAATCACTGACCACCGATGTGATTTTCAAGGCATTAACAGGAAACAGCGACAGGAAATAGAACGGCCTGTCACTTTTTATGACTGCATAAACCGCAGTCTGGTCAAAAATATAAAGTGCAGCAAGCGAAGCGATCAGCGCCTGCAGCATCGCCCTGCTTTTGAGGGAAACGATCAACACGATCAACAGGATCATATTCACACACAGCATACTCAATAACAGGTAATGGATACTCAATTCCAGATAGTTCATCGGAATTTGGCTCTTATAAAAATATCCGAATCTGCCGATCTGAATACTGGTGTCATATCCGCACATGCCATACCGTATCAGAAATCCGGCCGCCATTATCAAAGTGACAATCACAAAGGCAATATTTGTAATCATCACGCTCATCAGAATCTTAACCCTCGCGCATTTTATTTTTCCGCATGGAGCGGTATGCACGATCGCCGCCATTCCGCAATGGGTCTCATAGGAAAACAACGGCGAAAATACAACCACAATAAAGAACGAAAACACCGATACAAGCTTAAAATAACTGTATAGAAACGTCTCCCAGCTATCCGAATAACCATAGGTAAGAGGAAAATCAATATGCGGATATGCTGCTGCCAGTTCATCCGTAAGTTCGCCCGCATCTTGTTCTGCCCGGCTCTGATTGACCGCTAACCCTTCCCTGCCATTTACCGTCTCACCGTCCTCAAAGGAGACAATATTATTCCAATGATCCGGATGATAAATCTCTAAGACTGCGGCGGCGGCGTAAAGCAACAGGATGCCGAACGCCAAAAATATCATCTTCTGTTTGCAGATTTTATAAAATTCAAACCGAAGCATCTGATCCCTCCGTTTTTCCTCGATTTACGCGCGCTCCAGTTCAAACCAAAACTCCACGCCGTTATCATAATTATTTACGCCGAAATCCTGATGCATGGCATTCATGACCGCCCTGACGATGGAAAGCCCGACGCCGCTTCCGCCATATTCGCGCGTCCGCGCTTTATCCACTTTGTAGAACTTATCCCATAAATAAGGAAGACTCTCCTCCGGAATGGGTTCCCCCGTATTAAATATTGTCACGCGCACCGTCTGCCGCTCCTCGTCCTCCAAAAAACGAATTTCGATCTGTTTCTCATCGTTTAAGTGGTTGAGCGCATTTGTGAAGTAGTTCATAACGACTTCCTCCACCTTGAACTCATCACCCCAAACATAGAGCGCGCCCCGCCGCTCGACGGAAACGTTTGCACCGTGCTGCCGCACTAAAATATCCGCGGACTGCACATAGTTGTTGACAAGCGCGGCGACGTCAAAACGCTCAAGCGTCGTTACATTCTGTCCCGACTCCAATTGGTCGAGCGTCATGAGTTGTTTTACCATGCGGTTCATTTTTTCCGCCTCGTCCATGATCACGCCGCAGTAATACGCTCTTGCCTCCGCATCCTCATCAATGCCTTCCTGCAGTCCCTCAGCGTATCCCTGTATGAGTGCGATCGGCGTTTTGAGTTCATGGGATACGTTGGATAAAAATTCTTTGCGCTGTGCCTCCAATTCTTCTTTGACCGCAATATCCCTGCGCAGCTCGTTATTTGCGGTTTTCAGTTCTGATATGGTCCGCTTAAGCGCATCCGACATCTGATTGATGTTCATGCCGAGCTTCCCGATCTCATTATGCTCTTTTCCCGTATAACGCGCGTCAAAATCAAGCCGGCTCATCCGCTCCGAAATCCCGGAAAGCTCACGGATCGGCGCCGTCACCTTCCGCGTGACAAGCCATATGATCACGCCGCCGAGCAGCACGCCGCCCAGACCGCTATACATGAGAAAGCGGTTGGCGATCTGCACGCTGTCCTCAATGCCGACAATCGGCGTACGGATCAGAAACATGTCCTCCCTGTCAAAAAAGCCCCACATGACGATATAGTCCAGGCCGGACGCCTGCTCCGTCACGCGCTCGATCTGGTACAGCTCCGTTTCCTCTTTTTCCAGAACCGTTCCTCCGTATACGCCGAGCGCCAATTCAAAAAACTGCACTTTTAAGAACTGCACATCGCTCGTCGTATATAAAAGCGGGACCGCGTTCCCGTTCATTACAAGAATATCCAGATTATAACGTCCGATCAGCTTTTCCATTTCCAGCATGAATTCGTCGGACGTCAGCTGCCCTTCGCGGATACTCTCCGCGATCGTATGATATGTGCGCAGCAATACTTTTTTCTTATTGTGAATATAGAATTTCTGCAGGCAGAATTGATTGACCAAAAAGCAGAGCAGAATGGTGCCTGCCAAAACAAGCATAAAGATCAATGCGATTTGCTTTTTGATAGAGCCGCGCACGCCGAATCTGTGCTCTTCCTTGCCGTTCATCCTCATATCATGCCTCCGTAAGCCTGCGGGTTCCATACGGATAACGCCCGCTGCGGCGGCGGTCCTTCGCTTTGCGACCGGTGTTTATTTATTTTATCAATGAATGACTCCCGACGCAATGGACTTCACAGAAAATACACACTTGGAAAAATGACCGTAAACCGCGTCCCCAGCTCCTCCCGGCTGACCACTTCATAATAACCGCCGTGCTGATCCACGATCCACTTCGCGATGGAAAGTCCGAGCCCCGTGCCGCCCGTTTTGCTGCCGCGCACGGCGTCCGCACGGTAAAAGCGGTCAAACGCATGTTCCACATCCGGCTGCGACATGCCGATCCCGTCATCCTGAATGCTGTAAAACGGCGCGCCGTCTTTTCCGACTCCCGCACGCAGCATGATCTCCTCTCCCTCTTTCGTATATTTTGCCGCATTGTCCACTAAAATACGCGCGGACTGCTTGATCATGTCACTGTCGCCGCATATGACCGCTTCCCCGCTTTCTTCAAAACAGTACCGGTGGCGTTCATCGATCATCACGGACTCCTCATATACCTCCCGCAGCACACGGTTCAATGACAGCTTCTTTTTTTCCAGCTTCTGTCTGTTGCTGTCCCCGCGCGCTAAAAAAAGAAGCTGCTCGACAAGCCGCTGCATGTGCGCCGCCTCGTTTTTGACCGCCTCGATCGCCTCATCTAAAATCGCCTCGTCTTCTTTTCCCCAGCGGTCGAGCATATTCACATAGCCTTGGATGACCGCGATCGGCGTGCGCAGCTCGTGGGATGCGTCGGATACGAACTGCGTCTGCTGTTTGTTTGCCGCCCGCATCCGCTCTAACATATCGTTGATCGCGCGTTCGATCCCCTGCAGCTCCCGGTTCGCGACCGCGAGCCGCGCGTCCGGGCGTTCCACATGCAGATCGGAGATCGCCTCTTCCAGATTTTGATAACGGCTTTCATCCATGGCAAGTTCGCTCAACTGTCTCGTGCGCTCCGCCATCTGCCGGATCGGACGCAGATGGTAGCGCACTTTTCTCGTCCCCCACAGCAGTTGATGGATCAACATGATCAGTTCCACACAGCCAAGCGCTGCCGCCGCATAGCGCAGCGCGGAAACCCACGGCCCGATCAGCACCGTATAGCACTCCGCAGTCCCCGGCTCGCCGCATTGCAATACGAGCTCCCGTATCGATTTTGTATGAAGCAGTTTTCGCGGCAGATCCATATGAAAAGCGCCGAGATACTGCACATCCAGACAATACAGCGCGAATACCCCAAGTATGACGCAGAGCATCGCGTCGATCGACACGAAAGCGCCAAACATGGACAGCACCGTATTCCAATTGATCCTGCGCGCGATGGACGTCACCCGCACTGTTTCGTTTCCCTGCCCGCCCTGCTTCTGCGCTTCCGGTTGTCCTCTTTGTTCTTCTTTCATTCTAATCCTCCATACTGACGCAGGTATCGCAGTCAATCCTCACTGTCCTTGATCACATACCCGACGCCCCGCACGGTCTGGATCATTTTTACCTGATACACCTCATCCAGTTTCGCGCGCACATAGCGTACATAAACGTCGATCACATTTGTCTCGCCCATATAATCATAGCCGCACACCTTTTGCAGCAGCGTATCTCTGGAAACAACGATATTCTTATTTTCCATCAGTACGCGCAGCAGTTCAAATTCGCGATGCGTAAGTTCAATCAGATTTCCCTGGTAACGCGCCTCGTATCTGAGCGGATCGAGCGTCAGCGCACCGCAGGAAAGCACATGCTCCTCCGCACCCCGGACGCTCTTCTTTTTCAGCGCGAGCCGGATTCTTGCAAGCAGCTCCTCAATGGCAAAGGGTTTCGTCATATAATCATCCGCGCCGCCGTCTAAGCCTGCCACTTTATCCATCACCGCATCCCGCGCCGTCAACATGATGACGGGCATATCCGACTCGCGCCTGAGCCGTCTCAGCACCTCGAAACCGTTCAACTCAGGCAGCATCACGTCAAGAACCATCAAGTCAAACTGTCCGCTCTGCGCCCTTTCCAATCCTTTTCTGCCGTCCGACACCTTCTCGACCGCGTACCCCTCATGTAAAAGCTCCAGCTCTATGAAACGCGCGATTTTTTCCTCATCCTCCACGATCAATATGGATTGTGCCATTGCAAGATCTCCTTCCTGTTTTCCAAACGGACATGAAATGCTCTGCATCCCACGCCTGCGCCTCCCGCCGCAATGCAAAAACCGGATTACCCAACATGAGCATCCGGTTTTTTGTTTTCGCTTCATCCGCCCTGACTAATTGTCCTTACTCTGAAATTCATCCTTCATCTGCCTTGCCGTCTCCGCCGCGCTGTCCATCGCCTTATTTAAGTCCACCGCCTTGATGTCCGGTCCGCGGAAATGATAATGCAGATCAAAGAACAGACCGGCCACAAGTAAAATGAGCACGAGCCAAAATGCGATGACCGCCGCCAGGATCAGGACAAGCACCGGGATCGCAAGCACTTCCTTCTCTCCCTTGGTGATATAGAAATAATTGGTGCATCCTTTTTTGATCATCCGCACGCACCAGCGTCCGAACCGTCTGCAGGTATCGCTGAAATCATGCTTACTCTCCGGTCCGTCATCATCTATCACGCCCTCATATTTCGGCATCCCCTGCGTGGAATACCCCGCCTGTCCCGATCCGCTTGTTTTTCCGCTTTTCTCAAGTGCGATCATCGCATCCAGAATATCCCAATTGTTATTTTCAAGCGCTTCTTTTGCTTCCTCGTAGCTCACATTGGCGCGCTCTCTTAATTTTTCTACCTTTTCATAATTTTCCATGTCAATTCTCCTCCCTGCCGGCTTTCCGCCTTCTCTGTGTTTGATGTTTCGTATCGCTGTTCCTCCTTGGAACTGATACCAGCATACACAATGGGCATTAAACCAAAATGTGGAAAAGATTAAGATTCCATTAAAAACAGATCATTCTTCAACGGAAAACTTGTATCCGACGCCCCAGATCGTCTTGATGTACGCGCCTTTTTCTCCGATCTTGCTGCGCAGCTTTTTGACATGTGTATCGATCGTGCGGGCATCCCCGAAATAGTCATAGTTCCATACATGGTTGAGAATCTTCTCTCTGGAAAGCGCAATCCCCTGATTTTCCATAAAATAGCACATCAGCTCAAACTCTTTGTAGCTTAGGTCAATCTGTCTGCCGTCCACCGTCACGACATGCGCCGTCTGATCGACCACGATGCCGCCCGCTTCTTTGATCGTCTCCTCTTTGAGAGAACCGCTCCGCCTGAGGATCGCCTCCACGCGCGCAACCAGAATTTTGGGGCTGAACGGCTTGGTGACATACTCATCCACGCCGAGGGAAAAGCCCTGCAGTTCATCCTGTTCGTCGCTCTTGGCCGTCAGCATGATGATCGGCACCTTGGAGTAGGCACGAACCTCGCGGCATACCTGCCATCCGTCCATCTGCGGCATCATGACATCCAAAATGATCAGGGCAATATCCTGATGTTCAAAAAAAATATCCAATGCCCGCGCGCCGTTTTCCGCCTCTAAAACCTCATAGTCCTTCCGGATCAGAAAGTCCCTGACAAGCTTGCGCATACGGCTCTCGTCGTCCACGACCAAAATCTTTACCCGCTTCATACACACACCTCCGCCCGTTCCGCTGCCTCCCTGCCGCACGGCATGCAGCATGCTACCGCTCCCCGCCCTCTTCGGTTACGCGGTTCGGATATTCGGGCGTGATGCCGAGCTCGCGTTCTCTGCCGCTCACCTCACGCTCCCTTGCCCGAAGCTCCTGCTCCCACGATGCATATTCATTTAAGATCTGCGTCTTATAATTCAAAATATTCGGGTTGTCGCTGTATGCCGTGATCAAAAACATGACCGCCACGAGCAGCACTAAAACCACATTGAGCGCAAGCGAAACGTGAAAAGAACGCGCGGATACCGTCCGCTCCTTTTCCTCCTTTGCCGACGCGCTCTGCCGATACGCTTCCTGTCTCCGCGCCTTTCCCGAAAACTGCGCCTGAAGCGGGACTGCCCGCAGCTCATTCTCCCGCGCCGCGCCCGTCTCCAATAAATAATCCCGCAGCTTTAACAGGTATTGACACCCGACCGGCGTCTGGAACGTCCGGTTCATGATCGCGCGGTTGTAAACGCCGAGCACCATCTCCCCGTTCTGATAATCCATACGGCTCTCCAGCGCCCTGATCTTCTCTATTTCAAGACGTGCAAGATCCGCGTCCTCCGTATTGGCAAACCGGTACCCCTCTACAATCAATTCTTCCCTATCTGTCGTCATCTTCCCTGCTCCTTAATGACAGCGGACGAAAAATCGTCATTCTTCCCGTCCAGCCGAGGATCCTCGTAAATATGATACCCAAAAACACTCCGATGCCGTCGATCGCGACATCCTTTACCGATGGTCCCCTGCCTGCGACAAAGGACTGATGATACTCGTCCAACCCTGCATAGCCGACGCAGATCACACCGGCGGTAAGCATCAGCCAGATGCCCCTGACGCCATACACATACAATGGAAACGCAACGCTCACCGCAAGCACAAAATAAATCGTCATGTGCGCCAGCTTCCTGACATAATAATGAATCTGTTCGACCGCCTGCTCCATCTGCTCCTGCGTGAGCCGGATGCCGAAAACATGCTCCGTTCCCGTCACGACATACCGGCTCACCTTCGAACTTAATTTTGCCGACTCCGTCCCCGTCTGCGCCGAAAAACGGAAGATCAGCGCCATAACGAGGATTGCAGGCAAAAAGGACATTGGTTTTAATATGATCCGCAAAAAAGTTTTCATGTTGTTTCCTCACACGGCGTAAACCCGTCTTTCACTATAGCGCGTTTTTCACGCATCCGTCAATATGTTCGCATTTGAGTTTCCCCATTTTTTCTGAGGATTGCTTTTGTTACTACCGCCGTTCTATA
>JAMPHA010000056.1:0-12068 GCA_023663615.1 Clostridium sp. | reverse complement strand
ATGGTGAAAGTTATCCACATCCAAGGAGAAAATTATTTAACAATTACCTAAAAAATATCATTTAGCTCCTCTGATCTTGTTACAATCACCCCTACATCAATCAATCCGCAATCAAAATACGTTCTCATCGCTAATAAATCGCGGTCAAAGGTCTGGTCTTTACTATTCCACTCCAAGTCAAATGCAACTCTGTTTTTCAAAAAATCAATATTATGACCGTCAATATAGCCTTCTATTGTCTCAATTTCATATGGCTCATCCGCAAAACGTCCTCTCCGCTGTGCCGTTTGCCTGGGATACTTTTTTACAATCAGATCCCCGCTGATTCGTATTTCTCTCCACCCATAGGGATATAAAACATCGTCAAATTTCTTTGGTATCGGTGATTCATTGCCTCCTGCCCTTTTTATATCTGCCAGAGTCAGATGTAATTGTCGGAGGCACTCTTGTAATTCGTTCCATTCTTCCGGGAACGCGCCCTGCAATATTTCTAATGCATGTCCATAATTATAAAATTCATATTTATCAATAATATCGGTATGGATATAGTTTCTATAATCCATCTTTCCTCCTCAATATTCCTTAAATAAGTATTACAAACGGCAGTCCGCCTTTCAAAAAACAGAAAATGTCTTTCCCCAGTATAACACACACGGAAACCCTTCTCAAGATTTTCTTGATCTGAAACAAACACTAAGCTTTTTCATTCCATCCGCAGTAAACTTTTTTAATCCCTGATTTTATCAAGATCAAGAAAGAAAGCGGTTGACCTCATCCAGAAAGCGCTGTCCGTACTTCGCGAATTTGTATTCGCCGACACCGCTGACATTCAGCATGTCCGCTTTGGTGCGCGGCATTTTCACACATAGATCAATCAAAGTACGGTCGTTAAAAATGATATAGGGCGGCATGGACTCTTCTCTTGCGATCTCAAGCCGCAGTGCCCGCAGCTTTTCAAACAGTTCATAACCTGCCCTCGTCAGCGCATCCGTGCTCTTTACGCGGCGGGCTCCTGCGCGGTTTCTTTCGGATTCTTTTTCCTCCGCCATGCGGATCATCACGCGCGTATCCTCATTTTGAAGACTTTTTACTGCCGGACCGAGTTGGAGAACACTATAGGTATCTCTTGTCTGGCACAGATATTCGTCCTCCAGCATTTGGTCAGTGAGCTGACGGACTGCCGCCTCGCTGAGATCCCGCAAAACCCCGTAGGTCTGGTATTCCGTGCAGCCAATTTCCCGCAGTTTCGCCCGGTTCGCGCCGATCAGCGTACCCGTGACGACACTAAGACCGTATCGTCCCCTCGTTTCACAGACACAGTTGATCACCTGTTTTGCCTGTTCGGTCATATCGACTTCGCGATACTTGCGGTGACAATTGCCACAGTTGTCACAGGGGGCGTTCGTTTCTTCTCCGAAATAACTCAGGATCGTATTTCTTAAACATCCCGTCGTTTTGCAATAATGTTCCATCGCATACAGCCGGCCGGCGTCCCGCTCGCGGATCAGCGGCACATCCATCGGGTCCACGTCGGAAAAGTCCTTGCTCTCCAGCAGGAACTTTGCCGTCCTGACATCGCTTAGCGAAAAAAGCAGGATGCACTGCGACGGCTCGCCGTCTCTTCCCGCGCGCCCCGCCTCCTGATAATAATTTTCCATACTCTGCGGCATATTGTAATGAATGACGTAACGGACATTCGACTTATCAATGCCCATCCCAAACGCATTGGTCGCAACTACCACGGGCGCTCTGTCATAAATGAAATCTTCCTGATTGCGTTTTCGTTCCCCCGCGCCAAGCCCCGCGTGATACTTCGTTACCGCAACCCCTTTCTTTGATAAAAGTTCACAAAGATTGTCCACATTCTTTCTGGTCGCACAATAAATGATCCCGCTGTCATGCGGATGCTTTTCTATGTAATCAACGACAAAATCATCTTTTTTTCGAACATGTTCCACGCTGTAATACAGATTTCCCCGATCGAATCCGGTCACGACGACATTCGGATGTTCCAGTCCGAGCGTACAGATCACGTCCTCCCTGACCTCCTGCGTCGCCGTCGCCGTAAACGCGCTGATGACCGGGCGCTTGGGCAATGCTTTGATAAAATTTACGATTTTCAGATAACTCGGTCTGAAATCCTGTCCCCACTGGGAGATACAATGCGCCTCATCCACGGTAAGCATGGAGATCTCCGCATGCACGGCGAACTGTAAAAAATTCCGGCTCTCCAACCGCTCCGGCGCAACATAGATCATTTTATAGCGCCCCTGCTCCGCATAAGAAAGCGCCTTGGAAATCTGTGCCTCGGAGAGGGAGCTGTTGATGTACGCCGCGTGAACTCCCGCCTCATTTAACGCTTTCACCTGATCCTGCATCAAAGAGATCAGCGGGGAGACCACCAGAGTGATTCCCGGAAAGATCAGCCCCGGCACCTGATAACAGACAGATTTTCCTGCTCCCGTCGGCATGACCGCAAAACAATCCCTTCCCGACAAAATGGTTGTAATGATGCTTTCCTGTCCCGCCCTGAACGCATCGTAGCCAAAGTATTTTTTTAATATTTCCAGCGCCCGTTGATTCATGATCCTGTTCCTTCCGCATGCGTCGTCAGTGCATTTGGGCACAGACTGGCGCCGCGCTTTTGAGCTATTTATAAAATTCTATAAAATATCAAATTCCTTATATAAATGTTGCCGATATTCCGCATCTTCCGCCGCGCGCCTCAAGTCGCCTTCCCGATGCTGCCCGAGTAATATGCAGATCAGTCTGCTGTAACGCGCGCTTTCTTCTTCTCTACCCTCTTCTCTTCCTTCTTTTCTTCCCTGTTCCCTCCCGCGTTCGATTCCCTCTTCCATTCCTTCCTCCCGCAGTGACCGCTCATACTTTTTTACATCAAATTCTTCCAATAACATGCCCAGCACCTCCGCCCGGTAATCCCTCAGAAATCCCGATAAAATACCCTGTTCGATACATTCCGTGATCGCCGCATCCAGCGCCTTCTTCGGCTCCGTCCCGCCTGCAAGATACTCTCTGGATAACTCTACAAGCACGGCATATTCACGCAGTACCTTACACTTCTCCATTAGTTTTCTGTTATGTCCATGGTTGATATTGAGCATCCGCACAGTCAGTTCTATGTCCGCCTGCGTATCCGCCCTCCCGCTCTCGAAAGAGTCCGAAAGCCGTAAAATCTCCTCCTCCGGTATCTCTTTTTCCCCGTTATAAAACACCACGCACCGCGGCGCAGGAAGCATCATCCGCTTTGTCCCGTAAAGGCTTTCCTTCGCCTGCTCCGCCAGCTTCTGATACTCCTGCGCCAGGTAGATCAGAAAACGCAGCGGCATGTTCGGATTATAGGTGCTCTGATGCTCATACAGGTTCAGCGTTCCCGCCAGAACAAACGCAAGATCATTTTTCATAACGATATAGACCGCGCTCTCAATTGTTACGACCTGCAGCAGGGATGCATCCTGATAATCCGTTCCGTTGAGTGCGTTATATAGCTGCAGCAGCGCCTCCCGGTCTTTTTCAAACAAGAACCGGAACAGCCGGTCCTTTGCCTGACGGTGCACCCTGCGCCTGCCGATCCTGCCAAACCGCATCTTTTTTTGTTCTTCTGTTTTTCGCATAGCTTCTCCTCCCGTTTACCGGCAGGAATCCTATGCGAAACCGCGTACTTCGAAAATTGCCCCGCCGCCCATTGGCGCGGGCTTCATTCGGAAACGCACCGTTTCGTTCCAGTTCCTGCCCTATTCTATTCATCTCATTTTCATGTGAGAAAATCTGACAGAAACTGTCCGAATGTGCGAACGCACATGATTAGAAATTCTCTGATGCTTTTATAGTAAAAAAAGTACCGCCACTTGTCAAGCGATACTTTTTACGATCCTATACAAAATCCGTTTTAAGTGTAGCGCACATTTTAATCGGATGCCGGATAACGGTTTTCAGCCTTTCCGGCGCCGCTTTTCTTGCATCGCTTAAATAGATTTCATGATGGCGGCGCTCTTTTGTCATATCCGGTTCATACCCCTGCACCGCGATAAACTCATGCATCCGGCGGATGGTTTCCGGCTCGTCGTCATAGGCGCCGATGTGCATACACTGCACGCACAGTCCCCCATGACAAGTCATCCACTCTACTTTTGAAAAATCGGTTTTCTTTTTCCGCTTCGCTTCTTCGATCGCCCAGTCAAAGTCTTTTTTTGTCACGAAATCCGGAAGCCGGATGACAGAGACAAACTGAAATGCTTCTTTCCGGTTAAAATCAATCTCCTGTACGCCCTCCTGCCACCAAAAACCCTCCAGCGGCGGGACGACATAATCAAAATATCCGGCGATCCGATGATCCCCCATTTTACTCATTTTAACGGTAAAAGCAACCGCATAGAGCAGACCGATGGACTGCTTGTACTCGCTTCCTTCCTCATTGGGATTTCCGCTGCCGCGGACCGCCAGATAATTCATGGGCGGCACGTCCACGATGCCCGGTTTCCTTTTCGGCATATAAAATTCTTTATATCTTTTTTATAATCAAAAGCCATCGGATGCCCTCCTGCGTTCCTGTTTTCATTTTTTCATACGACGCTGCTTCTCTTCGTGCCTTAGGTGCGCCACCCTCTGCCGGATATTGTTTTCAAATTCTTCCTCCGACATGGACGGATCCTTCGTTTTCCTCCAAAGATCGCACGGGAGTTTCGTACAGCCGCTGCAATTTTGATATTTATTTTGGTTGACCGAGCATTCGTAAATCGGACATGCCTGTCCCTTGGGGGCGTGAAATACTTTTCCCATGCTCTCGTTACAGCCCTTGCACGTCGTTCCGTAAAAGCTGCATTCCCCGCATTTCGTACCGCAGCAGCTCACAGAGTCAGACTTCACACCGCCGCGGCTGCTGTCTGCGAGTTCTGCCTGCTTCTTCCTGCTGAATCCGCCGAGCACTAATTGGTAGGATTTATCCAGTAAATCTTTTAACAGTTCATCCGGCACCGTGCCGTCCGGCTTTATGGAATTCCAGTGCATTTTATTCATGTAATAACCCGGAACAATGTCCTTATACTGTTGTCTTAGAAATTCTCCCTCCGCCGGTTCCAGCTTCAATGTAATATAATACGGCTCGTCGTTCTCTCCTAAGCAGACTGCCGCAAACATTTTTCCGCCGATCTGATAACGCAGCCAGTTCCAGTCCTTTTGCAGATCTTTCGTCACTCCCGGCTTGTTTAATAAAAATTCGTCAATCCATGTGTAGCGCACTGTTTTATCCCCCTCCCGCTTTTATCTTTTTCATGGTATCTCGCAAATGCAACCCGTTATCTGTCTGCCGGTCCGCCCGAATCCATATCCCCATACCTCCGACGTATCTGCGCAAAGCAGGCAACAATCTCTGTGCGAATCTCCTCCGGCTCCAGCAGCTCTGCCTTATCCCGAAACGTCAGCAGCCATGTGATCAGATTTTCCCGGTTCGTATAGTCAGCCTGAAAAAGTAATCTCCCGTCTTCCGTTTCCCGAAAACATTCCGGTCCAAATTCCTCGACCAGCCGCCACTTGCATTCCGGCTCAAACAGCGCTTTCACCTTGATCTCTCCCGGAAAAATCCCTTCCTCTTTCAGGTTCGGTACATCCGTCTTTCTTTTCACAAATAACTTTTCGGACCTTTGCAGCCGGTCCATGCGGTTCAGCTTAAACAGCCGGAAATCCTCCCGCAGACCGCACCATCCCCACACATACCAGCTCGACCAGCAAAAGATCAGGTAGTACGGCTCGATATGACGTTCGGATTCGCCGTTCGGCGAATAGTAAGTAAACGCGAGTTCTCTTTTTAAGTCGATCGCGGAGCGTATCAGTTCGATTTTGGGCGCGAGAGATTCTTTATACCACGAGGACAGATCAATCAGCACGGACTGATCTCCGACTAAAAAATCAGACGATCCTGCCGACAGTTTTTCCATCAGCTGCCCGTAACGGTTCGTTCCGTTTACACTGTCCAAACTGCGAAGTCCCGCAAGAATATCCTGCATTTCGGTGCGATTCACCAATGTCCGGTCTATCTTATAATGATCCATGATGGAGATACCGCCGCCGGCTCCCTGTTTCGTCACAATCGGAATCCCCGCCTTGCACAAATCCTCAATATCCCGGTTGATCGTTCGTCTGGAGACCTCAAAGCGCTCCGCCAGATCCGGGGCGGTCACAATATCCTTTTGAAGCAGTATCGACAAAATTCCGATCAGTCTGTCTATTTTCATGACCGCCCTCCCCCGCATGCCGTGATTTTCATCCCGGCTATTGAGCGCTTCCTTCCGCTTCCGGTTTCACCGCACACTGCATCTGTCTCTATCTCTATCTCTATCTCTATCTCTATCTCTAACCTATCATATAATACAAAACACGACAACAGTGTGTCGTGTTTCTCGCAAAATATCAAAAATAAATCTTTTGAATTGACAGCTCTACTTCACCGGAATCAAATATGATTACATTCCGATTCAGTCTGCCTCTTTTTTTCATAAAATAATTCTACTTCCATATATCCTCCAACGCTTTCCCGCCGTCAATACTCCTTTGTCACTTCCTCCGCCGATATTCCGTACCGGCTTAAAAATACTTCTTTATCCCGCGCGTCACGGATCAGCATGATCTCCTCAAACTTCCCGGTGTGAATATCCTTGAATCCGGCGACCTGCTCGCCCGTGCAGATGCTGGCGCGGATGACAGGCTTTACGTTTTCTTTGTCGTAGTACTCCGGCTGGATTTTCTTTTTTCCAAACATACGCATTTCCTCCTCCCATATCGTGACTGGTCCGTGTCTAAAACCATTCCGACCGCAACGCCCTAATCATCCCAACGTCGGTTCCATTATGACTACCGCACCCCGACATTCAAAAACGTCTCGTCCAATTTATCATGACTTCAGCATCGCGGCATTCACAAAGTATCGCCCGGTTTATCATGACGCCAGCATGCGAATGACCGTAAACACCACGTCCGTTCCGTTTCCCAGAAAATTGACGATGAAATGCGCCGTCATCGGGACAAACACATTTTTGGTTTTTATATAGGAAACACTGAGCGGCAGCGCCCAAAGCATCGTGAGGACAATTCCCCACGGTTTCAGCGAATGCTCCGCCGCGTAAAGAAGCATACTGAAAATCATTGTCACGATCATCCGTTTTTTATTTTCTGTCAGAATCAGACTTTTCCGTTAAAAAATCTCCTCCGCAATGGGCGGCAGCACAATCGTCGAAAGCGCAAACAAAACGAGCCGGGACCAATTATCGCGTCTTAATCCGATCATTCCCGTATCAAACTGCGGAAATGCGCTTTCCAATATCATCGTTGCCGCAAACGCCAGCATAAAAAAGAACCCGGTAATTCCCACTGGCTTCCAAAACGCTTTTCCGCCTTTTATGTTTCTTCCCCACGCTTTTACCGAAAACTCTTTTATTGCGATAAAATAAAACAGCAGCAACAGATAAAACAGAAAATTCGTATAAATAAAATACTTTGCCGGAATCACAAAACACGAAAAAATAAAAATAACCTCTACTGCCAGCGGAAACAGATTTTTCTTCCAATATGCCTTCATCCTTTTTCCTTTCGCCCTGCACAAACGCCCTTAGTCCGCAATCCTTACCGCCAGCTCCAGCGCGATCATGGCAATGCGGTCCTTTTCCTCCAGCTTGGAATGATTGCTCAAACTCCGCACATCCCATTCCTCCGCGTCCAGATTATCCGCCGCATAGAAAAACTGCACCAGATCTTTTCCCCGGAACTGCGCGAGCGCCGCGTCCGCCGAGCACTCCATGTCCACACAGATACAGCCCTGCTCCCTTCTGCGCTTTACTTTTTCCGGCGTCTCACGATAAAACGCATCCGTCGTCCATGTTTTTCCGACCGTATATTTTACATGAAATTCATCCAGCATATCAGTGAACACCGGCAAATACTTCTCATTCACTTTGATCTCATCCGATGCGGGCGCATAGTGATAGCTTGTTCCCTCGTCCCTCACCGCACAGTCGGGAATGATGACGGAGCAGTCGCCAATGCTTTTGTCAAGCACGCCGCAGGTTCCGAAAACAACCGCTTTCTCCACGCCCATCATAAATACTTCTTCCAATATCCCCACGCTCATAGGCGCGCCTACGCCGATCATAAACAACGCGATTTCCTCGTTTCTGTATTTCGCCTTATAGATCAGCTCCACACCGTTGGCGGTGTTTGTCTGCGCGATGATCTTTGCATCCAGCTCGTCGATCATTCGCTCAAATGTCACATGCGAATAGCAGGCGACCGCCGCTTTCGGCATGTTTTCCACCGGCGTGATAATATCTTCCGGGTTGATGACTGCTTTTTTTACCGGATCAAATTCTGTTAAGATCATACTCGTCCTCCCTGCTTTTCCGCTCCGCGGAGAATGTCTGTACTGCTCATTTTTTTCGCAGCAGTACATGATGAAAAAACGCAATTGCCTTATACTCCTCCCTGTCGCGTACCCGCTGCTCCAGGCGCATCATTTCCTGCTGCCAGTTTTCCTCTCTCTGTATCTCCTGTTTTTGCTGCAAATCCCAAAACGTCCGCATGCCCAGGACTTTCTCGATCCGCAGCCCCGGCGCCCATTTCACCAAATCGCCGTCCTCGTAATAGCGGATTTCCCCGTATTGTGAAGCGACGCCGTTTTTCCCGTCCAAAAGAGCATTTGCGTGTTCAAAATCATTCAGCAGAACCGCCATCTGCATCACGCGTCCCGGACGGTTGTGTTTTAATACGGAAAGCAGGCCGTCCTTTTTTAACAGTCTTTGAAATTCCTTTAGGATTTCTGCACGCTCCGCGGCATATTCCAGCACATTATGACAAAAAATCACATCAAAGGATTCCTCGTCATAGCGGGACAAGGTTCTGAAATCCCCGCAGATCTGCTCCACACCCTCATGCGGATTTTCCGCCAGCGTCCGTGCATCCGGCTCGATCGCAACCACCGTATTTTCTTTTGCATAATGCGCGCCCATCACGCCGTTTCCGCAACCAAATTCCAATATGCGTTTCCCGAAAAGCGTTCCGATCTGTTCCCATGTCAGCTTTTTCTGAAGCTGTTCCCAGACACGCAAATCCTGTATGTTCATGTTTCTGTTCCTTTCCGCAAAATTCTTCTTCCGAAATAGCGGTTGACCTTTTTTCTGTAATCTAAGTACGCCTGTCCGAACATCCGTGCTAAAAAATCCTCCTCCACATTCACGATCTGCAAATGGAACATCAACATCGCGAATACCGATACCGCGAGCAGGATCCAGTTAAAAAACATCATCATGATTCCGATGTATACCAAATCAAATCCAAGGAACGCGGGATTGCGGCTGATCTGATAAATACCGCCTGTGACAAGCTCTGTGCGATCCGTCTCCGAAACGCCCGCGCGCCAGTTATCCCGCATCACGACCACAGCACAGGCAAAAACAAGAACGCCGCAAGTCCCCAAAACCGTGCCGATTCCTCTTGCCCATAACGGCAGACGCGAAGTATTCCTGACAATGCTCACAAACTCCGCCGCAGGCACAAGAAATGATGCGATCTTCATGGTAATCTCAATGCACTTCACAAATCCGGTCTTTCCTTTTCCCATCTGATCGGTCCGGATTCCTTTTTTCTTTTGCACTATCATTTTTGTAAAATAGCAGCCGTAAAATGCCAGCAGGATCGCGATTGCGATACTCTGAAATATCATGTCTCTATCTGTCCCCCTTTTCTGACGCAGGTTGCTTTCGTTTTCATCTGAGGAAACGCATGGATTTTCTGCGAAATATGCCGCTTCGCAGCGCAAATCCGGCGCAGGAAACGCTTTCATCAACGTTTTCCTAAGATCGGCAGGTGATTCAGGCACGGCGGCAAATGCATCATGTGATGATCGGTCATGGGCGTTAAGATCATGCCGCCCCGCGTTAATCTTCCCCAGAACACCAAGAGCCACACGGAACGGAAATCCGTCGTCACGCCGCCCTCCTCTAAGATTCTCATCACCCACACTTCCGGCACCATGGACTGAATCTCCTCAAGTGTCAGCTCCTGTAAGATGCGGCGTGTGTTTTTTCCGACCGCGATCATGTAATCCCGCAATGCCTCTGCATGAAGCGCTTTTCCGAACGTGACCGCTTCCTCGAATTCTAACGCATTTCCTGTATCCGTGATGGACGCGCCGATTTTTTTTTGCCATTCTTTATTGAAAATCTGATTCTGGTTCACCATTAAAATGTTGCTCACCAAATCCTCGATCCGATAGGTATGCCAAAACTGCCAGCACATCGGAACTTTTCTTGTTCCAGCATAATGCAGATCGACGTCATAATCCTCTCTTGGCACGATCACGTTCTGATTGCCCTGCATCATATCATCTAATACATAGTCGGCGATCGTCTTTTCGGTTCTTCCCGAAATTTCCGCGGGATGCACCATGGCGTGAACCTCCAGCGTCAGCTCTTTGATCTTTTCTAAATCCGTTCCGCTTAGCGCCTGTTTCAACTCCGCGTATCGTTCCCTGATCGGCGCATATAATTGTTCTTTTGTCATAGGATTGCCCTTTCATGCATTGTGGTTTTTGTCCCTTTTCAGTGTACTTCCACGGTTTTGTATCTTTCTTTTACAGCTGCTTCACCATTTTGTATTCGTCCGCATAGGTTCCGTCCAAATACCGTAACGCATTCGGCAAAGTCCCCGTTACCTCAAAACCAAAGCCCCGATACATGGAGAGCGCTCTTTGATTTGTTGTAACGACATCTAACTCCATCTGTGTAACCTCTTTTTCTCTGCACCATCGGATGCATTCTTCCATCATCTTACCGCCAATCCCTAAGCCTTGATAATCTTTTAGAATGACAAACGCGACCTCTGCCCTATGCCGATACCGCTCGGACCGCCGCACAAGTCCCACGGAACACTGCCCCACCAGTTTTCCGTTGTATTCCGCCACGAACCACGTGCTGTCCGCATCAGCCAAGACACGCTCAATGAGCGCCTCCTCCCGCTCCACAGTGGTACAAAATTCCCCCGGATTCCGCGCCAAGAACAATGATTCGGTATCGGCGGTCGAAATGATGGTTATGATGTCCTGTGCATCTTTGACGGTTGGTTTTCGGATGATGACGGAGGTTTGATTTTTGAGGGGATAACGCATGGTGAGAGTCCTTTCCGGGGAGCGTATTGGATTCGTTCTTCTATGTTTCGTTCTTTCTCTTATTTTCTCTTATTTTCTCTTATTTTCTCTTATTTTTTTCTCAGAATTTTCGGAAAAGTGTTCCTAATATCAACTACCTTATGAGTTGAAAGTTGTCGCTGTTGAAATACAATTATACTGTACTTTTAGAAAATTTTATAAATTCATATGGCAATCCTATATCTTCAGAATATTTACGGATTTCTATCTTTTCGTCATCATTCATTTCGTCACAGAAAGGGCGATCTGATACTTTCCCGTATGTTTTAACTTCGTCTATTTTCAATACATCACCCCATGGGGAAATATATAATTCCCCAACTTTATATTTTCCGATTTCTTTATATACCCTCGTGGTATAACAATACCCCAGTTTATTTAAATAATTTTGAATTGACTCATATTCATGTTCAGGGAATGATATTTCTTCAAACATACAATAAATGCCCCTAACAATGTAAAACATAAAATTTTATTATCATGTTCAATACAAATACTGATTTGTAGATACAATTATAACTTGTTTTTAACAAGTACACCATTCGAAAAGGGAATTTTTTCTTAATATCTTGATTCTTATTTTCTCATAGTTTGGGGATGGTGTAAAGGGCATAATGGCTAAGATTGTTTTTTCGCTGTAATAACAAAGATAGCGTTTATAGTGTATGACGAATATGCTTTTTATGGTAACTGGTTTATAGCAACCTGGCGTCTATTGAGAATATTTGTCTACATTTGTCGAACAGTTTGAAAAAATGTTGAGATTCGTATATGATAGTAGTATAGTACAGTTATAGGTATATTTTTATGGAGGATAATACGGGATTATTCAGCAAAAAGACCATGCCGATTGGAAAGGTAT
>JAMPHA010000055.1:0-12157 GCA_023663615.1 Clostridium sp. | reverse complement strand
TGGGCGAGCGGTATAAGATGGCGACCGGTGAGTTCAAGGATCTGCTGCGCGGCAATTACGGTCAGACCGTAAAGCCGATGAGTCAGGAAGTGATCGACAAGGTCATCCCCGGCGAGAAGCGTTCCACCGCACGTTCCGCAGAGGCGACCGGACACACGGAGCCGGAGCTTGCAGGATTGGAAGCGGAGATGAAAGAATGGAAGCAGCAGGATGAGGATGTCCTGTCCTATGCGCTGTTCCCGCAGGTGGCGATCGACTACTTCAAGTACCGTCAGGCACAGCAGGAGAAGGTCGATATGACGCAGGCGGATACGAAGAATGGGGTTTACCCTGTTTAAGGTGTTATGATAAAAGGATAGGAAAACAGCGGGCTCAATTTCATTTTGAATTGTAAGTCCGCTGTTTTATGTGTTTTGGGGAGGAGAATCATGACAGAAAAAAGAATCAGGTATGTTTTGCTTGCGGCAATGTTTGTTGGAATGTGCGGTGCGGCATATATTATCTTGGCTTATTCAAAGGATTACTTTCATTCTGACTTTGCAGGATTCCTGTTTCTTGCGAAAGAGCAGTTTGCACAGAAAAAGATGTTTCCGGACGGATTCCATTATACAACGGATATTTTTTTCCTGATGCCAAGCGTAACAATGGCTCCGTTTTTTGCTGTTTTGGATAATGAACTGCTTATCCACGAGTTAGGGATGCTTTTATACATCATCATACTATGCGCGCTGATTTTTAAATTGTTTTGGAATGGTTATAAAAAAGCGGCAGCGATTGCAGTCACCTTTTTTCTGCTCCCCTTGTCATGGGTTATCACAGATATATTTTTTCTCCAGGGGGCTTATCTTGTCATATGTCTTTTTAAGGTATTGCTATTGATCGCCATACAGCATTTATTTGCGACGGAAAACGATAAAAGAACCAAGAGGTGTATTGCAGGTATCTGTTATTTGGCGGCAGGATTTTTGACGAACTATGCTATGCTTAGAGGAATCGCCACAGATATGCTGCCAATCCTCTTTGCTTTTCTGGCAATGATACTTCTCAGGGAAGGTATTTCTGTTGGGAGTTGGATAAAACAGAAAACATTACTCCTATATAGTATCAGCACAGTTGTGATCATTGTGGTATCCGGCATACATTATGTCCTGCTTTGCAACAGGCTGGGTTTTGACAGCTTATCGCTGAAAGTTGGTTTGGTTGACAGCGGCAGCCTTGTGCAGAACATTTTGAAATTGCCCGCGGTGGTTTTAGAGGCGATGGGATGGGTAGCAGGCGACAGTCTGTTTCAGTTAACAACGGTTAAGTCCTGTGGAATATTCGTTTATGCCATTGTTTCACAGATTATGATACCGCTATATCTTTTGTCGAAAGTACATATCATTAAAAATAAATTTTTGCAGTTTATGGTTTTATATATAAATATCAGTAATTTTACGACATCTTTTGTCATGGTTGCAACTGGGGCGATGGAATCCAGATATTATCTGCCTGCATATTTTAACAATTTATTGCTTTTGGGATTAGTGGGAAAATGGCTTTTAGAAAATAAATATGAAGAATTAAAGGCAGTTCCGGCGATTGCGCTTCTAATGCTGACAGTCTTTGTAGATGCGTCATATATTCATAGCGGGCCGAGCGGATGGAAGGAAAATGTCAATTTGTTTGATCCCCAAGCGGATCAAACCTTTTATGATTTCTTATTGGAGCATGATCTGGCTTATGGATATGCGACTTTTTGGAATGCGTATCCCATTACTTTCCTGAGTAATGAAAAAGTGGTCGTGGTTGCCCATGATGCAGGAAAACCTACCGTGCCGTATTACTTCAATACAAATGATGAGGATCACTATGACTATTATGCTATTTCTGAACATTATTATGATCCAACGCTGCATCCGGGCAGATGTTTTGTGCTTGTAGCGGGAGGGGAAACGATTCCGGAAGTGTATTACCAGTTGGCTGAGGAAACGCTCACCTATGAAAACTTTACGATATTAGTATATGGAAACAATATCAATGAATATCCGGAACTGACAGCAGCCCGGTAATATTTGCGGTAAAAAAATACAGGCTGTTCAAGCGGCGTGTATCTGTGTTATGATACAAATAATGTGAATTCGTTTCAAGGCAGATTTCAGTGTGAGAAAATGGAGCAGGGAAAGGAGACAAAAGCATGTTCAAACAGTTTATGGCATTTGCACTGGCGGGGCTTCTGGCGTTGGAAACACCGATGACAGTCTTTGCCGCAGAGCAGAACCGGAATGCGGCGGACAGTCAGGAGACCATCGTGCAGACGACAGAGCCGGAAGAAACCGAGAGTGCTCCGGAAAGCGGAGAAGACGCCGAAAAAATTGGGGGGGGGGTCAAGAGGAATCTCCTGACCTGACAGACGGCGCCGACAACTCGGGCGAGACGGGGAAAACCGAAGAAGATGAGCCGTCGAAAGAAAGCGAAAATGGCGGGAGCGGTTCGTCGGATGCGGCTGATGACGCAGCAGAGGATAACGATGCGTCGGAAGAGAACGATGATATTGATGAGGAAAACAATGGGTCAAATGGAATAGAATCGGACGCGGAGGACGATGTAGACGGAGAAGAGCAGGAAGAATCGGAAGATACGAATGCGGTTTTGCCGCTTATGGAAACCGGAACAGCCGCCGCAGAAACAGATTTTACATATACGACAGAGGATTCCAAAGCGACCATTACAAAATATAACGGAAGCGAGACGGAACTGATCATACCGGATACGCTGGACGGGTGTGAAGTCGTGGCAATCGGTAAGGAGGCGTTTAAGGGGAAAACGCTGATAAGCGTCGTGATACCGGATACGGTGACGGAGATCGGGCAATCGGCGTTTAGTGAATGCAGCGCTTTGACAACGGTAAAGATGCCGGATGGCGTGACAGAAATAAAGAGCAGCGCGTTTTTTAAATGCAAACTGCTGACAACGATCGATCTGCCGAAGAACCTGAAACGCATGGAGGGTCATGCGTTTGGCAGCTGCGTGGCGTTAGAAGAACTGGTAATACCGAAAACGCTCGAATATGCGTCAAGCGCATCGGAAACGGCAGTATTTGAGAACTGTGGTCTGACGACAGTTACCGTGGAGGAGGGGCTGACAAAGCTGCCGGAGGCATTGTTCCGTCAGGCGGAAAAACTGACAAGCGTAACGTTGCCGGATACGGTGACGGAGATCGGAAAATCGGCGTTTAGCGACTGTGCCGCGCTGGAAGAGATCCGGCTGCCGGATCAGATCACGTTAATCCAGGAGACCGCTTTTTTCCGATGTGTGAATCTGGCAAAGATCAATCTGCCGAAAAGCCTGAACAAGATAGAGGGCGGCGCATTCCAAAGCTGTACGGCTCTGCGTACGCTGGAAATACCGAAGAGCCTGGAAGACGCGGCGAAAGCGACCACAACAGCCGTGTTTGATCATTGTGGTCTGGAAACCGTTACATTTGAAGAGGGATCGACGAAAGTGCCGGAAGCCCTGTTCAGAAAAGCAGAAAATTTAAAGAATGTGGTGCTTGTGGATACGATCACGGAGATCGAAGAATCGGCGTTCTATGGCTGTACCGCTCTTCCGGCGCTTACCCTGCCGGACAGCGTGACGGCAATCGGCAGCACGGCATTCGCAAATTGCAGCGTTTTGGCGGAGATTCATCTGTCAAAAAGCCTGCTCAGTATCGGTGACGGCGCGTTTATGGGCTGTACGGCGTTAAAAGAACTGGAAGTGCCTAAGAGTCTGAAAGAGGTAGTGAATTACAATAGATATGATGTGTTCCAAAACTGCGGTCTGGAAACGGTCACGTTTGAGGACGGCGCGACGCGGGTCGCTGACTATTTATTCCGAAATGCGGTAAATTTGAAAAGTGTGACTCTTCCGCAGACAGTTACGGAGATTGGACAATCTGCGTTTCGGGGGTGTACTGATCTGTCGGCAATCGCTCTGCCCGACGCTGTCACTGTGATCATGGCGGATGCGTTTTATGGCTGTACCGGTTTGGCGCAGACCAATCTGCCCAAGAGTCTGCTCAAGATAGAGGGCGGCGCATTCAACAACTGTACATCCTTGACAGAGATCGCGGTTCCCATGAGTTTAAAGGAAGTCGGCGGTGCGGTTTTCTACGGCAGCGGTCTTACGACGGTGTCCTTCGATGACGGCACGGTCAAAGTGTTGGACGCGCTGTTTCAGGGGTGCAGTTATCTGAATTCTGTCACAATGCCGGATACGGTGACGGAGATCGGAGCCGGTGCATTCAAGGACTGTGTCGAGCTGCCGCAGATCAGGATTCCGGGCGAAGTGACGGCAATCGGCAATTCGGCGTTTGAGAATTGTGCAAAACTTGCAGCCGTTGTGATGCCCGACAGCGTTACAACGGTCGGCAGTACAGCGTTTGCAGGATGCAGCGCAATGGCGCAGTTGGTGCTGTCGTGCAATGTGGTGACGATCGGCAAGGGCGCTTTTCGCAACTGTACATCTCTGCCGGAAGTTGAGATTCCGAAGAGTCTGACAAGCGGCGACAGTATTTTTGACGGATGCAGCGCCTTAAAGAAAGTCACTTTTGAGGAAGAAAGGGAGCGTATCTGCGCCGGTCTGCTGAAAGGATGCAGCGGTTTGGAGGAGATCGAGATACCGGATACGGTGACGGAGATCGGCAGCAGCGCATTTGCGGGCTGTAGCGCATTGAAAGCCGTTGCGCTGCCGGACAGCGTGACAGATCTCGGCTCGTTCGCGTTTCAGGATTGTACGCTGCTTGCGGAAGTCACGTTTTCACAAAATATACAGGAGATCAAAGAGGGCACATTCCAAAACAGCGGTATCACGGCGGCGATCGTGCCGGAATCGGTGGCGTCGATCGGAGATCGGGCTTTCCGAAATTGTACGTCGCTTGCAGAAGTTATGATACCCGACAGCGTTCATCAGTTGGGGGAATATGTCTTTGCGGATTGTGTGCTTTTACAGAATGTAACGCTGGGAACAAGGCTGACAAGGATACCGTCCTATACTTTTTATCAGTGTTCCGGTTTGGAGAAAATTGTGCTGCCTTACAGCGTCCGGGAGATAGAAAATTACGCGTTTGCGGGCTGTACTGCGCTGGCAGACATTACCATTCCGAGAACGACGAAGTTTATCAGTGATTATGCGTTTGGCGAGGAGTATCCGGAGAATCTGACGATCCGCGGCGTCAGGGATACGACAGCCCATGAATATGCCAGAGACAGAAATATTCCGTTTGAAGAGATCACGATACCGGCGACAGAGATGAAGCTGAGTCCAAACGAATTGTCGCTCTATAAGGGGCAGGAGGAAGAACTGTTCTTAAGTGTAAAGCCGATCGACTTTACCGAAGTGGTCACATGGAGGAGCGCGGATGAAACGGTGGCGGCTGTCAGCGAAGAAGGAATCGTAACGGCTGTGGGCGTGGGAGAAACAGAGATCAGTGTGAAGATCGGTGACGGCAAAACGTTTAGCGATATCTGTACCGTTACGGTCATGCAGCCTGTGGAATCCATCCGGCTGGATCAGTGGCAGCTGGAACTGGAAGCGTGGGATACCTATACCCTGACAGCGGAGATCTCTCCCGCAGATGCGTTGAATAATGAGCTTGCATGGCGTTCTTCGGATCCGGCGGTAGCAGCGGTAGATCAGGACGGCACGATCACGGCGCTGACGAAAGGGACTGCGACGATCTATGCAGAGGCGCAGGACGGAGGCGGCGCATCCGGGAGTTGTGTCGTTACGGTAGTCAACAGCGGATACAGATGTGCACGGCCGGAGGAGATGGAGAGCGTACACGATTATCTACCAAACTGCACGGACTTTTGGGTCTATACCAGAGAAGGCGCGGAGAAGCTGGTGATCACCTTTGACGAATTGACGGAAGTAGAGGAGGGATACGATTATATCTGCATTTATGACGGCACTGGCAGACAGGTCGGCAGATATACCGGCAGGCAGTTGGCGGATCAGACCATAGAAGTGTCCGGCGATACGGTTAAGATCAGGCTGATAACGGACGAAAGAGGCAATATGTGGGGCTTCAAGGTGGTGTCC
Organism: Clostridium sp.; assembly: GCA_023663615.1. Lineage (GTDB taxonomy): Bacteria > Bacillota > Clostridia > Lachnospirales > Lachnospiraceae > DLAJ01. The sequence continues at coordinate 6,094 of JAMPHA010000055.1, read as the reverse complement.
ATAGAGGATCCGTCGGGCGTTCTGGATCATGATATACCGACGGGCGGCAGCATACCGGAGGGCATGTGGATTGCCGGTATCGCGCAGGAGGGCTATGTTTATACGGGAAGCGCCATCAAGCCGGACGTACGCGTGTATGACGGAAGCCGCAGACTGCGGGCAGGGACGGACTATACCATCACCTATAAAAACAATACGAAAGCAAACGATGCGTCGGCGCCAAAGACCGCGCCTACGATCACGGTAAAGGGCAAGGGAAATTACTCCGAGACGGTGCCTGTCACATTCAAAATCAACAAGGCGGACTTAGGCAGCGATTCCGTTACGGCGGCGGAGATCGTAATCGCGCCAAACGGAAAGGTGCAGAAGAAAGTGCCGGCCGTTTTGTTAAACGGGAAGAAACTGAGCAAGGGGAAAGATTTTACAGTCAGCTATCCGGATACGGCGGAAGGCGCTTATAAGGATTTGGGTAATTATACGATCACGCTGACCGGAAAAGGAAATTTCACGGGTGTGAAGAATGTGAATCTTCGAATCACGGATCTGACGCTGATCGAGAAAGCGAAGATTGCAAAGATTCCGAATAAACCTTATGACAATGCGAATAATCTGGAGGATTATGCAGTCACGCTGCCGGAATCCGATCTGGTCGTGTATATGAAGTCCAAGAATACCCCGTTGAAAGCAGGGGAAGATTACACAGTCGCATACGAAAACAATACGCAGATCGGTACGGCGACGGTGATCGTCACGGGCATGGGCAAGTGTATCGGAACAAAACGGGCGACCTTTAAGATCACGGGTACCTCGATCGCACGGGCGAAAGTGACCGGTATCAGTAACAAAACCTATAACGGGGAGGCGCAGACACAAAAGCTGACGGTGATGTTAAACCAGACGGAACTTGCTGCGGATAAGGATTACAAGGTTGCTTACGACAAGAATCTGAATGCAGGGACAGCGCGCATTACGATAACAGGTGTTGGGAAATATACCGGAACGATCAGGAAAACCTTTAAGATCAATCCGTATCAACTGGAAGAGTCCATGATCGCGGGACCGAAGATCGGGATGGCGGTAAAATACGGAAAGGGCGGTTCCAAGCCGGAGGTTACGCTGCGGTTCAAAGACGAAAAAGGGATCGTTCAGCAGTTGACGGAAGGAACAGACTATAAGGTCACTTATTCCAACAACGGAAAGATTGCCGCCTACACGGACAATAAAGCGCCGACCATTACGATCAAGGGAAACGGTAATTTCAAAGGAAAGCTGACCAGAAAATTTACGATCGTGAAAAAAGCGCTGAATGATCCTACGGCTCCGGTCGGAATGACGATCGCGGATGTGGGAGCGGCATCGGGCGCAGGTAAATACATCAGCAAGCCTGTGCTCACCGATACGAACGGCAAGGCATTGAAAGCGAACACGGATTACACGGTGGAGTACAGACTGGGCGCGGCGGACGGCGTACTTCTTGACAAGAAAAGTAAAGTGGAAGCGGATCAGGAAGTGTATGTGACTGTCAGCGGTATGGGAAAATATACGGGGACGTTGAAAGGCAGATACCGCGTAGCAAAGAATAATTTCCAGAAAGTCACTGTCAAGATCGATCCGCAGAGTTATAGCGGCGCACCGGTTACTTTGCCCGAGACGGCGATTCATGTGACCATGAAAGGGATTACCGGCGAACTGAAATTGGGAACTGACTTTGAAATCGTGGAAGGCAGTTATGTGAATAACACAAAGAAAGGAAATGCCAGTGTTACGATCAGAGGGCTGAAAGACTACGGCGGCGCCAAGACGGTGAAATTTAAGATCAATACCAGAAAAATCAGCTTCTGATGAAAGGAAATCCCCTGACGGATGCGGTTTTATAAGCTGCGGTCAGGGGATTTTTGCGCCCTTTCCGGCGGCTGAAACAAAAAAAAGAAAAATATTACGTCAACCTCTTGACGTAGGTTACATAATATATTATAATAACATACGTTACCAAAAGATGTTGTAAAAAACGACAGGAGAGGTACTTTTTTATGGCAAGAAAAGAAACGATCACAAAAAACGACATATTGAACGCGGCATTTGAAATGGCGCGGACGGACGGCTTTGGCCAAGTGAGCGCGCGGACGCTGGCGGCAAAGGCGGGATGCTCCACACAGCCGATCTTCCGTGTGTACAAGAACATGGAAGAGCTGGGGGACGATCTCTTTGCAAAGGCGATGGAATTTTTTGGCGCCTATTACGAAGAGTTCCCGAAGAAAAACAATACGCCTTTCGTCAATCTGGGACTGGCTTACATCCGGTTTTCTCAGGAAGAGCAGAATTTATTCCGCCTGTTATTCTTATCGGAGAACCGTCACGGAAAAAGCCTCTACGATATGCTGAACGGCAAAAACGGCGCGGTGGTGCGGGAGATCAACAGTGCGAAGATCTTTGGCTGCAAGGATCCCAGCGGTATGTTCATGAAGATGTGGATCTTTATCCACGGAGCAGCCTGCATGACGCTGACGGGGGATTATGACTTGCAGGAAGAGGACACCATCAAGCTGTTGGAGGAGTCCTACAACGCGTTCCAGAACGTATAAGGGTTTTCGTATGGCGATAGAGAATCGATATGACATCATAACCAGGATCAACGAATATTACAGCAAGATGAGCAAAGGGCAGAAAGCGATCTCGGCTTTTATCTACGATCATTACGATCAGGCGGTGTTCATGACGGCGGCAAAGCTGGGCGATACGGTGGGCGTCAGCGAGTCCACCGTCGTGCGCTATGCCATGTTCATCGGCTATAACGGCTATCCGGAGTTTCAGCGGGATCTGGAATACTGGGTACAGAATAAGATCAACTCCGTGCAGAAGATCGGCGCGAAGTACGGGAAGAGCAGCCAGTCGGAGATCCTGACTTCCGTTCTCACGGCCGATATCGAGAAGATCCAGGATACCATTCACAATCTGGATGCGACGGCTTTTGAGACGGCGGTGGATATCATACTGGAGGCAAAGTCGGTCTATATCATGGGGGTCAGGAGCTGCGAACCGCTGGCGGATTTTTTACAGTTCTACCTGAATATGATCCGTGGAAACGTGGTGCTCTTGAAAACAACGAGCGTTTCGGAAACCTTTGAGCAGATGATCCGCATCGACGAGAAGGACGCTTTCGTGGGAATCAGTTTCCCCCGTTATTCCATGAGGACGTTGAAAGCAATGGAATTTGCAAACGACAGGAACGCCAAGGTGATCGCGGTCACGGATTCCGTGCATTCCCCGATGAATCTCTATTCTTCCTGCAATCTGTTTGCAAGGAGCGATATGGTTTCCATCGTGGATTCGCTGGTCGCGCCCTTAAGCCTGATCAACGCGCTGGTGGTGGCGATGTGCTTGAAGCAGCCGGAGGAAGTGAAAGAGAATCTGAAAAACCTTGAGGAAGCCTGGAATAATTATCAGGTTTACTTAAATGATGAGATCAACTTTATCGACGAAGAGCCGATGCTCAATTATCCGCTGCGGAAAAAATCGGAATAACGGTTGCTATGCAAAAATCGTTGACGGGAAAAGACAGACAGCCGGAGGAAACAGAAGTCTATGGAAGAAAGGCAGATCGTCGTGATCGGAGGCGGCGCGGCGGGAATGATGGCAGCGATCGCGGCGTCAGAAAAGGGACGCCGCGTTATTTTATGTGAAAAAAACGAAAAGCTTGGGAAGAAGCTCTACATTACCGGGAAAGGGCGCTGCAATGTGACCAACGCCTGTGAGCGGGACAAGTTCTTTGAGAATGTCGTGAGCAATCCCAAGTTCCTATACAGCGCTTTTTCTGAATTTGACAATACCGCCATGATGGCGCTTCTGGAAAATAACGGCTGTTCTTTGAAAACGGAACGGGGCGAGCGCGTGTTTCCGGTATCGGATCATGCCTCCGACGTGACGGCGGCGTTGGAGCGCCTGCTGCGGAAACGGGGCGTTACGGTGCGGTTAGGTGTGGCGGCGGAAGAACTGCTGACGGAAAATAATGAAATAACAGGCGTTATATTAAAAGGCGGAGAACGGATTCCCGCCTCGGCGGCGGTACTGGCGACGGGCGGTCTTTCCTATCCCTCGACAGGCTCGACGGGGGACGGCTACCGGATGGCACAGCGCCTCGGTCATACGGTGAAGACATGTTCGCCGGGGCTTGTGCCGATCGAGATCAGGGAAGCGTGGTGCGCGGATTTGCAGGGGCTTTCCCTAAAGAACGTGGAACTGACGATGTGTGACGGCGCAAAGAAGATCTGGCAGGGCTTTGGGGAGATGCTCTTTACCCATTTCGGGATCAGCGGACCGCTGGCGCTCACGGCGAGCAGCTATTATGCGCGCTGCAAGGATCAGGAGCATATTGCTTTCACACTGGACTTAAAGCCCGCGCTTACGGCACAACAGCTTGACAGACGGATCCTGCGGGAGTTTGAGGAGAACCGGAACAAAGATCTGAGGAATGTGATCGGGAGTCTTTATCCGGCAAAGCTAACACCTGTTATACTATCGCTTTCCGGCATCGATCCGGAAAAGAAGATCCATGAGATCACGAGACAGGAGCGGGAGACGCTTGTGCGGCTCACAAAGGGGCTTACCATGCACGCGGCGGGTCTGCGGGGCTTTGCGGAGGCGGTCATCACGAAAGGCGGCGTGAACGTGAAAGAGGTCAATCCCTCCACGATGGAGTCAAAGCGTGTGCGGGGACTTTATTTTGCGGGAGAGATCCTGGATCTGGATGCGCTGACGGGCGGTTTCAATCTGCAGATCGCCTGGTCCACGGGACATCTTGCGGGTTCCAGTATTCCGGTCGATATAATAGGTGCAAAAGAAAGCGAGGAGACATCATGGGAATCAATATTGCAATAGACGGACCTGCGGGCGCGGGAAAGAGCACGATCGCGAAGCGGATCGCGGCGAAGAAAGGCTATATCTATGTGGATACGGGAGCCATGTACCGCGCGATGGCGTTGTTTTTGCTGCAGGAGGGTGTAGATCCGGCGGACACGGCGGCGATCGACGAGATGTGCCGGAAAGCGGACATTACCATCGGTTATGAGAATGGCGAGCAGATCGTCTACTTAAACGGCGAGAATGTAAACGGCAGCATCCGCACGGAAGAGGTGGGGAAGATGGCTTCCGTCAGCAGCCCCAATCCCAATGTGCGCAAAAAGCTGGTGGAATTGCAGCAGAAACTGGCGGCGGACGCGGATGTGGTGATGGACGGACGTGATATCGGCACCTGCGTGCTGCCGCATGCGCAGGTAAAGGTGTATCTTACGGCGGACAGCCATGAGAGGGCGCTGCGGCGCTATAGAGAGCTGACAGAACGCGGCGAACAGTGCGATCTTGCGGTCATCGAGAAAGATATCATCGAGCGGGACAGGCAGGATATGACCAGAGAGGTTTCGCCCTTAAAACAGGCGGAGGACGCGGTGCTCGTGGATTCCTCCCACATGACGGTGGAGGAAGCGGCGGAGGCGATCCTTGCTCTTTTGTAAAACGTGAAATGAGGAAAGACTTATGGAAGTGATCTTGGCGGAACACGCCGGCTTCTGTTTCGGCGTGCAGCGGGCGGTGGATACCGTTTATGAGCAGATCGAAAATAGGAAAGAAAACGAGCCGCCGATCTGCACGTTCGGATCGATCATACATAACGAAGAGGTCGTAAACGATCTGCGCAGGCGCGGTGTGCGGGTGGTGGATTCCCTTGCGGAAGCGGAAGCGGTTCCCGAAGCGGAGCGGGGCACGATGATCCTGCGCTCCCACGGGGTGGGAAGAAGCGTCATCGAAAAGCTGACAGCTCTCGGCTATACCGTGACGGACGCCACCTGTCCGTTTGTCAAGCGGATCCACGATATCGTGGAGAAAGAGAGCGCGGCGGGGAAGCGTATCGTGATCGTGGGAGACGAAGGGCACCCCGAAGTGGAGGCGGCACGCGGCTGGTCCCACACGAAAACCGATATCATCGCATCGCCCGAGGAAGCCGAAAAATTCACGCCTCGAGCGGATGAAGAACTGTGCGTTGTTTCCCAAACGACATTTAACTACAAGAAATTTCAAGATATGGTTGAAATTCTTGAAAAAA
>JAMPHA010000054.1:0-12165 GCA_023663615.1 Clostridium sp. | reverse complement strand
TAAATTCTTGTTTACCACACAAAAAGGGAAAAACGATAAAACATACAATGTAGCGAATGAAAAACAAAGGAGCGATTCTTATGTCAGAGTATTATACAGAGGCAGACTATGAAAATTCTGTAATAGAACTATTTGAAGAAATGGGTTACACACACGTGTATGGACCGGATATAGAACGTGATTTTCACAGCCCGTTATATGATGAAGTACTTGAAGACTATATTACACGTCTTAACCCAAGGCTTCCACAGGATGCGATTGCCGATGCTTTGTATAAGCTCAGAAATTTCGAGAATGGTGAGCTTATTCAAAGGAATGAGCTTTTCACGGATTATCTGCAGAACGGGATACCTGTACGTTTTTTTGTGAAGGGGGAGGAACGATCATCTATTGTCTATCTTGTTGACTATCGTAATCCTGACAATAATTCTTTCATCGTTGCAAATCAGTGGACTTTTGTTGAAAACAGTAACAAACGTCCTGATGTGCTTTTGTTTCTTAATGGTCTGCCAGTTGTTATCATTGAGTTAAAGTCTCCGTCTAGGGAAGAAACAGATGCCAGCGAAGCCTATTTGCAGCTTCGAAATTATATGCAGGAAATTCCTGCTATGTTTATCTATAATGCTATTTGCGTGATGAGTGATATGGGAATATCCAAGGCAGGCACTATTACGTCTGGTGAAGATCGTTTCATGGAATGGAAAACAAAAGATGGTAATTACGAAAATACGAAGTATGCTCAATTTGATACCTTTTTTGAGGGTATCTTTCAAAAAGAACGGTTGTTGGACATTATAAAGAATTTTATTTGTTTCTCCAATGAAGGCTTGAAACAGTTCAAAATATTGGCGGGATACCATCAGTATTTTGCTGTAAGAAAGGCTGTTGAATCAACAAAGCACGCTTCTGTTACAGATGGTAAGGGTGGTGTGTTTTGGCATACGCAGGGAAGTGGAAAGTCTCTGTCCATGGTTTTCTATGCGCATTTGTTGCAGGAAGCTTTAGATAGTCCAACAATTGTTGTTTTGACAGACCGAAATGATCTGGATGATCAGCTCTATGGTCAGTTTGCAAAGTGTAAAGCGTTTTTAAGACAGGAACCGATGCAAGCGGAAAGCAGGGAGCATTTGAAAACGCTACTGGCAGGACGCCAAGCGAACGGTATCATCTTTACCACGATGCAGAAGTTTGAGGAATCCCACGAAGCATTGTCGGAGCGGCACAATATTATTGTGATGGCGGATGAAGCGCATCGTGGTCAGTATGGACTTGCTGAGAAAATTAAAATTACTAAGAATGAAGATGGTGAGGAAATCGCAAAGCGTGTTGTGGGAACGGCAAGAATTATCAGAAACAGCTTGCCCAATGCGACGTATATAGGATTCACTGGTACGCCGATCTCGTCCAAGGATCGCAGTACCCGTGAGGTGTTTGGTGACTATATTGATATTTATGATATGACACAGGCCGTTGAAGATGGAGCAACCAGACCGGTTTACTATGAAAGCCGTGTCATCAAGCTGAAACTGAATGAGGAAACGCTTCAGCTGATTGATAAGGAATATGATATAATGGCGGATAATGCGGAGCCAGAGGTCATAGAAAAGAGCAAACATGATTTGGGGCAGATGGAAGCGATTCTGGGTAATGAGCAGACAATCAATTCACTGGTTTGTGACATACTTGACCATTATGAAAATTATCGCGAAAATCTGCTTACAGGTAAGGCAATGATTGTGGCATATTCCCGTGCAATCGCTATGAAAATATACAAACGCATTTTGGAGCTTAGACCAAAGTGGACAAATAAGATTGCTGTTGTAATGACGGAAAGCAATAAGGATCCAGAGGAATGGCGTAAAGTGATCGGCAATAAACGTCACAAGGATGAACTTGCCAAAATTTTCAAAGATAATGGCAGTCCACTCAAAATTGCTATTGTAGTGGACATGTGGTTGACCGGCTTTGATGTACCGTCACTTGCGACCATGTATGTATATAAGCCCATGTCCGGTCACAACCTTATGCAGGCAATCGCTCGTGTGAATCGTGTTTTTCATGACAAGGAAGGCGGTCTGGTTGTTGATTATGTTGGCATCGCTTCCGCTTTGAAGCAGGCTATGAATGATTATACTGTCCGCGATAAAAAGAATTATGGAGATACCGATGTTGCAAAAGTGGCATATCCGAAGTTTTTAGAAAAGTTGTCTATTTGCCAAGACTTATTTCATGAGTATGATTACTCAAAATTTACAGGAGGCACAGATCTTGAGAGAGCACGAACCATAAGTGGAGCAGTAAACTTTATTGTTGGTCGTGAAATGGAAAAAGCGAAGGATATGTTTGTTAAGGAAGCGCTTATGCTGCATCAGGCACTTTCGCTCTGTTCATCCCTTGTTCCGGAAGAATTGCGATTTGAGGCTGCCTTTTTTGAGGCGGTACGTGTATTAACTTTACGATTGTTGAATCAAGGTAATGGTGAGCAAAAAATTTCTCTGCCGGAAATGAATCAGCGCATCAACGATCTTTTGAAGCAAAGTATTAAGAGTGATGGTGTTATCAACCTGTTTACTGATGTACATCAAGAATTTTCGCTCTTTGATCCGAAGTTCCTTGAGGAAATTTCAAAGATGAAAGAGAAAAATCTTGCAGTCGAGCTTTTAAAAAAGCTGATTGCAGAACAGGTGCAGGTTTATCGTCGAACGAATGTGGTTAAGTCTGAAAAATTCAGCGAGATTATTCAACGGGCAATGAATGCTTATTTGAATGGAATGCTTACTAATGAGCAGGTTATTGAGGAACTGTTAAATCTTGCAAAGCAGATTACGACAGCACAAAAAGAAGGAGAAAAGCTTGGTCTTACGGCAGATGAGCTTGCCTTCTACGATGCTCTGACGAGACCGCAGGCGATCAAAGATTTCTATGAAAATGAAGAATTGATTGCCATAACAAAAGAACTGACAGAAACGCTTAAAAAGAATAGAACTATTGATTGGCAGAAGCGTGAGTCCGCTCGTGCTAAGATGCGTATGCTGGTCAAAAAGCTTCTAAAAAAACATAAATATCCGCCCGAAGGCATGGAGGATGCGGTTCAGACAGTTATGACTCAGTGTGAGCTTTGGACAGATAATACTGATATGGAGGAGTTGGAGCATAGAGCAGTTGATTATTCTTTTCAGTCGGCAGAAATGTTAAGTATGGTTGCTGAAGACACTGTACCATATGGAAAGAAGAATTGAGTATTGAGAGAAATGATGATGTCGAATTTTTTAGTGCATATATCCGATGAGATAAATTCATTTCATAAAGGGTAGGCAAACTGCGAAACTTGTGCTACAATATAAAAAATGAAAAAGGAGGTCTCCCATGACAGCAAAAGAATGCATTACCACGAGACGCAGCGTTCGCAAATTCAAGGCGGATCCTGTCAGTCACGAACTGTTAAACTCCATTGTGGAGACGGCTTCATTTGCGCCGAGCTGGAAGAATACACAGATCACGCGTTACACCGTCGTAGAGGATTCCGCGTTAAAGGCGGAGCTTGCGGCGAAAGCGACGATCCTCCATAACGCGGACATTATCAACGGCGCGCCTGCATTGGTGGTCGCTACTTTGATTAAGAACCGCTGCGGTTTTGAGCGCGACGGCTCCTATACGACGACGAAAGGCGACCATTGGCAGATGTTTGACGCAGGCGTGGCAGTACAGACGTTTTGCCTCGCGGCGTGGGAGCAGGGAATCGGTTCCGTGATTATGGGAATCTTCGATGAAAAAACGATCGAGGATTTATTGGCAGTTCCCGAAGATCAGGAAGTGGCGGCATTGATCGCGATCGGTTATCCCGATGAAACGCCGAATGCACCTGCAAGAAAATCAACCGATATTTTACTTCAATACAAGTGATGAAGGGCGAAGAGTTTTTACTCTTCGCTTTTTTAACATCCAAATTCCTATAGGAGAGTTCAACCATGAGACATTTGATGAGTCCGCTTGACTTTTCGGTCGAGGAACTAAATACCCTTTTTACCCTTGCAAACGATATTGAGCACCATCGCGGTCGTTACGCCCATGCCTGCGACGGTTTGAAACTCGCGACCTGTTTTTATGAGCCGAGCACGCGCACGCGTTTAAGTTTTGAGAGCGCGATGCTGAATCTGGGCGGCTCCGTCATCGGCTTTTCCGATGCGGGTTCTTCTTCCGCGTCCAAAGGGGAGAGCGTTGCCGATACGATCCGCGTGGTGTCCTGCTTTGCCGATATTTGCGCCATGCGCCATCCAAAAGAGGGCGCGCCGATGGTTGCGGCGCAGTTTTCCAGTATTCCGGTTATTAACGCGGGGGACGGCGGGCACCAGCATCCGACGCAGACCTTGACGGACCTTTTAACGATACGTTCCTTAAAGGGGCGGCTTGGCGATTTTACGATCGGTCTGTGCGGCGACCTGAAATTCGGACGAACCGTGCATTCGCTGATTAACGCGCTCGTGCGTTATGAGAACATCCGTTTCGTATTTATTTCGCCGGAGGAACTGCGCATTCCGGATTATCTGATTGAAATGCTGAAAGAAAAAAAGATCCCCTATCGGGAGGTCATCAGTCTGGATGATGTGATGCCCGAACTGGATCTTCTTTACATGACGCGCGTGCAGAAAGAGCGCTTCTTTAATGAGGAAGATTATGTGCGGCTCAAGGATTTTTATATTCTCGATAAAACAAAAATGGAGCGCGCCCGTGAGGACATGCTGATTCTGCATCCGCTCCCGCGCGTGAACGAGATTTCCGTCGAGGTGGACAGCGATCCGCGCGCCGTGTACTTTAAGCAGGTGCAGTACGGCGTCTATGTACGCATGGCGCTGATCTTAACGCTGCTGGGGATTACGGTGCAATGATACGGTTCTAAAGAGACAGTGCGGCATTCGGAAAATGAGGGGCAGTTCACAATTTCAGTATCATGATACGGTTCTAAAGACGGGCTACAATGCCGTAAATGCGAATCAGGAATACGACGAGACAGCGGTAATCATGGACGGCGTTTTCGGGTACAATGCCGCAGACGCGAATTAGGAAAAATAGAAAGAAAAAGCAGAAAAAGAAAGGAAGCCAACACATGCTGAACGTAGGAAAAATCGAAGAGGGCTTTGTGCTCGACCATATCAAAGCGGGAAAAAGTCTTTCCATTTATTATCATCTCGGATTGGACAAGTTAGACTGCACCGTTGCGATCATCAAGAATGCGCGCAGCAATAAGCTCGGCAAGAAAGATATATTAAAAGTGGAATGCGATATTCATATGCTCGATATGGACGTGCTCGCGGTCATAGATCATAACATTACGGTCAACGTTATCAAGAACGGTGAGATTGTAGACAAAAAAGATTTACAGCTTCCGAAGGAGATCCGCGATGTCTATCATTGTAAAAACCCACGCTGCATTACGTCGATCGAACAGGGACTTCCCCATATTTTTGTTCTTGCCGATGAGGCGACGGAAACATACCGCTGTAAATATTGTGAGGAGAAAGCGCGCGAGCCGATGTGAGCGCGCTTTCTCCTGTGAAAGTCTGAGACAAATCAATTCATCCCTTCTGTAACCTCACCGTATTCGTGTATATTCTTTTTCTTAGTCAGGTGTTGAAAGTGTATACGCTTTCTCAAGCGTATAACAAGGGCAACAGTCATCCGGCGGGAAAAAAATCCTTTGCAGCTTACCCCCGCCAAAATGCAACTTACCGTATTTTCCTTGTATCCTGCTTTGAAATCAGATATGCTCACACTAAGATTTATGCTGTCAGCACAGATCCCGCGCTGGAAGTATATTTGATCTTTCCGGCTGCGATCAAGAGAAAGGAAATCATACGGGATGGAACAGATGATTGAAGTCAGCGGATTAAAAAAGCAATTCGGTGAAGTAAAAGCGGTGGACGATCTTTCTTTTTCGGTGGAAAAGGGAGAATTATTTGGGTTCCTGGGCGTCAACGGCGCGGGAAAATCCACGACGATCAATATGCTCTGCACGCTGCTCGCCCCTACGGCGGGAGCCGCGAAGCTCTGCGGATATGCGCTGGGAGCGGAGGATGAGAGCATCCGGAAACAGATCGGCGTGGTGTGGCAGCACAACTGTCTGGACGATCGTTTGAGCGTCAAAGAAAATCTTTATGTCCGAGGTTCTCTGTACGGTTTTCGCGCGCAGGAGCTGCGCGGCCGTGTGGACCGCGTTTGCGAAGCGCTTCATTTGGAAGATATTTTTACGACGCTCTATAAGCGGCTGTCCGGCGGGCAGAAGCGGCGGTGCGAGATCGCGGCGGCGCTCATCAATACGCCGGAAATTTTATTTTTGGATGAGCCGACGACCGGGTTGGATCCGCAGACAAGGCAGTTTGTCTGGGAAAGCATGCGCACCCTGCAAAAAGAAAACGAAACGACGATTTTTCTCACGACGCATTATATGGAAGAAGCGGCGAACGCGCGGCACATCGCCATCATCGACCGAGGGAAAATATTAGAATACGGAACGCCGTTTTCCTTGAAAGAGCAATATGCAAAAGACCGGCTGCATCTGGTCCCGCGGGACGGGCGGGAAGCGGAGCTGATGCAGATGCTTGCAAATGCCGGAGCGCAGATGGCGGCAGAAACGCAGGCAGATGCCAGAACGCAGGTAAATGCGGGGCATGCCGATACACGGTTCCATAGCGGAAAATTTGACATCGTTCGTGCAGACGGCAGAATGACGGTCGTGGTGCAGGAGAGCATGAACGCATTGGAAATCCTAAATGCCGTGAAACCCTGCATCTGCGGATTCGAGATGATACAGGGCACTTTGGATGATGTATTCTTAAATGTAACCGGGAAAAGTCTGGAGCCGTCATGATCCCCGCCGCAGGCGTTGAGGATATACGATTCCGGGTGCAAACATTGGAAAGCTGCCGCAGTCACGCCCCCGCCGCAGGCATGGCGGGATGCAGGAAGATTTGTATACGGGAGGATTGGTATGAGAGAAATTTATTATATGACAAAAAGGAATTGTCTTGTTTTTTTGCGCGATCGGAGCGCCGTGTTTTTTTCGATGTTGTCCATGCTGATCGTGCTGGCGCTGATGGTACTTTTTTTGGGAAAAATGAACAGTGACGGCGTGGTATCCATTCTGGAGGATTTCGGGGAGCGGGATACTGCGGCGGATAAACGGAACGCAGTGTATTTAATTCAGCAATGGACGCTTGCCGGCATTCTGGTCGTAAATGCGGTGACGATCACGCTGACGGTGCTGGGAACAATGGTGCAGGATGAAACGAGAAAGCGGAGTCTGGCGTTCTATGTCACGCCGGTGTCGCGCATAAAGCTGTCCTTGGGGTATATTTTGGCTTCTTGGATGGTTGGGACCGTACTCTGTATTGTAACAATGGTTGTAGGAGAACTCTATTTTGTCGTGCAGGGGTATCCGATGCTGTCCGTATGGGCGATGCTGAAACTGGTCGGACTGATCGCGTTAAATACGTTTACGTTCAGCGCGCTCGGTTATCTTTTGGCGTTATTTATCCGCAGTGACAGCGCATGGAGCGGGATGCTGACGATCATTGGCACGCTGGTCGGGTTCGTGGGAGGCATTTATATTCCGCTCGGTACGCTGAACCGCCATGTGCGGGATGTGTTGGCGTGCCTGCCCGTACTGCACGGCGCGTCCATGATGCGCAAGGTATGTACGAATGATGCGGTTTTAGAGACATTTGCCGGACTGCCTGATGTTGCCGGGGAAATTTTCAGGGAGGAGCTGGGCGTTTCTATTTCCATTGGCGGAACGGATATTTCGAACGGGATTTCCGTTCTGGTTCTGCTCGGATACGCTGTTCTTGCCATTCTGACCGCCGCGTTATGCAATCGGAAGCGCAGGATGGGAGACCGCTGAACCGTGCTTTTTTATGAAAAGTGAGGATTACCATGAATATTATCATTCAGGATTGCCCGGAGGATGCGGAGGATGAGATTATCATTCGCTGTAAGCAGGTGGATGAAGAGCTTTTAACGATGATTTATGCACTCAAGGCGGGCAGGGATAAAATGACCGTTTCCAAGGGCGAAAAAATATTCCAGATCACGCCTGCCGAAATCTATTACTTTGAGTCCGTGGATAACCGCGTGTTCGCCTATACGCAAAAAGAGGTGTACGAAGTGAAAGGCAGACTGTATGATCTGGAAGAACGCTTCCGGCATACGGATTTTTTTCGCGCGTCCAAATCCACGATCATCAATCTTTCGAAGGTGAAAAATTTCAGCCCCGGCTTTAACGGGCGGTTCGAAGCGTGCCTGGACAACGGAGAAAAACTGATCGTTTCCAGGCAGTATGCCGCCGGATTAAAAGAGAAGCTGGGCTTGTAGGGGGGTGCGGTGCATGAAAAGAAGAATTAAATTTTTGTGGGAAGTATTTAGCATGATCTTGGCATGTGTAGTGATCGTAGTGGGAATCTTTACCACGATCGTCAATCCGATAGAACGGGTCGAATCCGTGATATTCTGTCAGATGGCGGTTGTTTCGTTCGTCTGCGCGCTGAGCTGTTTTATTTTTCCGTGGGACCGTGTGATGAAAAAAAAGGAAATTGTTATCCGGATCGGGATCCACTATCTGCTGATCAATCTGATCGTGCTGGGAGCGGGCAGTCTGTTTGACTGGTATCATGTGAAGTACTTAAAGAGTCTGCTTGCCATGATAATCAGCATTGCGTCCATCTATGCGATCGTCTCAGGCGCTGCATGGCGGCGCACTGCGCAGGATACGAAGCGCCTGAATGAAAAGCTGGAGCAGTATCGGGGCAAAAAGCATGAAAAGCTGGAACCTTGAGAAAAATTTTGTCCGATTTTCGCGAAAAACAGTTTCCCTTTGGCGGGGAATTTGCTATATTATAACTAAAGTCCATCCAATGGAAGAGGCGCGGTACGAAACGCAGGAAAAAGCGGATAGGACGGAAAGGAGTCGGACATGGCGGAATTCAAAGAGAGAAAAAGATGGGTGTTTTTGGGACTGCCGTTTACGTTTACCAAATACACGATCAAGGAGGATCTGATTACGATCAACAGCGGGCTGTTTCACACGGAGGAGAACGATTGTTATATGTATAAGGTGCAGGACGTGAAGCACACCGCGACCTTGGCGGAAAAGATGTTTGGACTTGGCACGGTCATCTGCTTTACGGGCGATACGACCGATCCGCAGCTTCAGATCTCCCATATCAAAAATTCCAAAGCGGTGAAGGATTTTATTTTGCAGGCTTCGGAGGAGGCGCGCATGAAGCGGCGCACGATGAATATGCTCAATATCGGCACGGGCGATTTAAGCGACGCCGATCCGGCGGATCTGTAAGGCAGCGAGCCGGCACGACTAGTTACTTATAGGAAATTGCAGTCCGTGAAGAATCGCTGATGCGATTCTTCGAAGCGTGTAAAACACGATTTTTTCGCGTCAACGCGTCAGCGTTGTGGCGCCGTAACAACAGTTTTTCCATCAAAAGCGAAAAGCCGAACCAGCAGGGGGCATAGTCTAAGCGAATCACGCCGCGGACATGGTAGGGCGAGCGATAATAATTCCAGGGGCAGCGCTTGCGTTTGGAAAGCATACTGCCGCTTAAAAATTCGATCATAAAAATGCACAGAGTGTAGAGCAGTCCGCGCACGGACGTCCGCACTCTGTGTTTTTTTAAGAATGCGGCGATCGGATAAAGGCATGCGCTCAGACCGTAAATCGGAAACATCCAGAGCGACGTGATCCCTTTTAAGGAATAATCACGCCGCTTCAGGGTGTTGCACGCCGTAAAGAGAATTTCTGTGATCCATCCGAGAAAGCCGCAGTATAAGAAATCATCAAAAAAAGAGAAATTTTGTGTGTTGGCATCGAGAGATTTTTTTTTCATACAATCAGTCTGCGCCAATTTTGGGTAAAGTATACAGCTGCGTATCGGTTTTCAGGCGAAAATCGGAAACCGGACGATCGCGGCGCCCTTTGGCGCAAGAGAAAGCGTATCGCCGCGTGCAAGCTGTTTTTGGGATAACAGTTCCGTGCCGCTTACTTCCATGCAGACGGACGTTTCGGCGTCGTTGTGGTTTAAGAAAAACAGGAAACCGGCGTCGTCCTTTTTTCGCAGGGAAACCTCTACGCCGTCCGGAGAGGCGTGTACGGGGCGGATGGAGAGTTCTTCGCACAGTTCCGTGAGGAAGGTGCGGTAAAAACGCGCGTCGGAGCGGGCGGCGACATAGTAGGCATTTCCGCTGCCAAAGTGATTCTTGGTGAGGACGGGCATACCCTGATAAAAGTCGCTCTGGTATTCGGCAAGGGACTCCGCGCCCTCAAGATGCAGCAGGTCGCATAAAAGTGCGGCGGGATAGCGCTGTCCGCGGTAAAGGAATGCGTTCTCTTCCTCCGGCGGAAGCGCATCGGATTCCTCCACCCAGATACCGAGAATATCGCGCAGTCTGCCGGGATAGCCGCCGGTCACCACGAGGTCGTGATCCTCCACATAGCCGCTGAAATAGGTGGTGAGGAACGTGCCGCCGTCTGACACGAAACGGCGGATTTTTTCATCGAATCCGTCCTTGCACATGTATAAAAGCGGCGCAATGACAAGGCGGTATCCCGAAAGATCGTCCGCCACGCTGACGAAATCGACGGAAATGTTTGCCTCATGGAGCGCGCGGTAATACTGGAATACCTCTTCGGGATAGCGGATCAGCGTGCTCGGACCGGCGGAATATTCCGCCGCCCACCAGTTGTCCCAGTCAAATACGATCGCGGCTTTCGCGTCCGTGCGCGCGCCGAGCGTCTGCGCCCCAAGTGCGTCAAGTTCCCCGCCGAGCGCGGCAATCTCGCGGAATACGCGGGTATTTTCATTGCCAACGTGGTCGATGACGGCGCCGTGATATTTTTCACAGGCGCCGATGCTCCTGCGCATCTGGAAAAACATGACGGTATCCGCCCCGTGCGCGACCGCCTGATAACTCCATAAACGCATCACGCCGGGACGTTTCAGCTTACAATAGAAATGCCAGTTGCTCACGCTCGGCGTCTGCTCCATCAGGGCGAACGGTTTTCCCTGTTTTAAGCCGCGCATCAGATCGTGGCGCATGGCGGTCCATGAGAAGGTGTCGTCATAGGAAGGATAATTATCCCAGGAAACGAAATCCATTTCACGCGCCCATTTCTGATAATCCAGCTGCTTGTAGGTGCCCATCAGATTTGTCGTGACCGGGATCGCAGGCGTGTACTGCCGGATGATGTCGCGTTCCATACAATAGCAGGCAAGCATGCTGTCGGATTGAAAACGCATGTAATCGAGGGAGATTCCCTGAAAATTCGTGCGGACGTGATCCCACAGAAATTCCTCGGAACGCATGTCGGGAACCACGACGTCCTCCCAGTCATAAAAGGTATGCCCCCAGAAAGAAGTATTCCAGACGCGGTTCAGTTCCTGAATCGTGCCGTATTTTTCTTTTAACCAAAGACGAAAAGCGCGCTCGCAGTTGTCACAGTAGCAGGCGCCGCCAAATTCGTTGGAGACATGCCAGCTGACAATGCAGTCACGGGCGCCGTAGCGCTCAGCCAGCCTTTTTGTGAGCGCGGCGGCGTATTTGCGGTAAGTGGGAGAATTCGGGCAGGAGTTGTGGCGGCTGCCGAATTTGCGGCGGATGCCGCTGTGCTCCGTGCGCAGGATGTCGGGGTATTTCCGCGCCATCCATGCGGGGTGCGCCGCTGTGGAGGTTGCAAGGCAGACCTTGAGCCCGTTTCGCTGGACCAGTTCAAAAATGCGGTCAAGCTTCTCGAAATCATAGGTATCCTCATTTGGCTGGAGCGCCGCCCAGCTAAAGACATTTAAGGTAACGACGTCAATGTGCGCAAGCTTAAAAAGGCGCATATCCTCCTCCCAAATGTCTTCCGGCCACTGTTCCGGGTTGTAGTCGCCTCCGTAAAGAATTTTTTGTACCTGTTCGTTTTCAATCATAAAACCTCCGTTTCTGCCGCACGGATGCAGCGTGTGTGATTGGTTATCTATCGACATTGTAGCATGTCCTGCGGACAGAATAAACCCTATCCTGTCGGAAAAATCTAAATGACAATGCGGAACAGGATAAAAGAAGAAAATATTTATTTCTATAAAATAGGTTGTAATATAGCTATTATTTGTATATACT
>JAMPHA010000053.1:0-14017 GCA_023663615.1 Clostridium sp. | reverse complement strand
AAGAGGCTCTCCTTCTATGGAATTAGTGCGAATTATTTTTTCCTTTCAAGGCTGGCGCGGGCATTTGCGCGGACTGCATCTGCAATAGCGCCGGCACGGCAGCGGCACCGGAAACACTTCGCTTCTTAAGCTTATCGCGCAAAAAAAGATATATCCGTAACGGACGCCCGTGTCGGGATATATCTTTTCCACATTTTGCTCTTTTGACACCCAAATCCTTTTAGGTGATTGCGAAACGCATATTAGGGGTTGTGCGATTGTGCGCTTACACAGCCGCGTCGAGCGTTTCGCGGACCGCCTTGATAAAGTCGGCGCTGTTTAATACCGTCACGTCGGAAAGGCTCGTGATTAGCGCTAAGTCCTTTGTCATCTTTCCCGATTCGATCGTGGAGAGCGTCGCTTTCTCCAGCCTGTCCGCAAACTGCACCAGCTCCGGAAGCTCGTCAAGCTCGCCGCGCTTTCTTAACGCCCCTGTCCACGCAAAGATCGTCGCAACGGAATTGGTTGACGTCTCCTCTCCCTTCAAATGCTTGTAATAATGGCGCTGTACCGTTCCGTGCGCCGCCTCGTATTCATAGACGCCGTCCGGCGACACGAGCACGGACGTCATCATGGCGAGCGAGCCGAACGCGGAGCTCACCATATCGCTCATGACATCCCCGTCATAATTTTTACATGCCCAGATAAAGCCGCCCTCCGCTTTCATGACGCGCGCGACCGCGTCGTCAATGAGGGTATAAAAATAAGTAATGCCGGCATCCTCAAATTTCTGTCGGTACTCGTTCTCGTACAGTTCGGCAAACACGTCCTTGAAATGATGATCGTATTTTTTGGAAATCGTATCCTTTGTCGCAAACCAAAGATCCTGCTTTGTGGAGAGCGCATATTGAAAACATGCATGCGCGAAACTGGTGATCGAGCGGTCGGTATTGTGAATGCCCTGTAAAATGCCCGCGCCGTCAAACTGATGGATCAGCGCTCTCGTTTCGGTTCCGTCCTGTGCCGTAAAAACAAGCTCCGCTTTTCCGGCTCCCGGCACGCGCAGCTCCGTATTCTTATAAATATCGCCATAGGCATGTCTGGCAAGCGTGATCGGCTTTTTCCAGTTTTTTACGACCGGCTCGATGCCTTTGACAACAATCGGCGTGCGGAATACCGTTCCGTCTAAAGCGGCGCGGATCGTGCCGTTCGGACTTTTCCACATTTCTTTTAAGTGATACTCGTCCATGCGCGCGGCATTCGGCGTGATCGTGGCGCACTTTACCGCGACGCCGTACTTTTTGGCTGCCTCCGCCGAATCCATCGTCACCTGATCATCCGTTTCGTTTCTATGTGCGAGCCCTAAGTCGTAATATTCCGTTTTCAGATCAATATACGGCTCTAAGAGTTCCTCCTTGATCATTTTCCAGAGAATCCTGGTCATCTCGTCCCCGTCCATCTCCACGAGCGGCGTTTTCATCTGAATTTTTCCCATGTGTTTCCTCCTGCTTTTCCGTTTTCCGATTCTGCGTTTATTTGTCCTGCTTTTATTTGTTCTGCTTTTATCCGTTTCTGCGCAAATCAGTCTTATCCCGTTCTGCCCATGGATTTCCTAAGTCTGAATCACAAATCCTTCTTTTCCTGTCCGTAAATTTCATAGAGTCCGTTTTTAATCATATTGTCATACGCATTCACGATGTGCTGATTGGCAAGCTGCTCCGCTTTGTCCGCATCGCCGCTTTTGATCGCCTCCATGATCATGCGGTGCTCCTTGTTGGACGCGACGCTCCGCACATTGCTCGCCAGCGTTTTCTGGCGGACGCGCAGCACATACTGGTGAAAATCCTTCAGCAGATGCTCCAGCATCTTCGAATCCGACGCCTCGTACATGATCTCATGAAAACGGTTGTCGAGTTCCGCCATCTGGTCGAAATGCCCTTTCGCGGCGTGAAATTCTGAAAGATAGACGTTTTCCTCCATCTCCTCCAACTGCTCCTTTGTGATATGCGCGGTCGCCCATTTTGCGCACAGTCCCTCCAAAAGAGAACGCATCCGGTAAATATCTTCCACGTCCTTTAACGTGATCCCCGTCACATAAGCGCCCTTATTGGGAATGATCTGAATGAGCCCTTCCAGCTCCAGCTGGCGGAACGCCTCCCTGACCGGCGTGCGGGAGACGCCAAGCTCCTCCCCGATCGCCACCTCTTTTAATTCCTCATGCTCCTGATACCTGCCGCTTAAAATATCATCGCGCAGACGCTGGAATACTCTTCCGCGCAGAGAATATTTATCCGTCACCTCATTTTTCACATCCTGCTTCTGCATTCGTGTCAGACTCCTTTCCCGATCCGAGCGTGATCTGAAGCCGCTCACAGATTCCGCTGATCACCTTCGTCAGCTCCTCGTCCGTTAAGACCGTCACGCGCCCGCCGGCATATTCCTCATCCACCCATTGCTTTACCGCCGCCACAAGCGGAGAATGCTTCTCCACCGCCTCGTCGTCCTTTAACTTATAGTAGGTGTTGATCCAATGCGCGATCCCCGCTAAACCCGACGTGCTGGATACCGCGCAGAGCACCGGACGGTTCAGGAACTTTTCTGTATCGAATATATTGTAGATCTCCTCGTTTTTCAGAAGACCATCCGCATGAATGCCCGCCCGCGTCACATTAAAATTCTTCCCGACGAACGGCGTGCGCGGCGGGATCCGATAGCCGATCTCCTTCTCATAATACTCCGCGAGCTCGGTAATCACCGTCGTATCCATCCCGTTTAAGTCGCCCCGAAGCTGCGCGTATTCAAAGACCATCGCCTCAAGCGGCGTGTTTCCCGTCCGCTCCCCGATACCGAACAGCGAGGTGTTCACGCCGGAGCAGCCGTAAAGCCACGCCGTCGTCGAATTAACGACCGCTTTATAAAAATCATTATGCCCGTGCCACTCGATCAGCTCATGCGGCACGCCCGCATGCGTATAGAGCGCATAAATGATCCCCTGCACGCTGCGCGGGATGACCGCGCCCGGATAGTTGACGCCATAGCCCATCGTATCGCAGGCGCGCACCTTGATCGGAATGTGATATTCCTCCATCAGCTTCATAAGCTCTAAGCAGAACGGCACGACATATCCGTAAATATCCGCCCGCGTAATATCCTCCAAGTGGCACCGCGGACTGATCCCCTCCTCCAGACACGCCTTGACAATGCTCAGATAATGCTCCATCGCCTGCCTGCGGTTCATCTTTAATTTCAGGAAAATATGATAATCCGAACAGCTTACCAGAATGCCCGTCTCTTTCATGCCGAGCTCCTTGACAAGCTTAAAATCTTCCTTGCTCGCACGAATCCAGCTCGTCACTTCCGGAAAGCGGTACCCGCGCTCCATGCATTTGTATACCGCATCGCGGTCTTTCTTACTATATAAAAAGAACTCGCTCGCACGGATCATCCCGTTTTCTCCGCCCAGCCTGTGCAGATAATCATAGATCGTTACGATCTGCTCGGTCGTGTACGGCGCTCTCGACTGCTGTCCGTCGCGAAACGTCGTATCCGTGATCCAAATATCTTTCGGCATGTTATGGGGCACGATCCGGTCATTAAATGGAATCTTCGGCACTTCGGAGTACGGAAACATATTCCGGAACACATTTGGCTTCTGCACGTCATCCAGATAATAAATGTGCTCCTCGATCTGCAACAGATTGTTATTGCTGTTCATACTGACCGGTCTGTTCTCAAACATCTGCTCTTTGTTCATCTGCGCACGTTTCTCCTTCCGTATTCAAAAAAAGAATGCCCTTCGCAACGGTATCATTGTATACAATTATACTTTGCTTGTCAATAATTTTTCCATATTCAACATGCCGTAGCCCTGTTTCGCATAATTCTCATGAAGATCTGTGGTGCCCAGCTGCAATTTTCTTTTGACCATGTAAGCGCTCATATGGGGCTGCTGCTGCATCAAAAGCGCCGCGGCGCCCGCCACGATCGGTACGGACATGGAGGTTCCCGTTTTTGCCGTATATCCCCAGCCGCCGTATCCCCGCGCCGGACGGTGCGCGCAGGAATAGACTTCCGTTCCCGGCGCTACCAGATCCGGCTTTCTGATTTCCCGTCCGTAACTGCCGCGCCCCGAACGCATTTCACACGAGCGCCCCTGTTTGTCCGTATAACCGAAATCATGGCACCCGACGGTCAGAACACGGGAGCTTAACGCGATCTGGGAGATCGTCCCGTACGCCGGTCCGCCGTTTCCCGCCGCTGTCACGACCAAAATTCCTTCTTCACCGACATATTCCAACATCCGGGACATTTCCGAAAGCATCCGCTCATCCTTAAGCCCGTAGACCGCAAGGGACAGATTCAATACATGAACGCGCTGTCTTTGGTGAAGCCGCAGCACCCATTCCAACGCATGCAGAAGCGCTTCACTGTCCCCCTCTCCGTTCGCATGTAAAATTTTCGCATTGATCAATTCGCATTCGGGCGCCATGCCGCTGTATTTTCCGCCCGACATCATGCCGCTCCCTGCGAGGATTCCGTTAATATGCGTCCCATGTCCGCAATCATCATACGCGCCGACGCGCGCATTTTTCGTAAAGTCCCGAAACAGGATGCTTCTCCCTTTCAGATCGGGATGCGGGGCGATCCCGGAATCCAGCACGGCGATCCGCACCCCTTTCCCGTACAGCCGCAACCTGTCCGCACATGCATATCTGATAAGACGTTTTACTCTGTCCATAAATTTCCTCTATAAAAAAGGATGCTGTCTATCTTGACAGCACCCGTTTTTATTATCATATGAACCTTATCAGATTTTGCTTTTTTTCCCTCTCCATAAAAACAGCACCATGGCGGCGGACACCATTCCCACGCACAAAAACCATTTCGGATGAATGCCGTCCCCCGTATCGGGCGAGGCGTCCAGCTTCCCGTGGCTGACCTGCGCACCCTGGTCGCTTAAGAACGTATAAATCCCATAATGAGAAAAATGTCTTGCATAAAATTGCAGGCACGGCTGCCCGTTTTTCTCCGTCAACTGCGCCGCAACACTCTCCAGCTGACCGTCCTCATCCACACAGAGCACACGCGCATGTTCCGGCTCTATATCGTCGGGAACCGGCACAGTCAAAAGAAGATTCTTTTTGCCGAGTCCCGTGATCGGAACGCCGTATTCATCCCGCATGGAAATATCATAGCCGTAGAGCAGCAGATTGTCCGCATTCCCGTACAGGGCGCGGTATGCATCCAGCATTTCCTGCCTTGCGATCACGTCATCCGCAATGATCATTTCATAACTTCCCGTGATACTGTTCGTATCTACCTGCACGCAGTCCGGTTTTGTCAGCGTATTGGAGCGCAGGCTCACCGTGATATGTCCGTTCGTATGCTGCCCTGCAACGGTATTTGCGACCGATGTGGTCGTTCCCGCCGAACTTTCTTCGGACAGCGCCTGCCCATCGTCCGATACTGCTTCTCCGCTGCCTTCCCGATCCGCCACATTCCCGTCATCTGCGTCTCTGTCTCCTGCGTCTTCCCGATCTGCCGCGGGCAGCAGATAAGAAAATACATCCTCCCGAATCTGCGTCACGGGATATTCTCTGCCGTAATACCGGATCGACGCCGGCAGGCTGATTGTCAACGGATTCACGCCCGGACCCGTGTATTTCAGGATCGTTACGCCCGCAGAATCCTCGTTAAAACAGCAGATCACACCGCGGAATCCGTTCTGCGACGGATCCAATACCGTACCGTCTAAGACCACATTCTCATCCGGCACGATCGCCACATCCGCTCCGCAAAAGACAAGATCGCGATACGCCTCGTTATAAAGCCGCTGGGAAGTCTGCACCGCCCCGACTCCCGGAAGCACGCCGCCCTGAAAATCCAACGTGACAGACTTCCCAGCCTGCAGCGTTCCCGTCGTGTCAAACGCCCGCAGTCCGACTTCCTCCACATGGGCGCCGATTTTCACCGTCGTCAAAGGACAGCCGGAAAACGCGCGGTCCTCAATCCGCTTTATGTTGACTCCTCCGGTCAGCGACGTGAGATTTCTGCAATCCGCGAACGCCTCCTCGCAGATGACCTCCAGACTCGGCGGCATGGACACGGATACAATGCCCGTATGTCCGGAAAAACATCCCTGCGCGATCGTTTTCACCCCGTCAGGAATTGTAATCTTGCCGCTCGAACCGCGGTAAGCGAGCAACACACCGTCGCCGACGATCAAAAACTCCCCGCCGCTCCCATTACTTCCATGATTCATCCAATTTGTCAGCCATGGCGTATTGGCAAACGCATACGGCTCGATCGTTTGGACCGTTGCTGGAATCTCCACGTCCCGTAAATTGTCACAGTGATAAAACGCACCGTATCCGACCGTTAAAAGTCCTTCCGGCAGCGCCACACTCGTCAACCCTGAACGCGCAAACGAAAAATCCCCGATTTCCGTGATTCCCGCGTCAAAAACATATTCCGTCATATCCGTCTGGTTATAAAACGCCTGATCGACGATCTTATTTCCGTTTACAACCGCATATTTGGGAAAATAAACACCTTTTTCCTCTTCTGAATACGGACTGTCTAAAGCCGGCGCGCCTGCCACTGACGAACCCGCCGGCGAAGCTGCCGTTCCTGTCGATGCGCCTGCCGCTGACGTTTCTCCGGCGCCGCCTGCACTCGGAACAGCTTCCGTCTGCGGGCTGTCAGCGGAACTACCCGCGCCGTTCGTCTGCCCAAAATCCGGCACGCCCGCAGAATAGGATTGCAGGCTGTTTCCTGTCTCATACACATATTGTCTCGTATTATCAATGAACACGACCGCATCCCCCGATACGATCATCGTTTTTCCAAGCACACCGTTTTCCGGCACGAGCGGATTATAATAAGACGGCGAACCCGGCATCTGCGCCGCACTGTCCGCCGGCTCCGCTCCCTCTGTCGCGGACGCTCCGCCTGTCACATTGGCGCCGCCTGTTACCTCCGCACCCGGCGTCACAAACGTGCTTCCCGCTGTACCGGCTCCCGGCGCTCCCGTCGTTCCGATCGTCGGCGTCGCATAGGAATCCGGCTGCACGATGGCACCGCTTAAAATCGTTTCCACCACATCTTCGTATTCCGCGCGCGCCGCAGGCGATAAATCCAATCCCGCAAAATACTGCGCCGCCGCCGACCCGGCTTCCGTCACGGGCTGCACCTGGTAACAGCCGTCAAACGCCGTCGGATGAATCCATGATACCGTCCCCGGAATTTCCGCATACAGCAAATTACGGCAGTCTGAAAAAGCCTTCGCCTCAATCCGCTTTACGGAATAGGGAACGCTGACCGCCGTGAGCCCGGTACAGCCGGAAAACGAGTACGCCGGTATCTCCGAAAGCGCCGCAGACAGCTGCACATACGCAAGCTGTTTGCAATCCCAAAAAGCATACGGATCAATGCGCTCCACCGTGGACGGCATTTCATATGCCATCGTCTCACAACCGCCGAGCATTTCCACTAACGTAGTCTCCAGCTCATTGTAGATCACGCCGCCCCGGCAATGATATTTGGTACTCTCAATATTGACCGCCGCCAAATTCGGACATCCGGCAAAAACGCCGCCGCCCATATTTACCAGACCGCTTCCGATCGTGACGTCACGCAGCGATCCGCAGTCCGAAAAGACCGCCTGCCCGATAATCGCAACAGAGTCTGCAATCGTGACGCTCTCCAATCTGTCGCACCCGCTGAACGCATGATAGCGGATCTCCTCAACGCCGCTCGGGATCGTCAGCGTCTTCATGGACAGATTGCCCGAAAACGCATCTTCTCCAATTACCCGCACGCCGCTTGGAATCGTTACATCCTCATCATTGCCCGTGTACTGGATCAGCGTATCGCCGTTCAGCTTATAGTCACCGACGGATGCCGAAGCATCCGTCGTCGGAATCTGACTGATAATGACAGCAGTGATCAGCAAAAGAATCCCCACTGTTTTTCTGAATCTTCCTGCCATATAAAACCTCACCGCCTATGCCGTTTTCACATTCGCCTGTTTCTTATCCTTCTTTAACAGAAGAATCAGCGATACACAGGCAAGCGCAACTGCCAAGAACCATTTCGGATGAATCAGATCTCCCGTCTTCGGCGTCGAATCCGACACACCGGCAGAAAGATTCGAGGTATCCACATAGACCGTGTACGGCGAAAAATGAGTTGCCGTAAACGAAATGCACGGCACGCCGTTGATCGTTGTAAATCTCGGCGAAAGCTTGTCGAGCACATTTCCGTTTACCACACCCGCCACCTGATTATTGCCGGCATACAGACGCAGCTCATCAGGAATCGGCATTGTGATGTTGACCGCAAGATCGGATGTATCCGCGATCTTCACGGTTCCCGTCGAATCATAAAGCGAAATATCCATCGCAAAATAACGCAGATTATCAAGCGTTCCGTACTCATTGATCAGCGCCGCTTCCACTGCGGAACGCGCTTCCGCGGTATCCGTGATCTTTACGACATAATTATCCGTGGAACCTTCCACCGTCGCAGATGCGACATCCGTATCGGAAATGCCCGGCTTCGTAATATCCACCGTCGTACCGCCCGTATTTCCGTTTCCGTTCGTGTTCGTCGAAATATTGGCATCATTGCCGGTATTATTTCCGCTCGACGAACCGGAGCCGGACGTATAATTTGCCACGATCGTCATGTCGTGGGACGGCATCGTGATCGTCGTGATAGAGGACGTTGCGCTTGTGATATTAAAGTCGTTCGCAATCGACGTCCAACGGTCAAACCGCTGACCGCTCGGCGGTGTATTCGCCGTGATAACAACGGAGGTTCCCGCCACATAGGTTCCGCTTCCGGTTCCGTTCTGCACGGTCAGTTGATAGCGCTGGTTGTTCGCTGCCTGATTATTGCTTGCACCGGGCGTTCCCGCACCGGGCGTTCCCGCACCGGGCGTTCCCGCACCGGGTGTTCCTGCGCCGGGCGTCGGCGTCCCATTAGGCGTCGGCGTCGGTGTCCCCGCTCCTGCAGCTCCCGGTGTCCCCGCACCCGGAGAAGTCGGAAGCACACCCGGAGAAGTGCCCGGATATCCCCACTTATAGGTGGCAATGACAACCAAATCCGAAGTTACGTTCGTAAAAGACTTATCCCATTTGTCAAATACATAACCATCCGTTCTCCCTGTCGGAGCTTCCGGTTCCTGTGCTGCGCGACCATGTTCTACATATTGCACAGCAGTCTCTGTTCCGTCTTCGTTCTTAATCGGAATTACCGTTCCGTCATAATCCCAAAACTGTACGCGATACTTTCTGCCGATTTCCTCAAAGGTACGATTCTTACGATTCGCATAACGCTCAACCGTAGAATTTTTATAGGAACGCAGAATAACCGTTTCCGCTCCGTCAAACGCATCATCGGCAATATCCACTTCTACCGCCGGAATTGTCACGGACAAATATCTTGTATCCGCAAACGCTTCCTCCCAAATCTTGTTCACTGTCTCCGGAAGCAACACCGTCATCAGACGTTCCGCCCCCTTAAAACAGGATTCCGGTATCTGCGCCAGCTTTGTCGCTGCGGTGAAATCTACATTCATCACATTGGCGCAATTTTCAAACGCCCCCTCGTTAATCTGCGTCACTTTTGAAATATTGGGGTCAGTAATCTCGTTCACACTCGGCGATCCTACCGCGCCTCCGCGCGCAGGAAGACACTCAACAATCGTTAACCCCGTATCATTTGTCTCATAGATAATCCCATTTTCACAAGGATACTTATTATTTCCTCCGACACTCGTCAGATTCCTGCACCCTGTAAACGGCGCAGTACCAATATCCTCCATTGCACTTCCCAACACGACAGCCTGCAGGTTTTCGCAGCTCTCGAACGCGCGGTCAGGCAGATACTTAACAGTACTCATCGTCACCGACAGAATCCGGTCGTTTCCTTTCGCTTCCTGTTCGTACTCGCTGTCTTCCGGATACTCCCGCAGACTAGTGCCGGAACCGATCTCACCATAGTAACCGCTAAATAATCCATCTGTCTGATAAGTACCATAATACTCATCATCCGACATATAGGCAGTCGCGTTACTCCTATTTCTCTGTGAATCTACTAAAAATCCTCTTACATCAATAGATTCCACGCCTGTCGGGATCACAATATTCAGCGTATTCTCCAAACATTCTGTCTGCTCCGCAGTCAACTGGGTATCCGCCGGATTTGGATTTCCACCCAAATATGCCTCATATTTTGTACGAATCTCCTCATCCAACTGCTCATAATGCGGATAGCCGACCAGTGTCACCAGATTGGTATTATTATCCAATAACACTTTCAGATTCGGATGTTCCGGCGTACCCGAAGAATAGCAGACGCGTAACAGGTTCCCTGCATCCATCCAGTTATCTTCCGACATCGCCCAGTCAAATGGTGCATACCCCTCTACAATGTCCCCATAGAAAGTCAGCCTGTTACTTCCCGTAGAAAACGCATTCGGTCCGATTGTAAAATTCTGATAGCCTCCCTTGGGCGTAGAGAACACAACCGTCTCCAATTTCTTGCAATTTTCAAATGCACTCGTTCCGATCGCATTGACGGAATCGCCGATATAAACCGCTTCCAGCTTCGGATAACCCTCGAATGCGCGGTCTGCAATAGACGCTACCGCACCGCCGTCAGCAATCTTTAAGACTTCAAGATTATCCTTAATATTATCATCGCTGAAGCAGTCCGGTCCGATTCCCGTTACGGTTTTTGCCCCGACGGCTGCAGGAATCTCGATCTCGCCCCCATCCTCTTTCCACTTTTCTTCATTTAATAAGAAGCAATCGGTCAGCACGCCATTCGTATCCACCGCAAACCGATAAGTCCCGGTACTAATCTCATACTGATCGACACCGTTCCTGTCCTTATATACATAAGTAATGCCCGCCGCCCATGCCGATTTCCGCGGACTTGCATCATTCCGCCTGCTGTCAAGTTCCGGACCACGGATATAGAAATCCTCTGAAATCACGTCGATAAACGCATTAGGTTCAAACTCCACATAGCCGCAGGAACCTCCACCGTTATCGGGGAACTCAACCCACTCCAAATTGAAGCAGCCGCCAAAAAATCCATCGCCCAGCTTTACTTTTTGACTGCTTCCATAAGACGCCGGCATCGTGACCTGCGTCAGACATTCTCTTCCATACAATACCTTATCACCTAATGTTGCCACACTGTCTGGGAACTCAATCTTTGTCCATGACCGATTTCGTAAAACAGTATCTCCGTCAACCGCAAATGCCGCCTCTCCGATCTTACTTGTATTTCTGCCAAATGTCACGCTCCCGATGGACGGACAATTGAAGAAGCAGTAATCCGCCAGTTCAACACTTTGATCCATCTCATCCATTTTGACTGACTCCAGATTGGAGCAGCTTGCAAACGCACCAGTACCGATTTTTTGCACACTGGTAGGGAATGAAATTTCAGTCAGACTATTGCATCCATAAAAACACTCGGTTCCGATCAATGCGATTCCGTCTCCAAGTGTGACCTGCTGGAGCGCGGCGCAGTTTTTGAACGCTCGGTTGCCAAGCGTGCCGGACCATGCGGAAACTTTCTTAATGCTGGTACACCCGTTAAATGCATCGTTTCCAATTGTCAAAATATAGTTCGGTATCTCTAACTCTGTAATACTGGTCGCACCCTTAAACGCTTCGTCTCCAATATATCGAATCAAACAGGAATTTTTTGCCGGAACATAAAACCTGTCAGAATAATTCTCTGAATTATCTACCGAATCGCCGACCTGGCAGGGCATATAGACAACGGACGATCCGGTAAGACCACTGGCATTCCCGTCTATGACCTGAATCAGCATATATCCCTGTCCATCATGAATCCCGGACGCCAACTCAGGATAATTAGAGCAGAAAAATCTCAGCCCTGCATCCGATACCCACGCTCCGCCTGCTGTTAAAAAGTCCTTTATCTGATGTTCTGGTTTTATCACTACTGTAGGCTTTCTTTCGGGGTACTTGGCTTGCTCATCAGCGGTCATGCCATCCCATCTTTCCTGTGCCGCCAGATAGTCTGTGTAGTTTTTCCATTCATCCGCATAATAAATCGCAAGCTGAGTTTCGTCTAACAGTTGTGTATTGTTCGTAAACCAATCACGTACCTGCTCTTCGGTATAGCGTGGATAATTATGATATACCTGTTGCGGAATGACCAATTTCCCTTCCGGCGGTATGTAAGAATTGTCATATTGAGAAATACACCCGTAAGAATTGGTCGTCCCGCCGCTTCCCTCATACATAAAATACTCGAACACATCATAGAGATAATATTGGTTTCCAGCCTTATAAATCATTTGTGCCATTTCTGTTTTATGTGTTCCTTTGCTCGGCGTCGTTATCCCTGACGTGTCTGCAGGAGAGGTCGGATATACCGGCGCATCTATTCTCTCCGTACCATTGCCGACCGCCCGCGCGCCCGGCGTCGGGATCGCCGCTACGATGATCGCCATAATGAGCATCAAAATGCCGACCGTCTTGCGCGCCGATCTTTTGATTCTTCGATTTATTTTTTTTGATCCTTTCTTTCCCATGATGTCTCTCCTTTACCATGTCATGACTCTATTCGTTTGGCAACAACAACAAATCTGCCGTTTTCTTCTCTGTAATCACAAGTAGACAGCGTTAAAAGCTTGTCGCCGTATACCGCCGTCACCCCCGTATCATAAAGCGACATTTCCGCCATCTCATTCATGTTGGAATAGAATTCCTGCTCGGAATCCACATCAATAAACTGATAATACTTAAATACGATCTCATCCTCATTATAGATGCGGGAACGGAACACATACATGACTTCGTAAGTTCCCTTTTCGTAAATCGTATCAAACGTAATATATTTATGCTCCTCGTAAAATTTCTCGGAGCTGTAGCTGTCAAGACTTCCGAACATCTTGCCGGAACGCATATGGTGCCCGTACAGGATCAGATTCGTGTTCCTGTGCACGATGTCGCAGTCAGGATCCAAAAAAATACTGCCGTTATTATCATATTCCTGATCAAAATTATGTGTCAGGTAATAATCCGGATCCGGACTCTGCATCACCGGATAGTCAATATTGGTATCGTCAATTTTGAGCCATCCGATAAGACTTCTGTTCTTATTATATAAAACTTTATATTCATCAAGTACGGTGAGGACCAGCTCCTCCTCTCCTGCCTCGTCCCGGACCGCCACCTGTATTTCCGGCAGGGAAGCTGGATTTTTCTCGCGAAGCTCCGCAAGAGACTCGTACGAATCCTGCGTCCTGGACGCCATGAACTGATAGAATCCAAAATAGCCGACGCAGAGGACCGCTACGACCGCACAGGCAATGATCAGCGCTCTGCGCTGGCGCTCCCTGCGTTTCAGCAGGCGCTGTGCCTCGCGCTCCAGACTTTCCTTAGACGCGTGGGAAATCCGTTCCTGTCCTTTTTCCGGTTCCCTCCTGCCGCGTCCGCCCTTTTTCTTCCCTTTGGCTTCCACGTCCGGCTGTTGTTTCAGCGTCTGATAGATCTCATAGACCTCGTCGTCAAACTCTCTGCCAAGCACGGAAGTAAATGAAATCTTTCCGCTCTGCATGGCGCCGTAAAGCTTCGCCATCTGCTCACGGTCACGGAAATCCGTCTTTTTGCGAAGTTCTGCAATCAGTTCTTCATCCTTCTTCGCATTCCGGTAATCCGTCTCATTATAGAAATTGTGATCTCCAATGCGATACCTTGTACCTGCCATATGACCTCTCCGCAGTCATACCTACCCCATTCTTACAATCATTCTAACCTATTTTACAATATCTTGCAATAATTTCAAGAGTTTTACCACATTTTTACCACATGTGGGATGATTTTTTTCTTTCATTAAAGGGATTCGGGGCAAGAAAAAACGATCACGCATGCCAGTATTGGCTTAACAGCCCGGAAATTTCTTTTTCCTCCATGCCTGCCTCGGTTTTGAGCAATTCTCCCGCCGCGGCTTTGCTCATGCCCTGCTTCTGATAGGTGGAAAT
>JAMPHA010000052.1:0-14262 GCA_023663615.1 Clostridium sp. | reverse complement strand
AAGTAATTTTGGAGAAACAAGGCAGGATATAATGGAATTTACCTTTCAAGGCTGCAGAATCAAAGCGATGCTTGACAATTTGGGAAAGAAGTATTATAGTTACTTCTTGTAACATATATTTATGACACTAAGGGAGAATGAAATCATGAAGAAAAAATTATGTTCCATTTTACTGGTATGCGCAATGCTGCTCACACTTGCAGCATGTGGAAGCAAGGGGACGCCGGTGTTACATTATGATCTGCCGGAAGGTTTCACGGAGCAGACGGACGGTATGTACTATGCACCGGATTACCCGAATGACACTGCTAACATCAACATCATGGAAGCACAGGACGATCAGGTAACGTTCCAGTATACGAAGGACAGTTTCTGCGAGGCGGTCGAGTATCTGTATGAGCAGACTTACGGATACGAGGTTGACGTGAACTGTACTGAGTTTACCAAGTCTGAGTTAAACGGCTGCAAGACACTTACGATCAGAGCGTCCTATTCTCTGCTTGGCATGGAGATCGAGCAGGTTCAGTTTGCGGTTGAAGTCGGCAAAGATAAGGTAACAACGATTACCTATACGCAGACTGCGGGCGGCGGATGGACGGATGCGTTTAATGCGAGCATTGATTCCATGAGCATCGAGTATGTGAAGTAAACCTGTACGGAATGAATGTCTGACAGGTGGGACATACCGCAAAGGCTGTTGCAAAATAGTGTTTTCTTTTAGGGATAGACCGGGTGTAGATGAGCGTCCGGGAATCCACAGGGGAACATCTTATTTTGCAACGGCCTTTTTTCAAAAAATTATTGTTTTTTATCGGATAAAGCATAGAAAAGTAGAAAAAATATGCTATACTGAATATGATATGTTTGGCGTGGTCAATGGTGCCGATGCCCCAAATCGCGGGTGCCGGCGGCAGGGAGGGTTGGTATGGAAGCTCATGAGCTGTGTCCGGGCTGTATGTGCAGGGTGACGGAAGAACAAATGCAAAACGGGTGCCCATACTGCGGTTATCGACTGCCGATGCCCGGAGAGCTTGCGCCGCACATCCTTGCGCCGCGCACGGTTCTGGAAGGGAAATACATGATCGGCAAAATGCTGGGAGCGGGAGGCTGCGGCATTACTTATCTGGGCTATGATCTGAATCTGGAACTGCGGATCGCCATCAAAGAGTATTATCCGGTCGGCTTTGTCAGCAGGGATACGGAAAACGGCAGCGGAGTGATTTCCGGAGAGGGCGATAAGGGCGTCTTCTTTTCGGACGGAAAAAAGAAATTTATTCAGGAAGCAAGAATGCTCGCACGTTTTTCGGGGCTTCGTAACATTGTGTCCGTGCGTGATTATTTTGAGGAAAATAACACCGGCTATATTATCATGGAGTATCTCGACGGAGAGACTTTGAAAAGCTATCTCATACGGAAGGGCGGCAGAATTTCCTGCGGCGAGGTGATGAGAATGCTGCAGCCGCTGCTTACGTCCTTAAATGCGGTGCACGAGCAGGGCATGATCCATCGTGACATCAGTCCGGATAATATCATGATCCTGAAAGACGGCACGCTAAAGCTGTTGGATTTTGGTTCGGCGCGCGATATGGCGGGCAGTGCGGAGCGAAGCGCTTCTGTGATGCTCAAGCCGGGCTATGCGCCGGAGGAACAGTATCGGATGTATGGCAGGCAGGGGACATGGACGGATGTGTATGCGCTGTGCGCCACGATCTATCGTTGTCTGACCGGTCATACGCCGGTTGATGCATTGTCAAGAAAAGAGCATGATACGCTGATCCCGCCGTCGCAGTACGGGGCGGCGCTGACACCACAGCAGGAGGCGGCGCTCTTAAAGGGGATGGCAGTGGACGCGGAGCAGCGCTTCAAGACGATCGGCGAGTTCTATCGAGGCTTCTACTGTAATGAGATTCCTATGGCGCAGGGAGGTTCACAGCGGGCAGGCGCAGCGCCGAACGGCACGCAATGGAGAGCGGGCGCGCAGGGAAGCCCGCAGCAGGCGGGATTCGGACAGAACACGGCATGGCGGACGGGAAACGGACCACAGAACGGACTGTCCTACCCGAAATATCAGGTGTCGGAAGCGTCTTCCTATATCTTACAATCTGGGAAAAAGAAGCGTTCCCGTGCAGTTCTGATGGTGTCTGTTCCGGCAGCGGCGATCGTGATTTTGATCATAACTCTTTTTTGGGCGTTTTCCGGAAAACGGGATCGTACGGAGGATGAGGCGGTATGGTCGCAGGACGGACTCGCGAGGGGAGAGAGCGGGACGCTTCATGATAGCGGGCAGCCCGCGGAAGACGACGGGGCGGACGGCGGAAATGATCTGCAGCAGGATATTCCGGAAGCCGGACCGGCTCAGGCTGAGGGACAGGGCGCGCTGCCATTACCAAATGGATTGTCGCAGAACGGAGCGGGCGGCGTGACGCCGGAAGGCAGTCTGCATGGATTTTCGCAGAGTCCCGGCGGCGGTCAGATACAGGAAAGCAATGCTCCCCAGATGCGCTATGAGATTCCCGACGGATTTGTGGAAGTCGAGAAGGGCTTTTTCTGCGCGCCGGATTATCCGAGTGACACATCGAATATCAATGTGATGACAGCAAAGAACGATACCGTCACATTCCAATATACGGAAGAACTTTTCTGCTACGCATTGGAAAGCCTTTTGGATGAATATTATGACATGCAGGTGGATGTGGAGTGTACTGAGTTTACAAAAACGACGATCAACGGCTATAACGCGCTGATCATCCGCATCAAATATGATCTGCAGGGAGTTGCCTTAGAGCAGATACAGTGTTCGGTGGAGACCGAAAAGGATACGGTGACAACGATCACCATGTCTCAGCCTGCGGGCAGCGGCTGGGCGGATGCTTTTGACCGTGTGCTGGATTCCATCTATATAGAGTAGAGTAAAAAAGAGTTTCAAAAATAATGTGCCTTTCAGGCAGTTGCAAACAACAAAAATGAAAATAAAAAAGAGGGCACGGAAAGGGTTAGGAGTGGTCAAATGAGTAAGAAACCGGTAGTATTGATGATTTTGGATGGGTATGGACTGAATGAGAAAACGGAGGGCAATGCCGTTGCGCTGGCGGGAACGCCGGTCATGGACAAGCTGATGGCGGAGTATCCGTTCGTACGGGGAAACGCGAGCGGTATGGCGGTCGGGCTTCCGGACGGACAGATGGGTAATTCGGAGGTCGGTCATTTGAATATGGGCGCCGGCAGGATTGTATATCAGGAGTTGACGCGGATCACGAAGGAAATTCAGGACGGAACGTTTTTTGAGAATCCGGCGCTGATGGACGCCGTCAACAACTGCAAGAAGAATCAGTCTGCGCTGCATCTGTTCGGGCTTTTATCGGACGGCGGCGTACACAGCCATATCACGCATTTATACGGGCTGTTGGAGCTGGCAAAAAGAAACGGTCTGGAAAAAGTTTATGTACACGCGTTCCTCGACGGACGCGATACGCCGCCCATGAGCGGAAAGGATTATGTCGCGCAGCTTGAGGCCAAAATGGCGGAATTAGGCGTTGGCGAAGTCGCGAGCGTTTCGGGACGCTATTACGCAATGGACCGCGATAATAATTATGACCGAGTGGAGATCGCGTACCGCGCGCTGACAAAGGGCGAGGGACAGACTGCAGACAGCGCGCAGGCTGCCGTCCAGAATTCCTATGATAAAGAGGAGACGGATGAGTTCGTAAAACCGACCGTTGTGATGAAGAACGGCGCGCCGACAGCCGTGATTCGAGACGGGGATTCCATTGTATTCTTTAATTTCCGTCCGGACAGGGCGCGCGAGATCACACGCTGCTTCTGCGATGATGAGTTCAAAGGGTTTGCGCGGGAAAAGAGACTGGATGTGACCTATGTCTGCTTTTCCGATTATGATCCGACCATCCCGAATAAGGAAGTCGCATTCCACAAGATTGCCGTAACCAACACATTCGGCGAGTGGCTTGCCGCAAACGGGATGAAGCAGGCGCGTATTGCGGAGACGGAGAAATATGCGCATGTCACGTTCTTTTTTAACGGCGGCGTGGAAGAGCCGAACGAGGGAGAGGACCGGATTCTGGTGAATTCGCCCAAAGATGTGGCAACGTATGACTTAAAGCCGCAGATGAGCGCATATGAAGTCTGCGACCGTCTGGTTGAGGCGATCAAGTCCGGAACCTATGATGTTGTGATTATCAATTTTGCCAATCCGGATATGGTCGGTCATACCGGCGTGTTAGAGGCGGCAAAAAAGGCGGTCGAGGCAGTGGACGAGTGTGTGGGAAAAGCGGTAGAGGCGGTCAAAGAAATGGACGGCGTTCTGTTTATCTGCGCAGATCACGGCAATGCCGAGCAGTTGATTGACTACGAGACCGGCGCGCCGTTTACCGCGCATACGACGAATCAGGTGCCGTTCATCCTTGTCAATTATGACGAGGCGTATACCCTGCGTGAAAACGGCTGTCTGGCGGATATTGTCCCGACGCTCATCGAGATCATGGGTAAGGAACAGCCTGCGGAAATGACGGGACAGTCCCTGTTAATCAAAAAATAAAAAAGACCGCGGCAGGCATGGTGATCGCTGTGTCCGCATGTATGGTCGTTTATTTTGATAAGAGTGAGAGAGATTGGGATGCGTAAATATTATTTGCTGTTTGCCGCACTGGTGCTGTTAATTTTGGATATTCGGATTCCGACGGTTGCGTATCCGGCCTACGAGGCGTTTCGAACCGAGGCGCCTGTAACGGTATCCTTGGTGATCGACCATGTGGTCGGGCATCAGATGCGGATGGATATAGGTTCCGATCTGCTGGGGTATCTGCTGCTGCTTGCGGCGACGGCATGGCTTTCTGTGAATAACAGGCGTTTTCGCAGATGTTTTCTGTGGGGAGCCGTTTCCACAGCGTGTTATGTGTACTGGCAGATCATGCCGTTTTACTTAAACGGCGGACTGCGGTTCCGTGCGGGATATGTGCTTTATTTTGTGACGGCGCTTTTGAAAATCGTCACCGTTTTTCTTGCCATGTATACCGTGTCGGGAGAACTGGAGAATACGTCCAATCACAGCTATAACAATGTGACCGTCATTTTGCTGATGGTCAGCGCGGGCTGTGCGGTCGTGGCGGCGCTGATGTGGTTTTTTGATTTGATCGTGATTTCTGTCGTGTATGCGGTCGTCCAGCTTGCCCTGTTCGGCGTGGTCGTATGGCGGATATGGAATGACAGAGAGCTGCTGATAAAGAACGGCTAGATCGTGGCTGACAAGTCCGCCCGCAGCTTGGAGGAAAAATATGCATAGTTTTCGATTACCTTATTGTCTGATCGTGGAGGATGGCGCGTTTACGCATATGGATCGGCTGCTGCCGGCGTGCGTTGCCGAGATTCAAAAGAAAAAAATACTTTTTGTGACGGAACAGAACCTAAAGGATCTGTTTGCGGATACGATCGCGGAGATTCAGAAAGACTTACAGCACTGTGATCTTTATCTTGTGGAAGACGCCTCGTTTGACATTGCGGTCACGCTTGCCAAATATGCGAGCGTGCAGGATTATGACGTCTGTATCGGTTTCGGCGGCGGCAAGGTTTTGGATGTCGCCAAGTATGCGTCGTTTGTGGCAAAGATTCCGTATATCTGTCTGCCGACGACGTTAAGCAACGATTCGCTTGCATCCCCGTTTTCCGTGATGGCGACGGACGGGCATAACAGAAAGACGTTCGGCTGTAAGATTCCGACGGGCATTATCGTAGATACCGGGATCATCCGGGCAGCGCCGGAGAGCCAGCTAAAGGCGGGCATCGGCGATACGATCAGCAAATATACCGCCCTGTATGACTGGAAGCTGGACGCGGAACAGAAGGGCGGCAGAGTCGATGACTTTGCCTATATGATCTCGGAAATGGCGTACAATGCGGTTGCGTTCTGCGAGGAACGCTCGTTAAAAAGCAAGAGCTTTATTCATATTTTGACGGAGGCGCTTGTCTTTGGCGGGCTTGCGATGGAGATTGCGGGAAGCTCCCGCCCGTGCAGCGGCTCCGAGCATCTGTTCTGCCATGCGCTGGAGGAATTTTATCCGCAGATCAAGATTTCCCATGGAATGGCGGTCGCGATGGGGAGCATCGGCGCCGGTATTTTTCAGGAGCGCGACGTCTCCAAGATTTATCGGCTGTGCGCGCTTTACGGACTTGACATTAAACCGTCAAGCTATGGCATCACGAAAGAAATTTTTATCGACGCATGGCAGCGCGCCGCGACGACGAGAAAGGACCGCTATACGGTGTTGAGCAAAGCGGACTTAAACGCGGAACGGCTGGGGTGCATTTATGAGAATATGGAGCGGGATCCGGCAGGATGATGGAGCGCGATCCATTTCAGAAAGAAGGCAATTGCTATAGGAAATTCCGTAGTCTGGAAGAGTTTCGCGCAAGCGGAACTCTTTTTTTACTTATTAGGAAATTTCACAGCCCCGAAGAATCGTGAAACGATTCTTCGAAAGGACGCTTCGCGTCCTTTTTTGATCTGACTGAATAAATCCTCCTGCGCAGGGCAAGATACAAGTGGAATGCCGACTTGTGACAATGGATGGTGTGGAGACACGGTTTTCGTTGTCGGGGCGGTGAAGGGATACTTATTTTTTAGCAGGAGGAAGAGGAAATGTCATTACGGTTACGGATTACGGATGTGCACGCAAGAGAAATTTTGGATTCGCGGGGAAACCCGACCGTGGAAGCGGAAGTGATCGTGGAGACGGAGACAACGGGCAAAAAAACGATCGGAAGGGCGTCCGTGCCGTCGGGCGCGAGTACGGGGCGCTTTGAGGCGGTAGAGCTAAGGGACGGCGAGGAACGCTATTTCGGTCTCGGAACGCGAAAGGCGGTCAATAATGTCAATACCAAAATACGGGAGGCGCTCATCGGGCTGAACGCATTGGATCAGCAGATGATCGATCATGTGCTGATCGAGCAGGACGGAACGGAAAACAAGGGAAATCTCGGCGCGAATGCGACGCTCGGCGTGTCCATGGCATGTGCGCGCGCCTGCGCACTGGCGCTGGAACAGCCGTTGTACCGCTATCTGGGCGGCGTCAATACCAAAACGATGCCGGTCCCGATGATGAATATCTTAAACGGCGGCGTTCATGCGGATAATACGGTGGACTTTCAGGAATTTATGATTATGCCGGTCAATGCCGTTTCTTTTTCGGACGGATTGCGGATCTGCGCGGAGATTTATCACAACTTAAAGCAGATCTGTAAGAAAAAAGGACTTTCAACCGGCGTCGGCGACGAAGGCGGTTTTGCGCCGTCCTTAAAAGATGCGGACGCCGTGCTGGCGTTGATTATGGAGGCGGTCAAGGCGGCGGGCTACGAGCCGGGTTCCGACATCCGCATTGCGCTGGACGTTGCGGCGAGCGAGCTCTATCAGGAAGATTCCGGCATGTACTATTTTCCGGGAGAGAGCGCGCTGCTGAGAGCGGAGAGACAGCAGGGGATTCAGCCCATACCGGACGGCGCGTACGAGGCGGGCGTGTGCGGCTGCGGCACAGATGCGGACGCGTCATGCGGCTGTGGGGAGACGGCGTCCGGAGCCGACGCAGCAGGAAGCGGTATAAGTGGGAGTAACGGAGCCGGAAGCGGCAGAAACGGTGTTGGAGGGAGCAATGGAGCCGGGAATGCCGGAGTCGGAAATGCGGTATGTACTTGCAGCGAGCCGGATACGAAGGAATATTGCGTGCTTCGGAGTACCGATGAAATGATCGCCATGTACGAAGCGCTCTGCGACAAGTATCCGATCATTTCCATTGAGGACGGATTAAACGAGGACGACTGGGAGGGCTGGAAAAAGCTGACCGAGCGCCTGGGCGGCCGGATACAGCTTGTGGGCGACGATCTCTTTGTCACAAATGTCAAGCGTTTGGCGGCAGGTATCAAGCTTCATGTCGCAAATGCGATCCTGGTAAAAGTCAATCAGATCGGAACGGTCACGGAAGCGCTTGCCGCGATCGAGATGGCGCAGCGCAACGGTTACCGCGCCGTTATTTCCCATCGGTCGGGCGAGACGGAGGACGCGTTCATCGCCGATCTTGCCGTCGCGGTCAACGCGGGACAGATCAAGACGGGCGCGCCGTGCCGAACCGACCGCGTCAGCAAATACAATCAGCTCCTGCGCATTGAGGAGGAGCTTGGCAGCGTGAGCGAGTACCGCACGCCGTTCCTCTGCTTTGATGACGGAGAAAAATAAAGCCGGTGTTAATAAATGGAGGATAGCAGAGCGCCTTACTTTTGATGCGGATGTGTCGGAGGTAAGGCGCTGTCGTCTGCAACAGATCAAATTTACAAATCTGAATGACAATTTGGGGATTTTGCAGTAAAATTAACTTGATTGGGTGATACTTGAAAGTTGCTAAAATGATTGCGGAGATTGAGGCGGAGTATGAATGAAAAATTTTGATTTTTTAATGTATAAATCTGAGGAAGAGGATGTGCTGGTACAGGCGGTCATTAAAGACGACAGCATTTGGCTCTCTCAGAAAGGAATGGCAGAGCTTTTTGGATGCAGTACGGATAATATTTCTTTGCATTTGAAAAATATATTTGCTGAGGGTGAATTAGAAAGAGGTTCAGTTACCGAGAAAATCTCGGTAACTGCTGCTGATGGGAAAAGGTATCATACGCAGTTTTATAATCTTGATGCCATTATTTCCGTCGGCTACCGTGTCAATTCCAAACGTGCAACCCAGTTTCGCAAATGGGCTGCCGGAGTATTAAAGGAATATATGATCAAGGGCTTTGCTTTGGACGATGAACGCCTGAAACAAGGAAAAACAGCGTTTGGAAAAGATTATTTCAAAGAGCTGTTGGAACGGGTTCGTTCCATTCGGGCGAGCGAGCGCAGAATCTGGCAGCAGATCACAGATATTTTTGCAGAATGCAGCATTGATTATGACAAGGATTCTTCGGTCACGCAAGCGTTTTATGCGATGGTTCAGAATAAATTCCATTATGCAATCACAAAGCATACAGCAGCGGAGATTATTTATCGTGGAGCAGATCACGAAAAGGAGAACATGGGGTTGACAACATGGAAGAACTCTCCGGATGGACGTATATTGAAATCGGATGTTATTGTGGCAAAAAATTATCTGGATGAAAAACAGATTCATCAGTTGGAGAGGGCGGTAACGGGTTATTTTGACTACATAGAAGATTTGATTGAGAGAGAAAACACATTCACTATGGAAGAATTTGCCACCAGTGTGAATGAGTTTTTGGCATTTCGTAGATATGAAATATTGCCGGATCAGTGTAAGGGAAAAATTTCAAGGCAGGATGCGTGGAAGAAAGCACAGGCTGAGTATGATGTTTTTAATAAAACGCAAATCATTCATTCTGATTTTGACGAGATGGTGAAAGAAGTGCTTGGAAAAGAAGCAGAGCGGTATGAGTAGAGTTGAATTTTGGACTATACGATAATTCAGGGGTGGTATATTTGAATATGGACAATTTGCAAAGTTGAGGAAGGAGTTCAGTGTTATTGCAAGCAGAGAGAGGTGGAGAAATGGGAACGATACATTTATCCGCGCGCATTTCCGCGCTCGCGGCGGAGATCCTGCGGCTCTCACGCGATCAGATTTTACTGCATCTGCGCTTTCTGGATGTGGCGCTTTCTGCGCTCGTGCCGCAGGAAAAGGCGGGAATGGGCGGATGTTCCTGCGACGGGAAGCATTTGTATTATGACGCGCAGGCAATCGTCCGCGCCTATCGGCGGGAGCAGGCGTCCGTGATGCGTATGCTGCTCCATGTCCTGTTTCATCTTCTTTTTTTCCATGGGTTTGGCTATGAGCGGGTGGAAAAAGAAATCTGGGACATATCGGTCGATATGGCGGTGGAACATGCGGTCATGGAGCTGGGACTGCCGGGAGCGGAATTGCGTTCTGATCTTAGAAAAAAAGAAGCTTTTTCCTATTTTGAACAGCAGGGCGTAAAGCTGACGGCGGAAAAGCTGTATCGGTATCTGCAAAAAAATCCGCCTGCCGCAGACGAGCAGGCGGAACTTGCACGCCTGTTTTGCGTGGATATGCACGAAGGCTGGGGAAGCCGGGAGGAGGCGGTCATTTCCCTTGCGGAATGGAAGCGGATCGCCGAGCGCGCCAAGGCGGAGCTAAAAGCATTTTCACAGGGAAAAAACATGCATGCCGTGGAGGAAAATTTGACGGAGGCGACGCGCGACCGGGTCGATTACCGCGCTTTTTTACAGCGCTTTGTCGTATCGGGCGAGGTCGTTAAAAACAATGACGAGGAGTTTGACTATATTGCGTATACGTACGGACTTTCGCAGTACGGGAATGTGCCGATCGTGGAGCCGCTGGAATATCGGGAGGTTGATCGGATCCGTGATTTTGTGATCGCGATCGACACGTCGGCGTCGTGCCGCGGCGAAACGGTGCGCACATTTCTCAGACATACGTATTCGATCATGAAAACGAGCGCCTGCTTTTTTGACGACATGCTGGTTCATATCATTCAGTGCGATCATGAGGTCCGGAGCGATACCGTGATTCACGATCAGAACGAGCTGGATGCTTTTTTGACGGGAGGGAAGCTCGTGGGATTCGGCAGTACGGATTTCCGCCCTGTCTTTACTTATGTGGACGAGCTGATCGCGCGCGGCGAGATCGGGAACGTAAAAGGACTGATCTATTTCACGGACGGGCAGGGCGTTTACCCGGAAAAAGCGCCGGATTATGAGACGGTGTTTGCGTTTTTGAACGAGGCGGAATTTTTAGATTTCGCGCCGGCGTGGGCGGTGCGGATCTGTCTTGACGAGGATGTGCTCATCGAGCGGGAGCGGGATGCGTAACGGCATGATGCCGGTATAAGTGGAAAGAACAGGATTCAGGAAAAGTGCGCCGTGGACGGCATAAGTGCGGTACAAAGCATGGCGGTATATCGGAAGGAATGCGGGAAGCCGGATACAGGCGGAAACAAATACGGAAGCCGGATACAGATAACGAGTAAGCGGGAAAGGACAGCGGAATGAACATCGGACAAGCCAAGCAGGATATTAAAGATACGGTCAGGTTATATTTGAAAAAGGATGAATTTGGAGAGTACCGCATCCCGGTCGTGCGGCAGCGCCCTATTTTTTTGATCGGTGCGCCGGGGATCGGAAAGACGGCGATCATGGAGCAGATCGCGCAGGAATTACAGATCGCGCTCGTCTCCTATTCCATGACGCACCACACAAGGCAGTCGGCGCTGGGGCTTCCGGTCATTTGTCATCGGGAATATGAGGGAAAAGAATATGATGTTTCCGAATATACGATGAGCGAGATCATTGCGTCGGTGTACGAAGTGATGCGGGAGAGCGGCTTGAAAGAAGGCATTCTTTTTTTGGACGAGATCAACTGTGTCTCCGAGACGCTTGCGCCGTCCATGCTGCAATTTTTGCAGTACAAGGTGTTCGGCGGACATCGCGTGCCGGAAGGCTGGGTGATCGTGACGGCGGGAAATCCGAAGGAGTATAACCGCAGCGTAAGAGAGTTTGACGTAGTGACGCTGGACCGCTTGAAGGTGTTGTGCGTGGAGGCGGATTATGAGGCGTGGAA
This sequence comes from Clostridium sp., assembly GCA_023663615.1. GTDB lineage: Bacteria > Bacillota > Clostridia > Lachnospirales > Lachnospiraceae > DLAJ01. Next base: position 2,659 of record JAMPHA010000052.1, on the reverse strand, counting down.
ACGGTATGCGGAGCAGGGAGGACTGCACCGTGCCGTGCTGAATTATCTGGAGTTAAAAAAGCAGGATTTTTATGTGATGGAGATGACGGCAAAAGGGCGCGCGTATGTGACGGCGCGCGGCTGGGAGGATTTGTCGCAGATGCTCTTTTTGTATGAGGAGGAGTCGCTTCCCGTTACGGAGGAGCTTGTGGGGCAGTATCTCGGACATGAGCGGGTCGTTCGGGAATTTATGGCGTATTATGACCTGTATTGCAAGTATCAAAAGGATTATCACATCGGTGAGATCCTGCGTGGAAACGCTTCTGAGGAAATGCGGACAAAGGCGGCGGGCGCGCCGTTCGACGAGCGGATTTCCCTGCTTGGGATGCTGACGGATTCGATGGACGGTATGCTGCGGGAGTGTATGGAAAAAACGGATTATCTGGAAAACTTGATGCAGATATTAAAAAATGTGAAGCGGCAGATGGGGGTTACGTCGGAAACGGGACGCGGGGGAATCTCCGCGGATGAAGCGCTTTCGGTACAGATTACGGCGCGGGAGCGCCTGCTCGATTCTCTTTCGGCGGCTAACGCGCTCTCGCCGGCGGATCAGCGGATGCACAAGCGGGTGCTGGCTTTTCTGCGGGAACAGAAGAGAAGTCTGCTGCTTGCAGGGGAGCAGATTTTGTCCGGAAGCGCGGATGCTAATTCCGCGGAGGGGCAGTTTGCGGCGATCAGGCAGGCGTTTGCGCGGGAGACGGCTTCTGCGCAGAAGGAAACGGCGCAGGCAAAGCAGTGTCTGCACCATCTTTTTTCTTTTGTGGAACAGGTCTTTGCGGATGGAAACGAACTGTTACTGCTCGTCACGCATATGACGGCAACGGATTGCTGTGCGGGATTTGTCGCGCGTTTCGGATGCGAGGACTATGAGCGTCACAGCGGGGAGCTGATGCTCAGTGAGCGGCGCGGGGCGCTGTTGCAGGAAATGGAGAATTTGGAGCTGTGATGAGGAAATTTGCGTTATGATCATGCAGGACACCGTCTTTTTTTATGAGGATATGCAGGATGAGAATATGCAGGGAGAGGAAGAACATTGCGCGCGGATCACGGGCGCACAGCATCCGGGAGCGTTGTTGCGGATTCCGGAGAGGCTCGACGAAAAGACGGTCCGATCGATCGGGAAAAAGGCGTTTTGGGGATGCGACGGCGTGCGGGAGATTTTTCTGCCTAAGAGTGTCTGCGAAATCGGGGATTGGGCGTTTGCAAGCTGCAAAAATCTGCGAACGATTCGGATTCCCCACAGGCAGGTATTACTTGGCAGAGGAGTGTTCCGCGGATGCGAGCGGTTGGAGATCATTGAAATCGAAGAGGCGCTTTTTTCGGATGATCCGGATAGGGAGCAGAGCGTCGGTCATCTGCTTGCCGCGGGGGACAGACTGCTTGCGAGTCCGTACCTTTTGGATATTGCAAATGCGGGAACGGGCGAGTGGTACGCAAGGCTGGACGCCGCTTTGGAGAAATTGATGAGCGCGGCGGAGGATGAGGGATTTTCCAAAATGCTGTTGTGCGGCGAGGAGGACTACGGCAGCAGGGAAAACAATATCGATCATTATTGTGCAGAGCAGCGCAGGCGAAAGGCGCGTGCGGCGTTGCTGCGTCTGCGTTACGATGATCGTCTGGACAGGAAACTGCGTGAGGAACTGACGGCTTTTCTGAATGCGCACACGATGGGCTGTCAGACGCGGGAAGCGTGGGACGTGTTGGTTGAGGAGCATGGGGAGGACAGGAGCTATTACGAACTGTTTGAGGCGGCGGGCGGTATTCATGCGCAGAATCGGGAACAATGTATTGCGGCGCTGGGGGAGACGCACACGGAGATGAAGGCATACCTGCTTGGCGCAGCGGCGAAAACGAAACGGGACTTCTTTGATTCGCTGACACTGTGAGAAGGCGGCGCTGGCGGTAGTCAGGGAAGAAAGCATTACAAAGGCAGCAGAAGTGGTAAAGGAACAAATGGATAAGGGACTGGCATATCAGCAGTTCCCTGATGAGAACGGTTCTATTATCTGTAAAATGAAAGAACAAAAGCGGAAAAGAAGGAGCATTTATGAGGAAGAAATTAACAGCTATTTTATTTTCTGCGCTTATGATCTTGGGTCTTGCAGCATGTGGTAATTCTGAAAAGGAGGCAGGACAGCTCTCCACGGCAGGAGACTCTGCGAATGAAATTACAGATCATGTTACGGCGGATGAGAGCGGCGCAGACAATGCGGGAAGCGCAAATATTTCTGAAAGTCAGCAGGAGACTGGGGAGGAAAATGACGAATTGCAACAGACAGACACGGAAAACGCAGACACGGGAACTGTAGACACGCAGGAAACCAAAGTGCTGGTCGTTTATTTTTCTGCTACCAACACAACGGAAGGCGTTGCGCAGCATATTGCAAACGGACTGAATGCGGATATTTACGAAATTATTCCGGAGGAACCGTATACGGATGCAGACCTGAATTATAATGACAATAACAGCCGCACCACGATTGAAATGAATGATCCGGCTGCCCGTTCCGCCATTTCCGGTTCCGTGGAAGAGATGGGACAGTATGATATTGTATTTCTTGGATATGCTGGTGGTATAATAGGACTAAATTAAGAGAAGCCCAGTAAACATAAGGGTTTG
>JAMPHA010000051.1:0-15192 GCA_023663615.1 Clostridium sp. | reverse complement strand
TGAAGACAACATCCTCATCTTTTGGGGATATTACGGCGCAGAGACCGAAGCCCGTTTGGAGGATCTGCATGAACAGCTGATCGAGGCAGGATACTTGGAGCTGATCGACGCTATCAACGCGGGAAGATAATGCTGTATGCTCCACCGGATATTTGTTTTTCGAAAGTTAGATTCCAATTGTAGTTTGCATTTTATCAGACTATGTTATACTTTTCCATATAAATTTGACTTTATCAAATTTACGATTTTCGTGAACACTACAACTGAAGTTTATATTTTTAACGAGCAAACTGTTTAACCTGCCGCTGTCACTATTTATTTTTTTATCAGAAAATAAAACCATACTTTCAAAATGAGGGAATAAAATATGAAACAAAAAATATGTTCCATTTTCACGGCAATCTTGTTATTATTGTCACAGGGAATAACGGTCAGCGCGGCAGCCATGCCTAATCCTATGACCGATCCATCTGCAGTGCAAACTAACGCTACACGGTCAATGTTCTCACTATCGTATCAGGGTTCTTCTTATACGACGACGCAAGAGGGAGTACAATGCCACTGTGAGATTATTGGTGATCGGGATGTAACCGCAGGAACAGATAAATATTCTGCTACGGTTACGATTTCCTCCACACCTTATAACACGTTAGGTTCCTCGTCCCAAAACGAGGGTGTTAATGGTACAGCTATGAATACCGTTACCACTTATTATTCCTGCAATTTTCATGTAATGTGTACCTATCAGGAACATAGCGCGCCGTATATTACGACGGTAAAAATTTGGTTGCGTAGATACTAATCTTTGTTATTTGGTTGTTTGGAAGGCTTTGAAAGTACGGTTTTTTTCTTTTTTCATGTAAATAGAAAATCCCGGAAAGGAGCGTTATCATGACCGTTCACAGACAAAAATTCTTGTGCATACTACTTCTGCTCTGCCTCTCCTTACAGACCTCCTGCGGCAAACCCGAAGTATCTGAAAACACAGCGGAAACAGCAGGAAACCATGACGAAAACAATCCGGCACAGGACAGCTCGACAGAAGACCATACCCTGCAGCCGCCGGAGGAGGATGATTCTGCTGCGCCTTCGGAGGAAGCGGAAAATGGAATCATTCTCCACAGCGACTGGCTGACAAGCGCAGGCGCGGTCGATCAGACATGGACAAAAAATTATGACAATGCGGAATGGGAAGACACGCCCTGCTTAACTTTCTATACGCATTTACCTGCAGCAGGGAATACCGATCTTTCCGTATTTGAAGATGAATTGAACCATCGGCTTCATATAGCAGGATACCATTTTCATCTACAATTTTTACAATGCACAAATGATGAATGGTTTTCTATGACAGAAAAAGAAATCCGAGCCCTTCGGGCAGCAGAATCAGACACCAACATTAATCTATATCTGACCTTTGATTACCTTTCGGACATGCAAAACGGAGAAGTACTGGATCTGACAGATTATATAGAAGCACAACCGACGCTCTATGCTCATTACAGCGACAACGTATGGGATCAGCTTCGTGACGCGGAAGGGCGTATCTACGGCATTCCCACTGATCCTATCGCGGCAGGAAAGCTCGGCTATGCCTACAATCCCCAGCTTGCATCCCTGCTCTCTGTTTCTATGGCGGACTTTACCGGCGATCCTTCTGCATTAGAGTCTTATTTCCCGCAAATGCTAGAAGACGAAATCGCTCCCGTGTGCCTCAATCTGTATCCGAAGGATTATCTGATGCTGTCCCTGTTGGGACTGGAGACGTATGGTGAAATCTTTGCCGTCCGGCATGAACAGGATTCCTTTACGGCTTTCGATTTGTTCGAACAGGAATGTGTTACCGATTTTTATAAAAAATTAGGCGCATGGATGGAAGCGGGCTATTTATATTATGACGAGCTTATGATCGATCGATTTGATTCCGAGGAAACACCGATGGATTTCGCCTCGTATCGCTATTCCTTTTTGCAGCTTCAGAGCAATGATAAAATCTCATGGTTCTATGATGTCAACATGGCAGACGGGGGCGGTTTTTTGGAGACAAACTTCTTTATTCCCGATCAGCCCGCCTATATTTACGAAAAAATAAACAGCGAGATTTTGGTTATAAACGCTGCCACCGCCCATCCGGAAGAATGTATGGAATTTTTGCGGCTGCTTACGCTGGACGAAGAGATCCGGCTTCTCTTATACAGCGGGATCGAGGGCTATAACTACACATGGGAAAATGACGTTCAGGTCTTCGCCGCGGATAACGGTGCGTTCCCGATGGGTCTCGGACTGGAAAACGACCTGCGTTTCTGGCCGGTAGCGCATTTTTCCGATCTGTATGCGGAGCAGATTGAAGAAATGAACGCCGACGTCCGCATGTCCGCATCCTTACAGCACCCGTTCGATCCCGCGGGCATGGAAGAAAGCTACGAGGCTTGCAGACAGCTTTTTGAAGACAACATCCTCATCTTTTGGGGATACTACGGCGCAGAGACCGAAGCCCGTTTGGAGGCTCTGCATGAACAGCTGATCGATGCGGGATATTTGGAGCTGATCGACGCCATCAACGCAGGAAGATCATGAACGGGCGCTTTCCGACTGTCTTTAAGGATCATTCTGCGTTCATCATTGTCTATTCATTCAAAGGGGGGATCTTTATGCTTCGACCGATCAAAATACAGATCAAAACCAAATGCACAGCCCTCCTGCTCATTCTCTGTCTGGTCCTTGCAGGCTGTGGAAAACAGGATGTGCAGGATACGGCTGCGCAGGGCGAAACGACGGACATTTTCAGTAGTTATACGATCTCTCCGTCCGGCGTGTTACGGAACAACAGCAATTCTTATCTGCTCTTTTATGATAAGGAGTCGGACAGCACCGTCTATCTGTGCAACCGCGCGGGCTGCCGTCATATCGATCACAACTGCGGCGCTTATTTTGAAAACTTGTCTAACGCGTTTTTCTATCAGGATTCTCTCTATGCCGTTACAATGCTCTCACCGGAAAACTGTGAGATCTTTCGGGCAAATCGTTACGGAGAAGACCGGGAATTGCTCGCTGCGATCCCCATGCCGGTCCTGCAGATGGAAATTGTCGGGAATGAATTTTATTTTTTCGCACCGATCATGGAAGAAATAGATGACAATTCCTCGCATTCGGTCGGACAATTGTTATGCCGGCTCAATCTGGATACCGGCGATTATCGGGAATTTCCTACGATCGATACCGGTTATCCGAATGCAAGCCCCGGACATTTTACCATCACGGAGAACTTTATTTATCTGGATTACGCGGCGTCTAATGTGAACATCAGTGATTTTTTCGACTATCAGACCGGGGAACTAAAGGATATTACATGGGATGACATCGTATACACCGATCTGTTATACCGCGTGGACCGGAATACGGAAGATGCAGAGCTGCTCTATACGCGCGAGAGTAAGTCGGGGGACGGCGTTTCCGGTCTTTCTGTTTTAGAGGAACGGGAGCATTCCCTGATCCTGTCCTGCAGCGACCGTATTTGGGAATACGATCCGCAGACGGGCGCGGAGACCGTTCTATATGCACCCGCAGACGAAACCTTACAGCTCACGGAAGTCTATCCGCTGGGAGAATACAACATGGTCTGCGATTATAAAAACAGCCGTTTCATCCTGTTAAAGGACTGGCAGGAAGTACGTTCTCTCTCCGGCGCGGAACAGGAGGTTGACACTTTCTTCGGCAAGAGCGGCGATACGGTCTATTTTGGCAGATGGGGGAAGCTCTGCGCGATCGCATATGACGACCTGATCAACGGGATTTATGATTTTACGCTCATCGATCTCTAAATCATAACCGACTTAAACCATTCTTTTCGCAGGAAGATTCACCGAAATCCGATCCGTCCGGGAGGTGGGGACTTGAAGCTGATTTATTTGGAATTTATGCGGCTCGCAAAAAAAAGATGGCTTTCTTTATGGTTTTTTGCACTGCTCGGCATCAGTCTGTGGGTGAGCGGGCTTTTTTTGGACAGGGAATATGAGCAAAAGGGCGTCACGCCGGAAGAATATCTGCGGGAAGCGGCGCAGTATGAGGGACTGGCACTGGACGACATTGCGGAGGAAGTATCCCAAAAAAACGAGCGGATCATGCAGGCGTTCACGGCTGTCACCATGTACCGCTCCGGCAGCATGAACCATGATGAAGCCGCCGCCATGCTCGCGGACTGCGGTTATTCCGACATCAATCTTGATCAAATAGATACGGCGGAACTCTATACCGCCCAGACTTGCAGCCGGCTGCTGTGGCGCGAGATGGAGCTGCAATTGCAATACGACGACTATCTTGCGCAGCTCAAAAAAGGCACCTCCGGGCTGGCAGGACTTTCCTTTTTCAATGAGGACGTCTATACAGCGCGCACAAATAAAAAAGCAATGCAGGACTATGCGGCGCTGAACATCTCTCCGGATGTCTGGCACCACAATACTGCCGCGCGGGAATTTCTGCAAAACAGGATCGCGGACGCCGCGGCGTTTGTCTTTTTGATGACGATCCTTCTCTTATTGTATACGGAGGAACGGGAAAAAAATTACAGCTCTCTGACCGGCACAACGACAAGGGGAAAGCATTCTTTTTATCTGCGAAAGCTTGCGGTCCTGTTCGCCTATACCAGCATCACGGTCGCGTTTTATGAGGCGGGACTGCTGCTTTATTACACTGCCCGCGCGGGACGGATCGCATGGAATGCTCCCGTTCAGTCCATCTCCGCATTCAGCATGTGTCCGAAAGCCTACACGATCCTGTATGCCGTTCTGATCACGGTATTCTTCAAGATTGTTTTCTTCTTCATCCTTATGCTGCTGCTTTCTGTCTTGGCATGTCTTTTTTCCAAAACGATCTCTTTCTTGGGAACCGCAGCCGCGCTCGCCGTCCTCTTTGTCCTTTGGATGAAGACTGGCAACGTCAATGCCACGCTCGGATGGCTCACTTACTTAAACCCGATCCATCTGACGGATACCGCCAGATTATTCATCGGTTATCAGAATGTCAATCTGTTTCAATACCCCGTTTCCGCGCTTTGGATCGTGGGGACTGCCGGCGCCGCGGGACTGATCGGCGGATTCCTCGGCGGCTGTTTTCTGTACGGCAGAGTCTACCGGCGCAGATTTCTTTTTCACAGGAAAAAAACACGGGAAAGCAGGCGGCGTTTTCACAGAATGCCGCTCTTTTTCCTTGAATTATATAAGATTCTGTTTTCCTATCGGTTCCTGATCCCGCTCTGTATCGCGGTCGCCGGATTTTCTCTTTATTATGCCCGCTCCGCGCCGATCGCGCTGTCTTTTCAGGAGCAGTTCTATGAGGATTATATGCTGACGCTGAACGGTCCGCTGACGGAAGATAAAGAGGATTTCCTGCAGACGGAGCGACAGCGTTTCGAGCAATTGACCGAATTAAAGGCACAGCTTTTGCAGCAGGAAAACCCCGGCATCCTGCTAACCTATATCGAACAGATGCTGATGGAAAAACAGGCGTTTGATCTGGTGGAGCAGCGGTATCTCCGGCTGCGGTCATCGGACGGGGCTTCCGTATTCTTATATGAGACCGGATACCTGTATCTGTTCGGCTTTCTGGAAAACGGCAGGGGACGGACGGGGCTGCTTCTGCTTGTGATCCTGCTCGCGCTCCTTACGCCGTGGTTTTTCTGGATCGAATTTAAGCGGGGCGCTGCGGATCTGATGCGCACGACTGCGCACGGGCGATGCCGGCGGATTGTTACCCAATACGGTTGTTGTTATCTTTTACTCTTTCTTTTGGCAGCTTTTGCTTATGCGGGCGAATGTTATTCCGTTTTCCGGCAGTTCGGTACTTACGGACTGGATCAAACGATTTCTAATATTGCCGAAATGGCGTCATTCCCCGTATCGGTTCGTATCGGCGTTTATCTGTTTTTCGTGCAGGTCATCCGGGCGTTCGGTCTTGCCCTGACGCTGCTCATGGCAATGGCGCTCATGTATCTGTGCCGGGATTATCTGAAAACAACGCTTTTGTGCTGCGTTTTGACCGTTCTTCCTTATCTGCTCTATATGAACGGGTTCTCTTTTATGAACGGATATTTTCTGAATGCTTTTTTAACAGGAAACGAATTGCTCCTGCTCATACAGGACGAAGCATCCGGTAAACTGATCCTGATCGCCGTGCAGACGCTTGCCTGTCTCGGACTGTCGGCGGCGGTATTAAAAAAGGAGGTAGGACAGCGATGAAACTGGAAATCAAGGACGTCACATTCGGATACGGAAAAACCAATGTGATCGAGCATATGAATCTGACTCTGACGCCCGGCGTATATGGTCTTTTGGGACCGAACGGCGCGGGAAAAAGCACGCTGATCTCCCTGCTTGTCCGGAACCGAATCCCGGCGGCGGGCGAAATTCTGTGGAATGATAAGGAAATCGGAAGCGAAGGCGCGTCCTATCGGAATATCATCGGCTATAAACCGCAGCAGCAGAGTCTTTATCCCGAATTCCGCGTGGAAGAATTTTTATACTATATGGCGAACTTAAAGGGGATTCCGGGAAAAAAGCAGACCGCTCAGATTGACGAGATTTTAGTCCGGCTCAATCTGGCACAGCACCGCAGAAAGAGAATGAAAGCGCTCTCCGGCGGTATGCTCCAGCGCGCGCTGCTCGCGCAGGCGCTGATCGGCGACCCAGAATTCATCATCTTAGACGAACCGACTGCCGGTCTGGATCCGATGGAGCGCATCAATATGCGGGAGCTGATCCGCGAGACCGCCAGCGACAAGATCGTGCTGCTCGCCACCCATATCATTGAGGACATCGGCACGATCGCAAAGGAAATCCTGTTTATGAATCACGGAGAGATTCTGCTGCAGGGAGACCTTACGGCGCTTCGGGAATATTATGAGGCGGGAAAACGGGAAGGGCGGATGCGCGGCGTTGTGATGCAGGACGAGATCGCTATTTTGGAGAATTTGTATTATGATCTGTTTCAATGATCATACCATATTCCTGCATGGCAGAGTTGTCGCTTATACATTATATCCGTCTATGGTTTACTTGCATATGAATCTATGGTATACTACTCCATCATAAGCGATAGAGGAGTTCTTCATATGCCTGTAGATAAATCATTCAAAACATACCGTCAGCAAATGAAACACTTACGCGATAATAAGCATGTTATCTGCAACGGTTCCGATGACAAAACGCTTCTTTGCCGTTATGGGTATTTCAACCTTATTAACGGCTATAAAATGCCGTTTGTTGCAAATACAACAAACGGAAAACATTCTTATATCCATGGTACGGATATTCACCATTTTGCTTACTTAAAGGATTTTGATGATGCTTTACGCTATCTTCTTTTTAAGTATATCGTTACTGCGGAAGAAGAAATTCGGACGTTTTCAGGATATAAATTTGACCAGTTAAATCTTAATGGTTCCATTTCATGGTATGAGGTCAGTGCCTATGATCCGAAAATATCAACGCAGAATATTGTCGGTCTGATTTCTAAAACTTATTCCGAGATCAGCAAAAGTAAATTAGATTATGTGAATTTCTACATGGACAATCATAAGGCTATTCCTACATGGATTTTAATGAAAGTCATAAACTTTTCCACTTTTATTGACTTTGTAAACTATAGCAAGCCCGAATTAAAACAGGCATTATGTCATTTATATGGCATTCAAAGATCAGATGGTTCTTTTGACTTTCCTCTGTTGATCAGCAGCTTACATTGCTTACGAAAAACGCGGAATGCATGTGCTCATAATGAACGTATTTATTGTATCTGCAGAAATAATGCCCGTTGCCATAATATTTATTTAGACCTGCTTCCCAGCTCCTATCTTCGTGACAGAGCCCAAAAAACATTAGATTTGCTGACGTACTTAAAATTCTATCTGTCAACAGATGATTTTTTTGCCTTAATCTCAGGAGTCAAAAATTTATTACAGGATTTGCAGTCCAAAATTCCAAGTCAGGCTTTTAACAAGGTACGGGCAGATTTAGGTCTAAAGGATGTTCAGCATCTTGATCTTCTTTTATCGATTGACAAAAAAATCGAATACAATAAGTTCGATTCGTTTTGATTTGGTTCGCTATACAAATTTTTTATTTTACTTTTTATTTTATACTATTTTTTCTGTATATGATTTTGATATTTGACATATACTTTATTATGTGTTAGTATACAACACATAGAGAGATCCGATTTTATCGGATGAGAAAGAGTTTCAGTATTTTACTGAAACTCTTTCTTGCTTTTATTTCCCTTGCCAGATGTCAGTGTTTCCCCCGGCATCTTCCTTTTCCGCTTATTTTCCCCGAATGATTTCCGCCGCGTCTTCTAAGCGCGCGATCTCATACTGGATCGGGAAATCCGCCGTACGCGGAACGCGCATGGGATTGTACCAGCAGCGGTCAATACCCGCATTCATACCGCCCCGCATGTCGCTCGTGAGCGAATCCCCTATGATAAGGGTGCGCTCCGCGCAGTAAAGCGGGATCTGCGCCGCCGCTTTTTCAAAAAATTCTTTCTTCGGTTTTACGGCGCCAAGCTCCTCGGAAATGAACAGCTCCTCAAAATAGCCGTTCAGCCCGGACAGCTTAATCTTATTGCGCTGGATAAACGGGTCTCCGTTTGTCACCGCATACTGCCGCACGCCCATTTCCCGCAGCGCCGCACAGATTTCCTGCGCGCCCTCTATCAGCACCGGCTCATTGGCAAGTTGTTCTTTATAAATCTCATTGAGTTCCTGCACATCGACGTCCTCCGCGCCGACCGCAGTTAAAAACTCGCGAAACCGCTCCGCTTCCAACTGTTCCTTCGTCACCTCGCCGCGCTCCAGCATTTCCCAATATTTCTGGTTGATACGGGCATAGAGAGCAACCTGCGCATCATCCGCCTGCCTGCCGAAACGTTTCATGCTTTCTATGATTCCCCGGCGCTGCGCCGCCGTAAAATCAAGCAGCGTATTGTCAATGTCCCAAAGAACCGTATCGTATCTCATAGCGCGCCGTTCCTCCTCTGCGTCTGTCAGTTTTTGCCCCTTTTAACAAAAAAGTTTGCAATCTCCAACGCCTCCGCGTGCCGCTTTTGTATGGAATTCACTTTATCATATATCCCGATACACGGCAAATCCTTTTTGCCCTTATCGCCGCGGACACTCAACCCACGGTTGAAATACTGCTCTTTTCGCATACCGCGGTTGATTTTTCCAAATATATTTCCCTTTTATTCAACTTTTGTTTGTGCTATGGTAAAAAAAGGAGGAATGACAAATGGAACAGGATTTTAACGCAAATCTGCGCAGACTGCGCAAGCAAAAGGGTTGGACACAGGAACAGCTCGCCGATGCGGTCGGCGTATCCGCACAGGCAGTCAGTAAATGGGAACAGAACGGATTTCCCGACACGCCGCTTCTTTCCGCTATCGCAGACAGTTTGGACGTGTCCATCGACGCATTGTTCGGCAGGGGACAGGATACGTCCGGGCCGTTCGATCAGATCCTACAATATCTTTTATCCTTCTCACCGGAAGAACGAACCCGGCGCGCCTTTGATCTCTGCTGGATGATCTGTCAGGTGTTTATGAATCGTCTGCATTTTGATCCGCTCCCAGACCAAGATCCGCACGAAACGCGCGATCAATATGTGCAGATTATCAATAACAACGGCGTTTTGCAGGCAAGGGTGAATGGTTCCCTGCCGTATTTTTTCCTGCTGCAGGAACCGGAAAACGGTTATGACGGCTTTCTTGCTTATGATAAACGTTATGTGGAGCTTTTTGAAATTCTTGCTTTTCCGGACGCATTGCGCGCGCTATACTTTTTGGCGGAAACGAATGACGGTCAGACCTCTTCCGAATATGCGGAACTTTTCTTTACGGAACAGGCGCTCGCCTATGCGCTTTCCATAGAGACTGCCCATGCAAAAGAGATCATCCAAAAGCTTTTATCGGTCTCCCTGATCAGCAAAAGGACTCTGGATATTGGTGAAAAAAAGAAACCTATTTATGTTTATACTGCCGGTCATCATTTTGTTGCTTTTATGACGTTTACACATGCGCTCTTAAATCCGGCTTACTATTTTTGTTTCTGCTCTTTTCACCGCACCAAACCGCTTTTCTCGAACGCGACCTACCGGAATATGCCGGATTCGGGAAAAAAAGACCGCGATTGAGCGCCCTTTAAGGCATCAACATTTCCTGCAAGGGCAATACGAATGGCACGGTCAACGCGGGCGGCTCCGTTACCCGCAATGGGGATATTTCGTAGCAAGCCGCTCATAAAATTCTTCATAAAATTCATGCGCCGCCGATTCTCCAGCATTAGGTGCAAATCCGATGATTTCCGCGTCGGATTTCGCTTGCCGTCCACCTGCCGCGCGATAGGGCTTGAAGTAAAAAGTCTGCAAAAGTGCGACATTGGCGGCGCGCGCCTCGCTGTCTCCGCCCTCTGCGATCACTCTGCGGACACGTTTGAGTAATGCGTGCCATGCGGTCAGAAACGCCTGCTTTTCCTGTAAATCCGGCGTATCCAGCCACTTCTCGATCTTTACCTTGGTTTTGTTCGGCATCGGACATTCTTCTTTTAACACAAAATAAGTAAGCGTCCCTCCCTCATAATTGCGTCCAAGCGGAAAAATGCGGCACAATCCGGGGCGGAACGCATGAATGCGGCAGCGTCCGTTTTCATCAAGAAACGTACACGCGTCCGTGTCGGCGCGCATGACAAGATTCGGCACGATCAGCCCGTCCTCCACATGAAGCTCCACGCACGAAGAAAGGAGCTGCTCAAACGTCTGCCCTAAGTGTTTCGTCAATTGATACGCGTCATACGGATCAAGCACAACGGACTCGCCCATGCCGCGGCAGCAGCGGGAACAGCCCGCGCAGTCGTGGCAGCCGACCTTTGCCATATCATGAATGCCGTAGAGCCTGCCGTCCGAAATTCGTTTCAAGTTTTCCTCTGCGTTCATGATGATCCCCCATTGTTATTCCTCTGTCCGGGATAGGTATCCGATTGCTGCTCTTTCAGCAAATTCTTATTATTAATTTTAGCATAATTTCCTCCGCTTTTCCATATCTTTTGCTTTTCTGCCCGCACGCCGCAGGCATTTTTCGCGAAATCCGCACAAATCCGTCGCAAAATCAAGGCAAATGTGATATGCTTCTTAAATAAGTACCAAATCCGGATTCTCACGAAATGTACCCGTTGTATCAGGTAGTACAGGAATGATATGATGCATCTGTCCGTTGAATGAGAAATCGAAAAGGAGCAGTGTATCCAATGGAACAGCTTTCCTTATTTGATATGCAAACAGGAAACGCGGGGGCATATACCCCGTTAGCGAGCAGACTGCGCCCGCAGAGCTTAGAGGAATATGTCGGACAAAAGCACCTGCTCGGCAAAGGAAAAATGCTGCGCCGGCTCATTGACAACGACCAGATTTCCTCCATGATCTTCTGGGGACCGCCCGGCGTCGGTAAGACGACGCTCGCACGCATTCTCGCGGGCAAAACAAAGGCGGACTTTGTGGATTTCAGCGCCGTGACAAGCGGTATCAAAGAGATCAAGGAAGTAATGACGCGCGCCGAGAACAGCCGTCATATGGGTGTGCGCACCGTGCTGTTCGTAGACGAGATCCACCGCTTTAATAAGGCGCAGCAGGATGCGTTTTTGCCGTATGTGGAAAAGGGGAGCATTATTTTAATCGGCGCAACGACGGAAAACCCGTCTTTTGAGATCAACGCCGCGCTTTTGTCCCGCTGCCGCGTCTTTGTTCTAAAAGCATTGGAGGAAGACGACCTCCTCTGTATGCTGCGGCGCGCGCTCCGCGATCCGCTCGGCTACGGGAATACGCGCGTGGAGATTTCCGACGCACAGCTCTTGGCAATCGCAAGGTTTGCAAACGGCGACGCGCGGACAGCGCTGAACACATTGGAAACCGCCGTCCTGAATGGAGAGATGAGCGCCGAAAAGATCACGGTGACGGACGAAGGGCTCTCCCAGTGCATCACAAAGCGTTCTCTTTTATATGACAAAAACGGCGAAGAGCATTACAACATGATCTCCGCCCTGCATAAATCCATGCGCAACAGCGATCCCGATGCGGCTGTCTACTGGCTCTGCCGGATGCTTGACGGCGGCGAGGAACCGCTCTATATTGCAAGACGGCTCATCCGCTTTGCGAGCGAGGACGTTGGTATGGCGGATCCGCAGGCGCTTCCGCTCGCCGTTTCCGTCTATCAGGCGTGCCACTTTAACGGTATGCCCGAATGCGACGTCAATCTGACACAGGCGGTCGTCTACCTTTCCATGGCGCCGAAGTCCAACGCGCTCTATACCGCCTGCGAACAGGCAAAAAAGGACATCCGGGAACTTCCCGCCGCGCCCGTGCCGCTGCAGATCCGCAATGCGCCGACTAAGCTGATGGCGGATCTGGATTACGGCAAGGGCTATGAATACGCGCATGACACCGAAGAAAAATTAACGAAAATGACCTGTCTGCCGGATGTTCTTGCGGACAGAACCTACTACGAACCGACCTCACAGGGGCAGGAGGCCGCCGTCGCAAAACGCCTCGCAGAAATCAAAGCGTGGAAGCGGGGCTGAACCCTTGGCAACCGATGAAAACCGGCAAAGACAGTGGCAAATTGCATCATAACCGTTTTCCCATGCGTTTTACCATTGCCGAAAACAACCGAAGCAAAAGGAGAACACCATGAACAATCGTGAATATCGCACGGGAGAACTGCTGAAGCGGTTTCTTCCTTATTATAAAAAACATAAGCTCGTCATGATCACGGATTTATTCTGCGCATCGCTCACGACGATCTGCGAGCTGGTGCTGCCTATGATCATCCGGCAGATCACCAACACAGGACTAAAAAGTGCGGCAAGTCTTACGTTTGCACTGATCGGAAGAATGAGTCTTTTATATCTTGTGCTCAAGGTGATCGACTGTCTCGCCAACTATTATATGGCGGATACGGGCCATGTCATGGGTGCAAAAATGGAAACGGACATGCGGCGCGACGCATACAGCCATTTACAGCAGCTTTCCAATACCTACTATAATAATACGAAAGTCGGACAGATCATGGGGCGCATCACCAACGACCTCTTTGACGTGACGGAGTTTGCGCATCATTGTCCCGAAGAATTTTTTATCGCGGGGATCAAAGCGGTCGTCGCCTTTATCATATTGGCCGCCGTAAATATCCCGCTGACCTTGATGGTATTTGTCATTGTTCCCGTCATGGCGTTCGTCTGTATCAAACTCAACCGGCGCAGCAGGCGCGCATTCGCCAAACAGCGCGTCCAGATCGGCGAATTAAACGCGAGCATCGAGGACAGCCTGCTCGGACAAAAGGTTGTCAAAGCCTTTACGAACGAAGAGATGGAATGCGCCAAATTCGAGACCGGCAATCAGAAATTCTTAGAGATCAAAGAAGAAACCTACAAATATATGGCGGCGTTCGGCACATCCACGCGGGCGTTTGACGGACTCATGTATCTCATTGTCATTTTAGGCGGCGGATTGTTCCTAAACAAAGGTCTGATTACGGCGGGCGATCTGGTTGCTTATACAATGTATGTCTCGACGCTCATTGCCACGATCCGCCGGATCATTGAATTTGCGGAACAGTTTCAGCGCGGCATGACCGGAATCGAGCGCTTTTTGCAGATCATGGACGCCGACATTGAGATTTTTGACGAGCCGGATGCGGTCGCGATGCCAAAACCGCAGGGCGAGATCACATTCGATCATGTTTCCTTTGAGTATCCCGACGACCACAATAAAGTGTTCCGCAACTTAAACTTATGTGTTCATCCGGGTGAAAAGCTCGCCATTGTCGGCCCGTCGGGCGGCGGCAAGACAACGCTCTGCAATCTGATCCCGCGCTTTTACGACGTGACGGAGGGAACCGTTCTGATCGACGGCACGGACATTAAGCACTATACCTTAAAAAGTCTGCGCGGAAATATCGGAATCGTTCAGCAGGACGTCTACCTGTTTTCCGGGACGGTGATGGAAAATATTCTTTACGGCGCGCCGGACGCTTCCCGCGAAGAGGCAATCGAAGCCGCCAGACAAGCGGGCGCGCATGAATTTATCAGCGAATTGAAAGACGGTTATGACACGTATGTCGGTGAGCGCGGCGTGAAGCTTTCCGGCGGTCAGAAACAGCGCATCAGCATCGCGCGCGTCTTTCTGAAAAACCCGCCCATCATGATTCTCGATGAGGCGACGTCCGCGCTTGACAATGAGAGCGAATTTGCGGTCGCAAAATCCTTGAACCGGCTCTCCGAGGGCAGAACGACAATCACGATCGCGCACCGGCTTTCCAGCATCAAAAACTCCGACCGCATTCTTGTTTTGACGGAGGACGGTATCGTAGAAGAGGGAAATCATGAATCCCTGATGGCGCTTCAGGGCATGTATTATGAATTTTATACGATGGCGGATCGGATGAAATAACGTGAGGTTTGAAGATGAATCGTATCAAAAACTGGTTAAAAAGAATTATCACATATTATAAGGAAAAGCCGGTCACAGCGTCTGCGCTCCTCGCGTTTATCATGGGGCTTGGATGCGCGTTTGTGTTGTATATCCTACTTCTTTTTTCCACGAAAGACTTTCGATATTTTTTTCCGGAGACCGTTCAGGTTGCGGTATCCGGTGTGATCGCGGGATTTTTTATGATCTATCCGCTGATCTTATCCGTTATGAACATTGTTCTTCTCTTTTTCCCGAAAAAACGGATCGTGCCAATCGAACTGATCACGTTAGGCTGGGGCGGATTCTGCACGGCAATTTATCTGTGGTTTTGTGAGATTCTGTTTTTTGCGGACGGGAATGTGCAGATTCAAAATACCGGGCAGCATACGCCGATTTTTACGCAGGCCGCTCCGACTGTCATCGCGTTACTGTGCGCTGCGCTCGCCGGGTATCTGGTCCTGTCCTTTGTTCCGCTGAAAAAACTGCCCCCGCCCGTTACCGTGCTGTGCTCTGCCACGCTCTGTATCGGAATAGGGGAAGCAATTCTCTTAATCGCTCAGTTGTGGGGTTATTTTTATCTGAACCTGTATTCCGTCAACTGCATTCTCGTTATTCTCAAGCTGATGCAGTTGTGAGCTTGCAACAAAAACGTCAAATTTTTTCACTTAAAATGTCAAATTTATTT
>JAMPHA010000050.1:0-15749 GCA_023663615.1 Clostridium sp. | reverse complement strand
TCAACTTCTTTTTCAAAAAAATGTTTTGGATACAATGCTAACTTAATGACATTGCGTCCGAG
The DNA here is from genome assembly GCA_023663615.1 of Clostridium sp. Classification (GTDB taxonomy): domain Bacteria; phylum Bacillota; class Clostridia; order Lachnospirales; family Lachnospiraceae; genus DLAJ01. The sequence goes on along the minus strand of JAMPHA010000050.1, from coordinate 15,687 downwards.
ACGGTACCTCTTTTTGTATATGATAATCTGTCTGTTTCCATGCGACGCTTACTGCAAACTCGGCGCTTTCCGGAATGCCGCACTGCGCATCAATACCGGCGTTTTCTGGGTATTTATTTATACTGCGCGCCGACATTCTCCTGGTTGCTTACTGCGCCGGTTCGCCGCCTGCTTCCGGGCCGCCTGCTTCCGGGGCGCCTTCTGCGCCTTCCGGCTCGGCTGTCGGCGTCACCTCTACTTCTGTCTCAAACTGCTCCAAATAGCTGCTCTTAATATAAGCTTCGCCGCCTTCATACTCGATCTTCGTCCACTTGTTGTCTCCTTCGCCGACATCTTCGATCATCACAAACTCAGAACCTTTCACGACCGTCCCAAGCTTTGGTCCGCTTGCGGAAGGCTCCGCCCTGACATTCACTGACGTCGTTGTCCGCACCATCTGCACCGTCATCGTCGTCGCCTCCGGCTCTGCGGTCGGCTCCGGCGTCATCTCCGGTAACGGCGTATCCGTCGGATCCGTGTTATCCTCCACAAACACATTGGCAGAAGCGCTTAAATCCGGCTCTGGTTCTGCTTTCGGACGGATGCTCAGCTTCACACTTAAGACGATCACCACGATTCCGAGGCAGATCACAAATCCCATCAGAATTGCCGTCAATGTATTTTTATTCATAAGCACTCCTTTCCGCTTTCTCCTCTGCCGTTCCTACCATATGTAGATACCCGTCGTGATCGAAACATCCTCAAGCACCCATTCGCCGTCCCGATAGACCGGATCACAGCGAAAACATCCCCACGATTCATCCTCGTTTGACTCATAATAAGAGCCCGTCCACCAGTCAAGCTGATCATAACTATAGTCGATCGTAAAATCCACTGTGATATTCGTGCAATACTCGCCCGTTTCCCAGTCGAAATAACCACCGTAATTATATGCGTCCATTCCGGACAACTCGATCTGCGTAAAGTAACCGTCATCGATCGTGAAGTCATCCACCAGCGTATCGTACCTCCCGATCTCATCTTCAGAAGGCTCAGGAAGCCCTGCCGCCGCAAACGCAGTCCTCGCATCCTCGCCATTCAGCGCGCTCTGACATAAGCTTCTGATCATCTCCGGAACCGATTCTGCAAGCTGATCGACCGTTCCCTCTTTTAACACGGGCTCACCCATCATAAAAAGATTATAATAAGAATTGACCGTCACATCCTCGGTATACGTCTGAAAAATGTCGCCGCTCACCTGGATCCGGTAATCCCCCACGATCATCTTGTCAATCTTGTATGCCGTCTCATATCCGCTGAGATAGACATCCTCGGAATGATCGTCTCTCGTGGAGTTTCCGCTGTTTAACTCGATCCCGTTGACGGAAACCGTCATCATTTTCGGCGCGGTGATATACACATCCTCCGCATAGAACTCCTGCGGGCATACCTCGTACTCCGGGAACAAAAACCATTTCTTTTTTCCGGTTTCCATTACCTGCACCGTATGGGCGCCTTTCCCCGCATCCAGCACATAGTATGTCTCGCCATACAATTCTTCCCTGCTGCCGCCTGCACTCGCCGATTCGTCTGCAAAGCCATACTTCTCCATGACTGACGCATACACGTCCACACTTAGAAACGCTGAGGTATCCATACCCTCTTCCGCCCTCAGGTAGCTGTATGCAGTCGCATAATCGCCTTCTTTTAACGCATTAAAATAGCTGTCCGCGATCCGCTGTGGATCATTATAACGATTTACCACGATCACGCTTCCCACGACTCCCGCGATCAGTATGATCAATTCGACCACAAAAATGATCAGCCGCAGCTTGGGATTTTTCTTTTTTTCATTCTGAACGGTCTGACTCTGCACCGTATTTTCCTGATTCTCCGACATGTCCTTTCTCATCCTCCTTCAGTTGATTTTGGGAACGCCGCCCTCTCATCCTTCGTATTCAAAGAGAACGTTTTTCCCTCCCTTGTACGCTCCCGCAATCTACTCTTCTTCCAACATGTCCTCAAGTGCGTCCCCCGGTCCTTCGGCGGATGTCGTACCGTATGTCACATATTCCTCGATCAGTTTCATGTTATACGCTTCTATTTCATTTAAGATACCGACGTCCAGCAGAATGTCGTACGAAGGATCTTCACCGTTTTCCATCATCTCATCGTAACGTTCCAACTGTTCTTCATCAAGACCGATCAACACATCCATGAGGGATTGGGTCGGCTCATACCAGTTCTTTCTCTGAAAATACGCCTCCATCTCGTCGTCCACTTCGGAAAGATCAACGCCCGCCCGCGCCAAAATCTCATAATACGCGTACCAAAGCTCTTCATCCGTATAGGCGTACAGATCGGATTCTTCCAAATAGCGCGTGTCACTGTCCTCAATCACATAGCCTTCCGCCATCTCCTGCGCCGCCCGGTAGCCATCGGTTTCCGGGATTTCGAGCTGATAAGAAATGCCGCTTAGATCGACACTGACTTCATCCCCGCCTTCCACCGTCTGCTGTGATGCGGGAACTGCCATGACTTCCGCCGCCAGTTCGGACTTTTTCTCCACGGGTTTTCCAAGCAGCAGTACACAGACAAACACCGCCGCTGCGGCAATCGCCAATATTCCGCCTGCCACATTGACCGCCGCCGGCATGACAAAGGGTTTCTTCTGCGGCTTGACCGCCTGTCCAAACGGCACGCCATTCGGGATGCTGCCTGCCTGCGGTATGCCGTTCATCTGCATCTGTGGCTGACCATACGGCGTCTGCCCGTTCATCTGCATCTGCGGCTGGCCATACGGCGTCTGTCCGTTCATCCGCATCTGCGGCTGGCCATACGGCGTCTGCCCGTTCATCTGCATCTGCGGCTGGCCGTACGGCGTCTGTCCGTTCATCTGCATCTGCGGCTGGCCATACGGCATCTGTCCGTTCATCTGCATCTGCGGCTGACCGTACGGCATCTGCCCGTTCATCTGCATCTGCGGCTGGCTGTCCGGGATGCTTCCCGCCTGCGGCTGAACCTCCGCCTCTGTCTGCACCGTGTTTTCCGGCTGCGTGTTCTCCTGCTCCGCCTCTGTTTGGACTTCCGCACCTGCCTGCGCAGTGTTTTCCGGCTGCGTGTTCTCCTGCTCCGCCTCCGGCTGGGCTTCTGCCTTTGCCTGCGCAGCATTTTCCGGCTGTGCGCTCTTCTGCTCCGCCTCCGGCTGGACTTCCGCACCTGTCTGCGCAGCGTTTTCCGGCTGTGCGCTCTCCTGCTCCGCCTCCGGCTGAACCGGCGGCTCGGCCGACACTGTAACGCTTCCCGGTACCACTCCGCTCACAGGCTGTATACGGACGCCGCAATTCGTACAGAATACGCTGTTATCTGCGACTTGCGCTCCACAACTTTTACAAATCATTTGTTTTCCTCCCTATCGCCGTCAGATTCTCTGTCCGCAGACAGGGCAAAATGCGCTGTCCGCAGGAATCTGAGACCCGCACTGCCCGCAAACTTTCGTATTCGCCGCCTGTGGCGCAGCATGATCTGCCGGCTGTACCGGCGCCTGCGGTGCGGCGGTATCTGCCGGCTGTGCCGGTGCCTGCGGTGCGGCGTTATCCATCGGCTGTGCCGGTGCCTGCGGTGCAACGCTGCCTGTCGGCTGCTGTACCGGTGCCTGCTGTGCAACGCTGCCTGTCGGCTGCTGTGGCGCCGGCTGCGCAACCTGCGCACCGCATCCTGCACAGAACATGCTTCCCGGCGTAAGCTGCGCGCCGCAATTCGGGCAAAGCTGAATTCCTTTTTTCACCCTGATCTGATTCTGAAGCTGCGCGATCTGATTCAACGCATCCGTGATCATACGGCACTGCTCCGCATAATCGCCCTGCATATCCCCTTTGTGCGCCTCGTAATATGCACGCCCGATCTCCACATACAGATTCTGCACGGCAGACTGATTGGCATTGACCTGTTTTTCCAGACTGTTAACCTCAGAAAAATTCTGTGTTTTCCGCTTCAGATTATCGCTTGCCTCATTGAGGGTTTTTCCTAACTGTTCAAAAAAAGCCATCGTTTTCTCCGTTCCCAGGACCGCTGCCCTGCTCTATGTATTTACATCTGCTGACCGTTTCCCATAAACTTGTCAAGCTGCTTATCGACTACGCCAAGCTTAACATTCTTCATGCCAAGCGCCATAAATCCCATCACGAGCAGGAATACTTCTTTTACAACGGAAATAATGTACTGGCAGAGGGATGTCAGATTTGCCGGAACCGATAAATATACATCCTTGTCAAACCAACGGACAATGATATTCAATATGGATACAATATCATCGATCCAGCCGACTGCGATGCTCAGCAGCCCAAATACCACAACGACGCCGATCATTTTCGCGGCCTGCCGTTTTAACCACTCATTCTGCTCCGCGATCAGCACATATCCTGCAAGCAATACTGCCGGAATAAAGCTGAGCGCTCCTAAAAAATACATTGCTGCCCCCACTAATGCGATGGAAATTCCCAATTTTGTTTTTAACATCTCTTTTCCTCCTGTTTTTCATGAATGTGTCCTATCTTCACAATTTCTATTATAGACTATGAAACCTTTGTTTTCAACAAGATTGTTTTTTTTACCGCGTGGGAGTAAAATATTCCTAAAATAAGAAGAATCTGGGAGAACCCTGCTATGACAAACGCAACCGCAGTATTGAAAAAAGGCGCCGGCCGTACGGTAAAAGCCGGCGGTATGTGGATTTATGACAATGAGATCGCCGACGTAAAAGGCGGCTTTGAGAACGGGGACTTAATCTCCGTCGAAGATTTTGACGGATTTTTTATGGGCTACGGCTATATCAACACGCATTCCAAGATCACCATCCGGCTGATGGCAAGACAGAAAGAGCATCGCATCGACCATGCTTTTTTAGAAAAGAGGATCCGCGACGCATGGGAGTACCGCAAACAGACGATCGACACCTCCTGCTGCCGCGTCATATTCGGCGAGGCGGATTTTCTTCCCGGCATTGTCATTGACAAATTTTCGGATGTGCTCGTCGTGGAATCCTTAACGCTCGGCATCGACCGCTTAAAAAACGAGCTGCTCGACATTTTGACCGCCATTCTGAAAGAAGACGGCATTTCCATCCGCGGCATTTACGAACGCAGCGACGCGAAAGTGCGCGAACTGGAAGGTATGCCGCGCATCAAAGGCTTTATCGGCGAACCGTTTGATACAAAAGTTCAGATTGAGGAAAACGGCGTGACCTATCTCGTCGATGTGGAGGACGGACAAAAGACCGGATTCTTTTTGGACCAAAAACATAACCGAAACGCCATTCGCCCGTTCTGCCGCGGCAAACGGGTATTGGACTGCTTCACGCACACCGGCTCCTTCGCCCTGAATGCCGGTATGGCGGGCGCTTCCTCCGTGCTCGGCGTGGACGCTTCCATGACGGGCATTCTGCAGGCGGAAGAAAACGCCCGCTTAAACCATCTTTCCGACCGCGTGCATTTTCAGTGTGCGGACGTCTTTGAACTGCTGCCAAAGCTGGAAGCAGACGGCGAGCGCTATGACGTTGTCATTCTCGATCCGCCCGCATTTACCAAATCGCGCAATTCCGTCAAAAACGCGGTAAAGGGTTATCGTGAGATCAACCTGCGCGGTATGCGCCTGTTAAACGATCACGGCTTTCTCGCCACCTGCTCCTGCTCCCATTTCATGGAACCGGAGCTGTTTGCAAAGACGATCCGTGAGGCGGCGCACGGCGCTCACAAGCGCCTTAAGCAGGTCGAGTTCCGCACGCAGGCATGCGATCATCCGATCCTCTGGGCGGCGGATGAATCGTATTATTTGAAATTCTATATCTTTCAGGTCGTGAATGAGCTGTAACGCCGGAACCCTTGCTCTTACGGCATTTGCACGAATTTGAACTCCGTTCAAAAATATCGTTGCGTATCGTAAAATGGCGTCATTTAATAGCCGGATGGTACCGTAATGGTGTAAAAATCGGCGCAATACCCCTCCGCATCAAAAACGCGCGTCTTTCCTTCTATCGTCACCGTTGTATTTTGATAAAAGCTGCCATCCCCCAAACGGTACCTCCAACCGGTATCGTCTTTTTTCCACCCCTCGATCGATACGCCGGCTGTCAGATAGGATTGCAGTCCGATCTGATTCCTCGTATCATCATCCTGGAAATGCCACCATTCGGTAACCAGTCCGTTATAACCGGCTCCCTTCATATACTCTGCCAAAAGATCGGCATTCTCATTATTCTGCCACGTCACGGAATACCAGCTCAGGTCATGGATCGCCGTCTGCATCGGAAGATTCTCTTTTGTATCCGCAGCGATCAACTCCAAATCCAGGGCAATGCCCCTGTTGTGGGTGGAAATGCCCGGAGCAAGAAAACTTCTGAGGCTGTAGCGGCCGTTATCGGTCATAATGCTCCAATAAGTATCATATTCCTCCTCCGAAAATTCTCCATCCTCCCAGTCTGCATCGGCTCCCTCGCTTCCGTCTGCCTCCCACTCTCCGTCCATCTCATGATCCGTACCCCGCTCCGACCCGGTTTCTTCCGTACCCGCAGCCTGTCCGGATCCTGCTCCCTGTTCTCCATTCTCATTCTGCCCCGGTTCCGTTCCTTCTTCCGTGTCCCCGGTCTGCCCGGACTCCGCTTCCTGTTCCGGGTCCGCAGTCCGCCCCGGCTCCGTTCCCTCTTCCGTGTCCCCGGTCTGCCCCGGCTCTGCTTCGGTTCCCTGTTCCCGGTTTTCCTCCTGCGCTTCCCCTGTCTGTGCATTTTCCGGCGATTCTTCTATTTCAGACTGCTGTCCCTCTTTATCATCCCCGTCTTCGCCATCTTCTCTCTCTTCACTGCTATCCCCGCCTTCGTCGCCGTCTTCATTGCGGTCCCCGCTGTCTTCTCCTTCTCCGCTGCCGTCCTCATCTTCACTGCCGTCTCCGTCTTTCTCGCCGTCTCCGTCTTCCTCGCTGTCCTCGTCTTCCTCGCTGTCCTCGTCTTCCTCGCTGTCCTCGTCTTCCTCGCTGTCCTCGTCCTCTTCGCTCTCCAGGATCGCCGGCTCATCCAGCAATAATTCTACTGTATCATACAAATATCGCGTTGCCTCATTCGGCCGGAACGCATCATAGATGCGCAGACGGTAGCCGTCCGCGGCGGCGCTTACGACCGCCTGATACAGTTTCGCACTGCACGGATATAAATAGGGCACAAGATAATCCCCATTGCCGAGGCATACATTTTCATACCCCGTGACCACACTGCCCGTGATCTCTGGAAGAATATACTCATGCACACGGAAAATCGAACTGATACTGTTGGTAATATCATACTCGCAAAGATCGCCCAAATATTCCGGCAGATTGATCATGCAGAACCTTGAATCAATGTAGCCCAGACATTCCCCATATAAGATCTGAAAACTGTCGCCGTTCTCTTCCAGGACACAAAGCGCCTGTCCTGCCGGGACTTCGCCCAAAATTTCTCCGCCCTGCGGCTCAGCCGTGATCTTGAGCGGCGCGATCGGCCATATCGTACAGTAAAGCGGCGACATTCCCGTATGAAATGTGACCTCTGACGGCTCCGCCTTAAATTCCTCCCGATCACGTTCCTCTGTGCGGTCGTAAGAAACCACACGGAAGCGGACCTGCGCATTCGAAGGCAGATGATCCGTCTGATACGTCATTTCTTCTGTCCAATCTAAAATGCATTTGCTTACCCAACGATTTTCCGCTTCCGACCACTGCTGCAGCTCATACTGCTGCCCGTGGCATTCCTGCCAGCTTAACACATACCGCCGTTCCTCAATCTGCTCCCAGCAAAGCGCCAGATCGTTTTCCAGCAGATCATTGCGTGTAATGACCATGCTTTCTGACATAGGGCTATAGGATACCAGCCCCTCCGTTCTTTGAACGGCACGCACCGCCATTTTAATCGGATCATCGCGGTCCGGTACCGCAAAATCATTTTCAAAATCAAGTGTTATGGTCTGATCGCCGGTTTCCGTATACAGCTGCATACTTCCGTCGCTGCCCCAAAAATACACCTCGTAGACGCAGCCTTTCTGCGCCTGCCAGTTTACGGTTACCGTCTTATTTTCTTCTACCGTTTTATATAATTCGACCTGCTCTATCGGTTCGATCGTCAGCTCCCGTGAAAATCCCGGAAGTTCTATTCTCTGACCAAAAATTTTCGAATATCTTACCGGCTGTAACCGCAGCCTTACTTCTTTTTTATCCGCTCCTGCTTCCAGAATGATCCCATTTGTATACTGTCCGCAGGAAACGTAGTCTTCCGCCTCCTCATCATATCGAAAGACACGGCATGTATCCACCGGAAAAGAAGGATTCCATGTAATGGATATGGTGCCATCCTGAAAATAAACACTGACATCACTTGACACTGTCTCGGAATGCAGTCGCCATAAATAAACAGCTGCCCATACGACTGCCCCAATGATCAGCACGCAAAAGAAAACTGTTATCACCCTTTTTAACCGCATTGACCTGCCATCCCTGTCCTTTCCCTAAAGTCCGCTCAGTCTACTCGTCTACATATTCCACATGCCCGTCAGAATATGTAATTTCCCAATAACCGCTGTCAAGTCCGCAGTCCTCTATGTAGACTCTGCTGACTTCTACCACCTCGTTCGTATTCTGCGACGATGCAGTCTGCGCCTGTGCTGCCGCCTGCGCCTCTGCCGCCGCCCGCGCCTCTTCCTGCGCCTGTGCCTGTGCTTCCGCTGCCGCTCGCGCCTCTTCCTGCGCCTGTGCCTGCGCTTCCGCTGCCGCCCGCGCTTCTTCCTGCGCCTGTGCCTGTGCTTCCGCTGCCGCCCGCGCTTCTTCCTGCGCTTGTGCCTGCGCTTCCGCTGCCGCTCGCGCTTCTTCCTCTGCTTCCGCCTCTTCCGCCGCCGCTCGCGCTTCCTCCTGCGCCTCTTCCTCCGCTTCCGCTGCCGCTCGCGCTTCTTCCTCTGCTTCCGCCTCTTCCGCCGCCGCTCGCGCTTCCTCCTGCGCCTCTTCCTCCGCTTCCGCTGCCGCTCGCGCTTCCGCCTCTGCCTCTGCCTCCGTCGCCGGATCTTCCGCCGCTGACCGCGCATCCGTTTCCGTGTCCAACACCATCTGTACCCGTGCCTCCGCCGCTGCCTGTATCTGCGCTTCTACCTCTTCTCTTGTCTGCGGCGTCATCTCCTGGATCCGCCCTTCGTTGAAAGAGCAGCCCGTGAGCAGCAATAACACAACGATACCACATATTCTTTTTTTCATATGTCTTTTCTCCGTTCCTCTGTAGCGTTCTTCTGTAGGCGCTATCCTACATTCTCTGTAATCTTACCGTTTTACTCATTTGTCAGGCTTATTTCTTCCTCTTTCAGAACCAGAACCTCCTGATCCCTTTCCGTTATGACCTTTACGGCTAACCGGTTCCCCGCAACTGCAATCTCCGATAAATAGATCGTATATCCGTAATCGTTCTCTCCGTCATCGGAAAGACTCAGGCAGAACGCATCATACATTTTCGTTCCGTCCGCATCCGTGATTTCTACAAAAATACGACCATCCACGGACATGTACGCCGCGTCCGCCGTTCCTGAAACCTTCCAATAACTGCCTTCCTTTGACACGCTGAGTGTCGTATTGCTCTCTACCGGTATCCGCACGCCATCAAGCACCGCCCCCGGCGCACTCATCAACGGCGGCACTTCCGCAAGCGTCGGTAAATGGCGCTCCACCTTCTCCATGATCACAACGTCCGGCCAGTAGGTTGCCAGATCGGTCATCGGATAAGGAACAATCTTGGAAAAAACCGCCTGAGAATACTCTCCTGCCAGCAAAGGAAGCAGCGAGTTTCCAAAAGAATCCCGATACATGAGCAGCGTCTGACTCCCCTCAGCGGATTCTGTAATGATCAAAGAATCTTCCACTGTTTCTCCCACGCGGTAGGTCCATTCGTTACCACCCGCATAAGTAATATCCTGCTCCGGTTCTCCCCCTGCCGGAAAAAGCATCCGGTTCAGATCACCGTAATAATCCTCTGTGATCTGCGTCTGGCTGTTCTCATAGGTCTCATGCGCCTTGCCACAGGCATCCAAAAGCGCATTGTACACCATGACAGCCCCTTTCCGGTTCCAATGCGAATCCCTCTGATAATAGAGAACTTCCTCCTGCTCCCGGAACAGACCAAACAGATCAACGTAATTGATCTGTTCCCTGTCAAGCCAAAAAAGAAGCCTGTCCATATCGCTTTGCGCCTCCACCGAAAAACAAAATCTCTGCGGCATAGCCTCCCCATATAAAGAATTCTTGTTCGGCGCGACGGTAAACAAAAATTCCATACCGAGACTTTCCGTGTAACGCTGCATCAGGGACACATTATGCGCAATGTTAAAAAGCATTCTGTCCGAAGCAGGATTTTTATGCTGAAAATCATCCAGCGTCGCCGTGTAATACAGCCAGCCGTCCTCCCCCGCAATCACATCGCTTACGGGCGACACGCCAAAAACCTTCGTCCTGATCCATGCATCCAATGACACAAGCTCAGGGCGAAATGCAAAATGATCGTCAAAATATGCTCCCATTTGAGACAAATACTCCCATGGAATGCCCTCCTCGACAGAAAATTCCGGCATGGAAGCCAAGGTCCTGTTTTCCGCTTTCTCCTGCTGTCCGCTTACTCCCATAGCCGCCAACGGCGTCAGACAAATTCCCAATACAAGGATCAGATAAAGCGCTCTTCCGATCGTTTTCGCCCTGCTTGTATGCGGCTTCCTGTCGGCGGCATCCTTCTGCTCCGTCTTCTCCCTGTCGGTCCCGGCGGCGGCATCCTCCGTGCACGCTCTGTCTGCGGCAGCGTTTTCCCGCTCTGCACTCTCCCCGTCAGTGTCAGCGTTTTCCTCCGCGCGCCCTCTGTCTGCGGCAGTTTTCTTTCGCTCCGCTTTCCCACGGTCGGTCCCGGCGGCGGCATCCCGCTCCGCTTTCTCCCTGTCGGCGGCTCCTTTCCGCTCCGGGCTTTCCCGGTCGGCGCCGTCATCGCCATCCTCATCCTCCTGCCACGCGCTCAATATCGGCAGCAGCGAGACGCCTAAGACAATGAGCAGATAAAAATAGAACGCTTTATCTCCCGTCTTCTTCCGTTTTTTCATCGTCCGTCTCCACTTGACTATCCTCTAAAATCTAAAGTAAATGAATGGATGGAAGGTTCCTCCTGCAAGACTCATCACACACGCAAAAAGAAGGAAGATCGAAACCGCATAACATGCTCCCTCGATCACTCCCCGGATTCTCTTCCCTTTTTCTTTGTGCTTAACGCACCACGCTTCCAGCCAATGCCCCACGGGCAGGGAACAGACGATCGCTATCGCAAACACAGACAAAAATAATCTGTCAAAGATCCGCATCGTCGAGGCAGCGATCAACGGATTCCATCCGCCTCCCGTAAACATCACCGACAGGATCATCCCTGCCTGTCCTATCGTATCCGCGCGGAACAATACAAATCCGACGCATACCACCAGCAGAACATAAATGCGGTTCAGCACCCGGAATTTATGCTTTTTCCACGGAATCAGCGTTTCCAAGGTCAAAAACGCGCCGTGAAACAATCCCCATAACACAAACGTCCAGTCCGCACCATGCCACAATCCCGTGAAAAAAAACACGGTCAGACGATTAAAGCCTGTGCAGAGCTTTCCTTTACGGTTCCCGCCAAGCGGGATATAAAGATATTCCCGGAACCAACCTGTCAGCGAAATATGCCACCTTCTCCAAAAATCCTGCATGCTGGCTGCCGTATACGGAAAGCGGAAATTCTCCGGGAAATCAAACCCGAACATTTTACCCATTCCGATCGCCATATCGCTATAACCGCTAAAATCAAAATAAATCTGCAGCATATATGCCGCCGCGCCAACCCACGCCGCCGCCATGCCCAGCTCTCCCGCACTGAGCGAAAACACATAGTCCGCCGTCACTGCCATGGTATCGGACAACAGCACCTTTTTGGACAATCCGATGATAAAGCGCCGCATTCCCCGGCATATCTTGTCCCCATCCGCCCTGCGCTGCTTTAGCTGCTCCGCGACGCTGTGATATTGGATGATCGGTCCGGCTATCAACTGCGGAAAAAACGATAGATAGAGCAGGATATTCAAAAAGTTCCTGTCCGCTTTTACCTTCCTTCTGTACACGTCAATCACATAAGATAACGCTTGAAATGTAAAAAAAGAAATGCCAATCGGAAGTCTGATCTTTGGTATATCCAAATTCAGTTTTGTCAGGTGATTGATCGTCGTGAGCACCATACCGGTATATTTGTATGTACCCAGCACCCCAAGGTTTCCCACAACAGCAAGCAGAAGGAAGAACTTCCCCGCTCTTTCAAAACGTGCGATCAGCCGTGCGAAAATATAATTAAACAATGCGCAGGCTATCATCAGCAGCACATAATATTCCTCGCCGTATGCATAAAACAACAGGCTGGCGGCTATCAGAAAGAAATTCTTCACCTTCATGGAAGGAATCAGATAATAGACGGCCAACACCACCGGAAAGAAGGCACACAAAAAGGGTATGGAACTAAATGCCATCGTCTTTTTCCCCCTGCTGCCTAGAAACTAACCGGCCATTCCTGTTGTTTTTCAAGCGGCTTACTCGGATAAGTCTCATAGGTTTTCCAGTAATAATCTCTATCTTTGTGGGCATATTGAAGCTCCGTATCAAAAACGATCCACTCGCCTCCGATCTTTACTTCCGTCCAGCCATGCGGCGTCATACCGCCCGACCTTGTCCCGATCTTTCCGGTAATCACCTTTGCCTCATATCCCAGCTCATTGACCAGATACGCAAATGCAGCGGCAAAACGGAAACAGTTTCCCTGTCCCGTGGTCATGATCTCAAGCGCAAAGCCGCCCGTCCAATCCCCTGACGGCGTCTCATAAGTCCGCTTGTAAGTATAAGTGTTCGCCACATACCAGTAACATGCGGAAATCTTCTCTTCCTCCGTCATTCCGGGCGTTATGATGGATTCCAGAATCGCATCGACATTCTGCCGGAGCTCGTTTCTCGGCGGAAGGACCTCGCCGCCTTCTAAGACCGCCTTGCCGTCACTTCCCAGCAAAAGACCGTCCACCACCGTATCGACCGCCATTTCCCCGCTGAAATTGAAGAAATACCAATCGCCTTCTATGACCTTCCAGCCTCTGGCGATCTTTCCTTCCGGATACAGATAATACTTTTTTCCGTCTATTTCCGTGATTCCGGTCTGGATGTAGCCTTCCTCATCAAGGTGATACGTCAGACCATACTCATACAGCCAGCAGTCCGCGGCATAAGTGCCGTCCTCCTGCATCCAGCGGTACCCTGCATCCGTCTGTACCAATCCGGCCGCAGCGGCTGTCTGCTCCTGCGTTCCCGCATCACTTCCATCTTCCAGTGCAACCCATCTGCACAGGACATACGCGCCCTTGAGCGTCCGGTAAAAGGTCTTTCCGTCACCGACCTCACTCGGTATCACCTCCGGATAAACCGTGATCTGGTACCCCTCATCTACATACCGGATCCTGTTTTCCTCCGTTGTCGCCGGGGCGCGCCAGATACTGCAGCGCTGCGTCGTCCGTACGACATAGGTACCTGCCGCCTCCGCCGCAAACACCTGTATCGGCGCCGCCATGACGGACGTTGCGAACAACGCCATGCAAAGAACAGCCACGATGATCCTGCTTTTGTGTCTCAATGTCTTTTCGCGATTCATAGTATGGATTCTCCTGTTTTTATCTTATTTTATCGTACATTTTCATAACGCCCGTGCGAATAAAAGCTCAAAATTCCCAATACGACATCATAACAAAAAAATAAAAATCTCCGCACGGTATCATGCCTAACTTAAATATTATACCTTATAACCTTCCTATCGTCAATCGCCGTGAAAATGCGATTTGCGATGCCGATTTGCGATGCGATATGCAATCCGATACATGTGAAAGCGATATGCGTCCGATACACGCGCTGTTTTGATTGCGAAACAGGGATGGGAATGATATAATGTCGTCTGGAGGGATATGACGATGGAAAAGCGATTAAAAAACTATCTTGCCGCCATGGACAAGCTTCTCACGGCACTGGAATCTGCACATTTGGACAACCCCGATGCATCCGCGCCGCATGATACCGCCCAAAATATGACGGATCGTTTGAAGGATACCATACCGAATGCAGATGCGCAGAATACCACTCCGAATCCGGACGATCTGCTTCGGGAGCACCTGACACAGATCCGTTTTTTTCAGCACGAACGGCTCATTCACCTGATCGTGACCTGCCTGTTTGCCGTTCTGGCTTTCGCCGCATTTTTTGCGTTATTCTTCACGATGAACGCCGGATTGTTTGTGTTGTTTGCGGCGCTTCTTGTGCTGCTTATCCCCTATATCCGGCATTATTACATTCTGGAAAACGGCGTGCAGCGCATGTATACGCAGTACGACCGGCTGAGAGAACTGCTGCGCAGGTAACCATCTATTTCACTTTTGGCGCCCTGCCGTCCGCGCTTACGACATCGCAGACGCAGAGCCGTCCTTCTTTTTCCAAAAAACGAATGTCATAGCCCGCAAAGTGCATACCGTAAATCGCCCCCGGCTGTTTCTGGTATGCCGCGCGCGGATCCTGACGCAGCAGTTTGATTGCCGTCTCCCGCTTTTCTTTTGGCAGTATTTCCAGCAATTCCTGCGGGAAATCCACTTCCGTCTCACATGCCGCATACGCCTGTCCGAAACCGCCGGACGCTTCAGGGTGCGCATCGGTATAGGGTAAATACGGTTTGATGTCATAGATCGGCGTGCCGCTCACAAGATCGGCGCCGCCGACGATCAACTTCGCTCCCTGTTCACTCTCCCAGATCACGTTTTCCAAGCGGACGCAGGAAAGCCCGATCGCGTTCGGACGAAACGGCGCGCGCGTTGCAAACACGCCTTTTTTTACCTTGCCGCCCAATCTGGGCGGATGCACAGTCGGCGCAAATTCCTCTCTCCGGTTATGGGAAAATCCCCACAACAGCCACAGATGCGAATATTCCTCGATTCCGCGAAGCGCCTCCGCGCTCCGATATGCCGGCTCGAAAATAATCTCCCCGCGCAGCCCTTCCACAAGTCCGCTCTGGCGGGGCACGCCGAATTTCTCTGTAAACTCCGTATGAATGGTCGCGATCACCTGTAAGGTCTCTTCCCCTCTTTCCATTATTCCATCTTTCCCCTCCCCGGTTTTTACAACCGGATCCGCCATGTCACACGCTCCGCGCTCCTGCGATTTTCATGTTTTCCAAAACATTTCAAATAACTTCCTGCGTCGGGAAGCACATCTTGCATCTAGACCTTTAATCCCATTCGATCGCATCATGCGGCACAGTTCCTTCTTTTATGATACTTCTATTTGCTTCTTCTATTGCCCTGATCTCGTCTGGGAGCGGTTCATCTTCCGGCACAAAACGTATCAAAATTCTGAAAATTGTTTCAATATCATTGTCACTTATCATATCAATTAAATCTTTTAGTATTTCTCTACTCATATATCGTTCCCCCTTCATTATCTTTTATATGCCTGTCCTCTTGGCAGAACATCTTTAACGACTATTATATCCTATCTTATCTCTTTGTTTTTGGACGTTCTTCATGATTTCCTTGTATGATGTTTATAGAAGCACAAACACCATATTCCCTTTCTTTTTGATAT
>JAMPHA010000004.1:0-95349 GCA_023663615.1 Clostridium sp. | reverse complement strand
AAAAGTATTGTTGCGGGAGCAGTATAAGATAATGCAACAAACTTAGGAAAGAACCTAGTTTTTGCAGAAAAATCGAACAAATTTTCGGAATATATGTTTGCTTTTTCTGTTCGGATATGTTATACTTATCATCATAATAGATTGGGAGGTATACATTATGGCAAACGGAAAGCTTTCCGCAAAACAGTCAGAGATATTGGAATATATTAAGGAACAGATCTTACAGCGTGGTTATCCGCCCGCTGTGCGTGAGATTTGTGACGCCGTTCATCTGAAATCGACGTCCTCCGTCCACTCCCATTTAGAGACTTTGGAGAAGAACGGCTATATCAGACGCGATCCGACGAAGCCGCGTGCCATTGAGATCTGTGATGATTCTTTTCAGCTTGTCCGCCATGAAATGGCGAGCATACCGATCGTCGGAACGGTTGCTGCAGGACAGCCGCTTCTCGCCCAGGAGAATATCGAGGGCTATTTTCCGATTCCCGTCGAGCTTCTCCCGAATGCTGAGACCTTTATTTTGAAGGTCAAGGGCGACAGTATGATCAATGTTGGTATTTTCAACGGGGATCAAATCTTTGTGGAGCGCTGCTCTACCGCGAGAAACGGTGAAACAGTCGTCGCTCTCGTAGAAGATTCCGCTACGGTAAAGACGTTTTACAAAGAGAACGGTCATATTCGCTTACAGCCGGAAAATGACGAAATGGAACCGATCATTGTGGACGACTGCACAATTTTAGGAAAGGTATTCGGGGTGTTCCGTTTGTACCGCTGACCGCAGGCAGCATCGTGTCAGATTTTGACGCCTTGAATTTATTGCACAAAAACGCCGTCAGATTCCGGTATTTTACTAACAACCGGAAATGGACGGCGTTTTTTCATCCGATGAGCAAAACACAAAGAAATCAAGTTTCTTTTCATTAAGAAAACTCTAATTCATCTATAAGCTTGATTCCACAAATTCTGTGACGGCAATCTCTTTTCCATCACGCCAAATGCGCTCCAGATCGTAAAACAGGCGGTTTTCTTTGTCAAAGATATGCACAATGATGTCGTTGTAATCCATCAGGATCCAATTTGCCGTATCATAGCCCTCGCTTTGCCTCTTATTATATCCGGCACGACCGAGTTTTTCTTCGACGGTATCGCATAATGTCTGAATCTGACTGCGGTTATTGCCGCTTGCGATCAAAAAATAATCCGCGATCGTGGATACTTCATGAATATCGATGACCTTAATATCTTCCGCCTTTTTTTCCTCCAGCGCTTCGATCGCAAGCTTTGTCATTTCATATGCCATATGATTGATCTCGTTCATCTTTCTATACCATTCCTTCCCAATAATAATCGTAGGTTTGCTGCGTTGCCGGATCGACAGACTTTTTACCGTTCAAATAGAGAAGCTGATCGCGCAGAATCCGCCGCAGACCTTCGTCCAGATCCTGAAAACAGAGGCTTCTGACCTCATCCAAATTCGGAATCCGGCTGCTCTTGCGGTTCGGCTCAATATAATCCGCCACGTAAATGATTTTTTCCAATAACGTCATTCCTACATGTCCCGTCGTATGCCAGCGGATTGCCGATAGAATTTCTTCATCCGTGACTTCGTATTTTTCTTTTGCAAAAAAACTACCCAGTTTTGCATGAAGCAGCGCCGGATTTTCCCGCTCAAACTGCGAGATGGGTATCTCATGTTTCTCGCAGAGAGACAGCATTTTTTTATGATCGTTACTTTTTGTTTTGGCGCAGTCATGCAATAAACCCGCTAAAAATGCACGTTCCGTTTTTTCTCCATAACGCATGGCAAGGCATGCCGCCGTGTAAGCCACACCAAGCGTATGCCGGTAACGGTCATCGTCCAGTTCTTTTTTTAACTCTTTTTCCAGTTTTTCCCCGCAGCTCATGATCTTTCCGCACACTCCTTCGCATGACTTCACATGATTTTTATCATTTCGGAAGCTTCTTAGCATTTCAGAAGTTTTTATCATTTCAGAAGCTTTTATCATTTCGGAAGATTTTTATCACTTGGGCAGGATGATCTTCGGATTTTCCTTAAACGGTTTGTATAACACGATTTTTTTGCCGATCACCTGCACGACCTGCGCGTGCGTACGCTCCGCAACCGTCTGCGCCAGTTCCCGCGGATCGTCCATGCAATTCTTTAAGACGTTCAGTTTGATCAGTTCTCTTGTGTGAAACGCTTCGCTGACCGCATTGGTCACTTCCGGCGTCAGACTCGATTTTCCGATTTGAAAAATCGGCTCCATCGTCCCCGCGAGCGATTTCAGATAAGCTCTCTGCTTGCTTGTCATCATTATTTCATACCCCTCTGCCGCTTTCAACTATTGTAAAATGTAACGCTGTTGTTAATGATTATTACTTATCCGGCTGTTATTTATAGTAATCGAACGCCAGCCCGTACATCCTTACGGTATTGCCGTCCTGAATGCCCATTTCCTCAAGCTCTTTCAAAATGCCGTTTTTCTTCAAGAATTCCTGGAAAAAGCGGAATCCTTTTTCCGATTCCAGATTTGTATAGCCAAGCATTTTCTCAATGCGCGGCCCCTCAACAACATATGCCTGTTCTTTTTCATCAAACGACACGGTATATGGCTCGTTTGTGCTGCTGTTTTCAAATTCAGGAAAATACTCCTGCTCAAAAATGACCGGCTCTGCATTCAGGTCTTTTAAGCGCTGATAGGCGTGGGACAATAATTCTTTGACACCCGCGCCGGTCACTGCGGAGATCGGAAAAACAGGAATCCCTTTCGGCTCAAACTCCTTACGCATCCGGCTCAAAACATCTTCCAAAGCGTTTTTGTCCAGCACGTCGGTCTTGTTTGCCGCAATGATCTGCGGACGGCTGCTAAGACCGGTCTGATACGCCTCCAGCTCCGCATTGATGGCTTCCATATCTTCGATCGGATCGCGCCCTTCCGTGCCTGCCGCATCCACTACATGAATAAAAAGCTTTGTCCGTTCGATATGGCGCAAAAACTCATGTCCCAAGCCAACGCCCTCGGACGCACCCTCGATCAGTCCCGGAATATCCGCTAACACAAACGTACTGCCGTCCCCCAAATCTACCACGCCGAGATTCGGGCGAAGCGTCGTAAAATGGTAGTTTGCGATCTTCGGGCGGGCATTTGTCGTTCTCGATAAAAAAGTAGATTTTCCCACATTCGGGAAACCGACCAGCCCGACGTCTGCAATAACTTTTAACTCCAAGATCAGCGACAATTCCTGCGCGGGCTGTCCCGGCTGCGCATATTTCGGCGCCTGCATGGTGCTCGTCGCATAATGCTGATTGCCGCATCCGCCCCTGCCGCCGGTCAAAATCGTATAACGCAGATTATTTCCGGACATGTCCGTGATCACACGGCCGCTTTCTTCCTCGCGGACGACGGTTCCTTTCGGCAGCTTAATGACAATATCCGCCCCGTCCTTGCCGCGGCAGTTCCGCTTTCCGCCTTCCTCGCCGTCTCCCGCCGCATATTTGCGCGTGTGCCGGAAATCGATCAGCGTATTGAGCCCTTCATCCACTTCCAAAATCACATCGCCGCCGCGTCCGCCGTCGCCGCCGTCCGGTCCGCCGTCCGGCACATATTTTTCCCGTCTGAAAGAAACATGTCCGTCGCCGCCTTTTCCGCTTCGGATATAGATTTTTGCTCTGTCTGCAAACATGATCGTAACCCTTTCACTTAGACCGAAACAGAGCTCCAAACATTCGTTTGAAGCTCTGTCAGATCGTTTATTTCTCTACCGGATATACACAAGCCTGTTTCTTGTCTCTGCCTTTTCTTTCGAACCGCAGAACGCCGTCAACTAACGCAAATAACGTGTCGTCGCCGCCGATACCGACATTTACGCCCGGATGAATCTTTGTACCGCGCTGTCTGTATAGAATATTGCCTGCTTTCACAAACTGTCCGTCAGCCCTCTTCGCACCTAATCGTTTGGATTCGGAGTCTCTGCCGTTCTTTGTAGAACCGACTCCCTTCTTATGAGCGAAAAATTGAAGGTTCATATTGCACATGGTTTACACCTCCTCAATGTTTACCTGTAAGTATCTGTTGCCGTATTGCTTCACAATACCTTGTAGACCGAGAATCATGGAATCCACCAACAGGCATCCCTTCTCGGAAAGCCCTTCCGGAAATTCACAGCGCAGAAAGCCGTCCGCCTGATTTTGCGTGACATGAAGCGATTCCTGTGCCAGAGTCTCCAGCGCGTTTACCGTGTTGATAACCAGCACGGATACTGCGGCACAGATCATATCCTTTTCAAAAAAGAAATGTCTGCTCCCTGCATGTCCCATACAATAGAATTCCCGATAAATTCCCGATTCCGACCGTTTGACCGTAATTGTTGTCATAAACGATTCCCACTGATCCCAAATGGATTATGCATTGATCTTGTTGATCTTAACCTCAGTGTATGCTTGTCTGTGACCATTCTTCTTGTGGTAGCCGGTCTTTCTCTTATACTTGTAAACGATGACTTTTTTCGCTTTACCCTGCTTTTCAACAGTTGCTTCTACGGTTGCCTTGGCAACATCCGCGCCAACCTTAAGCTCCTTATCGCTTACTGCAATGACCTGATCAAAGGTAACGGAATCTCCGGCCTGCGCGTCGAGCTTCTCAACACGGACGACATCGCCCTCGGATACCTTATACTGCTTACCACCTGTTGCAATGATTGCGTACATAGGGACACCTCCTATATCTAACCGTTTCCGGTTTTACTCGCTAGCTTCGGCGCCGTTCCCTTGTGGAACGAACTTTTGCCACGCTACGCGGCATACTCATATATAATACCAATCGCTTTTCCGTTTGTCAACTAAATTTTTACAAAAAGCGCAAAAAAGAGCGCCCCGCCGAAATGCGACGGAAGACGCCCTTTACGCGAGCGGATGTCGTATCAGCTCTTTTTGATTTTCCCCCAGATAAACGGCGCAATGAGCGCTGCAATCGTTGCGAGCAGATAGAAATAAAATCCTGCGCCGAAATGAAGGCCAAAACTTTTGACCGCCGCACCAACCGTCCATACATGTGCGAACACCGCCACATTCAGTACAGACGCGAGGAAACCGATCATCTCCATGCGAATCGCATAGCCGACGAGCGCGACAAGACTCAGAACAATGACGAGCCATGCGGTATGAATATCTATCGCATCCGTAAGTTTGAACAAATTTGCGTGTTCGCCGTATCCGGAAAGAAACGGAAGAAAGATGCTGATAAACATCACAAGCGCGCTGATCACACCGATCAGATCAATCGTCGTGATCTTGGAAAGCAGCGTTTTACCGGAAAAAACACCCTTTAACGGGAACGGCTCTCCCGGATGCTGCGCGGTTATAAAAGCAAGCGGATTTGCTTTTGGCATGGCAGGCTGACCATATCCCTGCATCGGCGCTCCCTGATACATCTGCGGATTCGGCTGCTGCATTCCGGGCTGGGTATAACCCATCCCCGCATTCTGCGCCGGCTGCTGTGGCACTTGTCCTGCCGTCATATTCTGCGCCGGCTGCTGCGGTTCCTGCCCTGCATTCCCATTCTGCACTGTTATTTTTTGTCCGACATTTGCCCCGCAATTCGGACAGATTGTTACATTATCCGGCACCTGCGTGCCACACTGACTACAAAACATTCTTTTTCTCCTTACCTTATGCGATTTTGTATTATTGCATCATACTATTGAAAGAGCGCCCGCCCAGGCAGACGCTCTCCCCAAATCCGTTCTTTCCGGTGATTACTGCTGCTTCTTTCCCATCACCTTCGGCAGTACAAAGATCGCTGCAACCTCAAGGATGGAGCAGATCAGAACAAGCCAGTAGAAGAAGTTAAAGGAAACGCCGACAACACCAAGAGTATCCTTTGCAGCACTGCTTTCCTGAATCATTTTTGCGATAACAAAAATGACATTGAAGATTGCAAAAATAGATGCCTGATTAGATTTCTTTAAGAAGAGCATCAATGCGGAAATTCCCAAGAATATCAGCATAAAAAGACCGTACTGGGCAGCATCGTCACCAGAGCCAAGGATCTTCAATCCCAGATTTCCTAAGAATGTCTCAGCCACAACCTTTGACGGGAATACGCAGATAAAGCCCACAACCGCAAAGATCAACGCAATAAAATTGATACCGTCGTCCTTCTTCTGCGCGAACGGTACCTTGGCCGCAGAAGTGTCAGTTCCAAACGGAACCTGTGTCCCCCCCCCAGCCGCATTTGTCGGAGCGCCGCAATTCGGGCAGGTTACGGAGTTGTCAGGAATCTGATTACCACAATTGTTACACAACATACTACTTCCCTCTCTTTTCTTTTTTTCTTTTTATAAAAAATGCTGCCGCATTTTTTACCGTGTATTTATGCCTCTTTGAGTGCGCTTATTACGCCTAAAATGATCCCGATGATGATCGTCCATGCACCGATTCCCATAATGTCAAAAAAGTGGCCTGAGCAGGCGATCAGCCAGATCAGAAACGCGAGCGGGATCAAGGAAAACAGCAGTTTCAGCTTACGGTTATTGATGACCGAGAAGACCAAAAGACCGATTCCGCAGATGATCAGAACCCATGGCGTGACTAATGCCGCCGCATGACCTTTTAAGATCAGTCTGACCGTGCCGAACGTTTCTTTGATGCTGCTGCTGCGAATGTCGGTATCAAGCTCATCTTCCAATTCTTCGGTAATATAACTCTCAGCCTGTTCTACCATATCCGCAATTTCATCGGTATCCGAACCGCCTGTTACATTTTTTACCAGCCGCCCGACCGTGCCGCTGAGTTGTGAGAGTTCAAATAAGTTTAATCCGATGCCGGCTTTTATCTTAGTCTCCGTTCCGCGGTCATCGCCGAAGATACTGGAATAATAAGAATAAGACGGAACTTCCACTCTCTCATTGACGTGAATGGATGCAAAGTTCATAAAGGGCGCAACAATGAACAACATTGCCGCAATAATCCCCAACAGGCAGAACAGACTGACACCCATGCGCTTTACCTTGCCCGCAAACTCACCCGGCGCGTTTTTGAACGCCTTGCCGAAATTCGCCATGGCAGACTGCTGCGGCATGGCGTATCCCTGCATCGGCATTCCGTTATACATCTGCTGATTTGGCTGCTGCATGCCCGGCTGACCGTATCCTGCACCCATGCCTGCATTCGCGTTCTGTACCGGCTGCTGCGGCATCTGCGCCGCTTCCGGATTCTGCACCGGCTGCCCCGCATTTCCATACGGAACCGTCTGCGATCCCGTTATCTCCTGTACCGGCGGTACCGCCCCGTTTGATACTGCTTGCTGCGCTGCCTGCGTTGCATTCTGTACAGGCGTCAACGCCGCTCCGCAATAAAAACATACTGTCGCATCATCCGGCACCTGTGTGCCGCACTGATTACAAAACATAATCCATCCTTTCATTTATGTAAAATTATGCATAAATTTATAAATTTTTAATTATTGTATCATATTATTCTGTCGTTCGCAATCCATAAAACGCAGAATCCTTACAAATACGACAGAATGTTTGACTTAACTGCACGATTATGCTAAATTACTATTAGTGATTTTATTACGATCCCATCCCAAAGAGAGGACTTGATGATATGATGTATGTTCAGGAAAAACCATCTATGACAGCGTTGGCATTCTTGATCCTGGTACTGTCCGTAGTTCTTACGAGCCTGACTTCCTGTGGGAACATCCAGTCCCAGGAGACCAGCCTTTATCAAAATGATATGACCAATTTTACGAACACGATCGTGGCGATCGGCGAAAATATCAATCAGATCGACGCCGACTCGGATACGGCGGTCAGCGAACTGCTTGCCTATTATGATGAGATGGATGAAGCGTTTTTGTCATTGACGGAAATGGACATTCCATCGGAATACGCGGATGCGGAAATCTTAGCGGAACGGGCAAGTAAGTATATGACGCAGGCAGTGCTTTATTACCACACCGCGTTTGAAGCGGAAGTACTGGACGAAATGGCGCTGGAAACAGCAAATACCTACTATGAAAAAGCCATTACATATGTCAACTATATAGGAGAAGTTCTTCTTGGCAGTCATGTAACCTTTGAAGAAGGCTAAAAAAAGACTTCCGCGCGAGCGGAAGTCTTTTTTGTATATTAGGAAATATCGTAACCCGGAAGAATCGCAAAGCGATTCTTCGAAAGGACGCTCTGCGTCCTTTTTTATATATTATCCACAGCTTGTTTTAATTCATCCGTTCTGCTCTGGATATTGACAGACTGGGCGGAAATTTCTTCCGTATTCGCGGCAATCGTTGCCACGCGTTCCGTCATTTTGTTCATATCTCCGATCAACTGCCGGATGACGTTCATGCTGGCGTTAATCTTGGGAATGGTTTCCTCCGCCTGTCTGGTATTGCCGACGATCAGATCCTGTGTGGATGTCGCCAGATTCCGAATCTCACCTGCTACGACAGCAAAGCCTTTTCCCTGCTCTCCCGCTCTCGCCGCTTCGATCGATGCGTTTAAGCTGAGCAGATTGGTCTGATTGGCAATCTCTGATATATCGCCGCTCGTCTTTTGATAGATCTCAATAAAGTCAGACATAGTTGCCAATGAAACGTCCAATTCTTTGCATAAGCCGGAAATTTCTTTTATGTACTCGGCAAGCTTTGTCGCTTCGTCCGCCGACGCTTCATTTGCTTCGCTTAAGTCCGAGATCGCCCTGCTTAGATCTGCAAACTGTTGTACGATCCGCTCCAACTGTTCGTCGCGCTCATGCTGTTTGAGCTGCTCTTCCTGATAAATTTCTTCTACCTGCTTCTTTTCCTTCTCTGCAAGATTTTTGATATAATGGACACAGTTTTCACGGATATTCACACCGTTATGGATCGCTCTCGCCATCTCTTTACAGGTCTGATAACCACATGCACTGCAATTGATACGGCGGCTTTCCGGGCTCGTCTTGTTCATGTTCTTAAAGATCTGATCCAGTTCCGCATCCGTCGGCTCCTTGATCATAACCTTTTTGCTTGTATAATTCCGCATAAAATCATGAATATCCAGACCGCTAAACGCTTCCATCAGGTTTTTGAGCCGCTCCTCATGGGAAACGTCGCTCGTCCATGGACTCCGGTTCTTACTCGTAAACGGCGACGTTTTGCGCATGTCTTTTTTGTTCATATTCCGCATATGGGAAAGCGTAAGCAGTACATCATCCGTATTGCGCGACGGCTCGGTCGCCGTGCCATAGATACAGCCCTTACTGCAATTCAATATATCGACCATGAACGGAAGCTGCTGTCTATTCTGTATGCGCTCCACATATTCCCGCAGATAGTGATATGCCTCTTTTTCGCCCTCAACCTGACGGACAACCTGCGCTTTGCCGAGAAAATGCTCTACATTCTCACGCAGACCGCCCGGCATTGGATACAGGGAACCAAGTCCGTATTCCAGCTCGTCATTATATTCGGGCGCAGACGCATACTCGCTGCCGATCCGCTCCATCAGCTTGCGGAATGTCACATTATAGGATACATAGCCGCCGCAGTTCTCGTCCGTAATCTCCAGCTTTTTGGCAATGCACGGGCTTAAAAACGCAAGCTTATCGTTGTTATGCAGATACTTCTTCGCATAGACAGCCATGCACATCATCGGACTGTGAATCGGTACCAGACGCGGAATCAATTCCGGAACATATTTTTCTACATAATTTACGACCGCGGGACAAGGCTGTGAAATCCCGCCAAAAAACTGATGCTCCGTAATATATTTCAGGTATCCCCATGTCGTAATGTCCGCACCGAAGGATACGCTGTAAATATGTTTGACGCCCTTCTGTTTCAGATAACCAAGCACCCGTTTATACTCTTTCGGGTAGTTTGCCAGAAATGCCGGTGCAATGATGACCGACACGTCCTTTCCTGCCGCCAGATCCTCGAAAAAAGTATCCGTGTCGTCATAATAATCTCTTGCGCCGTGCGCGCACGCATCGAAACATGCACCACAGGCAATACAATGACCAGATTCAACCCTTACTCTTCCGGGATCGGTCGCAATATTGGATATGAGTACCGGACACGCCCGCACACACTTATTGCAGCCGCTGCACTGATCATTTGTGTAAACTAGTTCCATTTTTCATCCTCCTCAGGGTATTTCAATAAGGTACTTTCTTCCTACTGTGCGATGCAAGGAAAATGGATACCCACGGATATGCCATGAATATCCATTCTATGAACAACAATCGTTCCGCTATCAATGGAAGAAGCTGACGGACTTCTTCAATGCTTCTGCAAGTGCTAACATATCCTGTGATACCTGACCGAGCTGCCTCATGTCTTCATTCACAAGATTCGCGGACGCCGTCGTCTCCTGTGACGCCGCCGCATTTTCTTCCGAAATGGAGGAAAGACTTTCAACGGTCTCACCAATACTGGTCTTTACGACGTCAATGTTTTCTACCTCTGTCCGGATGCGTTCGGTTCCGTCTGAAATCTCATTGACAGCATTCAATACCTTGTCAAACATATCACTGGTATCCTGAATCTTTCCGATCTGTTTCACAGCGCTCTCATTCAGCACATCGGACAGAGAACTTGTCTTTTGAATGTCTTCCACCAGACCGGCAATGATCTCCTGAATTTCCCTTGCCGCAGCGGCGCTGCTCTCCGCAAGGGAGCCAATCTCTTTTGCGACGACTGCAAAACCGCGTCCTGCTTCTCCCGCTCTCGCCGCCTCGATGGAAGCGTTTAAGCTGAGCAGGTTCGTCTGGGAACTGATCTCCTCAATCGTCTTTAAGATCACGTTGATCTTATTGACTGCCTCCACATTCTTTTCAGACTGAACAACAATATTATCAATATCCGTCTTTGTCTGTGTGTTAATGTCGATCAGCTCTGTCATGGTCGCCTGAGCGGAATTGGAAATGTTCTTCGTCTCATCCGACATCTTGGCAAGCATTCCGACTTTGTCGGAAATAATGTCAAGCGTCGCATTCAGCTCTTCGATACTTGCCATCGCGTTCGACGTATCCTGCGCCTGTGTCGTGGAACCTTCTGCGACCTCCTCGATCGCCCTTGTCACCTGATCGATGGCGGAGACCGTCGCATCGACAGAGCCGTTCATCTGGATCGAGCAGTCGTTTAACGTTTCCGCATCCTGCTGGATGCCGTGTATGATCTCACGCAGTTTTGCAACCAGACCGTTTAAGTAATTCGCAAGCGCGCCGATCTCATTGCGGGAATTCAGGGAATCTACATGAAGCTCCACATTCAGATCACCGTTGCTGATCTTCGTTACCGCGCCTGTCAGATTCGCTATCGCGCGCACGACCAGACGCACTATAATAATGACGATGACCAAAATGACCGCAAGGACGAGAACCGTACCGATGATCAGCGAAAGAATCGCGCTGTTGATCGCTTTCTGCGCGACCGTTCGCGGATACCCGACAAAGACCATGCCCGCGACCGACCCGTCCATATTATACAGCGGCTCATACGCAACATAACACGGAGTTCCGTTTACGGTCAGATTATTATCAAAATATGCTCCTCCACCCAGCACCTGACTGGAAACCTTTTCATCCTCCGTCGTCCCGATGATATAATCGCCGTTTGCATCCTTCAGCGTCGTGAGTACGCGGGTATCTCCGTAAAATAACGTGACTTCAAGCGAATACTCTTCCTGCAGATGGGTCAGCATTTCCAACGTGTGTCCGACATAATTCGCGCCCTTATACAACTGACCGCTGATCATATTCCAGTTGCCCTCGTACATCGTATCATACGATTCCCTCAAAGAATAGCAGACGGATTCAACGGACTGGCGGTTGCTCTCCTCCAACGAACTCTTTAACTTGCTCGTACTCATGATGAAACAGACAACTGCCAATATCACCATCGGAAGCATTGTCAACATGACTAAAAGTGCGCTAAATGAAATCTTTAATCTCTTTTTCTGCATCTGAGTTCCTCTCTCTTTCTAGTAGTATTCATTTCTGGTTCATGGGGATCTTCTTCTGATAAAGCTATATAATATATGTAGATTGTTTTATTATATCGTTTATATCCGTTAAAAGCAACCCCCCCCCCGACATTTTTTGTGTATTTCCAATCAAAATATACAATTCTTTGAAAATCAGGCATTGTTTTTTGTGCATGTTTCTTCCCGTTTTTCTGTTTTTGAAGAAATTTTTTCGTCAAGATTCACTATGTCCATTCATCAGCGTTTTTTCCAAGGTGCTTCCGATGGCATATCCGAGACCAAACGCTGATTTTCTTTCTGGCATTTAGCAAAAAAAGTACCGCAACCCCTATAGATTGCGGTACTTTCAAGCCTTTCGGCACCTCTATGAAACAAGATAAATTTAGAACTTGCCTGCCGCCGCAGCTTCCTCCACGGAAACGGCAACAGCAACCGTAGCGCCGACCATCGGATTATTGCCCATGCCGATCAGACCCATCATTTCTACGTGCGCCGGAACGGAAGAAGATCCCGCAAACTGCGCGTCGGAATGCATACGTCCCAAAGTATCGGTAAATCCGTAGGATGCCGGACCCGCCGCCATATTATCGGGATGCAGCGTACGGCCGGTACCGCCGCCGGAAGCAACGGAGAAGTATTTCTTTCCCGCTTCGGTACGCTCTTTCTTGTATGTACCTGCAACCGGATGCTGGAATCTGGTCGGGTTCGTGGAGTTACCGGTGATGGATACGTCCACATTCTCCTTCCACATGATCGCAACGCCCTCAGGAACGGAATTTGCACCGTAGCAGTTTACTTTGGAGCGAAGCCCGTCGGAATAGGAAATACGCTCGATCTCCTTTACTTCATTTTTATACGGATCGTACTCCGTCTCCACAAAGGTAAAGCCGTTGATACGGGAAATGATCTTTGCCGCATCCTTTCCGAGACCGTTTAAGATGACGCGGAGCGGTTTCTTGCGGACCTTATTCGCCTTTTCCGCGATACCGATCGCACCCTCCGCCGCCGCAAAGGACTCATGACCTGCCAAGAAGCAGAAGCAGTCGGTATCTTCCTCCAACAGCATCTTGCCGAGGTTTCCGTGTCCGAGACCGACCTTACGGGTATCTGCAACGGAACCCGGTATACAGAATGCCTGTAAACCTTCGCCGATCGCTGCGGCTGCTTCCGAAGCCTTTCTGCAATTCTTCTTGATCGCGATCGCCGCGCCTACCGTGTACGCCCAGCATGCATTTTCAAAGCAGATCGGCTGAATCTTCTTCACCTGCTCATATACATCAAGGCCAGCGTCTTTGGTGATCTTTTCCGCTTCCTCGAGCGAAGAGATCCCATAGCTATTTAATACGGAATTGATGGTGTCAATTCTTCTTTCATATGATTCAAATAAAGCCATTGATTTATCCTCCTCCTGATTTATTCTTTGCGCGGATCGATGATCTTTACTGCGTCATCGACACGACCGTACTGTCCGCTTGCCTTTTCATAAGCAGTGTTCGGATCATCACCTTTTTTGATGAAATCAGTCATCTTTCCAAGGCTTACGAACTTGTAACCGATGATCTGATCGTCCTTGTCAAGAGCGATTCCGGT
The DNA here is from genome assembly GCA_023663615.1 of Clostridium sp. Taxonomy (GTDB): domain Bacteria; phylum Bacillota; class Clostridia; order Lachnospirales; family Lachnospiraceae; genus DLAJ01. The sequence goes on along the minus strand of JAMPHA010000004.1, from coordinate 81,789 downwards.
TACATAGCCCTCCGCCATTTCCAGATAACGAGGACCTTTCTTTAAGGTACCGTACATGGTGCCAACCTGGCTTCTCAAGCCCTTTCCAAGATCTTCCAGACCGGCGCCGACCGGCAGTCCTTCCTCGGAGAATGCACTCTGCGTACGTCCGTAAACGATCTGTAAGAACAACTCTCTCATAGCGGTATTGATCGCATCGCATACGAGGTCGGTGTTGAGCGCTTCCATCACGGTAAGACCGGGAAGAATCTCAGCCGCCATCGCTGCGGAATGCGTCATGCCGGAGCAGCCGATCGTCTCCACGAGCGCCTCCTGAATGATTCCCTCTTTCACGTTCAGCGTCAGCTTACATGCGCCCTGCTGAGGAGCACACCAGCCCACACCGTGCGTCAGACCGGAAATGTCTTCCACCTTTTTCGCCTGTACCCACTTGGCTTCTTCCGGAATCGGAGCGCAGCCGTGATGTACGCCCTGTGCTACGGTACACATTTCTTCAACTTCCTTTGAATAAATCATGTGAAATCTCCTTTCGATTGATGGTATGATTGCTGGCGCCTGCCGGGATGCAGACACCCCGTTACGCCACTGCTTCAATTTTCTCACAATTTGTCAAAAAAATCCAGTATTTTTTGCATCCTCCGTCCGCTTTCTGACAGAAATTGACTAATCGGTTCTTCCTGCGTGATTTTTTAAGCGTTCTTTTTTACCAGATGCGCCGCATCCTTATAAATATGTCCGCCCGGAATGACGCCGCGCACGCTCGACAACGGATACACATTCGAGTTTCTGCCGATCACGGTTCCGGGATTTAAGACGGAATTACAGCCGACTTCCACAAAGTCGCCGAGCATGGCGCCGAACTTTTTCATCCCCGTCTCCACCGCTTCGCCCGAAGCAGCCTCCTTTACGACCACGAGCGTTTTATCGCTCTTGACGTTGGACGTGATCGAACCGGCGCCCATATGCGCGCGGTACCCCAAAATGCTGTCGCCGACATAGTTATAATGCGGCACCTGCACCTTGTCGAACAGGATCACGTTTTTGAGTTCCGTGGAATTGCCGACGACCGCTCCCTTTCCGACGATCGCATTGCCGCGGATGAACGCGCACTGCCGCACTTCGGCTTCCTCATCAATGATGCACGGCGCGCCGAGATACGCGCTGTCAAACACCTTCGCGCTTTTCGCCACCCAGACATGCTCCGCGCGTTCTTCGTAAACCGACGGATCCAAACGCTTTCCAAGCGAAACGATAAACTCGCCGATCAGCGGAAGTAATTCCCACGGATAGGTCTTTCCCTCAAATAATTCCGCCGCAACGGTCTTCTCTAAATCGTACAGGTTTGTGATCTTTGCTGATTCCATAAAGTAATTGTCCTCCATTCCCGCGCCTCTGCGCGCATGAAACCGTCTGTCTGTTCAAACCGGCATGCCAGATGGAACCGGCATGCCGCATTGATCTTGCAAGCGCAGTGTATTTCGACCGATCCAGTCAATTTTGGTAGAATCCCGCCGCCGCGTCAAATTTGGGATACAAAAAGCTTTGATCGCTGATCTGTTTGACATATTCTGTGCGGCGCGTTACAAAGCCATTCAGCTTATCCATGTATTCCTGTTCCGTGATGGAGCCGTCCGCCACGCCGGAAAGCCCTTTTTCCCAGCTCGCGGTCAGCGCCGGATCGAGCAGCGCTTTCATGGAACTGTCCACGACGTCGTAGATCATCTCGCCGAGCAGCGTCGGCGTGATCACCTGTGTTTTTTTGTTGAGCTTTAAGTACTTGATATGCACCAGCTTCTTTAAGATCTCGGCTCTGGTCGCGCTCGTGCCGATCCCGCTCCCCTTGATCTGCGCGCGCAGCTCCTCATCCTCGATAAACTGCCCCGCATTTTCCATCGTCAGGATCATGGAGCCGGAATTATAGCGCTTCGGCGGCGTTGTCTCACCCTCTTTTACCTGATACTCCTTCGCCTCAAGCGCGCTGCCCTTCTTCACGTTGTCAAGCATGGCAAGAAGCGCCTCGTCACATTTGACCGTCTCTTCCGCCGGACCGTTTTCTTTTTCCGGTTCTTTCCCCGGTTCCTTTTCGTTCTCTTTCCCTAAAAAAGAAGGACGCGCGACGATCAGATAGCCTTCCTTTTTTAACACCTTCATGTTCGAGACGAAAATCTCCGTGTCCACTCTGCTCACAAGGGAAATCTTTTCGTAGACTGCCGGCGGATAAAAAATGCTCAAGAACCGCCGTGCGACCAGCTCGTAAATATGCGCCGCGGTCGGGCTGAGCTTCTCTAAGTCACGAAGCCCCTGACCGGTCGGAATAATGGCATAATGGTCGGTGATCTGCTTATCGTTCACATAGCGGCTCTTTCCGACGCCGCGGTATGCGTTCTTTTCAATGAGCAGCGCCGCAAATCCGCTGACCGGCGCATATTGCATGAGCCCGCGGATATTTTTGTCGATCTCCTTTGCCACGGCGCTGGAAAGCACGCGCGCATCGGTCCTCGGATAGGTTAATAGCTTCTTTTCATACATTTCCTGCACGTAGGAAAGCGTCTCGTCCGGGCTGATCTTAAAATATTTGGAACAATCGTTCTGCAGCTCTGCAAGATTATACAAAAGCGGCGGGTTTTTGTTTTCCTTTTTCCGCTCTAATTTTTCCACAACCGCCGTTTTCCCTTCCACATGGGCGATGAGCGCGCGGGCGTCTTTCTCCTCCAAAAAGCCGTTTTCCTTATACAGCGCGGGAGAATTTTCGTAGATGGAGTCTTTACCTGCGCGCCATTCTCCGTCGAAACGCCGGTCAGCCAGTAAGAAACTGCCGATCACACGGTAAAACGGCGTTTTGACAAATGCACGAATCTCACGTTCTCTTTTGACGACCATTCCGAGCACACAGGTCATCACGCGCCCGACCGAGACGGAGGCGCGCTCCGCTTTCAGATAATTTTTGATCGATCCGCCGTATTTTAAGGTGAGAACGCGGGAAAAGTTGATGCCCATCAGATAGTCTTCTTTCGCGCGCAGATAGGCGGCGGCGCTTAAGTTGTCATATTCGGATAAGTCCTTCGCCTCGCGCACACCGCGCAAGATCTCTTCCTCTGTCTGTGAGTCGATCCATACGCGTTTTCTGGTCTTTCCCGTCACATGCGCCTGCCTCTCCACCAGACGATAAATATATTCTCCCTCGCGCCCGGAGTCCGTGCAGACATAGATGGTCGTCACATCGTTTCGCGTCAACAGCCCGCTGACAATGCGAAACTGCTTTGCCACGCTGTCGATGACTTCGTATTTATATTCGGTCGGAATAAACGGAAGCGTGTTAAGGCTCCATCTTTTTAGGCGCTCGTCGTAAGCGTCCGGATAACTCATTGTGACGAGATGTCCCACACACCATGTAACGATCGTATCCTCCGATTCAATATAGCCGTCCCTGTTTGCGCCCTTTACCTGGAGCGCTTTCGCAAATTCTCTTGCAACGCTCGGTTTTTCCGCAATAAATAATCGTTTCTCCATGCTTCTTCCAATCTATGTATGTCAGGATGTAAAAAGAGAAAAGAGCGACAGGACATGTGCGCGCGCATTCACTTCTTCTTCCTGCCCGTCCTCCGAAAAAATGATCATGTTTTTGGATGTCAGACGCGCTTTTTTACAGCAGAACGCATACCACTCCGTATCTTCCACCTGAAGCGGCCGCGCGCCGTAATGGATAAATACCGGAATCGCTTCCCCATGTCTCGTGATGGCGACGACCGGGATCTCGCCCGATTTTCCGATCCACTCCTCGCAACGCACGATATGTCCCTTTTCCCACACTCTGCCCTCCGTCAGCGCCTGCGCCGCCACGCGCGCATAAGCGCGCTCCATAAAAGACAAAAGCTGCGGCTTAATCCACTCCTCATAAAACGCCTCCGGCGTCTTAAGCGATAATGCGCTCCGATCGGCATAAAGGAAACGATACCAGAATTCCAACGCCGGATTTAAGATGCGGTACAACCCTTTCTTGGAATCATCGCGCGGACCTGCGCCGTAGGAATACACCTTTTCGACCAGATCCAGTTCCATTAGGTTTTTCAGATACACGCTGATCTTCGCCCTCGAAAATCCCGTCGCAAGGTGAATGTCGTTTAACTTGTTTTTTCCGCGCGCGATCGTATACAAAATCGTCGCGTATACGCCAAACTCCCGCAGTTCCCCGAACAGGCAGTCAAATCCGTAGTCATGCATGAGTCCCGTCCGGTCGAGAAAGAGCCCGCAGATCATCCCTTCTGCGGAAGAATATGCTTTTGCCGCCTCCAGATATGCGGGATTGCCTCCAAGCAGCGCATAGGCAGAAAAGCATTCCCGCACTGCTCTCCCGTTTCGATACGCGCAGGTATCCGAAAAGGACAGCGCGCCAAGCTTATGGATCCCGCGTATCAGGGACGCACAGCCGCCAAGCCGCTTTCCCAGCGAGTTTGCCACAAAACTCAAAGAGGAACAGGATAAAAGAACGAGAAAATCCGTATCGGAATAGCCATGATTTAACAGGATGCGCAGCGCGGAAGAAAACTGCTCTCCGGCTTTCAGGATATGCTCGGCTTCATCGATCAGGAACAAGACCTTCGACTGTTTACAGCGCTCTGTGAGCGCGGTAAATACCGTATGATAGACATCGCTCTCATCCGGCTGCACATGTTCTTTGTGAAGCCGGTACAGCATGAGGGACGCCTGCTGGTATTCGGAAGCGGGAACCGCATGATAATAGACACTGTTATACGCTTTTGCGAGCTGCAAAAGGAGCGTCGTTTTCCCCATGCCCCTCTCTCCGTATAAAACAAGGACACTGCCCCCGCGCTCCTCAAAGCATCGTTCAATTTGCTCTATAATGTCCGTTCTTTCGGAAAAATCCATTCCGACACTCCGTTCTGTTCCCTTTGTCCATAACCTCTTTTTTATAACTGCGCCGTAAGAATCTGCTCCACTTCGTCCTTCGGCATCGGCTTTCCTAAATAAAAGCCCTGGATATTGTCACAGTGAATATCGCGCAGATATTCGTACTGCGCCTCGGTCTCCACGCCTTCCGCAACGGTCTCAAATCCTAATTTTTTTACCATGGATACAATGGATTCCGTGATGATGCGGGTGGAATCGTCCGTGATCACCGTGTCGATAAAGCTCTTATCAATCTTTAGCGTGTCGATCGGCAGTCCTTTCAAATAAGAAAGCGAGGAGAATCCCGTCCCGAAATCATCCAGCGATACGCGGATGCCGTACTCCCTAAGCTGCTTCATCTTCTCGATCACTTCCGCAAAATCGTCGATCAATACGCTTTCCGTGATCTCAAATTCGATCTCATTGGACTCTATTTCATAGCGTTCCATCAGAGAAATGATATTGGATACAAAATCCTTGCGCTTATACTGGATCGCGGAAACATTGATGGACATGATCAGGCGGACGCCGTATTTATCGCGCCACTCCGCGTAGGTGCGGAACGCCTCTTCCACAACCCATGCGCCGATACTGACAATACTGCCGTTTTTCTCCGCAATCGGAATAAATTCGGCCGGACTGATCAGTTTGCCGTTTTCATCCTTCCAGCGGATCAGCGCCTCAACGCCGCGCAGCCGCCCGCTCTCCACATCATACTGCGGCTGATAAAAAAGCAGGAACTGTTTTTGCGTTACCGCGCCTTTCAGCTTATTTTCGATCTGGACATGATGTAAGAAGTCGTGAATGATCGGCGCGTCAAAATATTGGATCTCATTGCTGCCGATGCTTTTTGCTTTATATAAGACAATCTCCGCATTGTTGATCAGTTCGATCGCATTCGCAGCCGATTCCGGGAACTCCGCCACACCCGCGCAGACCGTGATCTCAATCTCTTTATGCCCTGTCAGCACAAAGGGTTTTGCGAGACGCTCCCTGACCGCTTTGTAAATCGCATCCACGCTCCGCGTTCCGCACGGATCGTAGATCGCAAGACAATAAACGTCGCTGTTAAAATGGGACACGATCACCTGATCGGAGCGAAACTCACCCAAAAACTGTCCGAATGCCTGTACGAGCTCGTCGCCCACGATCATTCCGAGACCGTCATTGACTTTACGAAAATCATCAATATCCAGAAACATCACGGACACGACGGTCTGTTCCTTTTTGGCTCTTTCAAGCCATTCCGAGAGCTGCCCGACAAAATAGTTCCGATTGTACAGTCCCGTCAGCATATCATAATATGCCAGATAGGTCAATTCATCATTTTGCTGCTTGAAACGGGAAATATCACGGAATTTAATGACTTTGCTCCCGCTGTTTCCCGCCTCGTCCGACACAATGACCGTCTCACATTCCAGCCACTTTTTTTGACCGCGCAGTTTGCATTCACAGCTGACTTTTTCCGTCGTGGGCGCCTCGCGGTGGAGAACCTCTCCGAGCCGCTCCGCGTCTTCCTCCTCCACATAATCAAAAATGCGTTCCACATCCTGAATATGCCGGATGTCCAGTGGGAAAAAGGTCTGCCAGTTCCCAAGCAGTCTGATCTGACCGTCCTTATAATCATAATAAAGATAAGCACAGGAGGACATATCGCATACCATCCGGTACATTTTTTCGTTGTCCGACAACTTTTTGTTCATCGCCGTAAGGTAATCCACCTGATAACGCAAATCATTCACTCCGGCTCATCTCCTCTCAATGACCAAGACAGTCAATCCGTGCGTGACCGCTCCCGCGATTGCACATGCTGCCCGGCAAGCCTGTTTTCCCCGCCCCATTCTTATGCGTAACCGCTTTTAATCCTTCTTTGTAATGTATCCCTGCGCTTTCAAAAGTTCCGCACACAGCACCGCGCCGCCTGCCGCGCCGCGCACCGTATTATGGGAAAGTCCGACGAACTTCCAGTCGTATACGGTATCCTCGCGCAGTCTTCCGACCGAAATACCCATGCCGTTCTCATAATTGACGTCCAAGGCGATCTGCGGGCGGTTATCTTCCTCAAGATATTGGATAAACTGCTTCGGCGCGCTCGGAAGTTTCAGCTCTTGAGGTACGCCGCTGAAGGAAACAAGCTTTTCAATCAGCTGTTCTTTGGTCGGTTTCTTTTTGAACTTGACGAATACCGCCGCCGTGTGACCGTTTAACACCGGAACACGGATACACTGACAGGTAATGACCGGGGAGGACGCCGGCTCGATCACGCCGTTCCTCACCTCGCCCCAGATGCGCAGCGGCTCTTTCTCGCTCTTTTCTTCTTCACCGCCAATGTAGGGAATGATATTTCCGTTCATTTCCGGCCAGTCCGCAAACGTCTTGCCCGCGCCGGAGATCGCCTGATACGTCGTCGCAACGACCTCATAAGGCTCAAACTCTTTCCACGCGGTCAGAACAGGCGCGTAACTCTGGATGGAACAGTTCGGCTTGACCGCCACAAATCCTCTCGTCGTGCCGAGCCGTTTTTTCTGGAACTCAATGACTTTCATATGCTCCGGATTGATCTCCGGAACGACCATGGGAACGTCCGGCGTCCAGCGGTGCGCGCTGTTATTGGATACGACCGGCGTTTCCGTCTTCGCATACGCCTCCTCGATCGCCTTGATCTCCTCTTTTGTCATGTCAACAGCGGAAAAAACAAAGTCCACCTGTCCGGCGACCGTCTCCACTTCATTGACGTTCATGACGGGAATCTTCTTTACCGCCTCCGGCATCGGCGTATCCATCTTCCAACGGCCGCCGACCGCCTCCTCGTAGGTCTTTCCCGCCGACCGAGGGCTTGCCGCGATCGTCGTCACCTCAAACCAAGGATGATGCTCCAACAGAGAGATAAAACGCTGTCCGACCATGCCGGTCCCGCCCAAAATTCCCACACGTAATTTGTCGCTCATTATTTTTCATAACTCCTTTCGTTCTATGCAGACTTTAGGGGATTGCGAAACGCAATCTCACAGCCTATATCATGCGTTTCGCAACCGCTTCTATACCAATTTATTCTTCCTCCAGATACGCTTCGTTTGCCGCAATGACCTGCTTCATGACTTCCGTTCCCGGCGCGCCGAGCGTCAGACGTTTCTCCACGCAGGTTCGCAGGCTGACCGCGTCGTAAATATCCTCCTCAAAGACCGGGCTGAGCGCCTGAAACTCCTCGATCGTCAGATCCTCGATACTGCACTGTTTCTCAATGCAGGTCAGCACCATTTTCCCTATGATGCCATGCGCGTCCCGGAACGGAACGCCCTTTCCGACCAGATAATCCGCCGCATCCGTGGCGTTCGTAAAACCGCCCGCCGCGCTCTTTGCCATGACGTCTTTGCGAAATCCCGCTGTAGAGAGCATACCCGTAAACAGGGTGAGACAATCCTTTAATGTGTCGATCGCGTCAAAGGTCAGCTCCTTGTCTTCCTGCATGTCCTTATTGTAGGCGAGCGGTAGCCCTTTCATCGTTGTCAGAATGCTCATGAGCGCACCGTACACCCTGCCGGTCTTGCCGCGCACCAGCTCCGCAATATCCGGGTTCTTTTTCTGCGGCATGATACTGCTTCCGGTCGAATACGCGTCGTCCAGTTCGATAAAACGGTATTCGTTGCTGTTCCAGATGATGATCTCCTCTGAGAACCGGCTCAGGTGCATCATGATCGTGGACGCCGCCGAGAGAAACTCAATAACGTAATCCCGATCCGACACCGAATCCATGCTGTTTAAGGTCGGCCCCTCGAAGCCGAGCATGGACGCCGTATAGCTGCGATCCAGCGGATACGTCGTACCCGCCAGCGCCCCCGCGCCGAGCGGACAGTAATTCATCCGCATAAAAAGATCATGCAACCGCCCGCGGTCCCGCTTAAACATCTCAAAATAAGCGCCAAGATGGTGCGCCAGCGTGACCGGCTGCGCCTTCTGCAAATGCGTGAACCCCGGCATATAAGTCTCCAGATGCTCTTTTTGCATGCGAAGGAGCACTTTTAACAGCTCCTTTAGAAGCTCGTCCACCTGTAAGATCTCTTTGCGGATATAGAGGCGTAAGTCCAAAGCAACCTGATCGTTGCGGCTCCTGCCCGTGTGCATCTTCTTGCCGGCGTCGCCGATCCGCTCGATCAGTTTTGCCTCGACAAAGCTGTGCACATCCTCGTATTCCTCCGTGACGGCAAGTCTGCCGGAGCGCACGTCCTCGCGAATATCGCCGAGTCCTTTCACGATCCTGTCTTTTTCCTCATTTGTCAGGATGCCCTGCTTCGCCAGCATCACGACATGCGCGATACTGCCCTCTATATCTTCTTCCAAAAAGCGCCGGTCAAACGAAATGGACGCGTTAAACCGATACACCAGATCGTCCGTCTGCTTTGTAAATCTTCCGCCCCATAACTGAGCCATATTGGATCCCTTTCTGTTAAAAACGGCGCACAGCCGCCGTCTTTTTGTCATGCATACGCACCAATAACGCTATGTTGCATATTGTAGCATGACTCCTGCTTTTTTTCAATAAAAATGGTAGGAACTTTTTAACGTTGTCTCATACTATAAACTATAATCATTAAGAGGTCAGCTATGAACACGCTTCTTTCCTTTCAGAATGTTCAATATCATTATCATACCATATCGGGTGAGACGCAGGCGCTGAAAAATATTTCTTTTGCTGTCCGCGAAGGCGAATTTTTCTCGATCGTCGGTCCGTCCGGCTGCGGAAAGACGACGCTCTTATCCATGATTGCGGGACTGATCAAACCGCAGTCCGGTGAACTTCTTTTTTCGGATCAGTTGAAAAGCAATCCCGCCGGCATCGGTTATATGCTGCAGCACGATCAGCTGTTTGAATGGCGTACGATCTATAAAAACGTTCTCCTGGGTCTGGAACTGCGTCACAAAAATACGAAGGAACGGCGCGAAGCGGCGAACGATCTGCTTCGTCAATACGGACTGGAACCGTTTCGGAACCGTTATCCGAATGAATTATCCGGCGGTATGCGCCAGCGCGCGGCGCTGATCCGGACGCTCGTCTGCGAACCGGAGCTGTTATTGTTGGATGAGCCGTTCTCTGCACTGGATTATCAGACAAGGCTGACGGTATCCTCTGATATTGTAGATATTATTAAAAAAGAAAAAAAGACCGCGATTCTGGTCACACACGATCTGTCGGAGGCCGTTTCGCTTTCAGACCGCATTTTAGTGCTCTCCGCACGACCGGCGACCGTACTGCGCATCATGGATATTCATCTTACCAAACAGGGAACGGGCGCGACCGCCGCGCGCAAGGCGCCCGAATTTTCCGCATATTTTAATGAATTATGGGAGGAACTTCATGGAAAAGAACAAGAATCAGTCACCCGAACAGCTTCTATATGAGAAAAAATGGAAACGAAACCGGCTGTTGAACAGAAGCATACAGATTCTTGTGTTTCTGTTCTTTTTTATTCAGTGGGAAGTCACGACCGCACTCGGCATGGTGGACTCGTTTTTTTTCAGCTCGCCGTCCCTGATCGTCAAAAGTTTCCGGACACTGATTAAAAACAACGGACTCCTTACGCACATCCGGGTTACCTTACTGGAAATTCTGTTAAGCTTTGCGCTTGTCGTGCTCATCAGTCTTGTGATCGCCGTGCTGTTCTGGTATTTTGACAGGCTTTCCACTATTTTTGAACCTTATCTCGTCATCTTAAACAGTCTGCCAAAATCCGCGCTGGCGCCGCTCTTTATCGTATGGCTGGGCACCGGCATGAAAACGATCATCGTCGCGGGTATCAGCGTTGCGCTCTTTGGTTCGATCATCAGCCTTTATACGGGCTTTCGGGAAACGGACGAAGGAAAGATCAGGCTTGTGTACGCGCTTGGCGGAAGTAAGCTTGATGTGTTGCGAAAAGTAATCCTGCCGGGAAGCGTCCCGCTGATCATCAGCACAATGAAGGTCAACATTGGTCTCTCTCTCGTCGGCGTCGTAATCGGCGAATTTCTTGCCGCAAGAGAAGGTCTCGGTTATCTGATCATCTACGGCACGCAGACGTTTAAGATGAGCATGGTCATCACCTCGCTCGTTCTGCTCTGCCTGATCGCGGTCCTGCTCTTTGTCATTATCGACGCTTTTGACAGGCGGATCAACCGCAGAAAACGAGGGCTGTCATAAAAAGGACGCTGCGTGATTCTTCCAGACTACGAAATTTTCTATAAGAAAAAGTTCCGCCTAAGGCGGAACTTTTTCTGTTTTGCGAAAGCTCCCGGCCGGACTCGAACCGGCGACCTACGCATTACGAATGCGTCGCTCTACCAACTGAGCCACGGAAGCCTGTCACAACGAATATTATTATATCGGCTTTCCTCTCATTTGGCAAGACATAAGTTCCACTTTTTTTAATTTTTTTACAAATGGACTCAAGGACGCCCGTTTCGGGCGCATTTCCTCACATAACAGGAGCATCCCGACGTTTCCGCGGCGGGATGCTCCTGTCATCTGTGATACGAGAAAAATTGCAGCTTCCATTTTCTGTCTGACATTTCCTCTGACGCCTCTTCGCTTCCTACAGAGACTCATGTGCACGGCAGAACGCCGTATCGAAACATGTTTGGGAAAACGACGGATATTTCAAATATTCGGCAAAAATATACCACACAAGACATACGGTTACAATTGTATGTGCTTTGATACACCATTTATTTCCTTCTTGCTATATATAATAAAGATTTCATTTCGCTTTCTCCGGCGTCAAAACAAAACGCCCTTATTCATAGACAGACCACTTTCTGCGGCTTAAAATGAACGTCTTCCCGACGAGAAAAATGAGCGTATCGATGACAAGCTGGATCACGACATATCCGGTCTCAGCGTCAAAACTTCCCCTCCCCGTATACAGGAGCCGGAACAGCCTTCCGACCGGCGGAAAAATAAAAAGCAGGTGCCGGATGACCGGAAGCATGGACAGCTTCTGTTCCAAAAGTATTCCGAGGATCATCACAAGCATTACCAGCACAGCGGATTTCCGCTTTCCGATCAGGTACGACTGAAAGAAGCTTCCAAACTGATAACCGAAAAGCGCGACAGTCAGATGGATCAGCAGCATGCCGGCTGACATACGCAGGCTTAACTGCCCCGTCTGAAACAGACATACCACGCAGGGACAGACCAGCGCTAAGATCGCATATCCTGTCGAGAGAATCGCAAAAAGCACCTCGTTAGAAGCATAGTATTTCGCGGCGCTGCCGGTTTTCAGCACAATGATTGCCCGCATATCATCACTGCATATTCTGTTCGAAAAAAAACCGTTCAATAAAGCGGTCATAAATAAGATCGTCAAAGAAACCAAAAAAATTCCTCCCGTATCAAAAACAGCCAGTGTCGAATATAGAAAAACGGAATACATCATGATCAGCACGAATGGAAATAAATAATGATGATTTCTCATATACGTCATGAAGCTGTACCGCAACAAAGCTTTCATTGCCCGGCCTCCTTTACTACTCCATGCTCGATATGCCAGACTCTGTCCACGAGCGCTTCCTTTCCCCGTACGCCGTCATCAGGCGGACAGGCGATCAGAATTGCCGTATTCTGCTGTTTTATCCTGATCATATCCTCAAACAGTAAATTCCGCATATTCTGATCGAGTCCGATAAATGGTTCATCCAAAAACAGCAGATCACAAGGTTTTAACATTGCCTGCGCAATCATCACTTTTCGAAACATACTGTCGGAAAGCTCCCGTATGGCAGCTTTCTCCATTCCCGAAAGATCATAATGCGCAATGAGCGCTTTACACACCCGCTCCGCCTCGCCGCGCGAATAGCCGTCCAGCATTGCCATATTGACCAAAAACCGAAAGGTGGATAAGCGAATATCCTTCGCAGCGTTTGCGGGCATAAACTGTTCGGACAGCCTGGGCCGTGACCACACATTTCCCAGCGTTGCGCGGGTCGTGCCGGAAAGCAGACGCAGCAGCGTCGTTTTTCCGCACCCGCTGCTCCCCGTGACCATCACGCATTCTCCTTCATGCAGCCTGAGCGTGGCGTTTCTGATGACCGGACGCCCCCGGTATATCTTATATACTTGCTTTGCTTCCAATATTGTTTCTTTTTCATCCATCGTTCTTTTCCTATATTTCCTATAAGTCTAAAAAAAGAAATGACTCCGTAAAGAATCATTTCTTTTTCAAGACGGTATTTCTATTTTATCCTTTTTTATTCGATTGGTATGACTGTCACACAGCCGTTTGCATCGCTGATGTAAAGCGCGCTGCCGATCACAAGCTGCTGATTTAAGATCAGACGTCCCTCTGCATCAAACAGATAGAGAAGCTCTCCGATCTGCTGCAGCCCGGTCAGCATCTGTCCCGTTGCCGGATCAAAGCAATACATCGAACTGCCGATGATCGTCCATCCCTTTGCCATCGCTCCCGTTTCCGGGTTGAAATAATACGTCGTGACGCCGTCTCCGACGAAGCCTGTCTGACGTTTGCCTTCCGCGTTGAAGAAATACGTCTCGCCGCCGATATTCTGCATACCGATCTGCATTCTTCCGTCCGTGCCCATATAATATACGTCGCCGCCGACCGCGATCAATCCCGTCTGCATCTGTCCGTTTTCATTGGTATAATAAATACCGGTACCGTCGTTGACAAAACCAAACGCCATCTTGGCATCCGCCGGATCAAAATAGTAAAGCTGACCGCCGATATTCTGCCAGCCGACCTGTAAGCATCCGTTCTCGTTAAAGTAATACAGGTCGGATGCGATCGCAGATAAGCCGATCGCCATATGTCCGTCCTCGTAGAAATAGAACAGATTGTCCGCGGCAAGCCAGCCCCTGTACATGCAGCCGGTCGGATCGAACAGATAGACCGCATCCCCGATCTGCTGCATACCGATCGCCATCTTTCCTTCCGTTCCGAAGTAATAGGTATTTCCGGCAAGCTCCTGCCATCCGAACTGCATCAGACCGTTTCCGTCAAAAAAGTAAATGCTGTCGGCAAGCTGTGCGAATCCCGAAACGCGCCGTCCAAGCGCATCCACATAATAGATGCCGCCGTTATACTGGACAAACGTGTTGGTCTTCATTCTATAGTTTTCGTAGAAATAATAAAATCCCTTGCGGAACGCAAACCCGTTTCCGACAATGCTTGCAGATAAATCCTTATACTGATAATCAATATCTACATTTCCGGCGATCCCCGGAATCCTGCCTGTGCTGGACGCCTGCCAGAACGCCGCGTCCTCAATATCGCAGGACGTATTGTACTGCGCAACCCATTTATCGTACGCGATCGGTCCGATATAGTTCAGGTACCAGTTTTTGCTTCCATACACGATCGGATAATAACCTGCGTTTTCTATGATCGCGCAAAATGTGTTCGCGATCTCCGCGATCTGCGCCGGCGAAAGCGTGCGCTGCACGGAATCCTCGATGTCGATGGCTACCGGCATACTGATCGTATAATTTGCAATCGCCTGCAGCACAAACACCGCTTCCGCTGCCGCTTCCTGCGGCGTCGTCGCGTAAGAATAAATATAAACGCCTGTCTTTACGCCGTTTGCCGCTGCCTGCCGCATATTCTGATCAAATTTTGTGTCAATACCGTATCGGACAGAACCGACTCTGACAAAAGCATACTGCACGCCGCATGCCGCTACCGCCGACCAGTCAATATCTCCCTGATACCGCGATACATCGATGCCGATGCTGAACGCCGTTCCTGCATCCTTCGCCTGCGCATCCAGATTGCCGATGGGCAGCATACTGCCGATCGGAAGCATACAGATACAGCACAAAAGTGCCAGCACACGTCTGAGTCCCTTCGTCCAAAAGCGCTTCGCTTTGGGGTTCCCCGCTTTTGTTTCTCTCATTCCTTATGTACACTCTCCATTCCCTGTTCTGCTATTGTTTGCGTAACCCTTCAAATTCCTCGATGTATCGGATCAGCAGTTCCACAGAGCCCTTGATGCCGAGCTTCGCACTGTTTAACGTTAAGTCATAGCTGTCCGCCCTTCCCCATTTTTTGGAGGAATAATAATTATAGTAACTCTGACGCTGTTTATCCTTTTTGACCATCATGTCTTTTGCCTTCGCCGCCGTAAGCTGATGGCTCTCCATGATATTTTTCAGCTTAAAGTCCTCATCCGCACTGATAAAGACATGCACGCAGTTGGGATAATCGGCGAGCGCATAATCCGCGCACCTTCCGACGATCACGCACGGTCCCTCGTCCGCAATCTTCTTGATCGTATCAAACTGCGCGAGGAACACCTTCTGGCTGATCGGCATATCCACGAAAGAAGATGCGTTATAGCCGAATGAATAGGTATCCATTACCAGATTGTACAGGAACGAATTCGTCGGGCGCTCGTCGTTGCTCTTGATCATTTCTTCGCAAAATCCGCTTTCCTTTGCCGCCCGCGTCAACAGTTCCTTGTCATAATATGCGATCCCGTAATGCTCCGCCAGTTCCCTGCCGATCTCATGACCGCAGGAACCATACTGCCGTCCGATTGTAACAATTGTCTCCATAATCCACACCCCATTTCTTTTTTTACTGTACCTTTAGTATATACGATATTCTGCATTCTTTCAACCGAAATACTGATCTTACAAAAATTACCGCCGTAAACCCGCTCTCCCGGCATACGCGACGGACGGATTCTCACGGTATACCCCGGTTCCACATGGATCCGGATTCATAACACGTTCAACAGATGCCTGAAATATTCCGGCAGAGGCGCATCCGTCTCAATATATTCTCCGCTCCTCGGATGCGTAAAACCGAGCAGCTTCGCGTGCAGTGTCTGCCCCTGCAAATGAAACGGGCATTTTCTTACGCCGTACACCTCGTCCCCCAAAAGCGGATGACCGATACTCGCCATGTGCACGCGGATCTGATGCGTCCTTCCCGTCTCTAAGCGGCATTCCAAATAAGTATAGCCGTGAAAGCGCTGCAAAACACGATAATGCGTCACGGCGCGCTTTCCGTTTGCCGTATGTACCGTCATCTTCCTGCGATCCCTATCATCCCGCCCGATCAGGGTGTCGATCACCCCTGTATCCTGTTCCACATTTCCACAGCAGATCGCGTGATACGCCCTTGTCACGCTGTGTTCTTTCAGCTGCTGCGCAAGGGAAAGATGCGCCGCGTCATTTTTGCAGATGATGACGGAACCGGTCGTGTCCTTATCAATACGGTGCACAATGCCGGGGCGCAGAACGCCGTTGATTCCCGACAGAGAATCCCCGCAATGATACATGACGGCATTGACAAGCGTGCCGTCATAATGCCCTGCCGCCGGATGAACGACCATTCCCTTCGGTTTATTCACCACCAGCACATCATCATCCTCGTATAAAATATCAAGCGGGATCGGTTCCGGTTTTATATCCGGCTGCACGGAATCGGGCACGCAGATGGAAATTTCATCCCCCTCCGCCACACGCGTCCCCGCCTTCGCGGGCATATCCCCGATCATCACGCCTCCTGCCTTGATCTGCTTCTGAATATAAGAACGCGAAAGAAAATCGACCAAAACAGTCAACGCTTTGTCCACCCGTTCTCCCGAAAGTTCTCCGGATACCTGAAAACGATATTCCTTCATACCGATCTGATCTTCTCCTTTATCCGGAACGCACTGTGCGCACAAGGCAAAGACGCTGCGATCCGTCCGCCGTCCATCCTGCGCGACCGCTCCGACGGTTCCGGTTATCCCGCGCGACCGCCCCGGCGTTCCCTTCCGCCCGGTTATTTGGACTGCTCCTCTTTCTTTACCGGCTCCTCCTTTACCTCGCGGTACTTCTTTGGGCGAACGCTCAGGAACCGAAGCTCTTCATCCTTGTATACAAACAAAAGAAAGATCGCGAGCAGGATCGTGGCGCAGGTCACATAAATATCCGCCACGTTAAAGATCGGGAAGCGGATCAGCACAAAATACAGGAAATCCACGACATAATCATATCGAAACCGGTCTATCATATTGCCGACTGCCCCCGACGCGATCAGCACGCAGAAGAAGTTCATGCTGCGGTAGCGCTTTTTATCCGGCATACGGAACAACACATAACAGATCGCGGCAAGAATCACGACTGCGATAAAGATAAAAAATACTTTTTGATTCTGCAGCATACCGAACGCCGCTCCGCGGTTCTCCAGATAGTGCAGCTCAAACACGCCTTCCACGATCGGTACGGGCGCCCGGTCCTTTAAGTGCAGCACCGCAAGATATTTGGTCCACTGATCTGCAAATACCAGCAGGATAAATAAAAAGAGATCAAATACTAACCGCCTGATTTTCCGTCCGCTCATGCACGTTCATCCTCTTCATCAAAATAAATTTCACCGACTGCGTCCAGCAATTCCTGTTCTGTGACACTCGTGTCGATCAGGGCTTTCCCGATCTTTTTCAAAAGAACAAACCGGATCTTGCCGTGTTCCATCTTCTTATCGGACTTTGTGAGCGCGACGATCTTCTCCGGTTCAATATGATCGATGCTGATCGGCAGATTGAACGGAACGAGCATATCCCGGATCTCATAGTATTCCTCCATGGATAACAGCTCCCGCTTCCATGAGATAAACGCCGCCGCGACAAAGCCCAGAGAAATGCATTCCCCGTGCGTCAGTTCAAAATTCTTATATTTCTCGATCGCATGACCGATCGTATGTCCGAAATTTAAGAGTGCACGGTCTCCTTTTTCGGTCGGATCCTTTTCCACTACCAGTTTTTTCACCATGCAGCTTCGCATGACCATTTCTCTAAGCACTTCCGTGTCCCGGTCGTGAATCTCGTACATATTTTCAAGCAGCCACTCATAAAACAGCGCGTCTTTGATCAGACCGTGCTTCATGACCTCGGCAAATCCCGAACAAAACTGCCTGTCGTCTAAGGTCTTTAGGGCGGCGATATTCATATAAACCAGGCGGGGCATGTAAAAAGCGCCGACCATATTCTTATATCCGTCGAAATCCACGCCTGTCTTTCCGCCGATGGAGCTGTCCGACTGCGCGATCAGCGTGGTCGGTACCTGGATAAAGTCAATGCCGCGCAGATACGTCGCCGCCGCATAGCCGGTAACATCGCCGACAACACCGCCGCCAAGCGCAATGAGCATGTCCTTTCTGTCATATTGACGTTCGATCAGAAAGGTATAGATTTCCCGCACCGTATCAAGCGTCTTGGAAGCCTCCCCCGCCGGAAACGCAAACACATCCACCTGTCTGGCATACGGGCGCAGCAGGTTTTCCAATTCATCCGCATAGAGCCCCTTTACATGGGAATCCGTAATGATGCAGAGCCTGCGCGCAGCAGCGTCCATTCCCGTAAGCTCTTGGGGCAATGCGTTAAAATCCGTTCCATATACAATGTCATATGCCGGCTTTTTATTCATCATGATCGTCATGCGTTCTTCCATATCGTAAATTGTCCCTTCCGATCCTTTGCCGCAGTCCTGCCGCCGCAAAAATCTCCGTCAGATAGTATTTGTATGTGCCTCTGTCTGTTTTAGATATTTTTAGTATCTGTTTGTTTTTCCGTGATTCAAAAAACTTCCCGCTTCCGATGAACGTTTGCGGGAAGTTCTCTTTCTTCATGACAATAGAATTCCGCAAAGCGTGAATTCCATTGTTTGCGTTCGGTTATTGCCGTCATGCCCTTTCCAAGCGTCACTTGTTCCTGATCGGCACGTCAAAAGAGCCGCTCAGGATCTCCTGAAAATCACCGGAAATATCCACACTCGCAGGCGTGATAATAAAAATATAATGCGATATTTTCTGGAGATTCCCCTTGATCGCATACGTCGATCCGGATGTGAAATCTATGATACGCTGCGCAATATCAACGTCCAGCCCTTCTAAATTCAACACAACGGTCCTGTTGGATAACAGGGTATCGGTGATCTCTCTCGCCTCTTCCACGGACGTCGGCTTGATCACACAGACCTCCATACCGTTTCCGGCAGAGCGTCTTGCCGGCTTCATCGGCGTTACCTTTGATACAGGCTTCTTCGGCGTCTTATCCTCATAATCGCTGTCGTCGTATTCCCGCTCACGTTCCCGATAGCTGTTTCTTTGCGGCTTCTCATCCACAGGTTCGTCACTCTCGTAATCATCGTAGTAATCGTCCTCATCCTCAGGATTCAGCTTCATCGCGTTGATAAACTTGTCCATAACACCCATACTATTACTTACCTATGCCTTTCCATAGCTATCGGCTACCTGTTTTCACTTTCCTTATACAACTTTATTATCATTGTTTTTTGCTTCTATGTCAACACAAAATAAAAATATTTAATGTGTAAAGTCATCTTCAAACACCGTTGACGCGTCTAATACAATATGGTCATATACACACAGACCGTATGTCGTATTGGATTTTACGATGGCATAATCCTCGTTTTGATAGAGAATACTGATCTGCCGGAAATCGGCATAACCTTTGTTGATATTGTATACGCCGATCAGCGTCGCGCGGGTGCCGACCGTGAAGGTCTCCTCGGAATCCGCCTTTTGCAGCACGTCCCCGCCGCTTAAGAGCTCCTCGCCGACATACATGTTGCCGTCGCTCTCGCTGTAGACGGTAACGTTCACACTCTCCCAGCTCAAACCGTTCTGATCGTTATAAACCTGTCTGGAGACATAACGTGTCCTGCCGCCGTCTGACGCATAAACATAATCGGACGGGATCAGGAAAAACTCTTTTTCCACAATGGAAGATACCGGGATCTTTAATCCTTTTTCCTCCTCAACGATCAGCTCGATCTCAATAAAACGTTCCATGCAATAGGTGAGCATGGATGTGTGAAATCCGAGCACGCCGTACACACCGTCCGGTAAATGCAATATCTCAAGGTTTGCCCACGACTGTGTCTGATCCTTCAGGAACTTTACTTTCACATAACTCTCTCCGTCAAGCGCCCGCTCCTGCTCCTCATCAAGCGGGATCACGATGGACCAGTTCTCGGATGTGCACAGCTTATACGCCACATCTCCCTGTGCGAGCAGTTCATTATTGGACAGACTTTTCTTTTCGTACTGCGTCTGATCAAACAGTTCCTTGGAAATATCATTCGGCGTCAGATTCTCATAGCCGTCCACGGAGTAAATGACCGCTCCCGGCTCCGCCGCATAATAAAGATGTACGGAACCCGCGATCCCGGCGTCGTTGATACTGCTGATATTTTCTAACGTATTCGCCGTTGCAAGCCGCAGTACGGCACCGTTCATCGTATGCTTAAAATCGTAGACGGAATAAAATGACTGGTCGTGAAAGCTGCCGGAAAACGAGATACATTCCTGACGAAGCTGTAAAAGCTCTGCATCACTCAGCGTATTTTCCTCTCTTTCGGTGGACATCAGTTCTGCAAGCCGTCCGCTTCCGTCGATCGTATAGACAAGCTGATTGGCGCCGATCTTCTCTCCCTCTCCCGCAAAGAAGTTCACATACCCGTCCCCTGCGGAGTAGACAACCTTTTCCTCCCTGACGGCAATCCCCGTATAAATATTGCTCGTAGAGAGGGAGCCGTTCGTCACCTCATATCCCGCGATATGATCGGTCCTAAAATAGGTGACCACGCAGATAATGATATAAAGGAAGATGAATCCGAATATGATCATCCCGATATTCAGGTTCGCCGGTCTTCTGTATTTGACTATTTTTCCGGATTTTGTCATACCCACACGTTCCTTATCCCTGCTCAGATCTCCCGCAGCAGCGCGTTCATTTTTTCATAGAGGACACCGCGCTCCCTTGCCCTCATGATCACAGATATGTATTGATTGCCGGAAGTATCCTTGAGTAAAAGGATCAGACAGTTTCCTGCAGCGTTTGTCGTTCCCGTCTTGCCGCCGATCACGGTGATATTTTCCGGCGCACGATAATTTCCCGTATGATACTGTACGGTGGAACGCACGGTCGCCTCACAGGCATTTCCCTCCGCGTTCGTATAGACAGTCGTGTAGGAATCCATGGTGATGATCTGGCGGAATTCTTCATATTGCAGCGCCTGTTGAAAGATCAGATACATATCGTATGCCGTCGTATAGTGATTTTCATCGCTCAATCCGTGCGGATTGACAAAATGGGAATTGGTCGCGCCAAGATGCGCCGCTTCCTCATTCATCATCTGCGCGAAGCCTTCCACGCTGCCGCCGATATGTTCAGCGACCATGAGCGCAACATCGTTCGCAGAATTGATCAAAAGGATATGCAGCGCCTGATCTAACGTCATGCGGTCTCCCGCCTTGATCCCAAACGTCTGCACCCCGTATTCATCGATCACCGCATTCTCCGACGCAACGAGCATATCATCCAGATTTGCGTATTTGAGAGCGACAAGCGCCGTCATGACCTTCGTCAGAGATGCAGGATACAGCTTTCCGTGAATGTTATTCGCATAGATGACCTCGGAATTGCCAAGATCAAACAAACCCGCCGCACCGAGGTCCCCCAGCACAAATGAGACGCCTTCCGTCACATTCTCCGCCGTCACGCACAATTCGGAAGCAAACGAGTCACCGACCGCATACCGGTCGTTTGTCACAACACGAAAACTGCTGACCGGATAGTCGGGGTTATACGCCATATCATAGGACAGCTCCCCACATCCCGTCAGCATAAACAGAAAACTTAACGCCGTTGCACAACATATACGCTTCTTTCTTCGAAAGCGCACAAAGCGCGATTTTTTATTTGTACATTTCACGCCACTCAAGGTCTCCTCTGTCTAAAGACTTGATCAACAGCTCCGCCGTCGCCAGGTTCGTCGCAAGCGGTATGTTATACGTATCACACAGCTTTACAACATTGTTGACATCCGGCTCATGCGGTTTCGCAGAAAGCGGATCCCGCAAAAATATGACCAGATCGATCTGATTATGCTCGATCTGCGCCCCGATCTGCTGCTCTCCGCCGAGATGTCCCGCCAGATATTTGTGAATATTTAAGTTTGTTACCTCCGCGATCAGACGTCCTGTTGTTCCGGTCGCATACAGTTCATGTTTGCTTAAAATCCCCCGATAAGCAATGCAGAAATTCTGCATCAGTTTTTTCTTCGCATCATGTGCGATCAATCCGATATTCATTTGTTCCACACCTTCTCTTAGTATTAGTATTTTTTGATGCATTGCAGCCTGACGTTCAACACAAAGCCTATCCCCATATATAGGCAGAGAAGCGACGTTAGTCCGTAGCTGACAAAGGGTAACGGGATTCCCGTATTCGGAAACAGCCCCGTCGCCACGGAAATATTCGTAAAGCTCTGAAAACCGATGATGATCCCGACGCCTGCACAGATCAGGCTCCCCGCCGTATCCTTCGCCTTTCTTCCCGTGTTAAAGCACATCAGCGAGATCCCAAACAGCAGAAGGACGGTCGAGGTACTCCCGACAAATCCGAGCTCCTCCCCCACGACTGCGAAGATAAAGTCGGTCTCCGTTTTCGAGATAAAGTTCCCGCCCTTTACCGATGTGATGGAATTGCTGTTTAATCCCTTTCCCATCAACTGTCCCGAACCGATCGCCATGATAGAGTTCTGCTGCTGGTACCCTTCCGCATTCTCATACTCATCCGGGTACAGCCATGCTAAGATCCTCGTCTGCTGGAAATCCCGGATGATCTTTTGATCGGGCTGAAGGATCAACATGAACAAGATCACAAATGTCGGGATCACGACCGCCGCCACTCCCGTGATGATCTTCCAGCTCAATCCCCCAACAAAGAGCAGGACGACAAACACCACGATAATGACGATGCTCGTAGACATATCCGGCTGCAAATACACAAGCGCGAGCGGCGGAATGAACAACAAGATCATCGTGACAAGCGTTTTCAGCTTATTCAACTTCTCCTTATGTATCATGATATACTGTGCATAAAATAAAATCAATAAAATTTTCGCAAGTTCGGACGGTTGAAACTGAATTCCGAAAATATTGACCCATCTCTGCGCACCGCCGGCATCCACGCCGATCAGCCGCACGAGCAGCAGCAGCGCAAGATTTAAGCCATAGATCAGCCAGTAAAATTTCAAAAAAAAGCCATAGTCAAACAAGGAGATCACGAGCATGAGAAAAAATCCCATGATCACTCCCATCATCTGCCTGCTCTGTAAGGATTCCTTCGCGCTTCCGATCGCCAGCACGCCGATGACCGAAATCGCGACCACAAATATCACAAGCAAAAAATTATAGTCCCTGACTCTGTACTTTTTTTTCATCTGTTTCACCCCAGCATACGATTCCTGTTTTCCCAATCTCCAGGATCGGCATATTGATATACAGCACGGGCTTGCGCTCCGAGCGCCGTCCGTTTCCGTCCGTCTGCCCGATCTGTACTTCCATCTGCTGTTCGTCAATCTTCATGTATTTCGAGATTACCTTGGAAATATCATTTTTTAGCAGTTCCATCATTTGCGGCGAACAGTTGACACGGTCGGAGATCAGCAGGATCTTCAGACGCCCCTTTGCTATGGTACGTGTTTTTTTCGGGCAAAACAGTCTTCTCATAGCTTCGCCCCCTGCCCTTTGCGGAATACACCGCCGAGTCTGGATAACACATGGCGGCTGTTGTCAAAATTCAAAAGCGGGACATCTTCTCCGAGGAGCCTCGCACAAATATTCCGGTATGCCCGCCCCGCCATGGCGCTCGTCCCGACAAGCGGTTCTCCCTGATTGGTCGCGATCACAACGCTCTCATCATCCGGCACCGCGCCTAAGAGCGGCAGCGCTAAGATGTCAATGACGTCATCCACGCTCATCATATTGCCGCGGCGCACCATCTCCGGCCTCACCCGGTTGACAATGCATTCCATTTTGGCGATCTCATTCGCCTCTAAGAGTCCGATCACCCTGTCTGCGTCCCGTATTGCGGATACTTCGGGCGTTGTCACGATCACGGCATGATCCGCCGCAGCGATCGCGTTTTGAAAGCCCTGCTCGATCCCTGCGGGACAATCGAGAATGATAAAATCAAACTGGTCCCGCAAAAAGGAGATCATTTTGATCATCTGTCCGGGCGTGACCGCCGTCTTGTCCCTTGTCTGGGCGGACGGCATCAAGTACAGTCCGGGATAACGCTTATCCTTGATCAGAGCCTGCTTGATACGGCATGTTCCCTCGATGACGTCCACTAAATTGTAGACGATCCGGTTTTCCAGTCCCATGACGACGTCTAAGTTGCGCAGTCCGATGTCCGTATCGATCAAAACCACCTTTTTCCCCAGCGCCGCAAGACCTGTTCCGATATTTGCAGATGTTGTGGTCTTTCCAACACCGCCTTTTCCTGACGTGATGACAATTACTTCGCTCATAGGATGCCTCCGTTTTAATAGAAATGAAAATGATTGAAATAGTTGTCCCCTAAATGTGTCAGGCGTTAAAAAAGCTCCAAGCCGTGATCATTTAGTAATTCTTTGGTAAGCGGTTCTCTTACGACCTCATGATCTCTGACCACCGCGATCTGCGGCAGCTTTTTCGTGCGGGAAAACCATTTTCCCTTCGCCGGTACCTCCGCTTTGCCGCTCTTGCAGCCCGCGATCGTAATGCGGTCCGTCTCCATGACGAGCGCGGCGACATAATGATCTTCCTTGGTATCCGTTCCCGCGTAGGCTTCCCCGTAGAGCGCCCCCAGCACAATGATGTTGCGCGCCGAGATCACGCGGCAGTCCTCCCCGACGTCCCCGATCACAAGAATGGTCTTTTTATTGTTTTCCAACACCTCTCCGTCCGTCAGACTGCCTTTATGTAGCAAAAACGGTTCCTCCGCCGCGCGCGGTTCCGCTTTTTGCAGGGCGCGCACATAAAACTCGTCCGCACTCCCGCTTCTTTCGGCAACGCACAGGATCGTCAGCCCGCCATGCGCGGACAATGCCTGAACCAACTGACGTTCCTCCTGCGGGCTGACCTTCCTGTCCTCTATGGACAGCGCGAGCCTTGCCCCCTGAAAAAAGCCGGCGGCCTCCTTGATCTTCTCCTCCAGTTCCGCAAGAATATCAGGAAACGGCGCCTCCGCATCCAAATGCAGCGCAATCCCGTGCGGATAACTTTTAATCATAACTAAAGGATTCAATGTTCTCTCCTTTCCATAACCCGGAAGAATCGCTTCGCGATTCTTCGAAAGCGCGCTTCGCGCGCTTTTTTAGTCCGTGCTGACACCGGACGCCTGAATGCCGTCCGCCATTCCCGTGACAAGCGTCTCCTTTGTGGCCAGTCCAAAATAGTATTTGATAACATCCCGCGTTGTCTCCGCCGCATAATCGGATGTATAACCGTACTCAATACGCGTGGCGATCGCGATCTCCGGACTTTCATACGGCGCGTAGCAGACAAAAAGCGCATGGTTCGGACGCGTTCTGCTCTCCTGTGCCGTCCCGGTCTTTCCGGCAACCTGTACCTCAAGTCCCGCATAATACCGCTTGCCTTCGATCACCTGACGCATTCCCATATGGATGACGTCCCATGTGGAATCCGAAAAGTTCAGCGTATTTCTGACGTGCGCCTGATTCTGCTGCACGACATTCCCTTCCGAATCCTCAATACGGTCTATCAATGTTAAATTATAACACGTTCCGCTGTTTGCGACTGTTGTAACGTATCGCGCAAGCTGGGCTGTGGAATAATTTGCGTTTCCCTGTCCGATCGCGGTAATGACCGGATACTCGTCCGAGACTCTCGGCGCAGACTCCTCAATCTCCACACCGGATTTATCTCCCAGCCCGAAAAGCTGCGCATATTTCGCAAGCACGGTGATCCCGGCATCCGAGCTGTAAACGTCATCCTGTAAGCTCATACGATAAGCCGCCTCATAGAAAAAGCAGTTACAGGAATTGCTGATCGCCCCTGTCACATTTAAGGAACCGTGCGCTCCCGGATAGATCCAGCAGCGGTTCACGGCATCGAGCCGGTCAAAAATACCATGACAAACGATCCGGTCCTGCGTTGTTAAGTATCCCTCCTCCAACGCTGCCGACGCCGACACCATTTTGAAAGTAGAGCCTGGCGCCGTCCGGCGCTGTGTCGTATAATTCAACATCGGATACGACAGATCTGTGTTGATCTTATTCCAATAAGCCGCATCGGATACGCGGTTCGTATCATAGCCGGGATAGGACACCATCGCGAGCACATCACCCGTATTGACGTCCGTGATCACCATGTCTCCCGTACAGGGATCCAATGCAAGCTGCGCGGGCGTAATATCAAGATTCTGTATGCGGTTCCGCATGAACTGATACGGACTGACTGCATTGTTGGCAAATGCGTTCAGCTCGTCCGTTGTGAGGTTTACAAGCCCTTTGTCGATCAAAAGCTGGCAGATCTGTTTCCCTGTGATCCGATCATTTAAGATCATGTACTTGATCATGCGTTTGCCGAAATCCGTATTGTCACCCAGATAGGACAGGATGTAATCGACGAGTACCGCATAAACCTCCTCTGAATCCGCGTATTGATCGTCGAGCGGGAGCCGCGACGTATCGATCCAGTTCATGGATATGGCATGATGCAGATATTCCCGCAGACTGATCGTCTCATCATTTCTCCAGGCCTTGTAGGTCGCATCCGATGTGTCGATCAGGTCTGAACGCAGAACGCCCACATTGTCCGATTGCAGCATCGCCACGATATAACTCTCGTAAACCGCGTACTCTGTTTCCAGTTTATTATAGACGGTTCCCGTCTCCAGCAGCTCCGTGCGCAACCGCTCCAGCACAATATCCTTGTTGTCTAAATAATTGGCATAGACGATGCTCTCCGTCTCCGTCGCATCCTCGTGGTCAAGCTCCCGCATTTTCAGGACATTATTATCGAACAGTGCAAAATATACATCATAGATCGGAATGACGATCTGGCTGGCGGAAGCGTTTTCCGCCGGAATGTACTCCTTGATATTCTGGATCTTTACAAGCAGGATCCCCGCGATCTTCTGCTCCAGTATGTGATACGCCGTCTCCTGTAAGTCCATATCGATCGTTAAATAAATATCCTCTCCGGCGGTCGGCTCCGTACGCTCCGCTGTCTCGATGACTCTGCCGAGATTGTCCACATACACGACCTCGGAGCCCTTTACACCCTGCAGTCTGAGCTCCATGCTCTGCTCGATCCCCGTCTTGCCCACAAGGTCATTGCTTGTATAATTCGTGCTCTGCTCCTGATAAGTGACAAGCTCCTCCGAGGAAATCTTACCCGTATAACCGACCAGATTGCTAAAATAGACCGCATCTACATATTTGCGCACGGTATCCTCAAAAATAGAGACGCCGTCAAGCACGTCGCTGTTCTCCATCACGGCGACGATCGTCTCCTCCGAAACGTTCGTCGCGACAGTGGTCGGAATATATTTCTGATAACTGTTTAAGCTCATCGCATAGCGGATCGTCACAATCTTTAGCAGTTCTTCTTTCGTGTAGCCATCCCCGACAAGAAACTGTCTGTTCCCGTTTTCGTCAAGAAGATAGTTTCCATCCGGATCATACAGATACCTGCCGACGCCGAACCTTGACCTGCCGCCCAGATACTCCATGACCTCATCCGGCGTCGCCGTCTTTTCCGCATAGGACAGGTCATTGATGCTGCTGTGTCCGTAAATATCCGCCAAAAACCGCAGCAGCACGTTTCCCGTCACAGTATACGAAAACTTACCGTCCTCATCGATCACAATGGAAAAATCATTGATCACGGCATCCCCGTTTTGCTCTATCATGCGGATCAGACGGGAAATGGTCTCATTCAGCTCCTCATTTTTGGTGGAACCGGATTCATAAACATCCTCGATGATCACAGAATAGGCAAGCTCATTATAGGCGAGCACATTCCCGTTCCGGTCAAATATCTGCCCGCGCGTGCTCGCGATGGAGCGCTCTTTTCTGATCCGAAGCCTGAAGTTCTCCATATAGGATTCCCCACGGACGATCTGTAAGTCGAACAGCCGGTAGACAAGCGTAGAACACAGCGCGATCACAAGCAGGGAAAGTATGAAAAAACGGGAAGTGACGAACCGGATCAGCCAGTCCTTAAAATTACTAAACAAATTTCTTCTCGCTCCTTTTCTCAATCTCGTCAAACTTGCGGTTGATCTTCAGATGCAGCGGGTAAAACAGCACGGTCAGCACAATGGTATACACCATTTCCGGCACGATCACATGCAAAAAGTAATACGGCAGCCCGAAACGTCCCCGCAGAAGATACAGCAGGACATAGACCGTAAAACCGTATACCAGGTCGCTGACAGTGATCAAAACCAACGGCAGCTTGATGTCTTCCGGGAAGAACACGCGGTGGAACATCCCGTTTGCATAGCCGATATACATGTAAATGATCGCATAAAAGCCGATCACCTCGCCAAAAAATATATCTGTCAACAGACCACAAAAAAAGCCCACCAACAGACCGTTCTTTTTTCCCCTCATAAAACCGTACGCGGATGTTGTGATGATCAACAGATTCGGCGCGATCCCGCCGAGTGAGATCCATTGCATAAGCGTTCCCTGCAGGACAAAGCCGATCAGCACCAGAAACGCGATCACGATCTTTCTCATATGGACTGACCTCCCTAATCCACCGTGACAGTCTGCTTCCTGTCCAAAATGACCAAAACCGCCTCTAAATGCTCAAAATCCACGGCAGGCGTCAGATAGCCGGATTTCGACAGATTGTTGGCGTCCGTATTGATCTGCGTTATGTAGCCGATCACAATACCGGGAAGATATTTATCTGAAATATTGGACGTCACGATCTTATCGCCGATCATGACCTCGTTGTCCGAATCAATCAACTGGGAAAAAGAAATCCTTCCTCCCGCCATCAGCTCCAGACTGCCGGAAACGATCACGCGGTCCGCTGTTGACAATACCATCCCGCCGACATTCGCGTTATCCGCAATGATGGATTCCACGCGCGCCCAGTTCGGTCCGACCGCGGTAATGCGCCCCACAAGTCCGCCGTCTGCAATGACGTTCATATCGACGTCAAGCCCGTCGTCCTCTCCTTTATCAATGATAAAGGACGCAAACCAATTGCCCGTATCCTTTGCAATGATGCGCGCGCCGACCTTCGTATATCCCTCATACGACTGATCCAGCTCATAAAGCTCTCTGAGCTGATATAATTCGAACCGGTCCTGCTGCAGCAGCGTATTCTGCAAAGTCAGTTCGTCGATCTGGCGCCTCAGCTCCTCGTTTTCCTTCAACAGGTCGCGGATCTCCACAAGCTCATCGACACGTTTCGACAAATATCCGCCCACTTCGCTGATCCCCGCCTGAAACGGGGTGATCACCGCGCCGACGGCGCCGTTTAGCGGTTCTCCCGAAAAATCCGTCGTCAGCGTGATCAGCATCATGCCGACACACAGGATCGTCAGGATCAGGAGCAGATATTTACTTGGCAGATGAAAATGCTCTCCCTTTTTCTTGATAACAGGACTCATATTACTTGCTCATTCCCTCGATCGCATACGCAACAGATTTATAGTTATCCTCTTTGATGATCTTTGCCAGACCGAGCGCCACGCTTTCCATCGGCGTGTCGATCGAATTGATCTTTAAGCCCGTTCCTTTCGCGATCAGTTCCGAGAGATGCATTACCTGCGACGCGCCCCCCGTCAGATAGACGCCATGACGGTAAATATCCGCCGCCAGTTCGGGCGGCGTCCGCTCCAGAATAACCTTGATATTGTCAATGATCGTTGCAAAATGCTCTTTTAAGCATTCATCAACTAATGCGGTCGGAATCTCCCGCTCAACGGGAAGCCCCGTCACAATATCGCGTCCGTATACGACCGCGTTTGCGCCTTCCTTCTCCAGGTCGCTCAGTGAAATCTTCACTTTTTCCGCGGTTTTGCCGCCGATCAGCAGACTGTATTCCCTTCGGATGGCATTGCGGATCGCCTCGTCAAATTTCTGTCCGCCCACTTTGATCATTTTGCTAAGGACGATCCCGCCGAGGGATAAAATAGAAATCTCCGTCGTATCATACCCCACGTTTACCACTAAAACGCCCTGTGAATTCTTGACGTCAATATCCAGTCCGAGCCCGTCCGCGACCGCCTTTTCCACGACCATGATCTTGCGCGCCTTGACACCCGCATCCTTTACCAGATCGTAAAACGCCCTCTTTTCCACTTCCGTCACGTCGGTCGGCACGGCGATGTAATAATCCGCGGGACGGATATTTCCCTTGCAGATGTCGCTGACAAAGTATTTGACAAGCAATTGCATATTCTGAATATCCGCGATCACGCCGTTGCAGAGCGGGTAAGAAATGTGGATGTTTGCGGGTGCCTTCTCGAACATTTCGTACGCCGAATCGCCATACGCGAACAGCGTGTTCTTGTTCTCGATCGCGATCATGTTCTTTTCCACAAGGATCGCATCCTCATTTCTGCTGTAAATCTTGATATTACTCGTCCCAAGGTCGATACCGAATATATTGTTTCCCACTTCCTGTACCCCTTTCTAACCCTAATGGTATCTATCTTCTTACAGAATTCACAGAAGCTTGTCCTCAAGAAAACTCACATAACGACCGTCTCCAATGATAATGTGGTCTAACAGAGGGATCTGCAGAAAGAACCCCGCCGCTTTGATCCTTGCGGTCATCACGCGGTCGTCCTCACTCGGCGTCGGATCGCCGCTCGGATGATTGTGCAGCAGCATGATATGCACCGCCCGGTATTCCAGCGCTCTGATAAAAATATCGCGCGGCGAGAGAACCGAAAAATTCACGGTTCCCGTTGACAATACCGTATCCGTGATGAGCCTGCCCTTGTTATCGAGCAGAAGCAAAAGCACCTGTTCGTTTTCCAAATGCCGCATCTGCTCCATATAGTAGTCGGCCACCAGTTTCGGGCTGCTGAAATCCACACGCTTCTGCCTATGCGTTGCCGCGATCCGGTTGGACAGCTCGGCAACACATTTGATCCGTACCGCTTTGACCTCGCCGATCCCTTTCACAGACTTGAGCTGTTCTAAATGAATGTGCTGGAGCTGCAGCAGTCCGTCGTGGTTTTCGTTCATGGAGAGGATCTTCTTCGCTAAACCGAGCGCGTCCTCCCCTTTGGTCCCCGTGCGGATGATAATGGCAAGAAGCTCTGCATCCGTCAAATTCTGCGCGCCGTAGGTAAGAAACTTTTCATACGGCTGATCTGTCTGATTTTTCATAAGTATACCCTCGTTCGCTTCAGTTTACTCTCCGGGTACATCCGCGCGTCTGAGGGTGCCAAAACTCATTCTTCCCGCTAACACTCACGGTAATCATTGTAACACAAAATAAAAATCATGTATACCTTAATATCGTGTTTTTTTCCGCGTCCGGTCACAATCTGGAAAGCGCCGCGCGTCCGATGAGTCCGTCGTCCACAAAGCGTTGGAGCGTCTTTAGGATCCCGAACCCCGCGTGCTCCCACGTCAGACCGCCCTGGAAAAACACGTTGTAGGGCGGCTTCATCGGACCGTCCGCCGACAACTCGATCGAGGAACCCGATACGAACGCGCCCGCCGCCATGATGACTTTGCTGTCATACCCCGGCATATCCCACGGTTCCGGAACGACATGACTGTCCACGCCCGCCGCCGCCTGCACCGCCTGACAGAACGCCCGCACGCCCTCCGGTTTTTCAAAGCGGATCGCCTGGATGATGTCATAGCGCTCCTCCGAGGCATTTGGCGTGCAGACATAGCCGCACGGTTCGTACAGATTCGCCGCAAACACCGCCGCTTTTAAGGCGCTTGCCGTCACGGTCGGCGCCATGAAAAGTCCCTGATAAAAATTCGTCAGCACGCCGAGCGACGCCCCGACTTCCTTGCCGAGTCCGGGCGAAGTCAGGCGATACGCCGCATTTTCCACACATTCCTTTTTTCCCGCGATATAACCGCCGATCGGCGCAAGACCGCCGCCCGGATTCTTAATCAGCGAGCCGACCGCCATATCCGCTCCGACATCCGTCGGCTCCAAGCGCTCCACAAACTCCCCGTAGCAGTTATCCACCATACAGATCACGTCCGGCTTGATCCCCTTGAGAAAGGCAATCAGTTCGCCAATCCGTGCGACGGACAGCGTCGGGCGTTCCAGATACCCCTTGGAGCGCTGGATCGTGACAAGCTTTGTTTTTTCGTTCACCGCCGCGCGGATCCCATCAAAGTCAAAACTGCCGTCCGCGTTCAGATCGACCTGCCGGTACGTCACGCCATACTCGGCAAGAGAACCCTTGGACGGGCGGATGCCGATGACCTCCTCCAGCGTATCATAGGGCTTGCCGACAGGAGACAGGATTTCATCCCCCGGACGGACATTGCTCATGAGCGCGAGCGCGAGCGCATGGGTCCCGCATGTGATCTGCGGGCGGACAAGCGCATCCTCCGCATGAAACAGGCGGGCATAGACCTGCTCCAAGGTATCCCTGCCTATATCGCCATAGCCGTATCCCGTCGTTCCAAGCAGGCACGCCTCCGATACGCGCGCCTCCTGCATGGCATTCAGGACCTTTAACTGGTTATACTGCGCCGTCTCGTCAATCCTGTCAAACCGCTCACGCAGACGTTCCTGCACGCGTCTGCCCGCCTCATACACCTCATGGGAAATCCCCATCTGCTCATACATTGCCTCTAATGTCGTATCCGTCATCATCGTATTCCTCTCCTGCTCTTGGCACTTCCATCTTTATGTTCGCAAAAGTCCTTCTTTCACGATCCCTTTCCCTGCAAGCTGTCCGGTCATAAAGGACAGGATCTCCTCTTCCGACGCAAAATTTCCGCGGTCGATCCAGATCACGCCGCGTTCCCGCTTAAACCAGGTGACCTGCCGCTTTGCAAAATGCCGGGTGTCCCGCTTGATCCGGTAAACCGCTTCCTCTAAACTGATCTGCCCGTCCAAATGATCGAACAATTCTTTATAACCAAGCCCCTGCATGGACACCATATCGCGCGTACAGCCGCGTTCCCTGAGCGAACGCACCTCTGAGAGCAGTCCGTTCTCCATCATCTGATCCACCCGCCCATCAATGCGCGCATACAGCTTTGCACGGTCGTCGTTCAGCACAAAATAGCAAAACAGATAAGGCGGCTGCCTCTGCCGCTGCTCTTCGTTATGCGCCGAGATTGGTTTATGATTTTCCTCATAAAACTCGATCGCGCGGATGACGCGCTTGATGTTGTGAGCATGAATCTTTCCCGCCGATTCAGGGTCGAGCAGCAGAAGCCGTTCATAAAGCGCCGCCGCCCCTTCCGGCGTCTGCGCCTGCTTCTCCAGCTCCTTCCGCCTGCCGCTCTCCTCCTCATGCGTTAAAAAATCAATGTCATACAGAACGGACTGAATATAAAATCCCGTTCCCCCGACCAGAACGGGAATGTGCCCCCGCCCGTAAATCTCCGCCATCGCCTGTTTCGCCATCGTCTGGAACCGGACAATGTCAAACGCCTCCTCCGGCTCCAGCACGTCGATCAGATGGTGGGGAACGCCGTTCTTCTCCCGTTCCGTGATCTTCGCGGTGCCAATGTCCATATGCCGGTATACCTGCATGGAATCGGCGGAGATGATCTCTCCGCCGATCGCCTTTGCCAATGAGATGGAAAGCTTTGTCTTTCCGACCGCCGTCGGTCCCGTGAGAATCACGAGTTTCTTTTGATCCATCCGTCTGCCTCCTAACCTCTGTCTGCATCCCCGCCCTTATACGATCCGCTTAAACTTTTTCTCCAGTTCATATTTGGACATGGATATGATCGTCGGTCTGCCGTGCGGACAGTGATACGGATTTTCCAGCTGTAACAGCTCTCCGATCAGCTCGTCCGCCTCCGCCACGGTCAGCGCCGTATTGCCCTTGACTGCGGATTTACATGCCATGGACGCGAGCTTTTCGTAGATCACGTCCGGCGTCCCCCGAACCGGTCCCTCCGCCAGTTCATCCAGCATATTCAGCAGAAGTTCCTGACCGTTACAGCCGTACAAGTCCATCGGCACCGTGCGCACGGCGGCCTCGTTTCCGCCAAACTCTTCGATCTCGAAGCCCAGATCAAGAAAATGTCCGCGATATTCCATCAATACCTGATAATTTTTTGCGTTTAAGTGCAGAATGACAGGCGGCTCCAGCATCTGCCGCGGCGTATCTTTTTCTTTTAAGTGCTTCATCAGGCGTTCAAACTTCACTTTTTCATGCGCCGCATGCTGATCGATAATAAACAGTTTATCCTCATACTGCACAAGCCAGTAGGTATCAAATACCTGCCCCAAAATCTTGTGTCCCGCCCTTGCGGACTCGCTCAGCATTTTATCGTCAAACAGTTCTATTTGCTGCGGTTTTTCGATAATCTTCTGTTCTTCACTCTGGATAAGATTGGCGGAAATATTGTCATTTTTTGCATATTCGCCGCCATTTTCCACGGTAATGACACGCGTCTGACGATTCGTTTGAAAGAAATCCTGCAAATTTTGTTCACTTTCCCCATAAATCGTCTCCTCGCGCACGACGGGAACGGAAAGCCTGCTTGTCTCAAACGGTTCGGGCGCTTCCTTTCGCAGCGCTTTTTGCTCCGCCACAATATCTTGTAGATGCGCTTTTTCATCAAGAATGACCTTCGGAATCAGCTCTTTTCCCTTTAACGCTTCCAACACTGCCTGATACAGAATATCAAAAAATTCCTGCTGTCTGATAAAGCGGATCTCCATTTTGGACGGATGGACATTCACGTCGATCTCATCCGCCGGAACCGTGATCGAAAGCATGCACACGGGATATTTATGCTTCATCAGATAGGACTGGTACGCTTCCTCGACCGCCCTTGCGACAATATCGCTTTTAATATACCGCCGATTGACAAAATAGTTCTCTAAGCCACGGTTGGCGCGGTTCATTTCCGGTTTGCCGATATAGCCCTCTATGCGGATGCCGTCGCGCTCATAGGAAACCGGCAGCAGGCATTCGGAAATATCCCGCCCGTATATGCGGTAGATCACCTCGCGCAGATCGCCGTT
Source organism: Clostridium sp. (assembly GCA_023663615.1). GTDB lineage: Bacteria > Bacillota > Clostridia > Lachnospirales > Lachnospiraceae > DLAJ01. The sequence goes on along the minus strand of JAMPHA010000004.1, from coordinate 46,915 downwards.
TCCGCTCGTATGGAACCGCGTGTCCCGGTTCATGACGAACTTAAAAGAAATCTCCGGTCGTGACATGGCAAGATGCTCCATCAGATCGGCAATATAGCTGCCCTCCGTCGCAAACGATTTCAAGAATTTTCTCCGCACCGGAATATTATAAAACAGATTCCGCACCATGATTGTCGTGCCGTCCGGCGCGCCGATCTCGGACAGTTCTTCCTCGGCGCCGCCCGCGATCAGATAACGGACTCCTGCATAGTCGTCCGCGGTCTTGCTGATGATCTCCACTCTCGATACCGCCGCAATGCTGGAAAGCGCCTCGCCGCGGAAACCAAGCGAGCTGATCGAAAGCAGATCCTCCACGGAATGGATCTTGCTCGTGGCATGCCGCAAAAACGCCGTGCGGATCTGATCCTTCGGAATCCCGCTCCCGTTGTCGGTCACGCGGATGAAACTGGTGCCGCCCTCCGTGATTTCCACGGTAACCGCATTTGCGCCCGCATCCATCGCATTTTCCACAAGCTCTTTCACAACGCTCACCGGACGTTCCACAACCTCGCCCGCCGCGATCTTATCTATGGTCTCCGAATCCAGTACCGCAATCTGCGCCATGCCGCACCTCCTTCTCATCTGTTCACCAACGGTTATTTAACTTGTTCTGCAGCCGGTACAGCGTATTTAAGGCGTCAAGCGGCGTTAAATTGCTGATGTCGATCTCCTTTAATTCTTTCACGACATCCTCGTCTTTTACCGCGTCAAACAAGGTCATCTGCCCCCGATCCACCTCATCGCACAACACCGGCTTATGCTTTCCTGCCGCGCCCGCCGGCGTAGAGATACTCTGGATCCGGTCCGTAATGTCGTTGTCCGAAAGCTGTTCCGCGATCTCCTTGGCCCGCCCGATCACCATATCGGGAACGCCCGCCAGCTTCGCCACCTGGATGCCGTAGCTCCGATCCGCGCCGCCCTTCATGATCTTTCGCAAAAAAACAATGTCGTCGCCTTGTTCTTTTACGGCGATACAGTAGTTGTTCACATTATCCATTTTCCCTTCCAGCTCTGTCAGCTCGTGATAATGCGTCGCAAACAGCGTTTTTGCGCCGAGTACATTGCGGTTGCTGATATGCTCGATGACCGCCCATGCGATCGAAAGTCCGTCGAACGTAGACGTGCCGCGCCCGATCTCATCTAACACAAGCAACGATTTTGCCGTCGCATTGCGGAGAATATTCGCAACCTCATTCATTTCCACCATAAACGTACTCTGACCGGATGCAAGATCATCCGATGCGCCCACGCGCGTAAAGATGCGGTCAACCAGTCCGATGTCCGCGCTCTTTGCCGGAACAAACGAACCGATCTGTGCCATGAGTACGATCAGCGCAGTCTGGCGCATGTAAGTCGATTTTCCCGCCATATTCGGTCCCGTAATGACGGCTATGCAGTGCTTTCCGTTATCTAAGTGCGTATCGTTTGAAACAAACATGTCATGTTCGATCATCTGCTCGACGACAGGGTGCCTGCCGTCCTTAATGTCGATCACGCCCTTTTCATTGATCTTAGGCCGCACATAATGGCCGCGCTCCGCAACAAGGGAGAGCGACGCGAATACGTCCAATGCCGCGACCGCCTTTGCCGTGCGCTGGATGCGGTCAAGCTCCGCCGCAATACTGTCGCGCACCTTGCAGAACGCGTCATATTCCAGCGCGGTCAGCTTATCTTCCGCGTTCAGGATCGTATCCTCCAGTTCCTTCAGGCGCGGCGTCGTATAACGCTCGGCGTTCGTCAGTGTCTGCTTCCGGATATAATCTTCCGGCACCAGATTCTTAAACGAATTGGTGACCTCAAAATAATAACCGAATACTTTATTATACTTGATGCGCAGGTTCTTGATCCCCGTGCGCTCCCTGTCCTCGCTCTCCAGCCGGGCGAGCCAGTCCTTCCCCTCTGTCTTTGCCTTGCGCAGCATATCAATATCCGGATCGTAGCCGTCCCGGATAATGCCGCCTTCCCGAATCGTGACGGGCGGCTCGTTATCGTCGATCGCCGCCTCGATCAGCGCGCAGACATCCTCCAAAGAATCCATGTCCTGCTCAATACCCAATAACAGCTTAGAGGAAAAACCGCGTAACACAAGCTTGATCGCCGGAAGCATGGCAAGCGAATTGCGGAATGCGATCAGATCCCGCGGATTGGCGCTTAGATAGCTGACCCTGCCGAGCAGCCGTTCGAGATCATAGATCGGACTCAAATACTCCCGGATTTCATCCCTTGCGGTCGGATCGGCGCACAATTCGCCCACTGCCTCTAAACGTTCCTCGATCGCGTCCCGCGCGATCAGCGGCTGTTCTAAATAACTTCGTAACGTCCGCGCGCCCATTGCCGTTTTGGTTTTATCCAGCACCCACAGCAGACTCCCGCGCTTTGCCTTTTCCCGCAGCGTTTCCGTTAATTCCAGATTGCGCCTCGTCGCGCTGTCCAGCAGCATATATTTGCTTGTCAGATAGGGATACAGATGCGTGATATGCGCCAGCGAAATTTTCTGTGTTTCATTTAAGTACAACATGATCGCGCCAGCCGCGACCGTCCCGTTCGGAAAATCATCAATACCGAGTCCGGTCAGCACATGAACGCGGAACTGCTTCATCAATGCTTTTTTACAGGCGTCCTCGTCAAAATACCACGGTTCTAAGCGGTTGACGCAGATATGCAGCCTGCCGCGCAGGTCATTCAGATCGACGCCGCAGAGCGTAAACGCGTCGTTGCAGATGATCTCGGACGGCAGATATTTATAAATTTCGTCAAGCAGACGCTTCGTATCTTCTACTTCCGTTAAAAAATAATCCCCCGTGGAAACGTCCACAATCGAAATGCCGATCTGATTCTCCAAATAGACGACCGCCATCAGGTAATTATTTTTCCCTTCATCCATGAACTGGTTATCCACGTTCGTACCGGGCGTGACGATCCGCACGACCTCGCGCTTTACCATGCCTTTCGCAAGCTTCGGATCTTCCACCTGCTCGCAGATTGCGACCTTATAGCCCTTTGTCACCAAACGGTTAATATAGGTCTCTGCCGCATGAAACGGCACGCCGCACATCGGCGCGCGCTCCTCCAATCCGCACGCTTTTCCCGTCAGCGTCAGCTCCAGTTCCCTGGACACCGTCTTTGCGTCCTCAAAAAACATTTCGTAAAAATCGCCGAGCCTGTAAAATAAAATGCAATCCGGATTCTGTTCTTTTGTGTCTAAATAGTGCTGCATCATCGGTGTGATCTCAGCCATGTTCCATAACCCCCATGTAATAAAAGCCGCGGCATTCCGTCAGCTTTACCCGTCTGATCGAGCCGATCAGATCGCTTGTCCCCTTCAAATGTACGATCGTATTGTTCGAAAGCCTCCCGATGACAAAATCGTGATCCTTTTCATTCACTTCCTCGATCAGCGCCGGAAGCGTCTGTCCGGTAAGAAGCGCCGCGCGCTCTTTTGCCGTCTCCTGCACAACGGAAAGAACACGGTCAAACTGCTTCGTCACTTCCGAAGCCGGAACCTGCTCCATCGCCGCAGCCGGCGTTCCCGTTCGCCTGCTGTACTGAAACGTGAATGCGTTGTCGAACGCTGCCCTGCGGATCACGTCGATTGTATCATCCACATCCTCCGCCGTCTCTCCCGGAAAACCGACGATAATATCCGTTGAGATCGCAATATCCGGTATCTCGCGGCGGATCTTCAAAGCAAGGTTCAGATAATGTTCCTTGTCATAACGGCGGTTCATGGCTTTTAAGATCCTGCTGGAACCGGATTGCAGGGGCAGGTGCAGATGACGGCAGATTTTATCGGATTCTTTCATGACCTGAATCAACTCGTCGGATAAGTCTTTCGGATGGGACGTCATAAAGCGGATGCGCTCGATTCCCTCTACCTTTTCCACTTCCCGCAACAGCGCGGCAAAGGAAATGCCGTCGTCAAGCCCGGTTCCGTAGGAATTGACATTCTGCCCAAGCAGCATGACTTCTTTTACGCCGTCCGCCGCAAGGGACTCTGTCTCGCGGAGAATTTCGCGCGCACCGCGGCTGCGCTCCCGTCCCCGGACATAGGGCACAATGCAGTAGGTACAAAAATTATTGCATCCGAACATGATATTGACGCCTGATTTGTACGGATATTTGCGGCTGACCGGAAGCTGTTCGACGATCGCGTCCGTATCTTTCCAAATATCAATCAGCATACCGTCGGATTCGTACATGGCAAAGAGCAGCTCCGCAAACTTATAAAGGTTATGCGTGCCAAAGACCAGATCGACAAAAGAATAACTTTTCGTCAGCTTTTCGATAACGCTCTGCTCCTGCATCATACACCCGCACAGCGCGATCCGCTTATGCGGATTGTTTTTTTTCATGGAACCGAGATGACCGAGCCTGCCATAAACGCGCTGATTGGCGTTGTCCCGCACGGTGCAGGTATTATAAATGACAAAATCCGCCGTCTCCGAATCCGTGACAGCGTAGCCGACAGTCTTTAAGATACCGAGCAGTTTTTCCGAATCGCGCGCGTTCATCTGACAGCCAAACGTGATGACTGCACAAGTCAACTCCCTTCCGCGCTTTTCGCTCTCCGCCCGGACATAAGCGCGGCATTTCGCCATGTAATAGTACTGGCGCGCGGGTTCTTCGGTGGGAGGCTTTGTATTTATATCTATCTTATCTAAATCAATTTCATTATACATCTCTCTTGACTTTCTCCTGTATTCATTATATAATCTCAAAAAAGAAATGAGTTTTTAACCGTACAGCCTTATGGCTCAAGCGGGGTACTTGTTTCTTTTTTTATGTTCATAATGTCATACAGGTACATTTTTTTATCCTCTGCATGTCTTATAACAAGCTCCACATGAAATACATTATAGCGCAAAACCTCTCCATCGTCATCGAAAATCGGAAGCGCAAATCTGGAATCATATCGATACCATCCAAATCTGGCATTTTTATCATGTTTTTCTGCCATATTCTCCCGAAATCTCTTATTCTCTGCAATCTCGACAATTTCAGGAATTCCCTGTGCAGCATTTGCTTTCGCTTTTGCTAAAGCGCCTTTCAACTTTGCTGTATAATTGGACCCCGCATATTCATCGGGAAAATCATTACCTATGTATATCATTTCTTTGCTTTCGACAATTTCTACAAATTCTCCAATATACTGCTTCAAATACTGCTCAACCTCATCCCATGCAATGTTCTGTCTGCCCTTAAATCGTATGTCATTGATCACTACAATCTGATTTCCGTTTCCATTTTTAATGACACTTATATTTCTTTCCATGCTCCTCCTTTGCCCGCTTTTCTACTATAACTTTTGGGAATCTTTCTTACTCAAATATTCGTCCAGCTCAATGTTATCCCCTGACCTGTCCGTTCCCGACGATCTGATATTTGTAGGAGGTCAGCTCCCGCAGTCCCATCGGACCGCGCGCATGGAGCTTCTGGGTGGAAATCCCGATCTCAGCGCCGAAACCGAACTCAAAGCCGTCCGTAAAACGCGTCGAGGCATTGACATATACGCATGCCGAATCCACGCCGCTTAAAAAGCGCCGTGCCGTTTCCTGATTTTCCGTGATGATCGCGTCGGAATGCTCCGTGTGATAACGGTTGATATGCGCGATCGCCTCCTCGGCGCTGCTGACGGTCTTGATGGAAATGATATAATCTAAATATTCCTTTGCGAAATCTTCCTCCGTCGCCGCCACACAGTCCCCGATCACTTCGGCTGCCTGTCGGTCCGCCCGCATCTCCACATGATGCTTTTTCAGCGCGTCCGCAAGTAAGGGTAAAAACGCATCCTTGATCTTTTCATGGATCACGAGCGATTCACAGGCGTTGCACACGCCGATGCGCTGCGTTTTCGCATTGATGATGATGGGGATCGCCTTATTGAAATCCGCATCCTGATCGACATAAATATGACAATTTCCCGTTCCCGTCTCGATCACGGGAATGCTTGCGCTCTCCACGACCGCACGGATGAGTCCTGCCCCGCCGCGCGGAATCAGCACGTCCACATAACGGTTCATTTTCATAAACTGCGCCGTCACCGCCCTGTCCGTATCCGCAATAAGCTGCACGGCATCCGCACAAATCCCGGTACCCGCAAGACCGCGCCGAATGCTTTCCGTGATCGCCGTATTGGAACAGATCGCGTCGGAGCCGCCCTTTAAGATCACGGCATTTCCGGCCTTAAAGCATAAACCGAACGCATCCGCCGTCACGTTCGGGCGGGATTCATAAATGATGCCGATGACGCCGAGCGGCACGCGCACCTGTGTGATCTCCATCCCGTTCGGATGGGTAAAACGCTCCATCACCGTGCCAACGGGATCGTTTAATTCCGCGATCTGACGCAAGCCTTCCGCCATCGCCGCGATCCGTGCCTCTGTCAGTTGTAAGCGGTCAAGCAGCCCCTCATGCATACCGTGCTCTTTTCCGTTTTGCATATCCTGTTCATTTGCCGCCAATATCTTTCCGGTATCGGCAATCAGACCGTCCGCCACGCGGCAAAGCGCCTCGTTCTTTTTGTCTGTGGAAATGGTCTGAAGTTCATATTTTGCCAAAACGGCGCGCTTTCCGATCTCCTCAAGCATTGCCGTCTGTTCCCTGCTGATCCCGCTCATTGTCTTTTCTCCTGTCTTCATTTTATTTAGGTTCCGACTCACCGTTTCGGATGCCGCCGCTTTCCACAGCATGAAAACCGCTTTCCGTCAGGATGCGATCCGGGCGCACGTCGTGCGGTTCGCCCGCGATCGCCTCATCCGTGCGCTGGCAGTCAAAAAATAACGCGATCGTCCGCATCGGCCGCTCTGCCAAGAAACTGTCATAAAAGCCGCCGCCGTAGCCGATCCGGTTTCCATTATTGTCAAACGCGCATCCCGGCATCAGCATCAGGCTTTTCTCCGGCTGATACCGATAGCGCGCACAAGTTTCTTGATCCGGCTGCGGGATTCCATGACGGTCTTTTTCCATTGCCGCAAGCCCCGATGACAATACGGCGTCCGCGAGCGGTCCGTCCAATGCGCAAAACACCATTTCCCTCTTTCCGGTCACGACCGGACAATAGACCTGTTTTCCTGACCGTAGCGCATTGCGGATGATCTGCTCTGTGGAAACCTCGCTCCGATAGGAAGCGTAAACAAGCAGATTCTCTGTCTCCCGATACCACGGGTGCGCAAGAAGCCGTTCCGCGATCCGTCCGCTCTTTTGAAACCGCTGCTCTTTTGTCAGGGAATCCCGTTTCGCGAGCGCCGCCTTCCTCAGTACGCGCTTGCTTTCCGCAGTCCCCCGTCCCTGTCCGCGCTCTTCTTCCAGCGCCGGCTCATTAGTTTGCCGTGTTCCCATGCTCTTTTCCCAGATCGGTGATACTGCCGTCCTCGTTCTGAATCCGGATCGCACTGAGCTGACCGCGCAGATTGGCGCGGACATTTTCGATATATTCCTGCCTCAGCCGCGCCTGCTCTTCTTTCTCTTCCTCGGTCAGTCCTTCCTCCTTGGACTTATGATAAAGTTCGTTGATACGCGCTGTCAGTTCCTCTACGTTCATATGAATCTCCTCTTTCTGGTCCGACTCCTTTTATCTGGCTTTTTCTAATCCTGCTTTTCTGGTCCGCCTCGTCCGTATCTGTCTCTTTCTGATCGGACTCTCTCTCATCCGGCTTTCCTAATCTGATTTTTTCTAATCTGTTTTTTTCTAATCTGTTTTTTTCTGATCTGACTTTTCCTGATCGGACTCTTCCTGACCTGCCTTTTTCTGATCCGACGGTCTTTCATCCTTTTCATCTTTTCAGTCATTATGCATCTGTTCCACAAAGTCCGTCAGATAGAAATCGTCATCCTTATGCGCCGTAAACAGCGTTCCGTATTCCCTTCCGTCCATGATGCGGTGGATAATGCGCACATCCGCACTGTTCGCAATAATCATGTCCGCGCCGGATGCCGTTGCGATCTTCGCCGCAGTCAGCTTGGTATCCATGCCGCCCGTGCCGACGCTGCTTCCCGTCTCATGCTTTCCCATGCGGAGGATTCCCTCGTCGATCTCATGCACGACCGGAATAAACTGTGCATCCGGATTTGTTCTGGGATTATCTGTGTACAGTCCGTCAATATCCGATAATAAAATGAGCAGATCGGCATGAATGAGCGCCGCAACGATCGCGGAAAGCGTATCGTTATCGCCGATCTCAATCTCATAAGTCGCAACCGTATCATTTTCATTGACGATCGGGATTACGCCCAGCTTTAACAGCTCCGTAAACGTATTCGCGGCATTAAAACGGTTCAGATTGTCAACGATCGTATTTCTCGTCATCAGAATCTGTGCCGTCACCTGATTGTATTCCGCAAAAATCTTCTGATAGGTCATCATCAGACGCGCCTGCCCAATCGCCGCGCATGCCTGTTTGACCGCGATCGGATTATCCCCTTCCTTGATCTGCACCGCTTTTTTCCCACAGGCAATCGCCCCTGACGTCACCAGCACCACGTCCTTGCCCTGATTGCGCAGATTGCACAATTCGCGGACAAGCACTTCCATCTTAATATAGTCCAGATCTCCCGTCTCCGGATGCTGGAGGGAGGAGGAACCAATTTTTATCACAATCCGCTGTTTGTCCCGGATTGCTTCTCGTATCATCTGTTTTCCCATATCTGTTTTCCTATATCTGTTTTCCCATCATCATTTTTCTGCCATTACTCACCTTATCACATTCCTGTCAAAAAGTCCATGGAGCGTTTTTCGTTTTCCGTCCGTTCCTTTTTATCAAAAAGCAGACGTGAAATGCTTCGCGTTCCACGCACGCGTTGTTCGCCGCAGACATCCTTTAATCCCGGATGCGCCGGTATTTCCGTGCGATCGCCTCCGCGACGCGCACGCCGTCCATCGCCGCCGACACAATTCCCCCGGCATACCCTGCGCCCTCGCCGCACGGATACAGATTATCCGCCATCCGGCACACAAGCTCCTCATTCCGTAACATTCTGACCGGAGAGGACGTTCTGCTCTCCACGCCTTCCAACAACGTATCCGGATCATTGTAATGCGGGATCTTCCGCCCGAACGCCTCCATGCCCTCCGCAAACGCCTCCGCCAGTTCCCGCGGAAGGATCTCTGCGACCTTGGCGTAAGTATACGCTCCTTTGATACATGGCTCCCACCGCGTATGTGCCGCTGCAGTTCCGGCTGTTCTGCCATCTGCGCACGCACCGGAAGATGCTGCTCCGTCACACATGACTTCTGCCCGATTCTTCTCATTCGTAAGAGTGCTTCCGTCTGCTCTTCCGTCCAATTCTTCATCTGCGCGCGCACTGGCGGACAAGCCGCTCTCAGCTTTGCCTGTCAACAGACTCCCAGCCGCGTTCCCGAATACTTCTGCTCGAAAATCCCCGTAACGCTCCACCGGCACCTTCCCGCCGCCAATCGCATACGCCCTGCGTTCCAGTTCCCGCTGAAAAGCAATACCGGAAAGCGGATGCGTGTCCCCGTAATCCTCCGGCGTGACCGTGACAATGACCGCGCTGTTGGCATTCCCGCCGTCCCTGCCCGAATAGCTCATGCCGTTTACCGCAAGCATCCCCGGCTCCGAGGACGCATTGACGACATAGCCGCCGGGACACATACAAAACGTATAAACGCCCCTGCCGCTTTTGGTCTGCGCCGTCAGTTTATACGCCGCCGCGCCGAGGATTCCCGCATCCTCCGTTCCGTACTGGCTCCGGTTGATGAGCGTCTGCGGATGTTCCACGCGAAGCCCTACCGCAAACGGCTTTGCTTCCATCTCCATTCCTGACTCATACAACGTCTGCACCGTATCCCGCGCGCTGTGCCCGATCGCCAGAACAACGGCGCCGCAGGGAAATCTCTGCTCCTGTCCGCCGCACGGAATGCCCTCCGTCCGTCCCCCGCATAGGCCGTCCTGCTCCTGTCCGCCGCAGACTGCCGTGACTCCCGTCACCTTCCCGTTTTCCACATGCAGTCCGGTCATTTTAGTCTCGAAATGAATCTCGCCGCCATGCGCGATGACCGCTTCCCTCATGCTGCGCACAACCACGCAAAGCGCATCCGTTCCGATATGCGGCTTGTGATCATAACAGATTTCTTCTTTTGCTCCATGCGCGCAAAGAATACGCAATACCTCCGCGCATCTGCCGTCTTTATCCTTAACCAGCGTATTCAGCTTTCCGTCGGAAAACGCGCCCGCGCCGCCCTCGCCAAACTGGACATTGGATTCCGGCGAAAGAACGCCTTCCTGCCAAAACCGCGCGACATCCTCCGCGCGCGCCTCCACGCATTTTCCCCGCTCCAGCAAAATCGGGCGATACCCGTGAAGCGCAAGCTCATAGGCGCAGAATAATCCTGCCGGTCCCATTCCGACGATCACGGGACGTTCCTGCATTTCCTCTTTTCCCTCTTCCGGAAACACATACGCTGTCCACGGACTGATCTGACAGTCCGCGCTGTGTGCTTTCACAAGCGCCTGTTCCTCCGACATGCCTGTCAGCACAACATCCACACTGAATATGTAGAAAATCTGCGGCTTTTTTCTTGCGTCAATGGAGCGCCGCCTGATCCAAAGCCCGCGAATTGCTTTGGGGGAAACTTTCAGAACGGATGCCGCTTTCTTTTTTAACAACGCCTCGTCCATGCCCCCGTCAGGCTTCGTCACCTGCTTTGGTTCGCATTTGATCTGATTGATCCGTATCATGCCGATCACCCCTTTTTGACACCATCCTCCGTGTCATTCTCCTCCGCTTCATTTCCCGCCGCGCGCATCCCCGCCGCGAAGCCGCTTGACCACGCCCACTGCAGATTATAGCCGCCGCAGATGCCATCCACATCCAGCATTTCCCCGGCAAAAAATAATCCCTTGCACAAGCGCGATTCCAAATGTTGCGTTACTTCTTCAAATAAAATGCCGCCGCTCGTCACCTGTGCGTGTTCCAATTTTCCATAACCGCTGATTCTGATCCGCAGAGCGCATAATTGCCGCGCCATTTCCGCCGCCAGATGTCCATCATCCGGCGGCGCTTTCTGTAAGCAATCCGCTCCGCGGCTGATCCTTCCGAGCAAAAAAGAAAGAACTTTTGAATTGACTATTCCGGTCATTTTTTGTAACGTTTCACCCTTTTTCTGCGCACCTGTCTGAGCCGCGTTTTTCCCCTGTCTCCGCGCCAGCATATGCCGAATCTGCGTCTCAATCTGCTCCCGCTCTCTGCCGTTCAAAAAACAGATTTCCGCCTCCACGCTCCTGCCCTCATAAATGGCATGAACCGCAATCCTGCTTAACTCAAATACGGGAATCCCCGAAATGCCCTGTGCGGTCAGCTGTAATTCCCCCTGCGCTTCGCCCGCCTCTATGCCGTCCACAAAAAGCCGGATTCCTGCCTTCACCCGCACGCCCGCCATGCTCTGCCAGTCCGCCTCATCCGTGTAAAGCGGCACGAGCGCCGGAAGCGGCGTACGGACCCGATGCCCGAACCGTTTGGCAAGCTCATAGCCGCTGCCGTCAGAACCGGTCTGACGCTCTGATTTCCCGCCGCAGGCAAGGATCACACAGTCAAAACGCGTCTCTCCGATCATAAATTTTCCGTTTTCCTTTTCCTGACGCATCAGCGGATACACATCGATGTCATAGCGAAATGTCACACCCTGATACAAACATTCCCGCACAAGCACATCCCGCACCGTGACCGCCTGATCCGACTGCGGATAGACATATCCGTCCCGGTCATAGGTCAAAAGCCCGATCTCATGAAAAAAGGAAAGCGTATCTTCCTCGTCAAACTCCGAAAGTACAGAACTGACCATGCGCTGCCCGCATTCGGAACCGCAATAATAATAAGAAGTTCCCATACGCAGATTCGTCAGATTACACTTTCCGTTTCCCGTCATTAACAGCTTGCGCCCCGCCTCGCTGCGGTGCTCATAAATCGTGACTGCCGCTCCCGCACGAGCCGCCGCCACAGCCGCCATCATGCCTGCCGCCCCTGCGCCAATGACTGCAATGCTTTTTTTTCTCATTCGTCCTAGCTGCTGTACGACTCCAAAAATCCGTACAGTTCCTCCTCCGTTTCCATCGTCTTAATATGCCTGATCTCCTGCTGCAGACGCGCAGGCAGCTCCTCCATAGCGATCCCCGTCTCACAAAACAGCGTTCTCATATTGCGGTAATACACCACGACGTAGCCCCGCTCTTCCGTCAGGTAATAATAGTCGTGATCCGGCTCAGTGTCATAGCTTTTCCGCACCGTGATCCGTTCAGGTGAAAAACTCACAAGCCGGATCTCTTTTAAGCCGCGTTCTACATCCCTTAAAGACGGCGACTCCAAATATACTGCAAGCGCGCTCTCCAATTCCTGCCGGTCCATTCCGATATACTGTGCCGGAATGCGTTCGACTACCAGCGCCGCCTCCTGCGTGCGGCGGTCGTATTCTTCAATCTCATATACGGTCGTCTTCGTGACCACCGTATCCGTGCCCTCCGTATGAACCGCCTCCGCATCGGGCGTTCCGTCCCCGCGAAATGCATGGAGCCCGTCTGTCCTATCTTCCTGCGTATGAACATCCTGCTCCGGCTCTGACGGTATTTCATCATAGGTCCCGCTCTGCTGCGCCCCTGATGCATTCCTTGCTCCGAACGCTGCGTCCACCGCTTGTCCCGCCGCTTCCTGCCGGTTCAGCTTCTCATCGAGCTCCGCCTGTTCCTCAAAAACCTGCGGGAGACCTCCGCTAATATCCTTTACTCCGACTACAAACCGGTCGAACAGATAAATAATAAGCACCCCCGTGACGATACACACAATCACAAAAATGCCGATCCTATACAAATTCTTCATGATAAACTCCTTTTGCATAGTATCGGCAGTTCTTTTTTTCTTATTCCGCCAGATTTCCTAAGACAGCATTCTCATAATAAATTCGCCGCCCGGAATCTGCGAGATTTCCTTTCTTGTCAGTCCCCGTAAAAAAATCATTAAGATCAGATATACGATAAAGAACAACACGCCTCCGATGAGCAGTGTCAGCAGATTTCCCAATGACGTTCCTGCCAGTTTCACAACGATCAGACCGACAAGCCCGCCTCCTGCCGCGCTGATCAGCGGTTTGGCAATATTCAGCACATTATGGCGGTAGTTAAGCTGCATGGAAACAACAAATCCATAGGCGACAGCCATCACCGCGGAGGCAGCCAGCCACGCAAAACCAAGTCCCGCATCGTAAACCCCGCCCGGCTTCACGGAAATTTCCAGAACAATCAGGTGGATCACAAATCCTGCCGCATGGATCGCCAGAATATAAAGCGGCTTCTCTAATCCCAAAAGCACCTGCATGAGCGCGATCCCAAATCCGAGAAGAAAGATGGACGGCGCGCCCGCAGAAAGCGCCCCTGCCCAGGGCTTTCCCTGCTCCCCGTAGAGGAATCCGAGCAGCGGCGAGGCAAAGACCATCACAAACATGGCGAGCGGCGCGTACACCAGACAGAAACGCCGTATCTTTGACTGTATCGTGTCGCGCACAAACTTCCGTTCATCCCTTGCGAGCGCACGCTTATAGGTATTCCACGTCCCCCGCGCATGAATACAGGCCGCGGCGGCCGGCAGCAAAAGAAACGGCAGCACCGCCCCCGCATAGACGCCCCATGCATTTGCGATGACACGCTCCGTCATGGCAGCGCCGTTCAGCTTACTGACAAACACACGCTCCTCCAACAGCACACAGAGCGGCAGCAGCATATGATTCAGATAATGCACGGCGGATGAAATATAAAGATACTGCGCATAGACCGCATCCGGCTCATACCGGCTCTGCGTATCCTTAATCACTCTCCGTTTCATGGAAACTTTCATCTGTAAATAAAGAAAGAAATAGATCAACATACACAGGAATGTCGCGATACTGACTGCCAGCGCACAGCCCTGCGCACCGTAAATCCCCGCAAACACATCCTGCTTTAAGAGCGTGCCGACCGCTTCGCCCTGCCGGTACATCACGCCCGACATGACAATGCACAGCAGCGTCACAAGCAGCTCCGTACCAAGGCGGACAATGGAATCGTTGATATGCTCTCCCATCCCTTTCAAATACGCGGAAAACGAAGAGGAAACCGTTACAAAACAAAACGCAGGCGCCAGATAGCGCAATACTTTCTCCGTCTGAGGAATGCCCAGAAGCTTTCCGGCGAGCATGGGCGCTGATAAAAATACCACCGCCGTAACAAAGATACCGACCGCTAAGGATAAGAACATCGCAAGATTGAACGCCTGCTCCGCGTCCTGATACTGTTCCCTCTTAACCTTCGCATTCATCAGTTTCGCAAGATTTCCGGAAAAAATCTCCCTTGTAAAATAATCATAAAGAAAAAACAACACATATGCCGCCGCAAAAATGCCAAACCCGGTATCGCCGACCGCCAAATGAATCGGTACTGCCCGAAGCAGGATCACCACATAGGTGACAGTCAGCATAAAATTCACGCTTCTCTTTTGTTTTTTCAGATCCATCATGCGTTTGTATCCTCTTCTCTCGTTATGCGAAGCGCAAAAAGCGCCTGCTCCTGCTTCCTCTCCATGACTTCTGCTTCATCCGGATCCATATGATCATAACCGCACAGGTGCAGCATCGAATGCGCCACCAAAAAAGCAAATTCCCGTTTCACACTATGCCCGTATTCCTCGGCTTGTGCAAAAACGCGTTCCCCGGAAAGGACGATGTCCCCTAGATTCAGTACGCCCGTATCCGGCTCAAAACAATCGGCGAACGACTCCTCCACGTTCGAAAAATCCCCCGGTCTGTCATACTCCAGATTCGGAAAGGACAACACATCCGTCGGCTTGTCCATATCACGGAACTGCCGGTTCATCTTATGGATCCCCTTATCATCCGTGATGAGCAGGCTGACCGCCGCCTCATAGGGACATGCCTCCTGCTCCAATATATATCCGGCAACCTGTTCTCCGATGCTTTTTAGATCAAACGGGAAATCGCATACCGCATCCTGATCAACGTAAAAAATCATAATACAGATTTTCCTCCATCAGTATTTTTTTCATCATCGTCATTTCGCCTATTGTGATACTGCATTGGGAAAACCGTCCTTTCACGGTCTGCTTATGAAACATCCCCTCGATGAGCTCCTTATAATCGATCTTTGCGTTCTTATCCTCCGCAAACAGTCCCATTAACGTATCCACGACCATCGCCGACATGAACAGCACGGCGGTTTCCTTTTGCTTTAACTTGCCGCCCTTCTTATATTCCGATAAGACCTCGCAGACCTCTGGTGGGAAATGATACTCGCCGCGCACGACCGCCATCAGATTTTCTTTCGTATTCTCCCCCTTGAGCACGCCCGCTTCATGATAAAATGCGGCGGCGCGCACCACATCGGTATCCATCCCCGTCCGGGAAGCGATCTTATTGCACAGGTACGCGGTATGGATCGCATGATAATAATACGTCATGCCCTGCGCCTTGATGCGCACCATCAGGTCGTATTCGGGATCGTTGATCTCCACATAGCGATTGCTCTCGCGCCGCACGACTCTCGTATTGATATACCATAGCAGCATCAGCATCAGCACGACATTGAGAAACAATCCGATGATGGGAACGACGAACATTTCGAATGAGAGATTTCTGTTTTGGGTGATGATCGTGTTCGCGCACATGCTCGTCACATATACCATGCAGGAAAGAAGGATGGGAATTTCCACACGAAAGCTTTCATCCAGCACCGAAAAAAGAACGACCGCACACAGACCGCATATGAGATACATCACAAAAATGTGAGCGGACGCGCCCGCAAGCACGCAGGATACCGTCAAAAGCGCCGTAAACGAGACCATACCGATCATCGCGTTGCTAAAGAGCGTCAGCGCAACGGCGACACTCAGATACGGCCATCCCATCTGTGTAAACAGCGGGAACAGACATGCCAGACCAAACGCGATCAAAAATACCAGTGTAAAGCGGTTCGGGTGCTCGTCGTTATCATAAAGGTAATCCTTGGCGATACGGCTCCTTGTCTTTGCAAACTGCACCAACAGCAGAAGCAGACCCGCAAGTACACAGGTTCTGATCTGCTCTGCCGTCTCCAGACCGTACAGCAGCACGCTTCCCACCGTCATCCCCGCGGGTATGACAAACTCAAGGATGCCGCGCAGCAGAGCCGCGGCTCTTTTCCCCGTATGATTTTCCTTTTGTTCTGCGTTGTTCTTTTTCTTCATAGGTTTCATATGCCTTTACGATTTTCTGTACGAGCGGGTGCCTTACGACATCCTTGCTCGTCAGTTTGCAAAACGCGATCTCATCCACACCGCGCAGCACGTTTACCGCAACATCCAGTCCCGACTCCGCGCCCGGCGATAAATCCTTCTGGGACTGATCGCCCGTGATGACGACCTTAGAACCGAACCCGATTCTCGTCAAAAACATTTTCATCTGCGCAGGCGTCGTATTCTGCGCCTCATCCAATATAATATACGCATTGTCCAGCGTCCTGCCGCGCATATAGGCAAGCGGCGCCACTTCGATCAAGCCTTTCTCCGTGTTCTTCACGAAACTTTCCGCCCCCATGATCTGATACAGGGCGTCGTAGAGCGGCCGCAGATACGGATCGACCTTGCTCTGTAAGTCGCCCGGCAGAAAACCGAGCTTTTCCCCCGCCTCGATCGCCGGTCTGGTCAGAATGATACGCCCGACCTCCTCATTCTTAAACGCCGTGATCGCCATTGCCATCGCCAGATACGTCTTTCCCGTTCCCGCGGGTCCCGTTCCGAACACGATCATATGGTCGCGGATCGCATCCACGTAGCGTTTCTGTCCCAGCGTTTTGGGTTTGACCGGTTTCCCGTTTACCGTATGACAGATGCGGTCGGAATCGATCTCCAGCATCCCGTCATCCTCGCCGTCCCGGTTCATATCCAGCGCATAGTTCACATTCTGTTCCTCTATCATATTTCCCCTTCTGGAAAGTTCCATCAGGCGTTCCAAGATTCCGCCCGCTTTCGCCGTCTGTTTTTCTTCTCCCGTGATCCTTACGACGCCGTCCCGGCAGACAATATCGACCGAAAGCTCCCGTTCCAGCTTTCTCACATAAGAATCGTTCATTCCAAATACGTTCTGCATGTCGCGCGCATCCGCGCAAAGCTCAATCGTTGTCTTCCCCATCCTGTACGAACTCCACTGTTGTCGGGCAGCTTACGCCGACAAGCTTCCTCATCGTAATATCTGCCGTAATTTCCATACTCATCCCATTTTTTATTATTTTAACATCTTTTGCAATAATTTGTACCCCTTTTTCAGATAATTCCATTAAATATTTTTCTAACCCGGAAAGAAGCAGCATTTTCGCCTCCTCGCGCGTATAGTAAGAAAGCTCCCACTCATACGCATTCTGCCTTGTGATCTCTGCAAAGAAGGGCAGACGCAGATAACGGAACAGCCTGAGCTGATAGCTTTTGGACTGGCTTTCCACATTGGCGTCAGAAAGACCGTTCCCCAAAACAAGCCGTGCATCAAATGCGCCGAGGCTTACCAGCAATGTCTCCTCCCCCGTATAGGTCTTTTTTTCATAGGAAAGAGGAAGGGTATCCGTATAACGCTGCGTTGTTTCCACAAGAATATCTGCCTGCGCGTGATAATAGTGATAACTGCTGATCTCGCTGTTTTCATCGTAGATTGGCACGGCGCCGCCGACCAGAATATCCCCCGTCTCGATCACATCCCCTTTTTGCACATAGGGAACCCCCTCCTTCACGATCATGGAAACAATCACGCCGTCCGCATCCGCCACAATGTCCGTGCGGTCGTCAAATTGACGGGAGACCTCGGTATATTCCCGTTCCCGTATCCTTATGAGCAGCGTTGTTCCCCGTTTGGAGACGCTCGCCCATGTGATTTCCGGAAATGTCTCGCGAAGCCCCTGTTCCAGTTCCTCGTAGTTCAGCTCCCGGATTTTCGTTCCGATCCTGACGCCGCTCTCCTCCAGATAATCAACGATCTGTTCCTCCGTGATCCGCTTCGTTCCCTCAAATTCAAACGCCCATATGGAGCGCATCATGACCAGCAAAAAAAGTATGCCGAACAGCGCTCCCGCGGCAAACACCCTGCGCTTATTGATTTTTTTCAACAAAAAAGGCAGTCCGCTTTTTTCTTTCACGTCCACCTTTACCCCGGTCTTTCGGATGGCGCTCTTGCTATCCAGAAAGTCCTCTCTATTCATGCACATGGTGATGACATCCTTTTGGTTATCCGGTCTTATGTCCCATACAGGAAAATGCCTCGCACGGCACATATTCAGGTAACGCTCTTTCGCATCCCCTTTCACGTCAATGCGCACCGTCGCTCTCATCCGCCCAAGCCAATTCATGTCTTTCCACGTTCGCTTAAAAACTGCAGTCCGCTGATCCTGCCCTTGATCTTAATCTCATCTTCTCTGTAATAGAGGATCTCAAGCCGTTTTCCCTGCACGCAGAGCCGGTCATGCTTTAAGGCGATCACGATACAGTTTTCTTCAAAAAGACAAATACTCCGATAGTTTTCTACCGTCAGCTCCGCATTCCCGATCATCGTGATCAGACATTCCCCATATACAAAATCTTTCGGCAGGGAAAGCCGTTCCGTCAGCCGGTCGAACCGGTGTCCGTCACGGCGTTCCTTCTCCTTTTCCTTCACCGCAGTTTCCACGCATCCTTCTTTTTCTATCAGTTTATGCGCGCGCTGCCCCGATGATGACCTGCTCCGCCTTTTATGCCGCGCCTCTATGAATTACTTTGCCCTTTTTACGCCGATGCCTCTATGAGCGGCTTTACCGTTTTGCGTCGGCGGGCTCTATGAACTGCTTTGCCGTTTTGCGCCGACGGCTCTATGAACTGCTTTGCCGTTTTATGCCCGTCACGTTATGATCTGCTTGATAAGCGGCGTTTTCTCTACAGGTTCCGCTTGAATCGTGACCGCACGCGCAAGCCGCTCCTTTGCGGCGGCGAGCTTTCCGGCGTCATTGGCATAGAGTGTGGCGATCGTATCGCCCTGCCGCACGGCGTCTCCTCTTTTTCTGCTGAATACGATACCGACGGATAAGTCGATCACGTCCGCCTTTGTCTCTCTGCCGCCGCCGAGCATGAGCGAGCAGACGCCGACCTCGTCACAGACGATCCCTGCAATATAGCCGTCCCTTTCAGCGCACAGATTTTCCGTAAGAGACGCTTTCGGGAGCCTTTCGGGATGATAGACCATATCGGCGTCCCCTCCCTGCGCCGCGACAAATTCCACCAGTTTTTGGAGCGCCGCTCCGCTCCCGATTACCTGTAAGAGCCGCTCCCTCGCCTGCTTAGTCGTATCCGCTTCCCCTGCCGCGAGCAGCATATGGCTGCCAAGCGTTAAGCAGAGTTCCAGAAAATCTTCCGGACCGTTTCCATTCAGTGTCTCGATCGCCTCGCGCACCTCCAGGGCATTCCCGACTGCAAAACCGAGCGGCTGATCCATATCGGTGATGACCGCCGTCGTCCGCCTCCCGGCACCGCTTCCGATCCGCACCATTTCGCGTGCAAGCGCCTCGGCGTCCGTTTCTTTTTTCATGAATGCACCGCTCCCGGTCTTGACGTCTAAAACGATCGCATCCGCCCCTGCGGCAAGCTTCTTGCTCATGATGGAGCTTGCGATCAGCGACATCTGATCGACGGTCGCCGTCACATCCCGCAGGGCGTACAGCTTCTTGTCCGCCGGCGCAAGGTCCGCGGTCTGTCCCATGATCGCGATACCGATACGGTTGACCTGATCCATGAACTGCTGTGTCGTAATATCCGTGTGAAATCCCGCAAAACTCTCCAGCTTATCGATCGTTCCGCCTGTATGCCCTAAACCGCGCCCGCTCATTTTGGCGACCTTCACGCCGCACGCCGCAACCATCGGCGTCAAGGCAAGAGACGTCTTGTCTCCGACGCCGCCCGTACTGTGCTTATCAACCTTGATCCCCCGAATCGCGCTTAAATCAAGCATGTCGCCGCTATGCGCCATTTCCATCGTCAGCGATAAAGTCTCCGATTCGGTGAGTCCCTGGTAATACATTGCCATCATCATTGCCGACATCTGATAATCGGGAATCTGCCCGTTCGTGTAACCGCTTACCATGTAGGCGATCTCCTGATCGCTCAGCTCACCGCCGTCCCTCTTTTTCTTGATCAGATCATACATTCTCATAGGGAAACCCTGCCTTTCTCACAACCTTTTTCTAATAAAAGTACCACATCGCCCTCTTTCAGCAAGGTGGAACCCTGCAGACAGATATTTCTCCCGCCGCGTTTTATCATCACAACAAAAACTCTGCGGGAAATGTCCAGCTCCTTGATCCTACTGCCGATCCAGCTATGGCCTGCCTCTAAACGCACTTCCTCAATGCGGCATTCAGCCTGTCCCACGCTGACCGTTCCAAGCAGCAGGCAGTCCCCCTCCTCCAGCACAAGACCTGCATGCGGCGTATATACATCCTCTCCGCGAAGCACGACTGCGGTATAAAGTCCCTGCGGAAGGCCGAGTTCCTTTAACTGCGCCCCCGCATAAGGGTGCCCTTTGCCTATACTCAGCGTAATAAAATCCGCATCGTGCTGCGTGTACGTCCCGACCTTGATCTTCGTATAATACTCTACGAAACCGGCGGAAATGATACCCGTTGGAATGGCGACCATCCCCACTCCGAGAAAGGCGATAAAAATTGCCATGATCCTGCCCCCTATGGTAACGGGATAAATGTCCCCATAACCCACCGTAAGGAGCGTGGATACGGACCACCAGATGCCGGAAAAGGCATTCGCAAAATTCTCCGGCTGCGCCTCATGCTCTAAACCGTACATACACAGCGATGATGCCAGCATCAGTACCAGAACCAGAAAAATGGAGGACAGCAGGGCGTTTTTCTTATCTTTGAGGACCGCCGTGATAACGTTAAACGCGTCATAACGGGAATTGATCCGAAACAGATGCAGGATACGCACCACCCGCAGCATACGGAACGCCACCGCGCCGCTCGGTATAAAAAAAGGACAAAAATAAGGAAGAATCGTCAACAGATCCACCAGTCCGAAAAAGGAAACGGCAAACGTAAGCACCGCCGCCGGATACGATTTTTCAGGGTACAGGCAGTCCGCCGTCCAGAGTCTGAGAAGATACTCCACAAGGAATATCAACATCGTGATCAATTCCACGACTCCCAATATTCCCGCATATCCCTCCGCCCAGTCAAAGGTTTGAATGAATGTAACGGAAATATTGACCAGTATCACAAGAACGATCGAAATATCAAAACACATACTTGGAATATCCGTTCTTGTCCCAATCTGTATGATCTGAAAAATGCGCTTTTTGAGCGGCGCCATTTTTCCTGTCTGTGCCGCGGCTTTTTTATGATTCATAAAATTCTTTGTTCTCCCTCATGCTGTCAATTTCTATTTTTCAGTCAAAAACCAAACACTTTTTCGCGTAATTTCCGATTTTCCAGCAGTGCCATATAACGGCGAAAAGTGACTCTTGCCGCGTTATTTTTTTCCTGGCTGTTCATGATGCTCCAGCTGCCTTTCAGTCTCCGCCGTGAAGGCGCGTCAGGATCGTATATGCCAATGTTCGCATACTCCGGTCCGTCCGGCACGAAGATCACTCTTCCCGCCTTCTCGAACTTTGGATCGTGCAGCATATCGTCGTAAATCTTCCACAACGCCAAAAAACGCCTGTCATTCAAATGCTCCATGGTTTCTTCAAAAAAGTCGGAGAAGGCATAGATACAATAATAATTTGCGTCCGCATACTCCATTAAATCCAAAATCCAATATAATGGGTTGGAAACCGTCAATTCCTGTTCCATGATCGCCTCATATTGCTTTCCCAGATCGGCAAACCACTCTTCTAATTCCTGTGAAAACCGGATATTTTCATCGTCTCCCCAAAACAGGATCAGGTCATCCGGCGTGATGTCAAAAAACTGTTCCATGGAAACGTACGGTACGTTCTCGGAAGATTCCGGACTGTTCCCGAAAGATTCTTGTTCCCTTTGACGGTGCGTCTTTTTTGCTGTTTCTTTTATTTGCCTCCACAATTTCCAAAACGGAACCCGGTAAGTTTCCGATAACACTTTGATCACATATGCCGGCGCATCTGTCAGAACTGCAAAGTGAATCACTGCTTTCGGATACTCGCTGTCTTGCTTATCGCCGCACTGATCATCACTTCCATTGCCTTCGCTATCGCCGCACTCCGCCTCCACTTTGTGCGCGGCGTCATCCGGTATATTTTCCTGTTGTACATAATAGGAACGGAGCATTTCCATGATCATCGAAATCTGCTCCTCCCTGCTGCGCGTACTCTTTTTACGGTAAACTTTGACAGCATCCTTAAACTGCCTTGCGCAGCTATAAAAATTCAGTCCGTCCGCAAACTGCTGAAACTCTTTATCAAGCGCGGCTGTTCCTTCCAGGACAGCCCGGACCTCATAATATCCGATCAGTCCTTCCGCATCCTGCGCGAGCTTTTTCCAGTCATATTCAGCTAAATCCGGCTCTCTTTGCTCATGCAATGCCTCGAATAAGGACCATGGATCGTTCCTTTTCTGCGGATAACGTTCGTGAAACAAATAATTGATCCATCCCGTATACGCCCGCGACGTGACAAACTCTCCATTTACCTGCACAACTGCGGGTCCGTCCAAATAAAGACTTTCCAAAACATATGCGGCTACTACGACATGATGAAAATCGCTCCAGCCGATCTTATTGCTCCATACGCCGTACTCTGGGCAAAACCCTGCGTTTTCCCAGCAATCATCCTCAAAATAATTATAATAAAAATTCATTTCCGCTTGATGCATGGAGGCTTTCTTCAGTACCCGTGTCTGCTTATCGCATAATTGCACCACTTTCAGCTCCATCATCCCGCCTGCCTGAAACAGTTTCTCGATCCGCCTCTGAAATTCTTCTTTTTTCTCATCCGGTATCCGGATGCCATCCTTTTGAAGCAGTTCCGCAAATGTCCCCATACCGTTCCCTCCGTCATCCCCAAAACGAACAGGCGAACTGACATTTCCACTGACCTCTCCATAGATTTCGCTGTCATCCGCCAAACTGTCTGCATCAAAATAACTTTAACGCATCCGTTCGGATTTGTCATTGAACCTGTAATTCAAAACAACGGTATGGATGTCACGCCGTTTATGCGGCGTACTTTTTCCTGACGCACGGCGAAAGCTCACCCGCGCCGGATCGTATCTTTTGTCTACGCCGCGCGCAGCTTCCGGACGGCGCGATAATAGGCGGACAGCCTTGTATGAAATAGGCTTTGACCGGCAAGCGTCCGATCCGTCCGGTTTCCGACGATCATTTGATCCATCGGTATCTGAAAAAGCGCCGATAAGGCATAGAGATGATCGACCGTCGGTATACTGCATCCGCTCATCCACCGATATACGCTTTGCACGCACGACAATCCCAAATAGTCCTGCACGGCTTTCGGCGATAGGTTTTTCTGTTTCATCAATTGCCGCAGCCGGATGCCGGTTGCTTTCATATTGATTGTAGGATAGTTCATTTTCACAGCCCTCCGCAAAGATCAGCGCCGACTTCTGTTCCAACTTCTATTTCACTGTGTTCCCTTTGCATGTTTCCTATCACATGTTTTCTCATTGCATGTTTTCTCATTGCATGTTTTCTCATTGCATGTTTTCTCATTGCATGTTTTCTCATTCATTGCGTACAGATTTTCCAGCCCGGACGCGGACTATGCCTTTTGGTCAAACAGTGAGCCGCTCGCGGTGTCCGCCATATTCATAAACGTCTCTTTATCATCATGCGGGAACAGCATTTCCATATATAAATTTCCGAGCAGTTCCTTTACCCTGTCCGCATCCGCATCGGCATGAGGGAACTCGTTTCTTTCCAGACGTTTCAGGTTCTCCAGGATCTTCTCGATACTCTGTCTTTCGGAGAATCCGGCAGGCACTGCATCATCCGTGGTTTCCCCTGCGGGCGGTTCCATGATCGGTTTCGTTTCGGGAATATTATACACCACATTTTGGCACGTTTTCGCAAAGCATTCCGGATCATATTCTGCTAAATAAGCAAGATCATCCATCGTCAGGGTTTTTTTATGATGAATTTTAAGATAGATATTCACAAGATGCGTATCCTTGCCCATACTTCCTATCTCCCCGTTAGAATAACTGCCTTCACTTGTGATACGGTTCCCCGTTCATGATCCGGAACGCGCGGTAAATCTGCTCCGCTAAGATCACGCGCATCAGCTGGTGCGGAAATGTCATATCCGAAAAACTGATCTTTTCATCCGCACGCGAAAGGATCCGCTCATGCAGTCCCAGCGAACCGCCGATAACAAAAACGATCCTGCTCTTTCCGGTGCCCATCCATGTTCCGATATGGCGCGAAAAATTCACAGAATCATATTTTTTTCCTTCTATGGCAAGCGCAACGACATAATCTTCGGGACGGAGCGCTCTTTCGATCCGCTCCGCCTCTTTTTGCTTTATCAGTGCTTCCTCCCGTTCGGACGCATGCTCCTTTGTCTTTTCATCCGCCACCTCGATCACGCTGAAATCGCAGTACTTTGACAGACGTTTTGCATATTCTGCAACCGCGTCGCGAAAAAACGCCTCTTTACATTTACCGACACAGACTACGGACAGATTCATTCAAACAACTCCTGATAAACGTTTTCCGCCATGCTGTCGAGATAGGATTCGTCCATCCCGTCAAACTCGCCGGCAATTTTTTTTCTGATCGCTTCCGTGCGCTTAAAAAAGCAGATTTCCTCCGCATCCGATTCCTCTAACTCCGCCGCCTCGTCAATTTCCTCCGCGGTCAGATTCGCTTTTACCCACGCGTCAATCCGCTCCGTCAATGCATCCTCGTCCGATGCCTCCGCACGGAACTTACGCGCGCCTTTCAGCGAGTAAATGCCGAACCCGATAAAAAAGAAAAACAGCGCAAATAGGATCCCGTTCATCATGATCCGGTTGCCGAACCGGATCGGCAGGATGCCAAAGTCGATCAACAGCAATGCGATACAGCCGAGGATCCCGAATCCAAGAAGCACTTCGCCCGAACTTTTCAAGTCGTCCGCCCGCTCGCTCTTCTTGCGGTACACGCCGCCGCTCTGCTCCCGCGGATCCCCTTTATAACCGCCCCACAGACTCCATTGCGGAACGGCTTCCTCCCCCTCTGCAAACGTTTCTTCCTCTGTTTCCGGCTTGGACCGTGCGTTTTTTTCCTCCGCGCCGTCCGGATTTTCCGCTTCTTCTTCCTGATCTGCGGATTCCTCTGCTCCCGCTGTGACAGAAGCCATTTTTTCCATGCCGCCAGCCGCCGATGCTTTCGAATCCGCCTCTTCGGCAGCCTGTTCTTCCGCTTCCTTTCCGGTAAGACCAACTGCCTCATCGAAGCGGCTTTCTTCCACCCGTCTCCCGTCTTTTTCCTGTACGGACCGCCGCTCCGCCTCCGCCGCAGACTCCACTAAGAATACGCGAACTGCCTGCTTTGCTTTGCGTTCCTGTTTTGGCAGAACGTAAAGGCGCGCTTCTCCTTCTTCCTGTTCAAAAACGACAGGAATGTCATTATATTCCAAAAACTTCTGCATCCGCAGGATCAGCGCTTCTTCCCCCTTGCAAAGAAGGACTTCCTTTCGTTCTTCCAGAGAATCCACCAGCGCAGCGCCGCAGTCGGCACACACCGTAACGCCTTCTCGATATTCATTTTTACAGACCGGACACCATGGCATCGCCGTTTTCCTCCCTGATGCTGCCTTTATGTTCAACGTATCAAGCCTTATCGGACAAATACTCGTCGATTCCCTTTGCAGCCGCCTTACCTGCGCCCATCGCCAGAATGACCGTCGCTGCGCCCGTCACGGCGTCGCCGCCCGCGAACACGCCCTCTTTCTCGGTCTTTCCGTTCTCGTCGTCGGCAATGATGCATTTGCGCTTATCGACCGTCAGTCCCTCTGTTGTCGAGGAGATCAGCGGATTCGGCGATGTGCCGAGCGCCATGATCACCGTATCCACATCAATGACAAACTCGCTTCCGGGAACAGGAACCGGACGGCGTCTGCCCGAAGCATCCGGCTCGCCAAGCTCCATACGGATGCAGCGGATTCCTTTTACCCAGTTATTCTCGTCCTCCAAGATTTCGACCGGATTGGTCAACAAATCAAAGATGATGCCTTCTTCCTTTGCATGATGCACTTCTTCCACTCTTGCCGGAAGTTCTTCCTCGCTGCGCCGGTACACAATATGCACTTCCGCGCCGAGACGAAGCGCCGTTCTCGCCGCATCCATCGCCACATTGCCGCCGCCCACAACGGCAACCTTTTTGCCTCGCATTAACGGGGTATCCGCCGTCTCGTCAAACGCCTTCATCAAATTGCTTCTCGTCAGGTACTCGTTTGCGGAAAAGACGCCGTTTGCCTGCTCGCCCGGAATGCTCATGAATTTCGGCAGTCCCGCGCCGGAGCCGATGAATACCGCCTCAAAGCCTTCTTTTTTCATCAGATCATCGATCGTGACCGATTTGCCGACCACACAGTTCGTCTCGATCTTCACACCGAGCGCCTTCACATTCTCGATCTCCGTGCGCACGACGCTCTCCTTCGGCAGACGGAACTCCGGGATGCCGTATACGAGCACGCCGCCCGGCTCATGAAGCGCCTCGAAGATCGTCACGTCATAGCCCATTTTCGCCAGATCGCCCGCGCAGGTCAGACCGGAAGGACCGGAACCGATCACGGCGACCTTCTTTCCTTTTTTCTCTGCGGAAACCTTGGGAACAATACCGTTTTCCCGCGCCCAATCCGCAACGAAACGCTCCAGCTTTCCGATGGAGATCGGTTCGCCCTTGATGCCGCGGATACATTTGCCCTCACACTGGCTCTCCTGCGGACATACGCGGCCGCATACCGCGGGGAGCGCGCTGGACTCGGAAATGATCTCATATGCTTTTTCCAGATCGCCGAGCTTTACCTGCTCCACAAACGCCGGAATATTGATCGACACGGGACATCCCTTGATGCACTGCGCATTTTTGCAGTTGATGCAGCGGGAGGCTTCCTCCGTCGCCTCCTCCCTGCCGTAGCCAAGGCACACTTCCTCAAAATTGGTTGCTCTTACAGCCGCCTCCTGTTCGGAAACGGGAACTTTCTTTAATACGTCCATGATTCAAAACCATACCTTTCTATCTTTTTGTCGATTTGCCATGTAAACCTTAACCGCAGTTGCCGCATCCGCCGTGGTGGGTATCCCCCTCTTTGGCTGCAAGATATGCGCGCCCCTCCTCGGTCTTGTAGATCTGCTGGCGCTTCATCGCCTCGTCAAAGTTCACCTTATGTCCGTCAAACTCCGGTCCGTCCACGCAGGCAAACTTCACTTCCTCCCCGACCGTTACACGGCAGGCGCCGCACATACCCGTTCCGTCCACCATGATCGGGTTCAAGCTGACGATCGTGGGGATGTTCAGTTCCTCCGTCATTTTGCACACGAATTTCATCATGATCATCGGTCCGATCGCGACACAGACGTCATAACTCTTTCCTTCTTCCGTAACGAGATCCTTGATCGTCTGCGTTACCATGCCGCTTCGTCCGTAAGAACCGTCGTCCGTTGTCACATAGAGATTTCCAGCGGCCGCTTCCATTTCTTTTTCTAAGATCAGTAAATCCTTCGTCTTCGCGCCGACGATGACGTCCGCGTGGACGCCGTGTTCCTTTAACCACTTCACCTGCGGATATACGGGCGCTGTGCCGACACCGCCCGCCACAAACAGAATCTTCTTGCTGCGAAGCGCCTCGTCGGACTCCTCCGTCAGCTCCGACGGACGACCGAGCGGTCCGACAAAATCATGAAAACTGTCTCCGGCTTTTAAGTTTGCCATTTTATAGGTGGACGCGCCGACCGTCTGAAAAACAATGGTGACTGTCCCTTTTTCTCTATCATAATCACAAATGGTAAGCGGTATACGCTCGCTGCCTTCGTCCGTTCTCACGATCACGAACTGCCCCGGCATACACGCTTCGGCTGTCCTTTTTGCTTCGACGACCATTTTGTAAATATTGGTTGTCAGTTCTTCTGCTTCTAAAATCTTGTACATTTCCGCTCTCTCCTTCATTTTTACTTCCATGCGCACTCCGCTTCGCTCCGGCGCGGTATCATGTCTTTCGACATGATACCATGTTTGCTTCGCAATCATGCTGCTTCCATGCGCACTCCGCTTCCGCTCCGGCGCGGTATCATGTCTTTCGACATGATACCATACTTAAAATCAGAAATCAATGACGGTATAATGTCCGTCCGCGTCCATCGCCGTCTGATGCAGGGAGCCGTAGACCACGCTGACCGCATATTTCGTCTGGCTCTGATAGCGGCTTCCGGATTCATCCGTATAATATTCCGACACTAAATAATAAATTTCTCCCTGATAGACAAACGCCGCCTGCGTCTCATAAGAATAAGTACCTTTCGCCCCGGCAACTTCCCCCTGCATGGAAAGCAGAATGCCCCGGTCCGTCAGTCCCGCCGTTGTGATCAGCAGCGCCTGATACGGGCTGTAAGGCGGTTCCTCCAGGTTCAGGTGATATTCCACCTGCGTGATATTGCTTGCGACACGCTCTTCATTATAGGAAATGAACCGATACAGCGTAGCGCCTAACGGCATACAGATGTCGCTGGTATACGGCGTACTGTTATCATCCGGCATCGTGCCGTCCGTCGTGTAATAAACCGTACAGCCCTGCGGTACCTCAACGCTGATATATTCGGGCACGGAATAGTCCCCGCCGTCGGGCATGATGACCGGCTCGTTCGGCGGCTCCGCCTCAATGTCGAACAGTCCGCTGTGCACCTTGCTCATCATGCCGAACTCGTTAATGAAAATCGCCTGGATCCGATATTCGCCGGACTCTAAGAGAATCGGACTCGTATAGACCAAGTCCGCCTCATCGGGCATCGTCCCGTCCAGCGTATAATAAATGATACCGTTTGTATTGGCGCTGATCTTCAAAAGCTGCGCGTCTTCATACACGCCGTCCGCAATGCTGAAAATCGGTTCCCCCGCCAGATATTGGTTATAATTTGTGCGGATTTCCTCATATTCGCAGCGCTCCATCAGATTACAGATCTCCAGATAACGTTCCTCTGATTCGTAGATCGCAACGATCCGCTCATATGCCTCCGCCCGGTACTCGTCGTAGGATATGAGGTCCAGATAAATCTCGGACGCGCTCTGCAGTTCGCCCATCTGCTCATAATAGCCCGCCATCATCATACGCGCTTCCGGACGCTGGTTATCGTAATGGATCGCCTGTCTCATGCAGGCGACCGCCTGCTCATAATCGCCGCGCTCCGCCGCCAGAATCCCCTGATCATACTGATAACGATAGGTTTGTCTGCCCGCGCGCTGCATTCCCAAAACAACGGTCACTCCGACTGCCACGATCAGCAGGCATAACAGGATCAACGCCGCTTTTTTTCTTTTTTTCAAAAAATGAAAGATTCCAAGAAGAAGGCTTGGGCGTTCGTCCGCTTCATACCACGGAACATCATCCTCTGCGTCCCTAAGCGCCGCGCCGCCGGACACACGTTCCTCCGGTTCTCCATCCGCATTCTCCTCCACAAGCCCGCTGACCACCTCTATCATGGACTCACGGATGTTTGTGTCCAGCTCCGGATCAAAATCCGGTACAATACGGATCTCATAGCCGCACGATTCGCAGTAGAGCTGTTCTTCTTTGATCTCATTTCCGCATACGGGACATTTCATTTACGTATCCTCATTGATTCTGTTCACAGAAGCGGTATGCCTCCACGCAGTTGTACATCAGCATGGCGATCGTCATCGGTCCGACGCCGCCCGGCACAGGAGTGATGGCGGACGTATGCGGCATGACGGATTCATAATCCACATCCCCGCACAGCTTATTGTCCGCGTTTCTGTGAATGCCGACGTCGATCACGACCGCGCCTTCTTTCACATATTCCTCTGTGATCATGCGCGGCTTTCCAACTGCGGCGATCAGAATATCCGCCCGTTTTGCCGCTTCCTTTACGTCTTTTGTCTTAGAATGGCAGATCGTAACGGTTCCGTTTTCTCTTAAAAGAAGAAGCGCCATCGGTTTTCCGACAATATTGCTGCGCCCGATAACGACGCATTCTTTTCCCTCGATCGCAATGCCGGATCGTGTGAGAAGCTGAATGATCCCCGCCGGCGTGCAGGAGACAAACCCATCCTGCCCCGTACAGAGCGCGCCGACGTTCTGCGGGTGAAACCCGTCCACATCCTTGCGCGGATCGATTGCACAAATCACTTTCTTCTCGTCGATCTGTGCCGGCAGCGGAAGCTGTACCAGAATACCGTGCACATCTTTCCGCCCGTTCAAGTCTGCGATCAGCTTTAAGAGTTCTTCCTCGGTCGTCTCCTCAGGAAGCTCATAAGCAAGCGAACGGATCCCTACATATGCGCAGGCTTTTTTCTTATTACCGACATACACGCCGGACGCCGGATCGTTCCCGACCTGAATGACCGCAAGCGTAATCTCCGCTCCCCGTTCCCGGTACCTTGCGACCTTTTCCTTTACTTCTTCTTTTATCTGTGCCGATATGGCTTTCCCGTCGATGATCTGCGGCATGTTACTGCTCCTTTCTGTATTGCAACTACTAGGTGATTACCCATTAAGATTTGGGTGTCGAAAGCCCTGTTCATAAACGCTGCTTGGCAGATTTCTTTTATGCAATCTGCGAACACCAATTTCATTACAGGGCTTTTGACACCCGAATCCCGCCCAAAAACAAATTTTCAAAACAATCCCGTAATCACACCGTCCTCATTTACATCGATGCGGTGCGCCGCAGGCTGCTTCGGCAGTCCCGGCATCGTCATGACCGTTCCCGTCAGCGCAACGACAAAGCCGGCTCCCGCGCAGACATATGCCTCGCGCACATGCACCGTAAATCCGGTCGGACGTCCGAGCTTTGCCGCATCATCCGAGAGCGAATACTGGTTTTTTGCCATGCATACCGGCAGATTGCCGTAACCCTGCGCCTCTATGCGGGCAAGCTGTTTTTCGCACGCGTCGGAAAAAACAACGCCGTCCGCACCGTAAATTTCTTTCGCGATGGTCCCCATTTTTTCCCGAAGCGGCATTTCCGGCTCATAGAGCGGCTGAAAATGACTTTCCTTTGTCTCTAATGTCTCTAATACCGCCTCCGCTAGTTCCAGACCGCCTTCGCCGCCGCGCTCCCAGACGCGGGAAAGCGCGAACGCACAATCCCGTTCCTCGCAGAAGCGCTTCACAAAGGAAAGCTCCGCTTCGGTATCCGTTAAGAACGAATTGAGCGTCACCACGACGGGAACGCCGTAATGCTTGATATTTTCGATATGCTTCTCCAAATTGACAATGCCTTTTTTCAGTGCGTCAAGGTTTTCCGTATTCAGATTGTCTTTTGCCACGCCACCGTTATATTTTAGGGCGCGGATCGTTGCGACGAGCACGACCGCATCCGGTTTTAAGCCAGCCTGCGCGCATTTGATGTCAAAAAATTTCTCTGCGCCGAGGTCCGCGCCGAAGCCTGCCTCCGTGATGCAGTAATCCGCCAGTTTCAGCGCCGCCTTCGTCGCGCGCACACTGTTACAGCCATGCGCGATATTGGCGAACGGTCCGCCGTGCACGAGCGCCGGCGTATGCTCCAGCGTCTGTATGAGGTTCGGACTCATCGCGTCCTTTAAGAGCGCCGCCATTGCGCCGACTGCGGATACATCCGCCGCCGTGACTGGCTTTCCGTCAAGATCATATGCCACAACGATCCTTGCAAGCCGCGCTTTTAGGTCCGCCATATCCTCCGCAAGGCATAAGACCGCCATGATCTCGGACGCGACCGTAATGACAAAATGCTCCTCGCGCACAAAACCGTCCGTTTTTCCTCCCATACCGATCACGGTATTGCGGAGCGCGCGGTCGTTCATATCCAGACAGCGTTTCCAGACGATCTGCCTTGTGTCGATGCGGAGCGCGTTTCCCTGCATGATATGATTGTCGATCATGGCGGCAAGCAGATTGTTCGCCGCGGTAACGGCATGAAAATCACCCGTAAAATGCAGATTCAAGTCCTCCATCGGAACGACCTGCGCATAGCCGCCGCCCGCCGCGCCGCCCTTGATGCCGAAACACGGACCTAACGAGGGTTCTCTGAGCGCAATGACCGCCTTTTTTCCTAATTTGGCAAACGCCTGTCCGAGTCCGACCGTCGTTGTCGTCTTTCCTTCCCCCGCAGGCGTCGGATTGATCGCCGTGACAAGCACAAGCTTTCCGTCCGGCTCCTCCTTCAGGCGCTTGAGACACGCCTCGGAAATCTTCGCCTTATATTTTCCGTAAAGCTCCAGATCGTCCTCTCCGATCCCGATCTGTTCCGCCACGCTGACGATCGGATAAAGTTCTGTTTCCTGCGCGATTTCAATATCACTCTTCATTCTGAACCTCCATACTTGTCAAGCCAGATACTGTTCAAACTGCTCCATGCTCATGAGCACTTTTCTCGGTTTTGTGCCTTCCTCCTCGCCGACCACACCGGCTTCGGCAAGCTGATCCATGATGCGCGCCGCACGGTTAAAGCCGACGCGGAACGCCCGCTGTACCATGCCGATCGACGCTTTATCTTTTTCAATGATGAAGCGCCCCGCCTCTGCAAACAATTCGTCCAGATCGGACGCACCGCCGCCCGATGCGCCGTCCCCTCCGGCAGACGTCATATTCGCGATCTTTTCCTCTAACTGCGCGCCGTAATCGTCCCCGACCGCCTGCCGCTTCAAAAAGTCCACGACGTCGGAAACCTCTTTATCGGACACAAAGGAGCCCTGCACACGCGCCGGCTTCGCATAGCCCTGCGGATAAAACAGCATATCTCCTTTGCCGAGCAGCTTTTCCGCCCCGTTCATATCGAGAATGGTACGGGAATCCACGCCGCTGGAGACCGCGAACGCGATCCGGCTCGGCATGTTCGCCTTAATCAGTCCCGTAATGACGTCAACGGACGGTCTCTGCGTCGCGATCACAAGATGAATGCCCGCCGCGCGCGCAAGCTGCGCCAGACGCACGATCGCCTCCTCGACATCATTGGACGCCACCATCATCAAATCCGCAAGCTCATCGACGATAATGATGATCTGCGGCATTTTCACAGGCGCGGAACCGTCCCCCGCATCTTTTGTGCTTTCGGCAAGTTTGTTATATCCTTTTAAGTCGCGCACATTGTGATCGGCGAATTTCTTGTAGCGCTCCGTCATTTCCGCGACAGCCCACTGCAGCGCCGCCGACGCTTTTTTCGGATCGGTCACGACCGGAATGAGCAGATGCGGGATCCCGTTATACACACTCAGCTCGACGACTTTCGGATCGACCATGATCAGCTTCACGTCGTCGGGATGCGCTTTATAAAGAATACTCATGATCAGCGTGTTGATACACACGGATTTTCCCGATCCCGTCGAACCCGCGATCAGCACATGGGGCATTTTGCCGATGTCAAAAACCACGGTCTGTCCGCCGATGTCTTTCCCGACGGCAAACGCGATCGACGACGGGAATTTCTTAAATGCATCGGATTCCAAAAGCTCCCGCAGATTGACGGCGCTGTTCTCCTTATTCGGCACTTCGATGCCGACTGCCGCCTTTCCTGGGATCGGCGCCTCGATCCGGATGTCCGTCGCCGCCAGGTTCAGCTTGATGTCGTCGGCAAGCGCCACAATCTTGCTGACCTTTACGCCGAGTTCCGGCTGCATTTCATAGCGCGTTACCGCCGGTCCCTGGCTGATGTCGGTGATCGTCACGTTGACACCGAATGTTTTTAATGTCTGCTGCAACCTTGCCGCGGTTTCCTTTAACTGTCTTGCGGAATCCCCGCTTCCCTTTCCTTCGCTTTTCTTTAGCAGATGGATCGGCGGGAATATGTATTTCTTCGGTTTTGCGGCCGGCTTGATGTTTGGTACGACCGCAGCGTCCGCTTTTTTCTGGTCGGGCGTCCGGTATTCTTCTTTTACGCCGAAACTGTGGCCGGGCTTCTGCGGCTGATAGCCGCTCTCCATCGCCTCGCCGAACGTATCCGCGCCCCGCGGCTTGTACGCATTCCCGGAGGATGTTTCCGCGTCGTCATGCGCAAAACCCGTGATCTCCCGCATGTCGTCCGATAAGTCTGCGGCTGTGCGCATCTGTGCGCCGGCTGTGCTCCCGGCAGGCTCCCCTGCCGCATCCGGCATGCCCGAAAACGATCCGTCCGCGTCCGGCATACCGATAAGTCTGCCTGCCTGCGAAACGCCGCGCGGCTCCGGCATCGTCCGATACAGGTCAAAGGCAAACGCATCATCAGAAGGCAGCGGTTCCAAGGAATCCTGTACCGTCTCCGGATCGTCCGGAATATCGTCCAATGTAATCTCATGCATATTTTCGCTGTGATAAGTCCCCGGACGTTTTTTCACAAGCGTCGTGTCTTCGCTGACACCGCTGACCTTCTTTTCCATACGGGGCGCCCGGTGCTCTTCTTCCGTCTCCCGCTCGCCTGCCCTCCTGCCGCGGCGGTCGGTTCCTCTCAGCATCCGGCGGCTCTCCCGCCTGTATGAATCCGCCTCCGCCTCATCCGGCTCAGGATCGTCGTCATATCCGTCCGCATCGTCCTCCTCGTATTCCTCATGGCGCAGCGCGCGTTCCTCCCTGTGGCGCTCCGCAGATTCCTTCGCCGTATCATAAACGCGCCGGCTTCCTTTTTTTACGCCGTCGATAAAGGACCTCTCCGTGATGATCACGAGCGAAATCAGGATCATCACGATGAGCACAAGCGCGCTGCCGATCCCTTTTAAGTATTTCATCATCGGATAGGCGGGAAGTCCGCCGATGAGCCCTCCGCCTTTCAGTTCATCCCTGCTTTGTAAAAACAGTTCCGCGATCAGATTTCCTCGTATGTCCGCAAGCGGAACGGCGATCATCTCCGCCGCAATCGCGGCACACCAGATCAGGACCGCGCCTGCGATCAGTTTCCTGCGGACGGCACGGCTCCCCTCGTTGGAAATATGCAGGGCAATGCCGATGAAAAGAGCGATCGGCAGCACATAGGCAACCACGCCGAACATGCCGAACATCACACCTTTTACCGCCTTTCCAAACGGTCCCATCACGGAAAAATTGCACAAAAACAACAGAATGCAGAACGCAAAACAGACAATGAGTAAGATCTCATTGCCCAATGCCGACTCCTGCACCCCCTGCGTTTTACCGCTTGTCCGACGCTTTGACGAAGCCGCCGTATTCCGATTCCCATTCTGTGTTTTGCGGCTCGTACTGCCCGTATTCCTTGTATTTGTCCGGCTGCCTGCTCCCGCAGACGAACGCCGTCTGTTTCCCTGTCCTGAGCGCGTATTTCCTGACGCCATAATAACCTCCGTCATCCCTGCGGAGAATGCCTGTTTTTGCGGCATTCTCCGATGGGGAATTTAGAACTTCCGGATTATTATAGCATTTTTGCGCCATCTTGTCATTGATTTTCCATTAACTCCCTCAGTTTTTCAAACGCCTCATGGATTCCGCCCACCGCATCAATGATTTTTTCTTCCACGGCCTCGCCGCCCACAAGAATCGTTCCGACGTCCTTCGTCAGGATCTCCGTCTCCATCATCAGCTCTTCCAGCCGCCCTTTTCTTGCCCCACAGTGCGATTCGATAAAATCCAGTATCCGGTCCTGAATCTGCCGGAAATAATCAAAGGTCTGCTGCACACCGATCACCATGCCGCTTAAACGCACGGGATGAATGACCATGGTCGCCGACGGCACAATGTAAGAATAATCCGTACTCACCGCGATCGGCACACCGATACTGTGACTGCCGCCAAGAACAAGCGAGACTGTCGGCTTGCTCAAAGACGCGATCATCTCCGCGATCGCGAGTCCGGCTTCCACATCGCCCCCGACCGTATTTAATAACACAAGAAGTCCGTCCACCTCATCGCTGTCCTCGATCGCCGCGAGCTGAGGCAGGATATGCTCATACTTTGTCGTCTTGGTGTTCCCGCCGAGGCATTCATGTCCCTCCACCTCTCCTATAATGGAGATCAGATGAATATTACGCCCTTTTTCCTCATGTTTTAAGACCACCTGACCATTCTCTTTTATTTTTTCATCCACGAGTTTCTGCTGCTCACGGTCTTCTTTTTTCTGACTGCCTGAATCGTTACGATTTCCGCGGTCATGATGGCTTTCCTGATCGCGGCGGCTGCCTTGACCGTTTTTCGCCTGCTGATGCTGTTTCTTTTTTGACATACCGTTTTTCCGCCCCTTTCTATTGCATTATGGTAAATGGCTGCATAGAATTTTTATATTGTCCGTTTTTAATAGAATAAGGAGAACCCACGACTTGGATTCTCCTTTAGTATGTCATCCTGTGATACGATTATTCGTTTTTTTGTGTTTTGACTCTATCGGTCAAAGTCGTCACCGTCACGGACTTCCACATCATAGTGCATACGATCCGTCGGAACTTCACGGGCATAGTCCATTTCCCGATGCTCGCGCTTTTTGGGGAGCGGCAGCGGATTCTCGATCAAGCGCGGCTTTTCTTCCTGCGGCTTTCCTTCCGCCGTATTCTTCCTTTGCGCTTCCTCTTTTACCGCCTTCTTCTCCTTCTTCCGCCGTTTCTTTTCGGAAACGTCTGCGGTTTTCTCCTGCGAAACGCTTTCTACGCTTTCCTCACCGCCGCCAGCCTCATCCGATTTCTTTTTACGTCCGAGCCGTCTTTCGTGCGCTCCGTCCGCTTCCTTCTCTGCATCCGCCTTCTTCCTGCGCGCTTCCACCTCCGTGACAGGCTGCCCGATCAGATAGATCATGCCGACGGTCAGCGCCGCCGTAAGCACACCGGCACAGGCAATCAGAAAACCGGTATCGGAACCGACCGCAGACCCGATGTCAAAAAAAGCAAACAGCACCGTCATAAAATACGGCACCGCAATGACGCGCAGCACATCATGCCCGCACCAAAAGAACAACACCGCCGCAATACCGCCGAATGCAATGACGCAGAGTATCACCAGATTCTCCGGCAATGCAACAAACAACGCAGGTGAAAACAACCAGGACTCATAAGCGCCGATATAGCTGCCAAAATCATGCACCGCCCTTGTCACTAAGGGTTCGGAAGCCGGCTTTGCGCTAAACAGCACGCCGGAAGGATCCATGTTCAGCAGAACCATTCCCGCCGGGATCCCGATCAGCACACCGAGCACATAACAGACAAGCTCCATGCGCCGTCCCCGCACGCTGACCAGAAAGACCACAACCACGGTGACCGGAATCAGCAGCGCTGTTAAATCCAGCGCAAGAAGGACTCCCGACGCCAGTCCGCACACAAGATAAGCCGGATACATTCCCTTCCCGCCAAGCTCAAACACACTCCGCCAGACGGCATATGCCGCAGCGCAGACGACCGCCATGCACAGCGCCATAAAAAGCTGCGCCGGTCCGCAGTCGATCAACGCGTGATAAAAATAAGGAACACACAAAAAGAGTACGGACGCGGAAACCGCTGCCGCTTTTCCCGCAGCCGCCCGCAAAAACAGATAACAACAGAATACCAGAATCACCTGACAGATCAGATTTAACATATATACGGCGTCCGGCACATTTCCCAAAAGAATACAGAAGCCTTTCAGCAAATACGCGTACAGCCGCTCAATACCGTGAAAAATATCAAATTCCACGCCCGCTCCCGAACAGATCTGCTCATACAATCCGACATTTCCCGTAAGCTTTCCACCCGAAAACTGCACGATGTAAACGCCGCGGCTGACCACCACCAGCAGATAGCTTGCAAGCGCCGGAAGTAATTCTTTCGCAAAAAAACTGTCTTTCCTCAACGCTCTGCGCCTTCTGCGGCGTACCTCCGCCTTTTCGTTCTTCGGCCGCGCTTTCATGAGTACGATCAGCGCCGCCGCGCAGCCGACAAAGGCGAGCAGGATCACCATGACCACCATGATACAGGAGAACGCCGCCCCGCCCAGATTCAGCATCGTACTCATCGTCTTGCCGATGCATACACCAAGATACAAATATGTAATTACATAGATGGCAAAAAAGAACCATGACGATTTTGTCTTTTTTATATTCATACCGTACCCTATATGGCTGCAAGAGCCTGTTTGATGTCCCCGATTATATCTCCGACATTTTCAAGTCCGCATGAAAACCGGATCAGATCGGGTTCCACACCTGCTTCCTTTAACTGTTCATCCGTCATCTGTCTGTGCGTATGACTTGCCGGATGCAGTACGCACGTCCGCGCATCCGCCACATGCGTGACGATCGCCGTCAGTTTCAAATGATCCATAAAACGGACGGCGACCTCTCTGCCGCCCTTTAAGCCGAACGCCAACACGCCGCACGTCCCATTCGGCATGTACTTCTGCGCCAGCGCATGATAGCGGTCCGTCTCAAGACCGGGATACCGCACCCATGCCACTTCATCCCTTCCGCTTAAATACTCCGCGACCTTCTGCGCATTCTCACAGTGCCGCGGCATTCTCAGATGCAGCGTTTCCAATCCGACATTTAATAAAAACGCATTCTGCGGCGACTGAATGGAACCTAAGTCTCTCATGAGCTGCGCCGTCGCCTTTGTGATATACGCCGCCTTTCCGAACCGCTCTGTATAGACGATGCCGTGATAGGACTCGTCCGGCTTTGTCAGCCCCGGATAATGATCCGCATGCGCCTCCCAGTCAAAATTGCCCGAATCCACGATACAGCCGCCTACCGCCATCGCGTGCCCATCCATATATTTTGTCGTGGAATGCGTGATAATATCCACGCCGTATGCAAACGGTCTGCAATTGATCGGCGTCGGAAACGTATTGTCCACGATCAGCGGAACGCCGTGCGCGTGCGCGGCGGACGCAAACTTTTCAAAATCAAGCACGATCAGCGTCGGGTTTGCTAAAGACTCCGCAAACACCGCGCGCGTATTCTCACGAAACGCCGCATCCAATTCCTCCGGCGTGCAGTCTGGATCGACGACCGTACTCTCAATGCCCATCTTTTGCAGCGTGCAGGTCAGCAGATTAAACGTTCCCCCGTAAAC
Organism: Clostridium sp.; assembly: GCA_023663615.1. GTDB lineage: Bacteria > Bacillota > Clostridia > Lachnospirales > Lachnospiraceae > DLAJ01. The sequence continues at coordinate 7,741 of JAMPHA010000004.1, read as the reverse complement.
CGAGGACGATACGATGATATGACTGCCCGTCTCGCAGATATTGAATACCGCATAATAGTTGGCCGCCTGTCCGGAAGCCGTCAGCATTGCCGCCACGCCGCCCTCCAGTTCGCAGATCTTCTGCGCCACATAGTCATTCGTCGGATTTTGCAGTCTCGTATAAAAATAGCCGCTGTCCTCCAAATCGAATAACCGTCCCATCTGTTCCGACGTATCATATTTGAATGTCGTGCTCTGATAGATCGGCAGTACGCGCGGCTCGCCTTTCTTCGGCTGCCACCCGCCCTGCACACAGGTTGTCTCTATAGAATACGTTTCACTCATGCTTTCATCCTCATCCCGATCGCGATATGCTCTTTCCCGCTGCTTCCTTAATCCTCGTCCAGTTGTACGATGCTCTTTCCCGCTTCTCCTTAATCCTCGTCCCAGTTGTGATATACCGCCTGTACATCGTCATCCTCGTCTAGGAGATCGAGCGTTCTCTGTAACTGTCCGACGTCTTTTTCATCGCTTAACTTCACATAATTCTGCGGGATCATCGTGACCTCCGCCGACGCGGATACCACGCCCGCTTCTTCCAGCGCTTTTGTCACAGCCGTAAAATCATCCGGCGCCGTCAGAATCTCAAAGCTGTCTTCCTCCTCGGAAAAATCCTCCGCTCCCGCGTCAAGCGCACACATCATCAGATCGTCGGCGTCCATATCGCATTCCTCTTTGTCAATGATGATCTGTCCCTTTTTGTCAAACATAAACGATACGCACCCCTGCGTGCCGATGCTGCCGCTTCCTTTGGTAAACGCGGAACGCACATTGGCGGCCGTCCGGTTCTTGTTGTCGGTCAGCGCCTCGACGATCACGGCGATTCCGCCCGGTCCGTATCCCTCGTAGGTGACATACTCGTAATTGACATTTCCCAAGTCTCCCGCCGCTTTCTTAATGCCGCGCTCGATCGTGTCATTCGGCATATTGTTCGCCTTTGCCTTCGCGATCACGCCCGCAAGCTTAAAGTTGTTCGACGGATCGGGTCCGCCTTCTTTGACCGCAACGGCGATCTCACGACCGATGATCGTAAAAATCTTTCCTTTCGCAGCGTCATTTTTTTCCTTCTTATGCTTAATGTTTGCAAACTTTGAATGTCCCGACATCGTTTTCCTCTCCCTTTTTCTATTGTCTGATTATGGAAAGTATATCATGAATCCGCATTCTCTTCAACTTTCTTTTCCTCCGGCTGCGGCTCTTTCTTTGTGAGCAGCACGGAACGGATCACGCGCTTCTCCACCTGCCGGATTTGAAACTCATAACCGCCGTATTCCATCGAAAAACGTTCCTTCTCCTCCGGCACATGTTCCATCTTCATGATCATAAATCCGTTCAGCGTATCGACCTCCAGTCCTTCGTCAAACGGAATGCCCAGCATCTGCGTCAATTCCTCCAGCGGCGTCATGCCGTCCGCAACAAACCGGTCCCTGCCTGTTTTTATGATAAACCGGTCTTCCTCGTCGTACTCGTCCTGTATGTTTCCGACGATCTCTTCCAAAATATCCTCCATCGTCACCAGCCCGACCGTCTGCCCGTACTCATCCGCAACAATGACCATCTGTAAATGTTTGCTCTGCATGGAATGAAACAGATCGTCAATGTTCATGGTCTCCGGCACGAACTCCGGGCGGCGCAGGATGGAGCGGCACGACTTTAAGCGCGGATCGCTGTGATGCCTGTCCGCATTCTTCTCCCCGTGCGGTCTTGCGGCATTGTCCGGCTGCCCCTCCCCATGGTTCTTTGCGCCGTTGTCCGCTGCTTTTTCCGCGCTCCGCTCCTTCTCGTTTTCCATGCGCAGCTTATGCTGATACCGGCACGCGTCCTTTAGGTGTAAAAAACCAATGATCTGATCGGACGTTTCACTGAACACGGGATAGCGGCTGTTATTCTCCTCCAGCATGAACGCGACCGCGTCGGACAATCGCATCTGCGCGTCCAGCATCTTGATATTCTGGCGGTTCGTCATAATATCCCGCACGGTCTTATCGCCGTACTCAAAGATGTTCGTGATCATTTCCGCTTCGCTCTCCTCCAGGACGCCCTGCTCGTGTCCCTCGTTTACCATGGAAATGATCTCTTCCTCCGTGACTTCCCCCTCGTCGCGCGGCTGCCGGATGCCGAAAAGCCGGAGCAGTCCGTTTGCCGACACGTCGATCAGCGACGTCACAGGCGTCAAGAAAAAACAGAATGCATATGTAATGGATACGCAGGCATACGCCCATTTTTCCGGATAGATCGCCGCGATCTTTTTCGGGATCATCACGCCGACCAAAAGAAGGATATAGCCTAAAAACACGAATGCCAAAAAAACGGGGACCATCTGCAGGATCAGCCGTATTGCCGCCACATGCGGCGCATCCGTAAGCTGCCGGAATATCCCTCTCGCCACGGAAATGAAGATCCGCAGGAAAAATCCGCCCATGATGAGCTGTGCGAGCGTCACGACGACCTGCACCGTATTCACATATTTTGTGATCCCCTTTGATACCTTTAAGATCCGTTTTGACTTTTTGTCGTGATTTTGCTCGTAAAGCGCCTCCACATCCGAAATATTCAGGTTCTGTATCGCAACACCGAACCCGTAAAAAATCATGTTCATCACGAGCAATCCCACAAACAGCAGGATGCTCAAGGCCGCATCGGCAGTATCCATATCCCTTCCTTTCCGTGTGCCGTCAGTCTCTCATGTATGTATTTCAAGACTGATACAAAGTGCTCTGTCAACCCGGCGCATAACCTCGTCATCCAGGTGGCACACCTTATCTTTTAATCTTGATTTGTCGATCGTCCGAAGCTGTTCCAGCAGGATCACAGAATCCTTATCCATATCGTACCGCAGTGCGGACAGCTCAATATGGGTTGGCAGCTTCGCCTTATTCATTTTGGATGTGATCGCCGCACAAATCACAGTCGGACTATGCCGGTTGCCAACATCATTCTGAATAATCAGAACCGGTCTGACTCCTCCCTGCTCCGATCCTACAACCGGTCTTAAATCCGCATAAAACACGTCCCCTCGTCTCATAACCCACGATCCTTTCCTTCCTACCTGATATGTACATTATGGACAAACATATCTTCCGGTATACGAAAAGAATCGTAAAAATTGATCCTCTTCCCCTAAAAAGCGGCGTCAGTCCGATGCAATGTCCACGATCCCGCAGCCGCACAGATCGTCCTTATACGCAATCGGCTTCCCGCCTTTTAAGTAAACGCGCGGGATACGCTTATTGATGTCGCACACAAGTTCATAATTGAACCGCCCGGAACGTGTTCCAAGCTCCTCCGCCGTGATCCGCTCCCCCCTGTCCTCTCCGAGAAGAACGACCTCATCCCCGACTTTTGCATCGGGAACTTCCCGAATATCGACCATGAACTGATCCATGCAGATCCTGCCGAGGATCGGGCAGCGTTTTCCTTTGATCAATACGCTTCCCCTGCCTGTCAGGCTTCTCGGATAACCGTCCGCATACCCGACCGGGATTGTGGCGACAGGCATGGCTTCCTTTGCCGTAAACAGTCCGCCGTAGCTGACGCTCGCGCCCGCTTCCAAAACTTTTACGAACGCAATGCGGCTTTTCCATGACAGCGCCGGTGTAAGAGGAACCACATCCGAACGCACTTCATCGGACGGAAGCAGACCGTACATGGCGATCCCGACGCGCGCCATATCCATACAAAATTCCGGCAGCTCCAGAATCGCCGCGCTGTTCGAGCAATGTTTGATTGGGATCATCAGTCCCGTCTGTTGTTCTATGCGCGCGATCAGTTCCGTAAATCGCGCCGCCTGCCGGCGCGTATCGGTCTTATCCGCCTCATCCGCCTTTGCAAAATGAGTAAAGATTCCTTCGATCTCAAGCCCTTCCATCTTCGATACGGCATCGACAAAGGCTGCGCCTTCCTCTCCCGGAAAAATCCCGATCCTTCCCATCCCCGTATCGACTTTGATATGGATCCTGACCGTCTTCCCTATACGGCACGCCGCCTCGGACAATGCTTTTGCCATCTCCAGACTAAATACCGCCGGTCTTATATCCCGCCGTATCAACTCCTCATAACAATCCGGAAACGTATAGCCAAGCATAAGGATCGGTTTTTTGATGCCGGCTTCCCGAAGCTGATACGCTTCCTCTGCGACAGCAAGCGCATAGCCCCATATGAAGTCCTCCTGCTCTAATTCCCGCGCAATGGCGACGCTTCCGTGCCCATACCCATCCGCCTTCAACACAGCGGCAAGCTTTGCCCCCTTAGGCATCTGCGCATGAATCCCGTGCAGATTATCTTTGACCGCATCTAAATCAATATAGGCGCACACTCTCTGAAACTGCGGTCCGCCTGTTTTTTCTTTCTCTGACTTCATATCTATCCTTTCCTGAGAAATATCAAATCTCTTTTGGGGGTGAGTCAATATTCTTCACCCATGCGCGCGTATCCTGCGATACGCCTCCGATATATGCGCCGCAAGGTCAGACGCCATGACAGCTTCCTTTCCAAGCGAAGCGGAAGCGCATTCCCCTGAAAGACCATGCAGATACACACCGGCACACGCGGCGTCAAATAAATCCGGCGCCACCGCGGCTGCTGCCGCGAGCATCCCTGTCAGCACGTCGCCGCTCCCTGCCGTTGCCATGCCGTCATTTCCGGTCTCATTTAAGCATCCGCGGAGCACGCCGTTCTCATCCGCCATACACAGATACGTCCGCGCATCTTTCGCCACAAGGATACATCCCGTATCCGCCGCAAACTCCTCCGCGATCTCCACAAAATCCGCTTTGATCTCTGAAATGCTGCGCCTGCAAAGCCTTGAGAGTTCGCCGATATGCGGCGTTAAAACGGTCCGATACGGCTTTCTCCTCCGCAGAAACGCTTTCGTATCCTCTAAAGCCGCGATCAGATTTAAGGCATCCGCATCCAAGATCAACGGCTTTTCCCCCATCCCGTCACATAATATATCATATAAGACCCAAAGCGTCTCCCGCATTCCGTCCGACGTTCCGATCCCGCAGCCCGCCGCGATCACATCCGCCCAACACGCCGCCTCTCTTATCTTTTCTTTCTTTTCTGATACAGACGCCGCCTCATCCACCACGGTCAGAAGCGCCTCCGGGAGCAGCAGCTGCAACGCCGGCACATTCTCCCTGCATGTAAGGACGCGTACCATGCCCGCGCCTGCACGGTACGCCGCCGTGGCAGCAAGCGTACAGGCGCCGCTCATATCGGGAGATCCCGCCATGAGGAGCAGCTTTCCGAACGTTCCCTTATTGCCGTTTCTTTTCCGCACGGGAAGCATCTTCGCAACATCCTGCAAAGAAAGAAGAAACCGCTTCGGCACTTTCCCTAAAAAAGAATCCGCCGTGATCCCGATCTCCGCGACCGAAACCTTACCCGCATAAACGGCGCCCTCATTTACCATAAGCCCAAGTTTGCGGAATCCGAATGTCACCGTCTCGTCCGCGGCAAGCGCGCATCCCATGACCGCGCCGCGCTGCGAATCGATCCCGCTCGGCATATCGACCGCCAGAACCGGAACCTTCCATGTACCGGCTTTCTCAAGAAGCTCCTTTATCGTTCCCTCAAGCGGGCGTGACAGCCCGATGCCGAAAACCGCGTCGATCACCAGATCATACGCCTCTTTATTATCATATTCAGTCCGCGCGTCTTTGCTCTCATCGATCATAAGCAGACCGTCCTGCATGATCAGGCTGCGGCACGGCACGCCGTAGCGCAGCGCGATCGCCGCCTGCATCCGATTTAAGTCCGACCGCTTCTCTTCCTCACCGCAGAAAAGCGCGCACACCTCTACGCCCTCCTGAAACAGAAGGCGCGCCGCCGCATAGCCGTCCGCGCCGTTATTGCCGCCGCCGCACAGGACAAGGACGCGGGCGCCGCACTCTCGCCGCGCTCCGGAACACGCGCCATGCACCCGCTGTCCCTGCACATCCGGACACGCGCCATGCACCCGCCGTCCCTGCGCATCCGGACACGCGCCATGCACCCGCTGTCCCTGCCCGCGAAAGAGCATCCGGAGCGCCGCCTGCGTGACCGCAAGCGCCGCGCGTTCCATCAACACGGTCTCCGGTATCTGATAATATGCACTTGTCTGACGGTCGCAAAACCGCATCTGCTCCGTGGTCACTACATATTCCATTGTTCGATTCTCTTTAGGGTCTTCCTTTCTGTTTTTGCTCCTTTTTCATTTCGATCCGCTCGTTTCTTTTTTGCTCCCAATCGTATTTCACATCGAAAATATCAAGCACTTCCGGACCGAAGATGCCGTGCAGATAGTGATAGACTTCCTGATTGCGGAGCTCCCGGTCCTGCCTGCGCAGGATCTGCTTTTTTAATTCTATGCGCACGTTCGTGATCCACTCCGTGATCTTGTCGATCACACGCTCATTTTCATTTAGCTCATAATAACAAAGCTCCATCGTCTCCAACAACAGTTCTTTGTTCACGCGCTCAATCTGTGCCGGAAGCTCTAAAAGATCATCCTGATATTGTTCCAATTTTTCGTTGCACTCGTTGATCATACGGGAATTTTCATCCAGTTTTTTCTGTGTCGCCGCATTGCGTTCCCCGTCCTGCGACGCTGACTGGATCTCCAGAATTTCCTTCATCAGCTTGCTTTTCAGCTTGCGAATATCCTTGCTCTGCGTGGCCGCCCTGCCCTGCTTCCTCAATAACGTATCCAATTGCTTTTCCAGGCTCTTTAACTGCCTCGACGGCTTAATGACCGCAAACAGCTTATGCCATTTCTGATCGATCGTGAGCGGCGCTATCTTTTTTCCTTCCAATGCGGATTCAAAATTTTTTATCATAGCTGTCCTCCCGTATGTCCGGCTGTGTCATAATCCGATTATGTCATAGTCCGGTCGCATCGTATGTCCGGTTATGTCTGTCGTGTCACGTACGCTCCGCCGGCTTTTTTGCCGTAAGCGTGTTTTCATACCGATGGATATTGTATGCCAGCTTCATCAGGCTGTCCGACAAATGCACGTTCTCTACCTGCACGCCGTCCGGCACATTCAGATCAACATGCGCAAAATTCAAGATCGCCTTGACACCGCAGTCGGCAAGCCGCTTCGCGATCTCGATCGCGCCGTCCTTCGGGACCGTCAGCACCGCAATGTCGATCTTCTGCTCTTTCATAAACTGCTCCAGCCTGTCGATATGCATGATTTCCAGACCGCGCAGCTGTCTGCCGACGAGCTGCTCCTTGACGTCGAACACACCTTTTACGAGAAATCCCCGCTTTTCAAAATTGACATAATTGGCCAGCGCCTGTCCCAAATTGCCCGCGCCAATGATGACAAGTCTGTGCTCCTCGTCCAATCCCAAAATATGACCGATCTCCTGATACAGGTAATCCACATTATAGCCGTAGCCCTGTTGACCAAAACCGCCGAAATTATTAAAATCCTGTCTGATCTGCGAGGCGGTCACTCCCATGAGAACACTTAAATCCCCCGACGAGATACGCTCCACTCCCTGATCCTTCAATTCCCCAAGATAGCGGAAATATCTCGGAAGCCTTGCGACGACAGCCTGTGATATTTCTTTTTCTTCCATCTGCTTACCCCTAGTTACTGAATGATTCTCTTTTATTATAATGGTCTGTTAAAATAATGTCAATGTAAAGCGCGCGGGCACAGCCTTGAAAGGTAAATTCCATTATATCCTGCCTTGTTTCTCCAAAATTACT
>JAMPHA010000049.1:0-15812 GCA_023663615.1 Clostridium sp. | reverse complement strand
CCCTCGTCGCGGATATGCCACGGCGTATCAAAATCCGGCTCGCCCACGCCGAGCGAGATCGCGTCTTTCATCTCGCTGACAATATCAAAAAATTTTCGGATGCCGGACGGCTTTATTTTTACAACTTCATCAGCTAACGGATTTCTCATGGTGTAATCAGCTCTCTTTCGTCTTCGTATTTTTTGCACAGGATCGTGCCGTGGTCTTTATATTTTTTCAGAATAAAATGCGTCGCCGTACTCAGCACGGTATCGAGCGCGGATAATTTCTGCGACACAAAGCTGGAAACCTCTTTTAAGGATTTCCCTTCCAGCGAAACAAGCAGGTCATAGCCGCCCGAAATCAGATAAACCGAATTGACCTCCGGGTAGTTATAAATACGCTCCGCAATATTGTCAAAGCCCTGACCGCGCTGCGGCGTCACGCGCACCTCGATGAGCGCGGACACTTTCTCGATCGACGTTTTTTCCCAGTCGATGAGCGTATGATAACCGCAGATCACGCCTTCCTCCTCCATCGCTTTCAGCTCGTTGGCGACCGCAAGCTCGTCTTCGCCGAGCATGACGCTGATCTCCTTCACGCCGATCCGGCTGTTTTTTTCGATCATCGTCAAAATCTTTTCTCTCCTATTCATAATGCAAACTCCTCTCTCCTGTTTTTGCTGTGATGTTTAATCGTTATTATTTCCACCGTTTATCCGCCAGCGGCACAAGTCCCTCCGTGCCGCCTTGCGGCTATGCGTCTTTTTCCTTTCTGGTGCGTTCCTGCGCAAAGACGCGGTAGACGCCGTCGCTTTTCGGCGGTTCCAGAAAACGCTGCTCCTCTCCATTTGTGACAACTCTGTCATTTGACGCGTCCGTCTTTCCGATGACAGCCGCCGGAATCTGCGCTTCGGCAAGCGTCCGCACCAGATCGTAACCGTTATCGGCGATCATCAGCAGACTGCCGCCCGCCACAAGCTCGTATGGGTTGACGTCAAAAAAATTGCAGATCTCCACGGTCTCCTGCCGGATCGGAATCGCTTTTAAGTCCACATGCAGTCCGACGCCCGCACGCTCTGCAAGCTCCCACAACGCGGCAAAAATACCGCCCCGCGAAGCGTCATGCATTGCGAGAACGCCGGACTTTCCGGCGGTGGCGGCCTCCGGCACGACCGAGAGCTGCCGTTCCAATGCGACCGCATCATCCATAAAATATGCCGGATACCTTTGTAAGAGCTCCGTTCTTTTTTCCCTCGCAATGAGCGCGGTTCCCGCAAGTCCCGCCCACTTCGTCATGACAATATCTTTGCCGGACAGCGCATCCTCCCTGCGCGCTGTCACGTATTTTCCGATTCCTGTGACGCTTATGATCGGAGCGCGCACAAAACCGGAAATTTCCGTATGCCCGCCCGCAATGGCAATGCCAAGCTCTTTTGCCGTCTCCCCGATCTGCTTCATCACGCGTCGAAGCGATTCTTCCTCCGTATCCGCCGGAAACGTCGCGGCTACGAGCACGGCTGTCGGTCTCGCGCCCCCCGCCGCAATATTATTGACTGCGGCATGTACCGCATAAATACCGATACTGTCCGGATCTCCCGTCACGGTATTGACGCAGAGCGCCGTTTCCGCTCCCTCTTCATGCGCAAAAACGGCGCAGTCTGCCCCTACGCCTGCGCCGCCTGTTATTTTCTCATTTTGAATTGGTAGTTGTTTGAATACGGAGCGCTTGAGCACGCGCTCCGGTATTTTCCCTATGTTCATGCGTCACTCCAACATGTAGCTGTCCTTACCGCCCTTACGCCCGCGGTAGATTTCGCGCGGCATCCGGTCTTGCTCCTGTTCAGGGCTGCGTCCCTGCATCCGGCAGTCCCGGCTGTGTGCCAATCTATCGTTCTTCCCGGCTATGCACCAATCTATGGCGTTCCCGGCTGCGTGCCGGCATCCGATGCTCCGGGCTGGACGCCGCCATCCGGCACTCCGGGCATGACTCCAGCATCCGGCATCCCCGTATCTGGCGCTCCGGGCATGACTCCTGTATCCGGCATCCCCGTATCTGGCGCTCCGGGCATGACTCCTGTATCCGGCATCCCCGTATCTGGCGCTCCGGGCATGACTCCTGTATCCGGCACTCCGGGTATGGCTCCCGTATCCGGCTCACCGGTCTGCACGCCTGCGTCCGGCGCCACGGGCACGCCGCCGATCTCGACTCCTCCCGGCTGTGCGGATGTCTCCGCTGACGCTCCGTAATTTCCTGATGCGATCTGCGCCGCAACCGCCTTCGCGTGATCGACGCTGCCCGTTGCGATCGCCGCCTGTATCATATCATAAGCGACGGGATCGCTCGTGGACGTGCCCACCGTCGCGGAGCGGCATGTCATTTTATAAGTATTATGGCTGATCTGTTCCCGGCTGACCTCCACACCGTTTTCCGTGATAATACGGTATACGTCTGCAACATAACCCGTATGCGCCGGCTGTATATCCACGGCGCCGATCGGCTGTGAAGCGTCCGCATAAACCGCTTCCGCTCCCGGCGGCGTTGTCTCAAGCACCACGCTCTCGTAGGCGACGCTGTGCGTCTCCGGTCTCGTCTCCACACCATAGATCGTCATTGTGATCCTTTTATTTGTCGTCGTATATCCCTCAATATAGATCGGATATTCCGTATTGTTCACGAACGTAAAATCAATCCCCGAATCCTCGGACACCGTCGCATCCAGACCGATCTTGACATAACCGACCGCCATCGCATGATTGGAGCGGTTCGTCACCTCAAGCTCCGAGTATAAAACGGAATTGTATAAAGTGGAAGAAACCTGACAGATTCCGCCGCCGACACTGTCCACAACTTTCCCGCCCGAATAGGAACCCGCGGAATAATAACCGTTCCTCTCCGTAAACGGCGCAATGACCGCTAGCGTAGAAAACTCTTCTCCCGGAAAAAGCACGGTGCCGTTTACCTTATTACATGCGTTGCGCACATTGGCGCTTCTTGCAGAATCCGACGTTGCAAAGCTCGTCGTGCAGGTCGCAAGCACATCGCTGATCTGTTTCAATTCCTCCACATCATGCGCCGGCTTGACCGATTGAAGCTGAAGATCAAAGCTCTGCGCTTCGCCCGCCCACTGTCCGGTCAGTCCCGTATAAATCAGATCCACGGATGACGCGACATCCAGCTCTATGCCGTCCACGCCCTCCGTATAGACAAACGCGCCGTCCTCGATCGTCATAGAAGCATTCTGAGCCGGCACATTGACCGCCTCACTCTGCGCCTGTACGATCGTTTCAATCGCCGCCCTGTCAAATGCAAGCTCGATCTCGTACACCTGATTGTTGGCTGCCAGATCGGCAATCTCCTTATAGCGTTTGAGAATATTTCCCCTGCGCCCGAAGCTGACCGCTTCCGCCAGAATCTCCGGATTCCCGAAACGGAGACCCAATTCTCCCGCCGTCGTCTGTATCGCCTGTTCTGCGGAAAGATTGAATGTGATCGGCGTCTGCGCGAGCGCCTCGATATAAGCGCCGATCGCCTGCTCCGCTTCCACGGGCGTCATGCCGGAAAGAGAAATGTCTCCCGCGTAAACGCCTTCACAGATCGTCGTCTGCGAATCCGCCCTGTCCCTCTCATTTTGCGCCGCACCTACATTCATGCCCCCTGCGCTCAAAAACATCATTGACACAAGTGTCATGATTATTCCAAATCTTCTTTTCATCACCAATCACCTGTTTCCGATCAATCTGCCGATAAATATCAAACACAAACTTGAAAAGAATCCATTCCTGACATACAATAGGAATGTACCGTTTTCGCCCGCTCAGCGTCACTATCAATATATGACCTGTCTGCCGCGTTTATGACTTAAGATCGCCGCAATGCCGGACAAAAAAACGCCGATGCATTGCAATGTCATGCAAAAAAGCGCTGACATGTCTCCGCCTGTCACAGCGACAGCAGCGCGGCAAGCACGGTCGTTCCCACCATCGCGGCAACCAGCACGATGATAATGATGGCGGAAACCTTTTTTCTCGTTTTTCTGTTATAAATATTGAACATACGCCACTCACGCTCCTTTGGCATCAAACGCTTGGTCTACTGAAAGGATATTATAAATGAAAATACCTGTGTTTGCAAGTTTTATCCTGTTTTGTATCTGGTTGTCTTTTTCCATCGTCCGCTCCCGCAGAAAGGGGGAACGGGCGGAACGTGATTTTTGGGAGAGAGAGGCGCTTGCCGACCGCACGCGCAAACAGCCGCTCGATCAGCTTTCCTATATCGAAATTCCGTATGACACGCTTCCGTTTGCGCTTATTCCCGACGATCCCGCCCTTTCCGCCGCCGTCGCAGACTGCCACCGCATCTTAAACGGTTTCCGCACCAAAAAAGCAGTCAACTTAACCGGCATCAGCAACACGGACTTAAAGCTTACTTACGGCGCGCCCAATATCGCGATCCTCACAGAATACGACGAAAACTATACGCTGCTCGTGCGCACCATGCAGAAATGGGCAGATCTGCTCCTGAAGGCCGGCTTTGAACAGGAGGCGGTCGCCATCATGGAGTTTTGCATTGACACACGCACAGACATCAGCGCAACCTACCGCACGCTCGCCCGCATTTACCGGGAACGGGGCGAAGAAACGCAGCTTCAACACCTGCGCGAGACCGCGGACGGACTGCTTTCGATCATGCGCCAGCCGATCTTACGTCTGCTGGATGAGGCGGAGCAGGAGGAGTGAAGAAAAAAACAACAAGCAAAACTTAAAAAGCATTCGCATAAAGCGCTTTATCTCACAACAGGTTTTGGCGATGCATAACGACTGCCAACCTGCATATGATAAAAATGCCGGAGGCATGCCGGCATAATGACAGGCATACGCATCGGCATGAACTCGCCGTTGACATCCGTGTCGTCTTATGCTATACTGCCTCTAGTGATCGTGTCGCAGAAGCTTGCGCGGCCTGCGACCGGAAAAAGCTCCCACGGGAGCTTTTTCCTTTTTGTGGAGGACAATATGGCACAAAACAAATCAAATGATAAACCGTTCCTATCCTATCAGGAGCAGATCAACAAACTGAAAAATGAGAAAAAGCTGCAAATCCCCGATGAATCACGGGCGATCGCTTTATTAAAACGACATAGCTATTTTGCCTTGGTTTCCGGTTACAAAAAACCATTTAAGCGGAAAGACGGCACCTATCAGCTCCATACAACTTTAGATGACATTTATGCCCTGTATTCTTTTGATAATGCATTGAGAAACGTCATTTTTAGTAAAATTCTGATTGTGGAAAAACATGTCAAATCCGTTCTGTCTTATTCTTTTTGCGAAGAGTACGGCAGTTCACAACAGGCATACTTGAATCCAAACAATTACCATTTTGTCCCCGAAAACCAGTGCGGAATCCGCAAACTGGTCGCTAAACTGACCGGCATCGCAGACGATCCGAAAGATTATCGCTATATTCAGTATCAGAAGAATGTCTACCATAACATTCCTCTTTGGGTAATGGTAAAAGCGCTTCCTATGGGGAGCATCTCTAAAATGTATAGTTACCTGCCGCCACAGATCCAATCCCGGATCAGCATGGAGTTTACCGCCGTCAATGAAGAAGAACTGAGCCGCATGCTCGACCTGCTCTCCCGCGTGCGAAACGTATGCGCCCATAACGAGCGCTTGTATGATTACCGCTATCAAAGAGGTGCGATCAAGGATTCTTCCGTTCACAGAATTCTCGATCTGCCAAAAAAAGTAAATGCATATCAGCTCGGTAAATCCGATCTGTTTGCTGTCATGATCTGTCTGAAATATTTACTGGACACAGAAGAAATATCAGAATTAACCACGGAAATTCGAACATTACTAGATACGCTTTATGCATCTACAAAACAAATCAACGCGGCGCAAATGAGAAAATATATGGGATTCCCCGAGAATTGGGAAGAAATTGCAATATGCCCCATTTTGTAGCGTTTCGCGCTCACCTGTCCGCGTCCCGCTTCATTTTTCCATAGGCGAGCGCCAGCTTGTCCATCATGCGCGACGCCTCGTTTTTCGTCATGCGGTCGATCTCGCAATCCGGAGTGACATGATAATATTCCAGCATTTTTAAGAGCCGTTCCCGCTGCGCAGGCGTGATCGGCCCTTCTTTTTTTACTCTATATGTCAGTTGGTACGGCTCCGCCTGATCGGCGGCCTCAAACTGCGCGCACAGCTTTTGATACAGCGCGTGCGTGGCGAGCGCGTCTCCCATCGCGCGGTGCGCCGTATGCCCGATCCCATAATGTTCGCAGAGCGCGCCGAGCGAACGGCTTGGCAATTCCGGCAGACAGAGCCGCGCCAGCTTTAACGTATCGATCGCTTTTTTCTCAAAAACACATTTCTGATTGACTGCCGCACGTTTTAAGAACGAATAATCAAACCGCACGCTGTGACCGAGCAGCAGATCCTCTCCCGCGAAATCAAGAAACGCCGGCAGCACCTCCTCGATATAAGGCGCGCCGCACAGCATGTCATCCGTGATCCCCGTCAGCTCCACAATGCGCTCCGTCAGCTTTCGCGCCGGATTCACAAGCGTCTGATACGTCTCCTCCACCTGTCCGTCCCGCACGCGTGCCGCGCCGATCTCTATGATTTTTTCTGTTTTCGGGTCTAAACCGGTCGTCTCTATATCCAGCACAACATACGATGACTGCATGACGTTTTCCTCTCTGGCGCTTGTCTGATCATTGTTCGGTCGCCCAGCTTATCACCGCATCCCTTTTGCGATCGATCGACCGTTTCGCTGCGCGCTCTCCCGCCCCGGCACAGTATCAAATCTGATGAGATTATAGCACACATTTTCCGATTAGGAGATCTCTTCCGCGCCGACGGAGTAGTTTTTCCATGAGCCGCTCTCCGACCAGACTGCTTTGCAGTCCACAAAGAAGTAAGCGCCAAGCGGCGAACGCCACTTCTCCGCATCAAACTGCAGGACCGACAAAGAATATACTTCCGCGCCATCGCTTTCCGCCGGTGTAATTGTAAAGAGCACGCCATCCTGCCACTCGTAATACTTCGGTCCGTCGTCCTCTGATTCCCCGTATTCTGACAGATAGCCCTGCTGTACCAGTTCCTCATAGGTAAGCGTGAGCATCTCCGCGTCATGCGCGCACGCAAAGATCCATGCGACCGCCGCCTTTTCACCCTCCGTCAGTTCTCCGGGCGCCCCGGAAAGATCGACGCTCACATACGCCGCACCCTCATTTAAGCCGCTGTCCACATTCCAGAGATCCTCAAGCACCTGTAAATATAATCCGCACAGATCATAATATCCCCCTAACGGATTCTGGCTTGTCCCTCTTCCGGAAGCAGTGATCGACTCAATGCTCCCGCTCCCGATCTGTGCCGGAAAGACCTCGTCAATCCCGCCGGTATAGCGGATTTCCACCATCATACCGTCCTCCAACATCGACGGAGCCGATAACATGCCGTCCACATAAATCTCCACGTCATCGTCACCAACGGACAGCGTATAGACCTCTCCCGCACCGTCGCCTGCCAGCACAAGATTTCCCGTCTCCGCGCCGTCCACGATACGCAGCTTCATCACCGCCGCGGAATCTCCGTCTGTATCCGATGCGGAACCGTCCGCATCCACGCCGCCAGCTCCTGCGCCGTCTCCGTCCGGCTCATCCGCATCTGTGTTTCCTGCCGCTTCCGCGCCGTCCGCGTCTGACATTCCCGTATCAGCGCTTCCATCCGGCGCATCGGCGTCTGTGTCTCCTGACGCTTCCGCGCCTTGCGTAGCATCTCCCGGCGCGCCGCCGTTCCCCGCTGCTCCCGCATCTGCTTTTTTGCCGCATCCTGACGCCATGACCATGCACAGCGCTAATATGATCACGGTTAATTTCCTTCTCATCATGATTCATTTCCCCTTCCTGATTATTTCTTAATACTATTATCCACCTGCTGCCCCGTCTCTTTCGCTTCCTTATATGCACGCCAACCGGGGCATCTGCTCCCTCCGCTTCCTTCGTGCACGCCGGCCGGGGCATGGCAAAAATCCCCTGCGCCTACCTAAGATACGCGCAGGGGACTCCTTTTTTATGGGCTTTCTTTCTTTTTGAAAAAAATATTTGCACGGCCGGACCTTTCGCAGGCAAAAGGTATCTCCTTTTCGTATCTTCCATATTCAAATGCAGACAACCGCCGCCCTTTACAGCGCCGCAATAAACCGGTCGAACGCCGCCTGTCCTTCCGCGTCCCGCTTATATACGCCCGCGTGCTCCAATACCTTAGAAAATACAAGTCCGATCTCATCCTGAAGGATCTTCATGACATTTGTGTCATTTATCTCGTCATATTTTGGCAAAAATTCCTCCACCCAGTCCGCATGCTTCTCGATCGCTTCATTTGCGCGAAGATCTTTTTTATTGACAATCGCGTCAGAAAGCTGCTCCAATTCGGATACCAGACGGGACGGCAGGATCGCAAGTCCCATGACTTCGATCAGACCGATATTTTCTTTTTTGATGTGATGCAGCTCCGCGTGCGGGTGATAAACGCCGAGCGGATGCTCCTCGGTCGTGATATTGTTGCGCAGAACCAGATCCAGCTCGTAGATCCCGCCGCGGCACCGTGCGATCGGCGTGATCGTGTTATGCGGCTCCCCGTCGGTCTCAGCATAAATAAACACGGATTCATCCGTATAGCCGCGCCAAACCTCCAGCACGTGGTCGGCAAGCGCGATCAGCCGGTCGCTGTCAGCGCTCTTGATCCGGATCACGGACATCGGCCATTTGACGATCCCCGCCTCGACGTCCTCAAAACCCTTGACGGTAAAGCTGCGCTCGATCGGCGCTTTCGCCATGGCAAAATCATAATTGCCGCCCTGAAAATGATCGTGGCTTAAAATAGAACCGCCGACGATCGGCAGATCGGCATTGGAGCCGACGATATAATGCGGGAACTGTTTTACAAAATCAAACATCTTGCAGAATGTCGCGTGCTCGATCTTCATCGGCACATGCTGGGAATTAAACACGATACAGTGCTCGTTATAATACACATAGGGCGAATACTGAAAGCCCCATCTGCTGCCGTTGATCGTCACGGGAATGATGCGGTGATTCTGGCGCGCCGGATGATTGACGCGTCCCGCATATCCCTCGTTTTCCACGCAGAGCAGACATTTCGGATACCCGCCCTGCTTCGCGAGCTTCGCCGCCGCGATCGCTTTCGGGTCTTTCTCCGGTTTGGAGAGATTGATCGTAATATCCAGATCGCCATATTCGGTCGGCGCGATCCATTTTCTGTCCTTTTGGATGCGGTAACGCCGGATATAATCGGAATCCTGGCTCAATTTGTAAAAATAATCCGTCGCCGCCTTCGCGCTTTCTTTTTTTAGCGCCTCAAAACGCCGGATGACCTCGGACGGTCTCGGCACCAACGTGCCCATCAGTTTGGTGTCAAACAGATCACGGTAGACAATACTGTTTTCTTTTAGGACGCCGCGCTCATGCGCATCATCCAGCAGTTCGTTTAATACCGTCTCCAACTCGTCCACGGACATCGTGATCTCCTCGTCACAATCGTCCAGTCCGTCCAGTTCCAGCAGTTCCAAAAGGCGATTCGTCGTATAGACCGCGTCCTCCTGTTCGATCAGTCCCGTCTGCAATCCGTATGCGACCAATTTTCTGATGTTTGTTTCCACCGACATGATGATGTTCCCCCTTTTCTTCCACTAATCATCCAATCTAAGCTCCAGCACAGATCCCATGCTGTTTGCCGAGTGCCATAGCAAAGCTGTCTGGAAAGCTGTTTGGATGTTCCATTCTGATGCCTTTACAGCGTCCTCGGTCCGTCGCCTGCCTCCACGACATAAAAATCCGCCTGAATCCCGAAACGCTTTTCATACGCCGCGCCGACCTTCTCCTGAAACGCCGGAATCGCCTCGTCCTTTACAAGGCTGACCGTACAGCCGCCGAAGCCGCCGCCCGTGATGCGCGAACCGATCACGCCGTCCACTTTCCACGCTTCCTCCACAAGCACGTCGATCTCCTCACAGGACACTTCATAATCATCCCTGAGCGACACATGGGATTCGTTCATCAGCTTACCGAACAAGGTCAGGTCGTTCTTTTTTAACGCTTCCACGGCGCGGAGCGTTCTCTGATTTTCATATACGGCATGCTTCGCGCGTTTTCTGCGCACCTCATCCGCAATGACATTCTGATTCGCCTCAAACTGCTCCTCGCTCAAGTCGCCGAGTCCGTTTATCTTTACGACGGTCTGAAGCTCTTCCAGCGCCTTCTCGCATTCGCTGCGGCGCTCGTTATATTTTGAATCCACAAGGCTGTGCTTCACCTTGGAATTTGTCACGACAATTTTGACGCCGTCGAGCGCAAGCGGCGCATATTCATAGGATAAATCCGCCGTATCCAGAAAGATCGCATGATCTTTTTTGCCCATTGCCGAAGCAAACTGATCCATAATGCCGCAGTTGCAGCCGTTAAAATTGTTCTCGGAATACTGTCCGATCTGCGCAAGTTCCACGTTCGTCACGGAGAACCCGTACAGATCGCGCAGGATATAGCCCGTCAGCACCTCTAAGGATGCGGAGGAGGATAAGCCGGATCCGTTCGGAATATTGCCGTAAAGAACCATGTCCAGTCCGCTCTCCATCTGCATGCCGCGCAGGGAAAACGCCCACATCACGCCCTTGGGATAGTTTGTCCATCCTGCTTCTTTCGTTGCCGCGAATCCCTCAACCCCGGATTCCATCACGCCGATCTGTTCAAAATTCATCGAGTAAAGCCGCAGCTTTTTATCCGTCCGCTTTCTTGCCGCCGCATACGTTCCGATCGTCAGCGCGCAGGGGAACACATGACCGCCGTTGTAATCGGTATGCTCTCCGATCAGATTCACACGCCCCGGCGCAAAATATACGTTTACGCCGTCGGTATCCCCGAACAATTCCGCAAATTTGTCAAGCAACATGTTTTTGATTTCTGTTTCACCCATACCCTTTTCCTCTCCTTGCTTCGGTTATTTTGGTTCTCTGGTTATTTTGGTTCTCCGATTCTTTTTATGCTTATTCCTGTTTCTTTATTTATGATATTATGCACCGGTTCTTGTGAATCGACACGCATTGCACAAGTTTATTATATCCGGTTTTTACGGTTGCTACATAGTCTTTCTTGTTATAAAAACCTGTCAAAATGTTGGATTTATCTTGCGGGCGCCATTCGCCTCCGCACTGCCGACGCCGCGTTCATTTAAGAATGCCTCGATCTGCTCCAAGTCGCTCCGACGGCGGCGCATGCCGCTCTGCAAATACTCTTTTCGGTAACGGGAGGGCGAAACGCCTTTCGTCTGCCGAAATGCCTTTGTAAAAACGAGCGGATCCGTATAACCGACCGAGATCGCGATGCTTTCGATCGGCAGTTCCGTCATCTGTAACAGCTCGACCGCCTTCGCAATGCGGAACGACGTCAGGAACCGCTGCGGCGGCATCCCGATATGATTTTCAAACAAGGTATAAAGGTAACTCCGATGCACACAGACATAATCCGCCACGTCCGTCACCCGGATCGGATTACAGTAGTTGCTCCTGATAAAATCAACGGCTCTGCTGACATAATCGTTGGCGCGCCCGCTCTCCCCCGCTTCCTGCAAAGATGCCGTCCGCGCGATGATGGAAAGAAAAATGCCAAGCAGACCGTCGCGGCGCAGCGCGTTGGAAAATCCGCAGGTATTATGCTCCATCATGTCTTTTACCGTCTGATACAATTCTCCGGACGCATCGGACGCAAACACCGGATGCTCTTTGGACAGCCCCATACTGCGCATATAATCGTTCACGCGCGTCCCCGAAAAACCAATCCACACATAGGTCCACGGCTCCGTCTCATCCGCCTGATAAAAAGCGAGTTCTCCCGGCTCTATATAAAAGCCTGCCCCCGCTTCGAGCGGATATTCTTTTCCGTCCATCACAAATCTGCCCCGCCCGCGCAGGACATAATGGATCAGATGATGCGGCTTCAGCGCGGGACCGAAGCTGTGCAGCGGTTCCGTCTGCGAACAGCCGCAGCAGATCAGGTACAGTCCGCCCGTCATCTCGTTTTGAAATTCCAGCTTGTATGCTTTTTCCATTGCCAGTTACTCCGGTTACGGTTTCTTATTTCCAATTGCGGTTTGTCTGCGGCTTCTTCCTGCGATCCTGCTTCGGTTACGGTTTCCACTGCGGGTTGTCCAGATCCGCCTGCGCCCGCGCAAGATCGTCGCGGATCGAAAGTTTCTGCGGACATGCCTGTTCGCATTTCCCGCACTTTTTACATGCTTCCGGCTTTTCTTCCGCTTTCATGTCCTCCCAGTTCCAGTTGACCGCCCAATAATTCTGGTACATGTGATACGTATTCCACAGCTGAAAGGTCCTAGGGATGTTCACGCCGAACGGGCACGGCATACAATAGCGGCATCCCGTACAGCCGTTCTGCACGCGCGCATGCAGCGTTTTCACCGCTTCACGGATGCACTCCTGCTCTTTTTCGGATAACGGTTCAAAATTGGTAAAGGTATGTAAATTGTCCCGCACCTGTTCTTCCAAAGACATGCCGCTCAAAACCACTTTCACATTCGGATGCGTTCCGACCCAGCGCAGCGCAAACGACGCCGTTGATGCCTCCGGCTTTAACGCCCGGTACGTTTGCTCCACCTCCTCGGGCAGTTTTGCAAGCGAGCCGCCCTTTACCGGCTCCATGATGACAAGCGGCACGCCCAGCTCTTCCGTCAGCGCATAACCGCGGTCGCCCGCCTGTTCCTCCGTATCCATGTAATTGTATTGGATCTGGCAGAAATCCCATTTCCGATAACGCAGAATTTCCTCAAAACACGCATAGTCGTCATGAAAGGAAAAACCAAGCCGCTTAATGCGCCCCTGTTTTTGAAACGCTTCCAGCACATCGAGCATGCCGATCCTTTTTACATCCTCCCAGCGGTCTTTGCCAAGCGCGTGCAATAAATAAAAATCTACATAATCCGTCTGAAGCTTCGCAAGCTGTTCCTCAAAATAACGCGTCACATCCTCTTTGGTCTTGACGAGCCAGACCGGAAGCTTTGTCGCCAAGTAAAAGGAACTGCGGTCATACTTCTTCATGAGACGCCCGACCACGCGCTCGCTCTCCCCGCCATGATAGGGGTACGCCGTATCGTAATAATTCACGCCCGCCGCCATCGCCTCATCCAGCATGCGCTCCGTTCTCTTTTCGTCAATCTGCCCGTTTTCCAGCGTCGGGAAACGCATACATCCGAATCCGAGCAGCGACGTCTCCGTTTCCATACTGCTGTTTTGCCATGTTCTTTTTTCCATCATCAATAACCTCACCTTTCCTGTGGACCTGCAAGTTTGTGCCGCAGACGCAAAGTTCGCAAAACGAACAAGTTCGTTTTTGAAAAATTTATTTTTCTTCGTTTTTTACTGTTTTCAGTATAACACAAAGGGATGACCGCGTCATCCCTTCATTCGTTCATATTCTGCTTTTTCCCGCGCCAGCTCCGCATAAAGGCGCAGGACGTTCCAGCCTTGATTGGTCGGCGTCAGCACCGCTTTATAATCAACTTTGACCGCCCGGCCGCGCATAAACGCAAGCGCGCGGTTAAAATGTTTTTCGCTCACATCGCAGAACAGCATCAGACTTTGCCCCTGCGCTGTCTTTTCGGCAAGTGCACCCGACTTGATCAGCGCAGTCTTTCCAGCCGCCAGCGCTCCGATCGTCTGATGAAATGCACTCTCCGGAACTCTCTCACATCTGACCTTCATTGCGGCAAGCATATCGGCGATCACCGCAGTCTCCTTGTCCCCAGTCCGAAAAAGAAGGACTTTTTCCATCCGTGCTCCTTTCCTCATACAGCGGGTGCCGACAGTCCTGACATGTCTCCATCGCGCCCCGCACCACCACGGCCTCCTGCATTTGTACCGTTTCATCTCCCTGCACTTACGAAACGCCCGTCGATCCCTTATGCCTGCGCAGCACGCCAAATCCGAGCGGGTACGGTCCCGTATGCACCCCGATCGTCGCACCGATCTGATAAAGCGGCAGGTCCTCTTTTGACACCGCATAACCGTTTTCCTTTAGGAAAGAGACGGTCTCGCGTTGAAATGCCTCCGCTTCCTCACGGTCATAGCCGTAACCGATGCAGATGCTCAACTCCTTACTGTCACGGCAGACTTCTTTCATATATTGCAGCAGAAGTTTTCTACAGATTGCCTTGGATTTCTCCCTGCCGCGGCAGATGCCCGACGGAAAAATCTCGCCCTCTTTCAGTGTGATCAGCGGCTTAATATCAAGCAGCGCGCCCGCCATGCCGGTCAGCTTGCCGATGCGCCCGCCATGCTGTAAGTAGCGCAGATTTCCAACTGTGAAAAAAATACGTCCGCTGCCCTGAATCTCCGCAAGCTGTTTCACGGTCTGCTCCGCCGTATAGCCCGCTTCGCGCATGCCGACCGCTTCCAGCACATAGATTCCCTGCAATACCGTATCCACTGCGGAGTCGATCACATGGATTTCCGCCTGCGGATACGTTTCCGCCACCATCGCCCGCGCGACCGTCGCCGACTGGTACGACGCGCTGAATTTGGAAGTGATGCAAATGCAGACAACCGGCATTCCCGCCTTCGCATAACGCTCAAACACATCCGCATAATCCTGTACGGACGGCATGGAGGACTTCGGAAACTTCTTGGGATTTTGCACCATCAGCTCATAAAAATCCCGTATCGAAATGTCAACGCCCTCTTTCATGGATTCCGTATCATTCATAGAAACATAAAACGGTACTACCTCTATCTGCCTCTCCTTCGTCAACTCCGCCGGAAGATCGCAGGAACTGTCACTCACAATCTGAAACTTCTGCTCCATATGCCCATTTTCCTTTGCTAAACTAATCACCCATGCTGACGCAAGCCTTTGAGTCTGGCGTCAGCACAAATCCTGTGACTGAAAATTTTCCGATTTTTCAATCTGTCCACTCATAAGCGCTTGTCCCATGAAGAACACTCGCCGCCCGTCATAGGGAGCTGGCTTCTTTTTTCGTTATTGCCCATGACGTCAAGTGGTTTTTGTTACTATATTATGTGTTTTTCAATATCATCATATCTTATATGATAGCGCATTGGAAGAAAAAAGCAATCGTTTTTTGAGGAAATTTTCTGTTTTTTTATGTTTTGTTTTTGAAAATGAGCGGCTTGTGTGGACCGCGTTTCCTGAACGAGCTATGGATGGGATGGTTCGCAGACGGAATTTATGAATGAGGTTTCACAGATAAGTTCACTCCACTACTCTCGCAGAATCCCTTCCCGCCGCAGGTACTCCAAAAACGCGTCGCAGCCCTCGTTCACATCGCGATATGCCACGTCGAATTTCCGCGAATACCACGGGTCGATCACCGGATCGTTTCTGCCACAGTAGGAAAGCAACATACGGATCTTCCCGCCCTTATGTCCCGTGATGCGTTCCATGTTGCGAATGTTCTGCTCGTCCATGCCGATCAGATAGTCATACGCGTCGTAATCCGATCTTTGAAGCTGTACGGCCCTCTTTCCCTCGCAGGAAATCCCATGCTTCGCCAATTCCGCCTTTGCCGGCGGATAAACGGGATTGCCGACTCCGTTCCAGATTTCTTCCGTGCTCGTGGCGGCGGAGGCAATGTAGAACCGGTCGGCAACGCCAAGGTCGGCGACTTTCTTTTTGAGGATGAATTCCGCCATGGGAGAACGGCAGATGTTGCCGTGGCACACGAAAAGTATTCTAATCATAAAATTTCCCTTTCTCAAAATGCCCTCAAATGCCG
>JAMPHA010000048.1:0-16007 GCA_023663615.1 Clostridium sp. | reverse complement strand
TCAACTTCTTTTTCAAAAAAATGTTTTGGATACAATGCTAACTTAATGACATTGGCGTCAAGCGGAACTCTTTTTTATCGTCTTCCCATCGGCACATAATCCTGATCGGGGCCGATTGCCTTGTAGGCGGGGCGGATGATCTTGCCGTTGTTGGCAAGCTCTTCTAGCAGGTGCGCGCTCCAGCCGGAAATACGCCCGATCGCGAACATCGGCGTGAACAGCTCCGGCGGCAGGTTCAGCATGTTGTAGACAAAACCGGAATAGAAGTCCACGTTGATGCTGACGCCCTTGTAGATCTGGCGTTCCTCCGCGATGATCTTCGGCGCGAGCCGCTCCACGGCGCAGTAGAGACCAAATTCTTTCTGCATCCCCTTCTCGTTGGCGAGCTTTTTGGCAAACTCGCCCATGATCTCGGCACGGGGGTCGGATTTGGAATAAACGGCATGACCGAGTCCGTAGATCAGCCCTGAGTGATCGAACGCATCTTTATGCAACAGCTTCCGCAGATAATCGGAAATCTCGTCGTCGTCCGCCCAATCGCTGACGTTCTGCTTCATATCGGCAAACATCTTAACGACTTTGATATTAGCGCCGCCGTGCCGCGGTCCTTTTAAGGAACCGATCGCCGCCGCCATGACCGAATAGGTATCGGTCAGGGAGGAGGAGACGACATGCGTGGTAAACGTGGAGTTGTTGCCGCCGCCGTGTTCCATATGTAAGACGAGCGCAACGTCCAAAAGCCGCGCTTCTAACGGCGTATAGCTGCTGTCCGGGCGCAGGACGCGCAGAATATTTTCCGCCGCGGATAATTCGGGATCGGGGCGGTGGATATAGAGGCTGTTCCCGTCGTGATAATGGCTGTAAGCCTGATACCCGTAGATGGATAAAAGAGGAAACAGGCTGATGAGCTGTAAGCACTGGCGCAGCACATTCGGCAGGGACGTATCGTCCGCGCGGTCGTCGTAGGAATACAGCGTTAAAATGCTGCGCGCTAACGTGTTCATCATATCGCGGCTCGGCGCTTTCATGATAATATCGCGGACAAATCCGGTCGGCAGCGTGCGGTATTCCGAGAGCATCCTGCAAAAAGAAGAAAGCTCATCCGGCGTCGGCAGTCTGCCAAAGAGGAGGAGATAGGTGACCTCCTCAAAGCCGAAGCGGTTCTCGGACGTAAAGCCCTTGACGAGATCCTTAATATTATAACCGCGGTAAATCAGCTCGCCGGGCGCGGGAACGGAAACGCCGTCCACGATCTTGGAGGCGCGCACCTCGGAAATATTCGTCAGACCGGCAAGCACACCTTTTCCGTTGATGTCGCGCAGTCCTCTTTTCACATCGTATTTTGTAAAAAGTTCTGTATCAATTTGACCTGCGGCTCTCGAAAGTTCCGAAAGGCGCAGTAGTTCCGGCGTAATTTCAGAAAATTTTTGTTCTTCCATATCGTGTCCACCTTTCTTAAAATTGTTGTGGGAAATACCACGAATAAACGAAAAGTATGGATGACGAAGAAGTGTCAGGAAAAGCATACGTTTCGTTCAGATGTCATAAATGGTAAATGAAACGGATTCCGCGTGAATCACAGCCGCTTGTGCGCGCCGTTCTCATGCGGTACAGCATCAACTTCCTTTCCATAATATCATGTTCTGCGGCTTCTGTTCAACAAAAATATCGCGGTTTTAGAAACATTTAAGAAAGTAGACCGGAATTTGTTTGGAAAATGATTGATTTTCCTCATTTTTTGTGCGATAATTGGGCTTAGCGTAAAGCAAAATTTCATATCAAAGGAGGACAAACATGTCAACAAAAGCTTATTATCCGATCAATGAGATTGGCGCGGGAAAGCCCGGTTTTTCCAAGACGCGTTCCATCATTGAGGCCGCTTTCTACGGCAATAATGTAGTGAAAGTCAATACCTTAAAGGAGGCTTATGAGCTTGCAAAGAATTCTCCGGGAACGATCGTGACCGATATGCCTGTATACAGAGGCGAGGAATTCGGACTCGAGAGCGACGCAAAAGTTCTTCTTTTTAACGATGGAGCTGTAACCGGACGTTATGCGGCAGCACGTCGTATTAAGGGCCAGGCGGGCGTAGATTCCGTAAAGCTGGATAAGGTTGCGATGGATGCGGTCTATGAGACACGCTGGAAGACCATGTATCATGCACAAGTATTCGTAGGTCTGGATCCGGAGTTTATGGTAAAGGCGCATCTGCTGATTCCGGAAGGCGAGGAGAACCTGCTGTATAACTGGATGCTGAACTTCCAGTATATGTCCGATGAGTATGTCAAGATGTATAAGAATTCCCAGCCGGTCGGCGGCGGAAAGGAGCCGGATATTTATATCTTCTCCGATCCCCAGTGGACACCGCAGGAGCGTCCTGACGTGGATTACAGCTGCCTGAGCGATCCGCTCACGCTGTGCTATTTTGACACGGACGAGAACTGCGCATGTATCCTCGGCATGAAGTATTTCGGCGAGCACAAGAAGGGCACGCTGACGATGGCATGGGCGATCGCGAACAGAAACGGCTATGCATCCTGCCATGGCGGACAGAAAGAGTACACGCTTGCAGACGGTTCCAAGTTCGTGGCTTCCGTATACGGCTTGTCCGGTTCCGGTAAGTCCACGCTGACTCATGCAAAGCATGGCGACAAGTATCCTGCGATCAAGGTGCTTCATGATGATGCGTTCATCATCAATTCGGACACCTGCGCATCGATCGCGTTAGAGCCTACTTATTTCGATAAGACGGCTGATTATCCGACAGGATGCCCGGACAACAAGTACTTATTGACGGCGCAGAACTGCTCCGCAACGATGGATGAGGACGGCAAGATCCAGCTCGTTACCGAGGACATCCGGAACGGCAACGGCCGTGCGATCAAGTCCAAATTATGGTCTCCGAACCGTGTGGATAAGATCGACAGCCCGGTCAATGCGATCTTCTGGATTATGAAGGATCCGACCATTCCGCCTGTCGTAAGATTAAAGGGCGCGGCGCTTGCTTCCGTTATGGGGGCGACGCTTGCAACCAAGACGTCCACCGCAGAGCGTGTTGCCGCAGGTACGGACTTAAATGCGATCCGGATCGTGCCGTATGCAAATCCGTTCAGAACCTATCCGCTCGTGAACGACTATACGAAGTTCAAGAAGCTGGTTGAGGAGAAGAATGTGGCATGCTACATCATCAACACCGGTGATTTCATGGGTAAGAAGTGCCAGAAAGAAGATACGCTCGGCATTTTGGAGACCATCGTTGAGGGCAAGGCGAAATTCGAGAAGTGGGGACCGTTTGAGGACATCGAGATCATGAACGACTGGTCCGGCAAGACGGGCGACTTCACGCCGAATCTTCAGGATAAGGATTATGTAGCGCAGTTGAAGAGCGCTATGGAGACGCGCGTAAAGTCCGTAAAGGACTTCGGCGAGAAGGCCGGCGGTTTCGACAAGCTTCCTGACGAGGCGCTTGCAGCGCTTGAGAAGCTCGTAAAAGAGATCGAGACGCTCTAAAAAGAAAGCGGCTTCGTGTGCGGGAGCAAAAGCGCACAGACCAGCAGGAATAAAGAGAGAAAGGGGCTTCGCGTATGCGGAGTCCCTTTTTGCGCGATAAGCTTAACCGATAGGAAATTTTGCTCCAAGGACTTGCCGTGATATAAGATGTTGACAAATAAAATTGGGGGGGGGGTAAAATAAAACCGTGTCGGAAGCCAAAGGCATAACAAAAGATAAAGTCATAACAAAAGGCAAAGTCATGACCGAAAACAAAGTCATGACCGAAAACAGAGTCATGACCGAAAACAGAGTCATGACAGAAAGGGAAAAAGATGAGATATGTGATAGGAGGCATTTCTATTTTGTATGCGGCATTGTCCATGCTTGCCGCCATTGTCCAGATGAGGACGCAGCCGCGTAAGGATACGCCGCTTATGATGCTGGGCGGAGGGATTTTGCTGATCGCAGCCGCGCTGATTCAGAAAGCGGACTGGATATTGGCGGTTATCGGGGGTGCGATGATCTGCGCGGCAGCATTTTTGAACGGAAAGCGCAGCGGCAATTTCCATATTCAGCACCACATCATCCGCTTGGCGCTTACCCTGATTTTGGTGATCGGGTTCGTGATGCAATGATTCCGCGCCATGATTGTCAGTCTGATGCGCAGGGCGTTCCGTTTTGGCGGGCGGCGAATGTCGGTTAGGAAACGCAGACGCATGACAGGATGCGCGCAGGTGCTCTTTTGTGAAGAAAAGGCGACAGAGCGGGATTCAACACATTCAACGCTCGTCTGTCACGAAATGCTTCACACCGTCTGTCGGATGTATGAGTTCCGTTCGGAAAAACGCGGGATACATGCGCCGCGGATCGTCCGGCAGACACCATGTCAGGTATTCTTTTGCGGAATCTTCCGTAAAGCTGCCGCTGACCGGGTGAAAGTCTTTCGGAACTTTCATGTAAAAGAAAAAAGAGATCTCATAGATCAGACGGCTTTCCTTTTCCGGCGTATTTCCCCAAAAGTAATTTTCATGGATAAATCCCAGCCGGTCGATCTCCATTTTTACGCCGGTCTCCTCGAAAACCTCACGAACGGCCGCCTCCTGCGCGGTCTCGCCGAATTTGACGCGCCCGCCGACCGAATAGAGATAGTCGTCCCTCTCATTTCCAACCATAAGAAATCTGCCGTCTCTTAAAATGACCGCGCCGGCGCGGATATTGATGAGTCCCTGACCGCAGGGGACCGTTATGTCACTTCCCATTGTTGTTTCCCTCCGGAAATTCTGATCGCGTATGATTGAGCAGCAAATGCGTTTGATTTTGCCGATGTTCATTTTATCATAGGCGCTTTTTTGATACAAGGATTGTTTTTTATAAGTAAGATATGTTATACTTTTTGATAAGAACAATTATTATGGGGCGGGAGCAAGGAGAAAGCCGCGAAAAAAGATAAAATGAGGGAAGGGGAACACGGCAATGATGAAGATTCAGGATTTTTGTGACATGAACAGATTTGAGGAGATTATGGACAACTGGGCAAAGAGTACGGGACTTGCGACGGTGGCGGTCGGAGCAGACGGGCAGTACATCAGTGAGTGTTATAATTTCACGGATTTTTGTATTAAGCTGACGCGCGGGAGCGCTGAGGGCTGCCGCAGATGTGAGAAATGTGACAGGGAGGGAAAGGGCGTTTATTCCTGTCATGCAGGGCTGGTTGATTTTGGAATTCCGATCACGTTAGAGGATGGGACCGTGTTAGGAAGCGTCATCGGTGGTCAGGTTCTTCCGGAAAACCCTGATGAAGATAAGTTCCGTCAGACGGCAAGGGAAATCGGCGTTGACGAAGAGGTTTATATTGACGCGCTCCACAAGGTCAATGTGCGCTCCAGGGCGCAGATCGAGGCGGCGGCGAATCTGCTGGGCGATGTGATCAACATGTTTGTGCGCACCAGCTATGTGACGAAGGTCAACATGCGGATTTTAGACGAACTCAAAGACGGGATCAATGAAGCGGTCAAAGAGATCGATATTGCGAACGAGAGCACGAAGAAGATCGTCGGATTCAGCAGCAGACAGCGTATTCTCGCATTAAACGCATCCATTGAGGCGGCGCGTGCCGGGGATGCGGGGAAGGGCTTTGCCGTTGTTGCGAATGAGGTACAGAAACTTGCCCAAGGGATGTCGGAGGCAAGCGTGGAGATCACATCGTCCCTGAACAGGGTAACGGAGACGATTTACAGTCTGAATAAGGAAAGTGTGTAAAAAATCTAACGAATACATAAATTGTAATATAAATTTGCAATTTTCAGTTGATTTGACGCGCAATTTTGCGTATAATAAGAATAACCTGAAATGCGCGATCATTCCTATTATTTTGAACCTACAGTTACTTGAAAAGGGATTCCTATATTGTCTGATGGATGTCAGGCCTCCGGATGAAAATCTATGCAGGGGAAGGCAGAAGTTATGATTGCGGTTACCCACCTGGCGTTTGCTAGGAGTCAAAAGATAGGAAACGGCATTTCGGCAAGCAATAGAAAGGACGCTTTGCGGACTTTCTATTGTCATGAATACAAAAGAAAAAGCAGCCAATAGATGGCTGCTTTTTCTTTTGCTGTCAAGAGTGGACAGGTAAAGAGGGAATGGGATGGATATACAAAATAATGCGGATCGAAGAGCGGCGTTAAGCCGTGCCATGCGCGGGTCGTCCGGAATGGGGGAGCGCCGCCGCGGGGGAGGCCGCAAGACGGCGGGGAAAAGGGGGATGGTCTGTCTGCTTCTTGCGGTCCTGCTGTGCGGCGGATTGGTTTTTTGGAGCCATACCGGTCAAAAAGCATCGTTTTATGTATCGGTAGGGGACCGGTCTAAGGAGGATCAGGGCGGAGAAGAACAATCAACGGAGAAAAAAGCCGGGACGGACGAGAAAGCGGACCAGAGCGGACAGACGCCGGTACCTTATGAGGTGCCGGAGACGGTACGCGTACTTCTTATGAATCGTGATTTTTCTAATATCTATCACGATCAGCTTGTGCTGGCGGGGGATACGGCGGAGGTGGCGGTCACGGCGGACGGACTGCGCGGGAACTTTGAAGAATGGAAAGAACAGTTTTTGCAGGAAGGGCTGATATTGGAACAGGAGGGGGAGCGTTATGTGTTGATGCCGCAGGAAGAGGAGCGGCTGCAGATTCTTTCCCTCAGCCGCGCGTGCGGAACGCCGTCCTACCGTGGAAAATTATATTTGTATGTGAGAGACGACCGGCTCGTATTGGTCAATGAGCTTTCTTTGGAGGAGTATTTATACAGCGTTCTGCCGAGTGAAATGCCTGCGTCTTATCATGAGGAGGCGCTCAAAGCGCAGGCTGTCTGTGCGAGGACATATGCCTGTGCGGTCATGGAGAATCCGCGTTATCCTGAGTTTGACGCGCAGCTGGACGACAGCACCTCATGCCAGGTGTACGGAAATCTGGCGGAACATGAGAATACGACGGCTGCCGTGGAGCAGACGAGGGGCGAGATCCTGCTCTATCAGGAACGACCGGTCAGCACCTATTATTATTCGACCTCCTGCGGAATCGGCAGCGACATCAGCGTGTGGCAGGGATTTCCGGTCGAAGAGTATCCCTATCTTACGAATCGCAGTTTCAATGCGGCGCATGAGGAACTGAACCTGGCGGATGACACGGAGTTTGCGGCATATTTGGCGGCGGAGCATGAGGATACGGAGCGCGCCTATCCGTGGTATCGGTGGAGTTGTCAGGTGTCCGGTGTAAATGCCGATCAGATGTATGAAAAGATAAAGGAGCGCTATCTGGTCAAACCGGAAAGCGTGGAGCTGGTGGGAGCAGGCATACAGACGGAAGCGGAGAGCGGCGGGCAGGCAGAGAGCAGCGGCGGGCAGGCGGAGAGCAGCGGCGGGCAGACGGAAGAGGAGCGCCTTCCGCATCCGGGGCGTATTGTGGGGCTGTCGGTCGCGGAGAGAAGCACTTCCGGCTGTGCGACCTGTCTGCTGATCGAAGGAGAAGAGCACAGCTATCGCATTTATGGAGAATATAATGTCCGTTATCTGCTTTGCGACGGTGAGACGACCGTGACGAGACAGGACGGGAGCACGACCGTTATGAGAACGATCCTGCCGAGTGCGTACCTGATTTTAACACCATTACTGGACAAAGAGGAATTTATAGGGTATTCTATTATAGGCGGCGGCTACGGACACGGTGTGGGGATGTCGCAGAACGGAGCGGATATGCTCGCCGCATCGGGGACAGGGTATCGTGATATTTTGGCTTATTATTACGTAGGAACCGAATTGAAGATACCAAAATGAGGAAGGTCAATCGGCAGAGGCAGAGCGGCCGGATTCCGGTAACGGGAATCGGTTGTGGATGACATGGATGATACGGAGATGAAAATGGTTCGCTTTATCAACGAATTTATGGCAAAGATGAAACGGGATGACGTGGGGGCTCATGCGGCGTCCGCGGCGTTCTTTATGTTTCTTTCTATTTTTCCGATTTTAATGCTTCTTTGCTCGGTGCTGCCGTATACACACATATCCGAGGCGGATCTGCTGCGGGTTGTGACCGATCTGCTTCCGTCGAGTATTGATCCGCTGGCAGTCAGCGTGATCGGCGAGCTCTACGATCAGTCGGTAGCGGTTATTTCCGTATCCGCAGTCTTTATCATATGGTCTGCGGCGAAGGGAATTCTGGCGCTGGTAAGAGGCTTAAATGCCGTGCAGGAGGTGGATGAGACGCGCAATTATTTTGTGCTGCGTTTCTGGTCCTGCATTTATACGGTCATCCTGCTTGTGCTCATTGTTTTTTCGCTGATCGTGCTCGTGTTCGGCAACCCGATTATCAACAACCTGCTTTCTCATTTGCCGAGCATTCGGTATATGGCAATTATTTTGATGCCGTTCCGCTATCTGGTCGTCATTATCGCGCTGGCGCTTGTGTTTGCGCTGATGTATGCGCTCATTCCGAATAGAAAAAATAAGATTTTTGATAAAATGCCGGGAGCCATTTTCGCAAGCTTCGGCTGGACGGTATTTTCCTGGGCGTTTTCGATGTATGTCGAACGATACGGGTCTTTCAATATGTACGGCAGTCTGACGACAATCGTGATCATCATGCTGTGGCTGTATTTTTGTATGTATATCCTGTTGCTCGGCGACGAGCTGAATCATTACATACAGCCGCTTTTGGAGCTTGTTCGTGTGAACAGGCGGGAGCGGAGGGAAAAAAGCGAAGAGCGGAAGACGAAAGAACGATCCGGCTCTTGAGAGGGGCAGAAGAAACGTAAAAAGATTTTTTGAAAAAGACTTTTTTCATTTCTTGGACTTGACATTTGAAAATGCAGTGATTACAATAGGCAATATAAAAATGCGGAGAGAAGTTTTCGGAAATAATCGTGAAAATTCTGATGCGAAAAAGGCGAGGAGCATGTAAAAGTACCCGATAACCCTTCAGAGAGAGGATGTCACCGGCTGAAAGCATCCTTAGGAAGTGTCCTGTATGATATTCCCATGTGAGCCGCCCGTTTGAAACGGTGTATCTGCACCGAAAGTAGGACGGGACGTGACAGCGCGTTAAGCTGAATGAGAGTCTGCCTTTGATAAAATCCATCATCTACAGGCAGGAATCAGGGTGGTACCGCGGAGCAAATTCGTCCCTTGCATAATCATGCAGGGGATATTTTTTTGCGCGATAAGCTTAAGAAGCGAAGTGTTTCCGGAGTCGCTGCCGTGCCAGCACGAGCAGCGGCGCAGGAAATGCTTTGCGGCGAGCAACGCGAGCGTGGAATGCGAAGCATTTCACGTCTGCTTATCGCAGGGCAGAGAAGCGAAGTGAAACATCAAAGCTTGGAAAGGAGCAAACAGCAGATATGAAAGAAAAACTGGCAAAGATCAAGGAGGAGGCGTTACAGCAGATCGCGGGCAGCGACGCGCTGGAAAAACTCAACGAGGTAAGAGTGAACTTCCTTGGCAAAAAAGGAGAATTGACAACCGTTCTAAAATCCATGAAGGACGTCGCGCCGGAGGACCGCCCGAAGGTCGGTCAGATGGTGAACGAGATCCGGGACGAGATCGAGCGCGTTTTGGAACAGGCGAAGACGCAGATGGAGGCGAAGGCGCGCGAAGCGGCAATGAAGCGCGAGGTGATCGACGTGACGCTTCCCGCCAAAAAGAATCTCGTCGGGCACCGTCATCCGAACCGCATTGTCTTAGACGAGGTGGAACGCATCTTCATCGGCATGGGATATGAAGTGGTCGAAGGACCGGAAGTGGAATATGATTATTACAATTTTGAGGCGCTGAATATTCCGGCGGATCATCCGGCAAAGGACGAGCAGGACACGTTCTATGTAACAGACGACATTCTCCTGCGCACGCAGACGTCCCCCGTGCAGGTACGGACGATGGAAAAGGGAAAGCTGCCGATCCGCATGATCGCGCCGGGCAGGGTGTTCCGTTCCGACGAGGTGGATGCAACGCATTCGCCGTCCTTCCATCAGATCGAGGGAATGATCGTGGATAAAGGCATCACGTTTGCAGACCTGAAAGGAACGCTGGCACAGTTTGCAAGGGAGCTGTTCGGGGAAAAAACAAAGGTCAAGTTCCGGCCGCACCACTTTCCCTTCACAGAGCCGTCCGCGGAGGTCGATGTTTCCTGTTTTAAGTGCGGCGGAGAAGGATGCCGTTTCTGCAAGGGAAGCGGCTGGATCGAAATTTTAGGATGCGGTATGGTGCATCCGAAGGTATTAAAGATGAGCGGCATTGATCCGGATGTGTATTCCGGTTTTGCGTTCGGAATCGGCTTGGAACGCATTACCCTGTTAAAATATGAAATCGACGATATGAGATTGTTATATGAAAATGACGTGAGATTTCTGAAACAGTTTTAGAAACGAGTTTCGCTTACACGAAACTCGTTCCAAGGAGCTGTCGCATTAAGTTTATACGGACAATATGTAGCGGATCAAGTTCTGTAAAGCACCTATATATTGTAGACATTGCGCTTATTGCAACAGCCCTTCCGGAATTATGAAAACATGACGGCTTAGAAAATTTGAAAGGGAAAGAAAGGAAAACATGCGATGAATACAGCATTATCATGGATTAAAGCATATGTGCCCGATTTGGACTGCACGGATAAGGAATACTGCGACGCCATGACCTTATCGGGAACAAAGGTCGAGGGCTACGAGCGCACGGACAAGAACCTGCAAAGCATCGTGGTCGGTCAGATCACAAACAT
Organism: Clostridium sp.; assembly: GCA_023663615.1. GTDB lineage: Bacteria > Bacillota > Clostridia > Lachnospirales > Lachnospiraceae > DLAJ01. The sequence continues at coordinate 5,259 of JAMPHA010000048.1, read as the reverse complement.
TGAAAAGCATCCCGATGCCGACAAACTGATCGTTTGTCAGGTCAATATCGGCAGTAAAACGATCCAGATCGTCACGGGAGCGTCCAATGTCAGGGAGGGAGACAAAGTGCCCGTTGTTCTGGACGGCGGAAAAGTGGCGGGCGGGCATGACGGCGGACCGCTGCCGGAAAACGGCATCGAGATCAAGGCGGGACAGCTGCGCGGCGTACCGTCAAACGGGATGATGTGCTCGATTGAGGAGCTCGGTTCCGACCGCAATTTCTATCCGGAGGCGCCGGAAAACGGGATTTATATTTTCGGGGACGACGCGGAGGTCGGCGCGGACGCTATTGAAGCGCTCGGACTGCACGATACCGTGTTTGAGTATGAGATCACCTCGAACCGCGTGGACTGCTACAGTATTTTGGGGATCGCGCGCGAGGCGGCGGCAACCTTCAAGAAGCCGTTTGTGCCGCCCGTTGTCAAGGAGACGGGGAATGCGGAAAATGCGGCGGATTATATTTCTGTCGAAATCAAGGACATGGAGCTCTGCACGCGGTACTGTGCGCGCGTTGTCAAAAACATTCAGATCGCGCCGTCGCCGAAATGGATGCAGAGGCGGCTTGCGGCGAGCGGCATTCGTCCGATCAATAACCTGGTCGATATTACCAATTACGTGATGGAAGAATACGGACAGCCGATGCATGCGTATGATCTTGATACGATCGCGGGCAGAAAGATCATTGTACGCCGCGCGGTGGACGGGGATACGTTCCAGACGCTGGACGGGCAGATGCGTACATTGGATAAAGACGTGTTGATGATCTGTGACGCCGAAAAAGAGATCGGCATCGCAGGGATCATGGGCGGTGAAAATTCCAAGATCACGGATGATGTGACAACTGTTTTGTTCGAGGCGGCGACCTTCAACGGCGCAAACATCAGAAAGTCGGCAAAGCGCATCGGGCTCCGCACGGATGCTTCCGGTATCTTTGAGAAAGGACTTGAGCCGCGCAATGCGCAGGCGGCGATTGACCGTGCCTGTGCGCTGATCGAGGAGCTCGGCTGCGGGGAAGTGGTCGGCGGCATCGTAGATGTGAAAGCGCCGTTTCAGGAGCCGGTCAGGGTGCTTTTTGAGCCGGAAAGGATTAACGCATTCCTCGGAACGGCGATCTCACGGGAGGAAATGCTGCAAATCTTTGAACGCATCGAGATTGTTTATGACGAAAAGACGAATGAGCTGATCTGCCCGGTATTCCGTCAGGATCTGCTTAGTTTTGCGGATATTGCGGAGGAAGTCGCCAGATTCTACGGGTATGATAAGATTCCCGTAACGCTGCCGAACGGCGAAGCGACGGCGGGAAAACATTCTTTTTCCCAAAGAATCATGGAAAAAGCGAGGGAGGTTGCCGAGTTTTGCGGATTCTCCCAGTGTATGTGCTACTCGTTTGAGAGCCCGAAAGTGTTTGATAAGCTGCTGCTCCCGGAAGACAGCCCGCTTCGTCAGACCGTGACGATTGCAAACCCGCTCGGCGAAGATTTCTCCATTATGAGAACGCTGCCGCTGAACGGTATGCTGACGTCGCTCGCGACCAATTATAACCGGCGCAATAAAGATGTGCGTCTCTATGAAATGGGAAATGTCTATCTGCCGAAACAGGTGCCGGTGACGGAGCTTCCCGACGAGCGCATGATGTTCACGCTTGGTATGTACGGGGACGGCGATTTCTTTACCATGAAGGGCGTGGTGGAAGAGTTGTTTGCGTATATTGGTATGCGGGAACGGGTGGAATATGATCCGGAGGCGGGAAAGCCGTATCTTCATCCGGGACGTCAGGCGCTCATCCGCTATCAGGGAAAAGAACTTGGTTATCTCGGCGAGCTGCATCCGCAGGTTGCGGACACGTATCGCATCGGTGCGAGAGTGTATGTCGCGGTGCTGGATATGACGAAGATCATTCCGCTTGCGACATTTGAACGCAAATACGAGGGGCTTACCCGGTTCCCGGCGGTGACAAGGGATCTCAGCATGGTGGTGCCGGGGGAAATCCGGGTCGGTCAGCTTGAGGATTTGATTTTACAGCGCGGCGGCAAGATTCTGGAGAGCTGTGAACTGTTCGATCTCTATGAGGGGGAACAGATCGGAGAGGGCTTCAAGTCCGTTGCCTACTCGCTCACGTTCCGCGCAAAGGATCGGACGCTGGAGGAGAACGATGTGAACGGCGCCATGAAAAAGATTTTGAACGGATTGCAGAATATGGGCGTGGAACTGCGGAAAGCTTGATGATTAGGCGCGGTCCGTTTGGTAAAGAATCATAATAAGCAATAGAAAGAGAGGAATATCGAACATGGAACACACAAACACATGGACAACGTATAACAAGAAACAGTTAAAAGAGTGCGAGCAGTTTGCGCAGGAGTACCGGGATTTTTTGGACAACGGAAAAACGGAGCGCGAGTGCGTGGATACGATTGTCAACGAGATTGAAAAGCACGGCTACGTGGAAATGGAAAAGCTTGCGGCGGAAGGAAAGAAGCTGAAAAGCGGAGACAGAGTGTATTCCGTATGGATGAACAAATCCATTGTTCTTTATCAGATCGGGGAGAATCCGATGGAGCAGGGCATGAACATTTTAGGCGCGCATATTGATTCGCCCAGACTGGATGTGAAGCAGAATCCGCTCTATGAGGACGGCGGTTTTGCGTATCTGGATACGCACTATTACGGCGGCATCAAAAAGTATCAGTGGGTGGCGCTTCCGCTTGCCCTGCACGGCGTCGTGGTAAAAAAAGACGGAACGACCGTTATGGTCAATATCGGTGACAGAGAGGACGATCCCGTGCTTTTTATTTCCGATCTGCTCATTCATCTTTCTCAGGAACAGCTTGAAAAGAAGGCGGCAAAGGTGATCGAGGGAGAGGCGCTCGATTTAATCATCGGCAACCGTCCGTATCATGAGGAGAAGGATAAAAAGAAGGATGCAGAAAAGGAAGACGGCAAGGAGGCGGATAAGGAAGACGCAAAAGAAAAGGATGCGGTGAAAAAGAGCGTGCTTGCCTTATTAAAAGAATACTATGATATGGAAGAGGAGGACTTTATCTCCGCGGAGCTGGAAATCGTTCCGGCAGGCAAAGCGCGCGAGGCGGGCATCGACCGCAGTATGATTATGGCGTACGGACAGGATGACCGCGTGTGCGCGTTCGCGTCCTATCGCGCGATGCTGGAACTGTCGAAAGTAAAGCGTACGGCATGCTGTATTCTGGTCGATAAAGAAGAAATCGGCAGCGTCGGCGCAACCGGCATGGAATCGAAATTCTTTGAGAATTCCGTTGCGGAACTGATGCAGCTTTGCGGGACATATTCGGAACTGGCGCTCCGCAGATGTCTGGCGCACTGCGATATGCTTTCCTCCGATGTGTCGAGCGCGTACGATCCGACTTATGCGGGCAGTTTTGACAAAAAGAATGTTGCCTGCCTCGGCGACGGCATGGTGTTTAATAAATTTACCGGTTCCAGAGGAAAGTCCGGTTCCAACGACGCGAATGCGGAATATATTGCGCATATCCGTGAGATTTTTGAGCGGGAAAAAGTAAATTTGCAGACCGCGGAGCTCGGCAAAGTCGATCTCGGCGGCGGCGGAACGATCGCATATATTTTGGCACTTTACGGAATGAACGTGATCGACTGCGGCGTACCCGTGCTGAATATGCATGCGCCCTGGGAAGTGACGAGCAAAGCGGACTTATATGAAATGAAGCGCGGCTATGTGGCGTTTCTGGAGAATGCAGCGTTATAAAAAATCGTGCTTCGCACGCTTTCAAAGAACTGCCCTTGGCAGTTCTTTCGGACAGAGAAGATTACGATAGGTTTAAAATCGTGCTTCGCACGCTTTCAAAGAGCTGCCTCTGGCAGTTCTTTCGGGCTGCGAAAATTCCCCGTCAGAGAGAGGATACGTTATGGAACGATTACTCAAATCCGATTATGATTTTGCACTGCCGAAGGAATTGATTGCGCAGACGCCGCTCGCGGACCGGGCGGCGTCACGTCTGCTCGTGTTACATAAACAGACAGGGGAATATGAACATAAGACATTTCGCAATATCAAGGATTATTTACAGCCGGGGGACTGTCTCGTCCTAAATAATACCAAGGTCATTCCCGCAAGGCTGATGGGCGTGAAGGCGGATACCGGAGCAGTGATTGAGGTCCTGCTGTTAAAGCGAAAATCGGATCATGTCTGGGAGACGCTCGTAAAGCCGGGAAAAAAAGCACGTCCCGGTGCGGTCATTTCCTTTGGGGACGGTCTGGTTACGGGGACCGTGTTAGAAATCGGAGAGGAAGGCAACCGTCTGATCCGGTTTGCATATGAAGGGATATGGGAGGAGGTACTCGACCGGCTTGGCGAGATGCCGCTTCCGCCCTACATCACACAGAAACTGGAGGACAGGAACCGCTACCAGACAGTTTATGCAAAGTACGAGGGTTCCGCCGCCGCGCCGACCGCGGGACTGCATTTTACGGAGGAATTGCTGCGGGAATTAGAAGAGTCCGGCATCGTATTGGCATATGTCACGCTTCATGTGGGATTGGGAACGTTCCGCCCGGTCAAAGAAGAAAATCTTCTCGATCATCATATGCACTCCGAGCACTATGAGATCACGGAGGAAGCGGCAAAGAAGATCAATTATGCCAAACAGACGGGACACCGTGTGATCTGTGTCGGCACGACGAGCTGCCGCACGATCGAGAGCGCGGCGGATGCAAACGGAACGCTGCACGCATGCAGCGGCGATACCGATATTTTTATTTATCCGGGTTATCATTTTCGGGTTTTGGATGCGTTGATTACGAATTTTCACCTGCCGGAATCGACCCTCATCATGCTTGTCAGCGCGCTGGCAGGCAGGGAGCAGGTGCTTGCGGCGTATCGGGAAGCGGTGAAAGAGCGCTATCGGTTTTTTAGTTTTGGGGATGCGATGTTCATTCAATAGAAATCCAAAATACATTTTTCAGAAGTGAAAATTCTTTAATGGGAATATTGCAATCAAGATTTGCATATGCTATAATGCCAATAGGCAAAGCGAGGACATAAGTCCATGTGAACAAAGAACGAAACCCCGAACCATGTGTCAGCATAGTCCGAGGTTTCTTCTTTTCTTTTATAGTGGCAAAGCACCCACTAGGCTATTTGTTGTCCTTATCGTTACGGCTGTCTAACCATTTGATAATGTAGTGGCAGGCTACACCACCCATGACAGTAACGAAAAGCGAGAACATAA
>JAMPHA010000047.1:0-17878 GCA_023663615.1 Clostridium sp. | reverse complement strand
AGTAATTTTGGAGAAACAAGGCAGGATATAATGGAATTTACCTTTCAAGGCTGTGGAATTTTTTAAGTTGTTGACATCCTCTTTTTTCTTTTGTTATAATGGTTCGTTGAGAGGAGCCGCGTATGATTTCCATAGAAGATGTTTCTTTTTCTTATCACAAAAAAAAGATTCTTCGCTCTGTCAGCCTTGAAATCCGACAGGGTGACTGTATCGGATTTCTCGGTGCAAACGGCTGCGGGAAATCGACGCTGCTGTCCCTGATCGCGGGCGTCCGCACACCAAAAAGCGGCCGGATCCTTTTTGACGGGAAGCCGCTGAACGCGGCGCTCAAACAGTCGGGCGCGATCGGATATGTGCCGCAGGATAATCCGCTCATACCCGATCTTTCAGTCAGGGACAACTTAAAGCTGTGGTATCACGGGGATCATGCACAGTTTCAAAAGGAGCTTTCCGAGGGGTTTCTCCATCTGCTCGGTGTCTCCGATTTTTTGCATATGCCAGCCGCAAAGCTGTCCGGCGGCATGAAGAAACGTGTCAGCATCGGTATGGCGTTACAGAATCACCCAAGAGTTTTAATTTTAGATGAGCCGTCCGCCGCGCTGGATCTTCCCTGCAAGGCAGACATCCGCTCCTATCTGTCCGTATATCTGCAAAACGGCGGAACCATACTCATTACCACACATGAAGAAACGGAGCTTGTGCTATGCAGCCGTCTCTATCTGCTGTATGACGGACAGCTCCATCAGACAGAACCAACCATGCGCGGCGAACAACTGCTTGCGCTGATCCAGCAAACCACAAACCAAACGGAGGGAAAATCATGAATCCAGAAGAAGAAAAAACCATACCCGTGCAGGCGGCAGATGCAGAACTGCATCAGAATACGCCCGATCCCGCTTCGGATCAGACCGGCACGCCTGTATCCGCAGAGCCGGGCATGGACCAAAGCAATGCGCAGGGTTATCCGCAGAATCCGAATGCGCAGTTTAACGGCGCACAAAGTTATCAGCAGAATCCGAACGCGCAGTTTGGCGGCGCTCAAGGTTATCCGCAAACAGGCATGAATCAAAACAACGCTTACTATAACGGCGCTCAGTCTTTTACGCAGGGCTTTCAGAATATGAACGGCGGCGCAGGCATGAATAACGGATACGGCGGCGGCACGAATCAGACAAACGCGCAATGGAACAACGCGCAAGGTTATCAGCAGAATCCGAACGCGCAATTTAATGGCGCTCAGGGCTATCAGCAGAATCCGAATGCGCAATTTAACAGCGCACAAAACTATCAGCAGAATCCGAATGCGCAATTTAACAGCGCACAAAACTATCAGCAGAATCCAAACGCGCAGTTTGGCGGCGCGCAGGGCTATCAGCAGACTCCAAACTCGCAGTTTGGCGGCGCTCAAGGCTATCCGCAGAATACGAACGCGCAGTTTGACGGCGCTCAAGGCTATCCGCAGAATACGAACGCGCAGTTTGGCGCGGGCATGAATCAGGCGCAATATGGCAATCCTCAGGGCTATCAGAATCCATATTATGTAAACCCCGCTTCTGTTCCAAACGCTGCACCTGCCAAAAAGAAGTCCAGAAAAAAGATCTGGATCCCGATCGTCAGCGTCGTACTTGTCGCCGCGATCGCGGTCGGCATCTATTTCCTTGTTTCCAAAAAGACGCGGAACCCTGAGGAGATTGTTACTGCCGCCATGTCGAACGCGTTCTCTGCGGATCGTACATCCTCCGTTACCGGCTGGCTGCAATCGCAGGACTTAAACACGCTTGCGTCGGACAGCGCTTATCAGTATGACGTGGATGTAACTTTTACAGAGATCAGCGGTTCCCTTGCCGATGAGATCAGTATGCTGGAAGGGCTCGGGATTTCCACGACGATGCAGCTTGACAGGGATGCGGAACGCCTGATGAGCGGGGCCAGCATTCTCTACGACGGCACGACGTATCTCGAATACGAGGTCTATGCATACGACGATTACCTCGCGGTTGCCTGCCCAAGTCTGTTTGATGGGTATATTGAATTCAAAACAAGCAATTTCGGCGCGGATTTCAATAATTCTCCGCTTGCGGCGGCGTTGGATACCCAGCTTGATTCTTCTTTCGCTTTCCGCCTGTTTGATCTTTTGGACACGGCATATGAGACAGAAACCGAAATTCCGCAGGAAGTTCAGGATTTCATCGACGCGGTCCGCTATGAGGAGGGCGACAAAAAAGATTTACAGGTAAACGGCAAAACGCAGACCTGTCAGGGATATAACATCGTCATCACGCGCGAGTCCATGGAACAGCTCGCAAGATGGTTCTGCGATTATGCGGATTCGCTTGGCACTCCTATTTCGTATGATGAATTTGCCGCCGCGCTTCCGAACAAAGATCTTGTAATGAACGTTTATGTTGACAATAAGGGACGCATGGCGCGTTTTGCCTTTGATTTCCCGTTAGATAACGCGCAGACAGAATTGAGCTGCCAGATTGATTTCACCGGCTTAAATGACAGACCTGCCGATCATATCGCAGGCGAACTCAAGCTGACGGTGGAGGGGTATTCTTACGGCTTCCGTTTTGAAAGCACCACGACTGCCTCCGATTCGTCCGAAACGCAGAATACGACCATGTCCATTGACGTTTCCGGTATCTCCATTGCCAATGCGGATTATACCTCCACATTCGACAGCGGTTCTCAGACCGGACACATGGATCTGTCCGTTTCCGCCATGTATACGAGCCTGCTCTCCATGAATCTGGACTACTCCTACTCGGATGTGGTTCCCGGCGAGCACTTCACGCTCAACATGGATGATCTCACGCTTGATATAGCGGGTGAGCTGACGATCGGTCTTACCGGTTCTTCCACGGTTTCCAAACTGAACGGCTCCGTTTCGACACCGTCCGGCACGAAGTACGATCTGTTTACGATCACGGAGGACGACATCCTTTCTCTCGGTGAGGAGATCTTGGACAATGTATCGAACGGTCCGCTCTCGTTCCTGCTCGTGGATCTTTACAGCAGCTATTATCTGCCCGACACGACGAATGACATGGGCGGAATCCCGTCAGCTGATTGGTGAAGGCAGGCTGCGCTGCTATATCCCCCCGACACAAATGACTGGGCGACGACTGGAATGAGGACTGGTAAAAACCATAACGGCCTATGAAACAACATGCAAAATATTTCTTTTATCAACTGAAAAAAGCGCTGCGGCACGGTCCGCAAATGCTGCTTGGAGCAATTGTACTGGCACTTCTCGCCGGTACAATTGCTTTTTGTACCATAAAAGAAATGGACGCTTCGGGAACTTCTATCTCCGTTCCCGTCGCCATCGTGGTGGAAGATCAGTCCGATCTTTTTAATCTTCTGCTCTCGTTTCTTGCCGATATGCAGAGCACAGAGCAGCATTTTGTTTTCCGCGTCATGAGCGAAACGAATGCCTATCACGCTTTAGACGACGGCTCCGTCGCTGCGGTCATGCTCGTCCCTAAAGACGTCATAGACGGCATTTTGGACGGGACAAATATCCATGTTCAGGTTCTGTTATCCGAGACAAACGCGCTTGCCGCGATCCTGCTTCAAGAGCTTTCCGCCGCGGGCGCAAAAACGTTGTCCGCCGCGCAGGCAGGCACCTATGCCATGACGACGCTCTACCGCATGGCAGGCAGGGCGGACGCGCTTTCCGATGCCTATACTGCGCTGGATCTGCGCAATTTGAGCTATGCGCTTGCACGCGGCGACCTTTTTCATACCGTCCGCGCCAACGCGACCGGTGAGGAATCCGTGCTGGTCTACTACCTTGCCTCCGGCATCCTGCTTTTTCTGCTGCTGTTCGGCATCTGCTATCTTTCTTTTTACGGAAAGAGCAATGCAGCCTGCCGGGAAAAAGAACGCGCCTGCGGCATCGGCTATCCGACCGTACTTCTTTCGCGTCTCGTCAGTATCCTGCTTTATCAGCTTTTCCTTTTTTTGCTTCTTGCCGTCCTGACGCCGTTTTTTGCACGGGCATATCTTCTCTCCGTGCCGGACTGCCTGCACATGCTTGGTCTTGCCGCTATGATCCTGTTCAGCGTCAGCTCCTTTTTCTTTTTTCTGTATGAGCTGATTCCGACACCGGGTTATGCCATGCTGCTGTTGTTTTTGCTTTCTATCCTGATGATGCTCGTGAGCGGCTGTCTGATCCCGAACGCGTTTCTGCCTGCATGGTGCAGGCGCATCGCCGCGTTTCTGCCCGTGCGCCCATGGATGCAGATCCTGTTTTCCATTCTGGGTTATCCCGCACATTCGGCTCATAGCGCAGCTGCCGTAAATCAAAGCCTGCTGACGCTTGCCGCCGATACCGTTTTCTTTTTTGCAGGCGGCTGCCTTGCGCATGTCTTTTATGCCAAGCGGCGCGGCTGAAGGTTGCAAAAAAGAGTTCCGCTGACGCGAAACTCTTTTTCGAAGAATTGCTGACGCAATTTTTTACAGACTACGAGTTTCCCATAAGGATTCGAGTGTCAAAAGCCCTGCTTATAAACTTTTCTCAGCAGATTGCACAAAAGAAATCAGGGCAACCGACTTTTGCACAATGGAGATGAGACTCTAACATCGTGGAAGCCTCTGCTGAACACGATGTTTGCTTTGAGGCTCATCGAAATGCTCTGTGCAATGGAGTGTGCACAGATTTCTTTTGTGCAATCTGCTAACACCGATTTCATTGCAGGGCTTTTGACACCTAAATCTATCAGCGAACAAAGGAAAGGAGTTCCCAACTATGCGCTATGTTCTCTATCTGCTTCTCAATCTGAAACGCTGCATCAAGCGCCCTGCCATGCTTGCGCTTCTGCTCCTTTTTCCGGTCTTTGCATGGATGTATCTCTCGCTCGGCGCAGACCGTGAACAGGGTCTGCTCGTCTGCGTTTATGCGGAGGCGGATGATCCTTTTTGCGGACAGCTTGTGCAGAAGCTCACACAGCGGGAAGGCGTCGTCACGTTCATCCGCTCCGCCTCGGAGGAGGAACTTTATCACACCGTCGTCACAGGCGATGCGGAATGCGGATACGTATTCCATACAGGACTTTTGGACTCGTTAAATAAAGGAAACAAACAGGATCTGGTTGATGTTGTGATTTCCTCGGAAACGACGCTTCGGGATGTGACGGACGAGATCGTGTACGCCGAACTGTTTGAGGAATACTCTCTTGCTATTCTGACGGACTACCTTCTGGAAGACGACGTTCTGGAAAATCCTTCTTTGCCTGAAATCGAATCGCTCTATCGGGAAAATATGACGAACGGCTCCACGTTTGCCTTCGACTATACCGGCGCGTATTCGTCCTATCGCGGCATTCGCAGCGGTCTCAGCATTCAGGTGCTGAAAGGGCTTTGCAGCATCCTTCTTTTGCTCGGCGGATTCTTAGGGCTTCTCAATTACGCCGGCAGCGCGGAGGCGCAGGTGTACTGCGCCGTCACAAAAACCGGACAAAAGTTCCTGCTTCTCGCAGAAATCTTTCCCCCGGTTCTTCTCACGACGCTTGCCGCCGCTCTCAGTCTCTTTTTCACAGGCGCGCTGCGCAGTCTGACGGCGCTGCTTTCCCTGTTTGGCTATGCGCTGCTCGTCGTGCTTTTTTGCCTGCTGCTCTATGCCGTTCTTCGCAAAAAGACGGTCATTTTGTTTTTGTTGCCGTTCTATCTGCTCGGCTGCCTGATCTTCACGCCCGTGTTTGTGGATATTTCCACGTTCATTCCCGCGTTGCGCCCGATCTGCCTGTTCTTTTTGCCCTACTATTATCTGTAAGACCTCCTGCTGCATACTTCTGCCGCTTCGGCAAATCCTCCCGCCTTGGCATACGCCGCCGTTTGGATTTTTGCCTGCTCCCGTTACCGTGTCTGCATCAGCTTCAGCATCGCGTCGTTTAAGCCCTTCACGGTCAGCTTATACATCGGCAGCAATCCCTTGATCGCGGTTTCCGCCTCGCGCCACGGCGCGTTCCCCGGCGCCATCTTCGGATTCATCCAGACGATCTTCTTATAGTGGCGCTTTACTAATTGCAGCCATTCCCAGCCGGAAAGCCCGTCGTTGGGTCCGCGGTAATTGCCGTCCTTCGCATACAGTTCCTCAGGCGCCATCGCCGCATCCCCCACGATCAGCACCTTGTAATCGCTGTCCAAATTGCGGAACATCCACTCCGTGTCGATCCAGTCTCCGTTTTCACATTCCGGCGTGCGGTACAGTTTGCTGTAAATACAATTATGGAAAAAATAACATTTCATATCCTTAAAATGATTCGATTTATCGACGGACTGGAACAACTCGTTTAAGAGAGAGCTGTACGGGATCATCGTGCCGCCCGAATCCATTAAAAGAAGAAGCTTGACCGCGTTTTTTCTCGGCTTGCGCATGACAATCTGCAGACAGCCGCCGTTATTGCACGTCTTATCCACCGTCTCGTCAATGTCCAGCTCCGTTTCAGGAATATCCAGTTTTGTGGAAAACTGGCGCAGTCTCTTAAACGCGAGCTGAAACTGCCGGTTCGTGAGCACCCTGTCATCCCGGAAATCCCGGTATTTGCGCTCACCGACCACCTCAAACGCGGACTGATAGCCTGTCTTTCCGCCGACGCGGATCCCGCCCATATTGCCGCCCGTATTACCGAACTGCGTCTTTCCCATCGTACCGATCCAAAAGCTGCCGCCGTTATGCTCGGAATCCTGATCTTTTAACCGGTCCTTAAACGTATCTTCGACGTCCTCCTTGTCAATGTGCATCGCCTCGCCCTCGATCTGATTCATATAATCGCGGTTCATTTCATGAAACAGGTCGTTCATGTCCTCTTTATTCAGCCAGGAGAGCATCGTCTCGGTAATGCCCGGCGTCAGCTTTCTTGTCTTAAAACATTCCTCAAACGTCATGTCAAACTTATCATAATCCGTCTCGCTCTTTACCAGGATCATCCGCGCCAGATAATAAAAGCCCGTCATACTCGATTCATGCAGTCCTTTTGTGAGCGCCTCCTGAAGCGTCAGCCACTCTCCGAGAGAAACTTCCAGTCCGTTTTTGCGAAGCTGATAAAAAAATTCACTAAACATTGCGCTCTCCCTTTTGCATTCCGCCGATGTTTTCAAAGCCCTACAGCTTTGCCTTTTCCTGCTGTACCGTCTCTAAATCCTCATCCTTTTTGACGATCACACCGATAAACGGCAGTTCCTTGCGAATGCGGTCCGCCGTGATCCCGCCGATCTGGAGCGCGTTGATCCAGTCGATCAGCTCTGAGGTGCTTGGTTTTTTCCGAATATCGCGCATTGCACGAATCTGATAAAACACGTCCATCGCCTGTTTTAAGATCGCTTCCTCCACGTCCGGGTAGTGCGTGCGCACGATCTGCTCCATCAGCTCCTTATCGGGGAAATCAATGTAATGGAAAATGCAGCGCCTTAAAAAGGCATCCGGAAGCTCCTTCTCCGCATTGGACGTGATGATGACGATCGGACGGTGCTTCGCTTTGACTGTCCGCCGCGTCTCATGAATGTAAAATTCCATCTGGTCTAATTCCCACAGCAGATCGTTCGGAAATTCCAAATCTGCCTTATCAATCTCATCAATGAGCAGGATGACCTGCTCCTCGCTTTCAAACGCCTCACCGAGCTTTCCGAGCTTAATGTAGCGCGCAATATCGCTCACGCCTTCCTCGCCGAACTGCCCGTCGTACAACCGCTGGATCGTATCGTAAACATACAATCCCTCCTGCGCCTTTGTCGTCGATTTGATATTCCATATATAGAGCTTTTTGCCGAGCGCATCGGCGACCGCCTGCGCGAGCATCGTCTTCCCTGTTCCCGGCTCCCCTTTGATCAGCAAGGGTTTCTGCAGCGCGATCGCCACATTCACGCTCGCCATCAACTGCTCGCTTGCCACATATTCGTTTGTTCCCTGAAAATTCCCGTCCATCATTCCATGCCCTTTCCGTCCGATTCCTCTTTTTTTGTCCGCGGCTTCACGCTTCTGCGTCCTGCGCGCTGCATCTGCGCGGCGCTTGAATTTATTCTAATTTCATGTTACGATATTCGGGTACGAAATTCAAGAAAAAGTTCTGAATGGGAGGCCGTTATGATTGCAGATTTATTACAGAACCGAAAAAAAACACTCTCTTTCGAGGTATTTCCGCCGAAAAAAGACGAGGAATTTGACAACGCATTTGAGATCATGGACAAGCTGAGCGCACTGCATCCTGATTTTATCAGCGTAACTTACGGCGCGGGCGGAAGCCGTTCCAAGAAAACGCTCGATATTGCAGGCTATATTCAGAATACGCTTCGCACGGACGCTCTGGCACATATGACCTGCGTCGGCTCCACGATCGCATCCATTGACGAAAACATCCGCGAAATGAAGATTCGCGGCATACGCAACATTCTTGCCCTGCGCGGCGACCGTCCCGAATCCATGACGGACGAGCAATTCAATTCCCGCGAATTGGAACATGCATCCGACCTCATGCAGCACTTAAATAAAAGTCTGGAGTTGACGCTCGCGGGCGCGTGCTATCCGGAAAAGCATTTCGAGGCTCCCGACCTTGCCGCCGATCTTTCTTACATGAAGCAAAAAGAAGAACTGGGCGCGCGCTTTTTTATCTCTCAGCTCTTCTTTGATAATGACTGCTTCTACCGTTTTGTGGAAGCGGCGCGCGGTATCGGGATCACCGCGCCCATCCTTCCCGGCATCATGCCGATCACCAGCGCTGGACAGATCACCAAAACCGTGACGCTCTCCGGTTCATCCATTCCAAAGGCGCTCTCGGATCTGATCGCCAATTACAGCGATAAGCCGGAAGATCTTCGGAAAGCCGGTATTGAATTTGCCGTTTCCCAGATCCGTGATCTCAAGGCGCATGATGCAGACGGCATCCACCTCTATACGATGAACCGACCGAAAACAACAAAAGAAATCGTGGACGCGATATAATGCGTCCACGATTTCTTTTGTTCTCACGACTTATCGTACACATTGATTGTCTGTTAAGATACTATGTATTACCATTCCTTTATATTCGGTCTTGGATCCCTCCACCATTCTTGATAGTCCATTGCATACCTTGTTAAAACTACCGCTATATCTTTCGGCGGTTCATAAGCTGTAATCTCAACAAATTTATTTACAAATCTATCTGCGTCCTGCATACTTTGGGAACTTTCAAGTTCCCGCCCTAATCTCACCAATTCAGCGGTTGTCTCAGATATAGATTCAACCTGCTTTTCCAATCGCCTGTTACAATCAAACAAAATTTCATGTTCTTGCAGCATGATTCGATAGATACTGTAAATGATTTCTGCTATCGTCTGCATTTTCATATATCCATCAACGGCACATGATTTCAGAAAATAATGATAATTCAGCCAAAAGTCCGAGTAAAACGACAGTAATTTTTCCTCTCTTTCTTTGATCTGAAATACCGGAATCTGAGGTAGTATCTTTTCAATTTCCGTATCATTACAAAATAGTATTTTCGCTTTTGCAAATGTATTTCTGGCAGGTTCACTGCCTTTCTCTGCTAAATCTTTCAGATATTCTTTTGTCATATATTTCACATCAAAATAACCGCCTTCATAGGTACACAATCCATCTATTGTTTCTGTTGTTCTATTATTTTTCTTTCTTTTTGCATATTCTTCTTCTGACACAATAACCGCGCAATCCAAATCAGAATCTATTCGCTCCATCCCCTTAGCTACAGAGCCTATAAGTATCAATGCAATCGCCTCATGTTTTCTAAAATATTCTTTCATATTTTCAATGGATATTTCATGGTGTTTATACATTTTACATTTCCTCTCTATACTTTAGTTTTTTAAAATATACTAATTAAGAATGGATTGCCTTTTTATCAGTTTCTCAAACACTAACCCATTCAGATCTGTGTAACTGTATCCGCTCCCTCACTCCTCCTGCCTATATCCGCATTCCTCCGCGATCGTCAGCCGCATCGAGCGCTGTTCTAAGTCCGCCTCCACTTCATAGATGTAATATTTGTCCGGCATGAGCAGCAACAGCCTGCAATCGTCTTCTTTTCCCCGGAAACAATAAAAGAAAGAAACTTCCTCTCCCGCTTCCCTGCCCGCCGCGTCAAGCTGCTCATATTCCCTTCCAAGTCCCTCGACCAAAAGTTCCAGCTTCGCGGTGGAGTTCTGATTCGTATACACGACATCCCATATTCCCGACAATTCTTCTGACGTCGCGCCAAGCAGATCGAGCGTCATATGCATCTCATTCTCCGCCAGTTCATAACGGCAGATCGTATACGCTTCCGCCTCCTTCGCATAAAGCGAGATCAGAAAATCCGACAGTTTCCGGTACGGATACGCCTCCAGCAGCGCGCCGCCATGATAAAGCCGGAATTCTTCCGGATCGATCTCTGCCGTATCCTCCTCAATATAGCTGCCATATTGGTAAAAAGATAACGCATAGGTCTCAAAATTCTGCGAAACCATCGTCTCCTGCGCGTCGTCCTCTTTTTTTCCGCATCCTGCGGCAGCAAACAGGACTGCCGCTATACATAACGCTATATAGCAGCATCGCGCTGTATAACAGCGTCCCACTGTATAACAGCGTCCCACTGTATAACAATGCCGCGCTATATAACGACATAACGCCGTTATGCAGCGCAGCCTGATATGCCCTCCGATCATACGAGCGATCCCTCCGCTCCTTTCAAGTAGCCCCTGCTATCAGGAGGCGCTTGCGTTTCGCAATCGCCTAGGCTTCTACTATGTATCACTGCAAAATCATTTGTAAAAATGCAATGATCATATCGATGATAAAAATCATCAGAATGACCTTGCCCACAACACTTTTCGTTTTTTTCCTCTGCGGTGCATTTCTTCCACCCGCTCCCTGCATCGGGTAGCCTCCGTTTTGCGGCTGATTCATCTGATAATTCGACGCGCTGCCCATGCCCTGCGGCTGGTTTGTCCGATAATTCGGCGCGCTGCCCGCTCCCTGCGATTGACTCGACCGGTCATTCTGCGTATAACTCTGTCCCTGCGAATACTGCGGGTGTCGATAATTGTCATCATACTGCCTGTGGTATTGCGCATGCTGCTTTTCCGGTTGATGCGCCGGCGCGGAGTCATACATCCGGTGCAGTCTCTCATGTGAATCATCCATCGTCTCATAGTGCGCCGAAATATCCTTATCGACATCGTAATCATAAGGCGTTTGTCCCTGCGGCCGGTTATACGCCGCACATTTGGGACAGATACCGTTATGTTTCTCATAATCAAAACTTTTGCCGCATCTACAGCAGTTCATCCCCTCACCGTACCTTTCCCGATTTACTTTTCCTCCGCTGCCTCATCCTCAAACGGGAGCAGCGCGTTCTCTACTTTTTTATCACGCAGCATCAGATCCTTTACCGCCTCATCAGCCGGCTTATGATCAAATAAAATCGCGTTGACCTGTTCGATGATCGGGAGCTGTACCTGATATTTTTCGGCAAGTCCCATTGCCGCCTTTGCGGAATAGACGCCCTCGACTACCATTTTTACCTCGTTCATCGCCTCTTCCATCGTGCGCCCCTGCCCGATCAGAATACCGGCGCGGCGGTTTCTGGAATGCATGGATGCGCAGGTGACGATCAGATCGCCAATGCCCGATAATCCGCTGAACGTCTCCAGCTTTCCGCCCATCGCCATGCCGAGTCTCGCAATCTCCGCAATGCCGCGCGTGATCAGCGCCGCCTTTGTATTGTCGCCGTATCCCAAGCCGTCCGCAATGCCCGCGGCAAGCGCGACCACGTTTTTCAATGCCGCGCCCAGCTCAATTCCCAGCACATCGGGACTGATATAGACGCGGAATACCTGATTCATAAAAATATTCTGGATTGTCTCCGCGACCGAGCGTTTCTTGGCGCCGACCACGATCGTTGTCGGGATTCCCCTGCCGACCTCCTCCGCATGGGACGGTCCCGATAACACGGCGACAACCGCCTGCGGGATCTCCTGTTCAATGATCTCGGAGAGTGTCATCAGCGTCTTCTCCTCGATACCTTTTGCCACATTGACGATCAACTGTCCTTCCTGCACAAGCTCCTTCATGTTGTGCGCCGTCGCGCGCGTAAATGCCGACGGTACCGCCAGAACGAGCAGGTCCTTCTCTTTTACCGCCTGCGCGAGCTCCTTTGTAAAATGCATGTCCGACGGAAGAATAACGCCGGGCAGCTTATCCTTATACTCATGCTCTCTTTCCAGCATGTCGATCTCCTCTGCAAGCGCAGACCAGACCGTCACCTCATGTCCGTTCTTATGCAATAATACCGCCAATGCGATTCCCCAGCTTCCCGCCCCGATCATTCCGATTTTTGCCATATCCCTGCTTTCCCTCTTTTCCTGATTTTTTCGCCGCTTCCTGTTTTCACATTCGGTTATTGCCGCGCGCGAAACGGCATCCTGACTACTTCTCCGCCTCTTCCTTCTTTTTCTTGGAAAGATACGTCCTGCGCTCCTCCCCATGAAACAGCCGGACGATATTCTGCCTGTGCTTGACAAACGCCATCACCGTCAGTAAGATTCCCAACACATACATTTCATTCAGATAAACCTGCGGCATCGCAAACACGCCGTACTGCCCCATTACCACAAGCATCACCATAAACGCTGTATAGACGAGCAGCGAACCGAGCGACACGTAATGCGTAAGAAAAAACGTGCCGAAAAACACGACCACTTCAACCGGGATCATATACCAGTGAAAAGAAAGGATCATTCCCGCCGTCGCCGCAATGCCCTTGCCGCCCTTAAAATGCAGGTAAAACGGGAAATTATGTCCCAGAATTGCGCCTGCCGCCGCATACATTTTCAGCAGATAAATCATATCCGGATGAGAGCCGTCAAAAATCACGCCCGTGAGCACGACCGCAAGAATACATTTCGCAATATCGCCGAAAAGAACAATGATGCCCGCCTTCCTGCCAAGCACGCGCAGCGTATTCGTCGTCCCCGCGTTTCCGCTTCCATATTCCCTGATGTCAATTCCGTGCAGCTTCCCATAAATATAGGCGGTCTGAAATAATCCAAACACATAGCCGATCAATAAACAATAAATCCGAACCATCGCTACTCTTTATCCTTTCGTTCCCTGATAATAAACTTAAGCGGCGTTCCACGGAAACCAAACGCCTCCCTGATCTGATTTTCCAAATACCGCGTATAGGAGAAGTGCATCAGCTCCTTATCATTCACAAAGATCACAAACGTCGGCGGCTTCACGGACACCTGTGTAATATAGAACAGCTTCAAGCGCTTTCCTTTATCCGTCGGCGGCTGCTGCATGGCTGCCGCCTCTGCCATGATCTCGTTTAAGACGCCCGTCTGGACGCGCATGGCGTGATTCTCAACGACCGCGTCGATCGTCTCATACAGTCTGGTAAGGCGCTGTCCCGTCTTGGCGGACAAAAAGAGCAGTTCCGCATACGGCATGAAGGAAAGCGTCTGTCTGATTTTTTCCGTGAAACGATAGATCGTCTTATCATCTTTTTCTACCGCATCCCATTTATTGACCGCGATGATCATGCCTTTCCCGCGTTCATGCGCGATTCCCGCGATCTTGGCGTCCTGCTCGGTCACGCCTTCCACCGCATCAATCACGAGACACACCACATCCGCGCGCTCCACTGCGCCCACGGTACGGATGATCATATATTTTTCCAGTTCTTCCCTGATCTTATTTTTGCGCCGCAGTCCCGCCGTATCGATAAAGACATATTCACGCCCCTGATACGTCACAGCCGTATCGATCGCGTCCCGCGTCGTGCCTGCAATATCGGAAACGATCAGACGGTTCTCCCCGATGAGCTTATTGATGATCGACGACTTTCCGACATTCGGCTTCCCGACGATCGCAATCTTCGGGCGGTCGTCGTCTTCCTCCTCAAAATGCTCGTCATCAAGCTGCTCCAGCACAAGATCGAGCATATCGCCGATTCCCAGCCGGTTTGCCGCCGAGATCGGAACCGGCTCTCCGATGCCCAGATTATAAAATTCATAGACATCCACCATCATCTTTTCAAAGCTGTCCACTTTATTGACGGCAAGTACGACCGGCTTGTGCGAACGTCTGAGCATGTCCGCCACCTTTGCGTCCGCATCCACAAGCCCCTGCCTGACATCCACCAAAAAAATGATCACATCCGCCGTATCGATCGCAATCTGCGCCTGCTCGCGCATCTGTGAAAGAATCACGTCGCTGCTGTCCGGCTCAATGCCCCCCGTATCGATCAGCGTAAGCTGCCGGTCCAGCCATGTAATATCCGCGTAAATGCGGTCCCGCGTGATGCCCGGCGTGTCCTTGACGATGGCGATCTGCCCGCCCGCAAGCGCATTAAACAATGTTGATTTTCCCACATTCGGTCTGCCGACCACCGCCACGATGGGCTTTCTCTTTTTACTCATTTCTGCCTCTTTTATCTGATCTGCTTTCTATCTGCTTCGCTTCTCTAACCGATCTGTCTGACGATCGCATCCACAAAATCCTGCCCGCTTGATTTTACAATATCGACAGGGACTTGTAAAGCGCTTTCCATCTGCGCAACCGTCACATCATCCAAAAAAACATCCTCACCGCTGCGCAATACATTCTGCGGCAGAAGCAGCACGCTGCCGAGCGCTTTCTCTTTTAGCTGCGCAATGATGTCGCTGCCCGTTAAAAGTCCCGATACCGTGATCTGTTCCCCGAAAAAATCATTGCGGACCGCAAATACCTGAACCGTCAGTCCCGGCAGCAATTGTTCTACGCGCTGCGCCATCTGCAGGATATACGGATACGCCAGCTGTCCCGTTGCCATCGACAACTTGACTTCTTGGGTCAATCTATGTTTTCCCTGCACCGTTTCCTCCGCCAGCCGCGCCGCCGCTTCCTCAAATTCCGTAAGGAGCAGGCGCACCATCCCGACGCCGTTTTCCAACTGTAAATAGCCGTCGTAGCGTTCTTCCTCCGGAAGCTCCTCCTCCGCCAAAATATACCATTCGTCCGACGCATGAATAAAATGAATCCCATGTCCGGCGTAAATACGCTCCTGCCAGCCATGGATGATCCGCAATACTTCTTTTGCGTCCTCCCTGGTAAACGGCGTGAGCGGATAGAGGCCCTCGCGGTATTTCGAAAGTCCGACCGGAACGACGGACACGCTCTCCATCTGCGGCAGATAACGCGTCAGCCTGCGGATACTCTCGTCAAGCTCCGCTCCGTCGTTGATCCCTTTACACAGAACGATCTGACCGTTCATGCGGATTCCGCCCTCATAGAGCCGGTCCAGCTTTTGCAGCGCCTCGCCTGCAAACCGGTTATGGAGCATCATACATCGAAGCTCCGGATTCATCGTCTGCACGGATACGTTGATCGGGGATAAATGATAGCGGATGATCCGCTCAATATCATGCTCGGACATATTCGTCAGCGTCACATAATTTCCCTGCAAAAAGGACAACCGCGAATCGTCGTCCTTAAAATACAGCGTCTCGCGCATTCCTTTCGGCATTTGGTCGATAAAACAAAAAATGCACTTGTTATGGCAGGAGCGGTACTCGTCCATCAGTCCGTTCTCAAACTCCACGCCGAGATCCTCGCTGTATTCCTTGTCAATCTCTAACAGCCACTCTTCTCCGTCCGGTTTGCGTACCGTCACCTCGATATATTCGTCCTGGATCAAATATTGATAGTCAAAAATATCCTCAACCGGCTGTTCATTGATCGAAAGCAGAACGTCTCCGGCTTCTATCCCCATCTCCTGCGCGATGCTGCCCGGCTTTACTGTTTTGATTCTATGCTCGACTGCCATAAATTCCTGCCCGCTCCCTGCTTTGGTGATGTGTGTCCCTTTGCGTCCTTTTTTATTTTACTAGAAATTTCTTGACGTGTCACTAGCAGAATGATATAAAAATAAGTGAAAAAGAATTTTCTGTTTTTTACCATGAGGAGAAATTGCCATGCCCAATCTATCGGAACTGGAACATGCCCTTCCCGTCGCGCCCTTAAAGCTCGTTTCCATGAACGGAACGGAACTTTTCGGGAACCGCGTCAACAGCTATCTTGTCGATTATCGGAAAACCATCAATAACATGCTCAAAAAAGATCCTGCCTTCCACGGTTATACGGAAAGCTCCTATCTGCTTCAGGTTTCCTGTCCCCGCTTCGGCAGCGGCGAAGGAAAAGCGGTCATCGGAGAATCCGTGCGCGGCAAGGATTTATTTATTTTATGCGATGTGACCAATTATTCCATCACCTATTCCTTGAACGGTTATCCCAACCATATGTCGCCGGACGATCATTATCAGGACTTAAAACGGATCATTGCCGCGGCGAACGGCAAAGCGCACCGCGTCAATGTCATCATGCCCTTTCTTTATGAGGGACGGCAGCATAAGCGCAGCGGCAGGGAGTCGCTCGACTGTGCCTATGCGCTGGAGGAACTTGCGGAAATGGGCGTTTCCAATTTTATCACCTTTGACGCGCACGATCCCCGCGTCATGAACGCGACGCCGCTGCACGGCTTTGATAATTTTACTCCCCACTATCAGTTTGCGCGCGCGCTCCTGCACAGCGAAAAAGACATGATCATCGACAAGGAGCATACCGTTGTGATCAGCCCCGACGAGGGCGCGTTAAACCGCGCGATTTATCTTGCTTCCGTACTCGGCGTCGATACCGGCATGTTCTATAAACGCCGCGATTATTCCACGCTCGTAAACGGCAAAAATCCGATCGTCGCCCATGAATTTCTCGGCGATAATATTGACGGCAAAGACGTAATTATTATTGACGATATGATCAGTTCGGGAGAAAGTATGTTAGATACCGCCAGACAGCTCAAGGAACGCAATGCCAAGCGCGTCTATATCTGCTGCACTTACGGACTCTTCACAAACGGTCTGGACGCATTCGACAAAGCGTATGAGCGGATGTATTTTGATAAAGTGATCACCACCAACTTAAGCTACCGCCGCCCGGAGCTGCTGGGACGCCCTTATTATATCGAGGCGGACATGAGTAAGTTCGTGGCTTCGATTATCGACTTTATGAATCATGATATTTCCATGACAAACGTCATGACGCCGACGGAGAAGATTCAAAAGATTCTCGCGCTTTATAATGCGCGCAAGGATATTGATATTTGATTCCGATTGCAATATTCCCGTCAAAATTTTTTGTTTTACAAAGTTTTTGTATTTTTCTGAAACTGCATGAGTTCTTTTGTAAGTTGTTTGGCAGAAAAATAGTTATTCATGATTATAATCAAATGGACAAGGATAAAGATCACCAGCACACTGATCATGATGCTGATCATAACCCCGGCTTTTTCCGTGTGGATGATCGGACTTATGATACAGACACCTGCCACTTCTGCTTCTATAACCGCAAACTGTATGATTTTGCGCAGAATGATCTGCCTGTCTGATAACTCTTTTGAAGAGTACATAAGCAGGTTCGGAATAATGCCCAAAGCCGCAAAAATAAACGGTGAGACAAATGCGCTATATCCGAATTTCGCGCCGGGGTCAAAAACGGAACCAAGGATCGCCATTCCCGCCGTAATACAGGTGACAAGAATAAAATATATCATAAGCGACCTGTAAAGGATTTCTTTGAGGCTCATAAGTTTCCACCTTTCAGAGCTTTTTTCAGCTCAGGAACATATTTTCTTGAAACAATAATTTGTTCTTCGTTTTGAATAACAGCCATAAATCTACCGTTCAGCGAGGATTTTATTGACTCGATCTTCATGAGATTCAACAGCACGGATTTTGATACGCGCAGAAAATGCTTTTCCTTTAGCGCTTCCTCCAGCTCGTACAGCTTCTGACGTGTTTCATATACCTGTTTTTCGCAATAAATGAATACTTTGTTGTC
>JAMPHA010000046.1:0-17960 GCA_023663615.1 Clostridium sp. | reverse complement strand
CTGTTGTTGGAGGAAAACTGTTGGGATATTTTACTCTTGCATTAAAGCCGCTGACGATAAGGGGCGAAACGGTAAGTAATACCACAAAAAGAAAATTGTTGCGGATTAGTGAGTTGGATAAAAGAACGGATACATATACCATGTCAGCTTATTTGATTGCGCAGTTAGGCAAAAATTATTCTGAAAATGATGGAAAAATGATTACTGGTGCAGAACTTCTTGAACTGGCATGGGATAAAATCAAAGCAACACAATATACGTTTGGTGGTATGGTGACATTTTTGGAAGCAGAAAACGAGGAAAAACTTCTGGATTTCTATAAAGCGAACCGTTTCTCGCAGTTTGACACCAGACAGACCGCGTCGGATGCAGATGAGCCACATGAACTGGTACAGCTTTTAAGGCTGCTCTGAAATTCTGAATATTTCCCTCCCGTTTCTTCTTTTGTGTCACACATTTTAGCATTTTCAGTCTGCGTTGTCAAACGCCGCCGGAAAGCCGTTCGATAGTCCCACCTTTTATTAGGCGGGATTTTTTGGTATGCTGGACATGGATGGCGGAATCCATAAGATCAGGCAGGAAGAACGCCGGAGGATTCCCGGGAAAGGAGAAAATCAGGATGTGTGAAAAGAAAGCCCCTATGGGATGGAACAGTTGGGATTGTTACGGTGCGGCGGTCACGGAGGATATTGTGCGAAAGAATGCGGAATACATGGCAAAGCACTTGAAGCAGTACGGGTGGGAATATGTGGTGGTGGATATTCAATGGTATGAGCCAAATGCTGCCACCAACGAGTATCATCCGTTCGCGGATGTCGTTATGGACGAGTATTCCAGAGTCCTGCCTGCGGAAAACCGCTTTCCGTCGGCGGCGAAAGGAAAAGGATTCGCACCGCTTGCCGAGTACGTCCATTCGCTGGGGCTGAAATTCGGCATCCATATCATGCGGGGCATCCCCAGACTGGCAGTACATAAAAATCTGAAAATAAAAGGATCCGACAAAACGGCGAGGGAAATCGCCAAGACGGCGAGCATCTGCGCGTGGAATACGGATATGTACGGCGTGGATCCTGCAAAAGAAGGGGCAAAAGCGTATTACGACAGTATCTTTGAACTGTATGCTTCGTGGGGCGTAGACTTTATCAAATGTGACGATATCGCGCGAGAACTGCCGCACGAGGAGGAAGAACTGATCCTGCTTAGTGAGGCGCTTCACCGATGCGGACGGGAAATGATACTCAGTCTGTCTCCCGGTCCCGCGCTCTTAGAAAAGGCGGAATTATACAAGCAGACGGCCAATATGTGGCGTATCACGGATGATTTCTGGGACAAATGGGAACTGTTATACGATATGTTTTCGCGTGCGGAGAAATGGTGCACGCACACCGGATCCGGTCATTATCCGGATGCGGATATGCTTCCGATCGGACCGATCCGTCAGGTGTACGACGTCTCTAACAGAACGAATTTTACAAAAGAAGAACAGATCACGATGATGACTTTGTGGAGCATTTTCCGCTCGCCCCTGATGATCGGCGGGGAGATGACGGGATTTGACGAGTTCACGCTGGACCTTGTCACCAATGCGGAAATCCTGAAAATGCACAGGGACGCCCGCCATTCGCATCAGGTCTGGCGGCGGGAGACGGAAGGGACGGAACTGATCCTCTGGACGGCGGCAAGCAGCAAGGGTGGACAGTATGCGGCAGTTTTTAATGTAGGAGAGCAGGATGTCCGCACTGCGATCCGGCTGGAAGATCTGGAAATTTACGAAAAAAGGGAAAGCAAAGAGTTGTGGAGCGGGGAAACCTTTTCGGCGGCGGAGTCCATTGCCGTTTCCCTGAAAAAGCACGAAGCGAAAGCCTTTTATCTCTCGTAACATGATCACAGAATTTTCACAAACGCTTCACCGTTCATTCAAATTTTGTCTGTATACTTGTCAAAGGTAAAGAGATTCGCGGCTGCAGCGAAAGGAAGGAGGGAGCATGGACTATCGGCATGAGTGGAAACACGAGATCAATCAGGCGGATCTGCTGGTTTTGCGGCAGCGTCTTCGCGCGGTCATGAAACCGGATCCGCACGCAGCAGACGGAAAATACAAGATACGGAGTCTTTATTTTGACAATGCGGCGGATAAGGCGCTGCGGGAAAAGATAGACGGCGTCAGCCGCAGGGAAAAATTCCGCATCCGCTATTATAATGAAGACACTTCCGTCATTCATTTGGAAAAAAAGAGCAAGGTGAGCGGTCTTGGGAAGAAGCAGAGCACAGCGCTTACCGCCGCACAGGCGCAGGCGGTCGCAGAGGGGCGTCTTGACTGGATGCCGGACAGCAAAGACGAGCTGATCTGCGAACTGTATGCGAAAATGCGGATGCAGGGTCTTAAGCCGAAAGTCATTGTGGACTACATAAGGGAACCGTTCGTCTATGCGCCCGGCAATGTGCGGGTTACGCTGGATTACGACATTCGCGCGGGATATTGTTGCAAGGATTTTCTGAACCCGTCATGTCTTACGGTGCCGGCGGGAGATGCCCCGATGATCCTGGAGGTGAAATGGGACGATTTCCTGCCGGATCTCATACGGGATGTCGTGCGGATACCCGGGCGGCGCGTTACTGCCTTTTCAAAATATGCACAGTGCCGTATTTACGGCTAAAAGGAGAAAAACATTATGACATTCAACGATATTTTTAAATCAAGTTTTCTGGAAAATGTAACTGCCGTGAGCCTGTTTGATATGGCGCTGGCGCTTGTGCTGGCTTTCGGGCTTGGCATGTTTATCTTTCTGGTCTACAAAAAAACCTATCAGGGCGTGATGTATTCGTCGAGCTTCGGCGTGACGCTGCTTGCGCTGACGATGATCACGACGCTGGTGATCCTTGCGGTGACGAGCAATGTGGTGCTGTCCCTCGGTATGGTGGGCGCGCTGTCCATCGTCCGTTTCCGGACGGCAATCAAAGAGCCGCTTGACATCGCGTTTCTGTTCTGGTCGATCGCCGTCGGTATCGTTTTGGCGGCAGGGATGATTCCGCTTGCCGTGATCGGCAGCGTTCTGATCGGCGTGATTCTTCTTGTTTTTGTCAATCGGAAACCGCACTGTAATCCGTATATCGTGATCCTGCAATGCGACGGGCATGACAGTGAGAGTGCGGCGAAAGCTTACCTTGACGAAATGACGCAGCATTGCAGCGTCAAGAGTAAGAGCGCGCAGGAGGGAACTGTGGAACTGACTATGGAGATCCGTTTGAAAGATGACAATACGGATTTTATCAATCAATTATCTAAGATGCAGGGCGTTGGCAGCGCGGTCCTGGTCAGCTATAACGGCGATTACATGGGATAATTGGCGCAGGCATAGCCAGCGCCGCAAGAATTACTGCGCAATTCTTGCCGATGTTGCGAAAGGTTATGGCATCTGCGTATGCAGATGAAGGAGGACACAATGTCTACACATAAAAAGATCGACGTGATCTGCATGACTGCCGCCGTGTTTGCGGTCGCAGTGA
This sequence comes from Clostridium sp., assembly GCA_023663615.1. GTDB lineage: Bacteria > Bacillota > Clostridia > Lachnospirales > Lachnospiraceae > DLAJ01. Next base: position 14,453 of record JAMPHA010000046.1, on the reverse strand, counting down.
CGGTCCTGCTGATGAGCGGCGCGGCGAAAGCGGCGATCCCGGTCGTGAATGCAGAATCCGGAAACGCTTATTTTACGGCAAATGACCTGAATGCCGATTGGGATACCGGTTCGGCGACAAAGATCGCGCTGTCCGATGAAAGCAGTACGATTGCCGGAAACGGCGCTTATATTTATGACAGTAGTGTCAGAATTGCCTATGCAGGGCATTATGTGCTGACAGGGGAACTCACGAACGGCAGCGTTGTCATTGACGCCGACAAAAGCGATGATATCTGGCTTTTGCTTGACGGCGTGACGCTTTACTGTGACAATGACGCGGCGATTCGGGTGGAGCAGGCGGACCATGTCTTTTTGACGCTCGCGGCGGGGACGGAAAACAGCGTTTCATCGGGCGCGCAGTATAGTGAGGAGATCATCGCCTCGGGCGTGGACGGCGCAATCTATTCCCGGGACGATCTGACGATCAACGGGAGCGGCGCGCTTACGGTAGATGCGGAATATCAGCATGGGATCGTCTGCAATGACGATCTGGCGATCGCGGGCGGCAGGATCACGGTCAGCGCGGTGCAGGACGGTATTCACGCGAACGACAGTGTGCGCGTGCGGGATGCGGAGATTTCGGTTTCAGCCGGCGATGACGGCATCACGGTGTCGAACGATGACGAGACCGCTTTCTTTTATCTGGAATCCGGCAGCATTTCGATCCCTGCCTGTTATGAGGGGATCGAAGCGATAGATATTACGATCGCCGGAGGCACTGTGGACATTGTGCCGACGGACGACGGGCTGAATGCCAACGGAAGCGGGGAAAAGTCCAATATCCGCGTGACAGGCGGCAAGATCACGGTCATGAATGCTTCGGGCAGGGATGCGGACGGGTTTGACTCCAACGGCAATATTTATATCGAGGGCGGCTTGGTCCTGATCAGTGTGGTAGGAAGCGGCGGAAATTGTGCGCTGGATTACGGGAGCGAAAACGGCGGCGAGTGTGTGGTCAGCGGCGGGACGGTGATCGCCTGCGGCGGCAGTATGATGGCGGAGGGGTTTGACAGCGATTCTCCGCAGGGCTTTTTGATGTACACGACATCTGCGGAGGCTGGTACGTCCATAAAGCTGGAAGATTCTGCGGGCGGTGAACTTCTCTCGGCCAAGATCCCTTACGCTTTTTCTTCCGCTGTGCTCAGTGCGCCGGGAATGCAGGTGGGAGATGTGTGCACCGTTACGGTCGGCGATACGACGGAGGAGGTCACGATCGAGAATACGGCAGGCGAGGGCACAGGCTTTGGCATGGGCGGTATGTTCGGAGGCGGCGGTATGGGAGGCAGGAATCGTTTTTCTGCGGCGGATGACACGGCAAGACCTGCCGAGATGCCCGATCGTGAGTCGATGGAGAAAAACGGCATGGATGACGCGCTTCCCGCGATGGGTCAGATCGAGCCGCCCGAGGACGCCGCCTCTACGGAAGAGCGCGGAATGTTTGCGCCGGATGCGGAGCGCGGACAGGGGGATGACGCGCGGTTCCGACAGCAGGACTTTGAGCAGAAAGGGTTCGGGCGGGGACAGATGACGGAACAGATGCGCGGCGGGGCACAGACGGCTTCTGCGGAGATTTCCGCCGAGAACTGGATTTTGCTCGGCGTTTCTGTTATGGTATTATTGATCGGTCTGTTATTTGCAGTCAGGATCAGGCATTGACGGGCGGTACGATGGAGGAACGGTATGGAATCAAAAAGCATATTATCGAAGATCGAGGAAAACGTTGCAAAAGTCATGATCGGAAAACGGGAAGTGACGAGGCTTCTGCTTGCCGCCGTCGCAGCGGGCGGGCATGTGCTTTTGGAGGACGTTCCGGGAACGGGAAAGACGGTGCTTGCAAGGGCGCTTGCGAAGTCGATGGGCTGCAGCTTTAACAGAGTGCAGTTTACGCCGGATCTGCTCCCGAGCGATGTGACAGGACTGTCGTTTTTTGATCAGGAAAAGGCGGCGTTTACTTTTAAGGAAGGACCCGTATTTACAAACATTCTGCTGGCGGACGAGATCAACAGAGCCACGCCGAGGACGCAGTCAAGTCTTTTGGAGTGTATGGCGGAGGGGCAGGTGACGGTGGACGGTGTGACGCGGATCCTGGACGCGCCCTTTTTTGTCGTGGCAACGCAGAATCCCGTGGAGACGATCGGCTGTTTTCTGCTTCCCGAAGCGCAGCTTGACCGCTTTCTCATGAAGATCCGTATGGGAGGACTGACGGGGAGCGAAGAGCGGCAGATGATCGACCGCTTTATCCGGGCGGAGCCGCTTGCCGAGATCGGGGCGGTATGCAGCGCGGCGGATATCAGGGACTTGCAGAGCGCATGCCGCGGGGTGTTTGTGCACGCCGACCTGCGGGACTACATGGTTATGCTGGTGCAGGAGACCAGAAAGAGTAACGTGGGTGTGAGCCCGCGGGGGACCCTCGCTCTGCTGCGCGCGTCGCAGGGCTATGCGCTTGTGCAGGGGCGGGAATACGTGGTTCCCGAGGATATCAAGGAGGTTGCGCACTGTGTGTTGTGCCACAGGCTGATCGGTGAATATGACGCACATCAAAAAACAGCCGTCGTGACGAAGCTCTTAAACAGTGTGGAACTGCCGACAGAGGACTGGTCAAAGAGATGATAGGATTTCTGCTGCTTGGGATCCTGATCGTGAGCGTACTGTGGGAGATTCTCTATCGCTATCAATGGTCAAAAGAGGTCTTTGTGAGATTGTGGTATGATGTTGCTTACGTTTACGCAGGACAGGAGACAAAACTATATGAGGTGGTCGAGAACAGGAAGAAGATTCCCGTTCCTGTTCTTGAAGTGGGATTTCACACCCAAAAGGAACTGCATTTTGCGAATGCCGACAATACCAATGTCAGCGACTATCTCTATAAAAGGGATATTTTTGCGATTCTGGGGAGGCAGAAGATCACGCGGGAAATTCCCGTGCAATGCCCGAAACGCGGCAGGTATCCGGTAAAGGATGCAGAGATCACGGCGTACAGTCTTCTTTACGGAAAACGCTATCACAAACAGATCGAAACTTCCGCGGAAATTTATGTGTATCCAAAAATGACAGATGTGTCAGATTTGATGGCGGTGTGCGAACAGATGCTGGGGACGGTCTCCTGTGCGAAACGACTTTACGAAGACCCGTTTGCCTTTCGTACGATCAGAAGCTACACGACGGATGATCCGATGAAAACGATCAACTGGAAAGCGAGCGCAAAGACAGGGGCACTGATGGTCAATACCTATGACTCCGCACAGTCTCTGAAAACGATGATCTTTCTGGATGTGGAAGACGCGGGGATCTTAAAGTGCGGGGAACTGGTGGAAGAAAGCATCGCGATAGCGGCAACGCTGGTCAGAAAGCTTCTCGGGCAGAATATAGAAGTGGGATTTTCCTACAACGGCGGCGGACCGCTCATGCTGCCGACGAATGATAAGAGCGCGCTGACGGATCTGGAACGGATGCTCGCGGAATACGATCCGGAGACGGTGCATCAGGATTTTGCACAGATGGTAAAGGAACTTTTTGCGGGCGCATTTTCAAAAAAGCCGCTTTCGCAGGATACGCTTCTGCTCTTCCTTTCCAAAAACCTGAGTGATCGGATGATGGCGGACATTCGTGACTGTTCCGGTGCGTATCAGGCTTTGGTCGTCGTGCCTGTCTACCGGGGTGAAAAGTCTGAGCAGAGAGACCGCATAGACGCCATAAGATCCACGGACAATGTAAAGCTGTTGATCAGGGAGGTGGAGAGAGGGTGACGGTCAGTCGAATCCTGAAAATCATCGGATATGTTCACGCCACGCTTCTTTTAGCCTTATTGATCCCGTTTTTGTATGCGGTGATTGGTCTTTTAGATTCGGCGGGAGCGGGCGCTTTATACGGAAAATGTCTGCTGATCGCGATTCCGGTGATTGTCACGGAGCGGGCGGCGAAGCGCACAAAATATCTTGCCGGATACCTTGCAGTATGCGCGGTGTTATTGGCAGGCGTATGCGGCGCTGCCGTATTGTTGAATGCGCCGGGCGCATATACTGTCGGTTACGGGCTCGGAATGTCCGCAGAGACTGTGTTCCTTGCCCTGAAAAGATTGGCTGCAAGATTAGCGGAAGCGCCGGGGAGGAAAGAAAAGGATCCGCTGGCGGCAAAGAAAGAGGAGTTTTTGGATACCCCGTCGCTGTCGTGCGTATGGTACTTTGTCGTGATCTATATACTCGGCTTGTTTTTGCAGGCAAAGGCATTGTGCGATATGGCGTTCTACAGCGCCATTGTCTATTTTTTCATGGCTTTGGTTGCTGCCTGGTTTTATGAAGTGCGCTCTTATCTGGAGCTGAATAAGCGGATCAGCGGGATTCCGACAAGACGCCTGTACGGGATAGGGCTTTCCATGCTTTTGACTTTATCGCTCCTGCTGCTTGTCGGCATGCTTCCGTCTGTCTTTCTGGCGGGCAGCAGGCGGTATATCGATATGCGGGGATGGTTTGACGACGCAGGGTTTATACCGTATGAAGAGCCGGAGCCGATGGTGCGGGAAGGCGCGCCAGAGGGCGGCGGGATGATGGAGATGTTGAGCGCCGGAGAGCCGCTGCCGGAACCGTCTGTGTTTGCAAATGTCCTGTTTGGCGTGTTGGCAGGCGTTTGCATCCTGGTTTCCGTCGTGGGGATCGTTCTGGCGATCCGGCAGGCGTTTCAGGATTTTAAGGACAGCCGCGACGGAAACGGGGATCTCATAGAGGAGATCAGGGAGAAAGAAAGATCCGACAGAGAGGAACTGTTCGGGAGACGGGCGCACCGCGCGGAGAGCGCGGCGGAAAGGATCAGGCGCAGATATCGGAAAATGATACGGAAGCACAGAAAAGACAAGCCCGCGCCGTATGAATCGCCCGCCCAGATCGAGGAGGCGGCTGGTTTACGGGAGGATGAAAAGATGCGGCTGCTGCACAGAGAATATGAGGAGGCGCGATACGGGAAACAGTGAGAAAGACGACGCTTGAATGATAAAACGCAGGGGGGGGGGTAAAGCTGTACTTTGAAAAACGAATATTTTATTTTTCTTTGACGATTTTCATAAAAATTTTATGATTTGGGTAGAAAAACACGACAAAAGTGCTATAATGTATTGCGTAAGTTGAAGTTTGTCAGACAAAGACGAAGGGCATTGTCGGAGTTCCAAAAATGAAATACGGTATCTTTACTATTCTCGACCACACAGCCGCAGAATGGCAAATTGATGACAGCATTTGTTTTATGTCTGACCATTTGCCGGAAAGTGGTTGACTGGGGGTTCAACCTCTCCGGCTGTGTAGGAGGGAAGAGAAATGCATGAAAAATTGAATAAGCATCGGATTCGGGAACGTCTGGTGCGCGGGTTTGTCATCGCATCGGGGATTCCGGCGCTGGTCGCCGTCATTGCGCTCGTCGCGATGATCATTGTGTCAGCCGAGTATTCCAAAGCGCTGCATAACTATGGCTTTGCGCAGGGTGATGTGGGGAAAGCGATGACGAATTTCGCCGAGGCGCGTTCGTCCATGCGCGCAGCGATCGGTTATGACGACCAGGAGGCGATCGATGACATGATCGAGGCGCATTCGCAGAGCATCGCGGAGTTTAAGACGAATTTTGCGAATTTGGAGAGCGCGATGGTATCGGAGGCGAACCAGCGGACATACGCCAATATCCAGAGTAAACTTCCGGATTACTGGGAACTGGATGCGGAGATCATGGAGCAGGGCGCGGTGACAGACCGCGAACAGTGCGTCGTGGCGCAGGAGCGTGCAATGCGCGAACTGATGCCGCTCTATGACGAGATCAACAGCGAACTGATCTCCATCATGGATACCAAGGTGGCGCGCGGCGATACGGTATCGCATATTCTGTTGATCATCTGTATCGTGATTGCTGTCGCCGTTGCGGTCATCATTACGATTGCGCTTTATCATTCGATTCATCTGGGACGGAAGATGGCAAAGGGTATCGCGGAGCCTTTGAATGAATTGCAGATCCGTCTGGAAGAATTTGCGGACGGCGACCTGACCAGCCCTTTCCCGGTGGACGATGCGGAAGACGAGATTGGCGATATCGTCCGGGCTTCCAAGGATATGGCGGATACGCTCGACTTTGTCATTTACGATCTGGAGTATCTGCTGGGTGAGATGGCAAATTCCAACTATGCGGTCAGATCGAAGGACGGTACGCGGTATAAGGGCGAGTTCAAGAAGATTTTCGACTCTCTGAAACAGATGCGGGACGGTATGATCGATACGCTCCGTTACATCGGAGAATCTTCGATCCAGGTGTCGGCTAACTCGACCAATCTGGCTGAGAGTTCGCAGAGCCTTGCAGAGGGCGCGACGGATCAGGCAGGCGCGGTAGAGGAGCTTCACGCGACGATCACGACGATCTCCGAATCGGCGAAAACAGCCGCGGAATCAGCGGAAGAGGCATACAGGCAGTCGCAGCAGTATGCCGAGAGCGCGGAGCAGAGCAGCAACGATATGAAAGAAATGCTGGAGGTCATGGGTCGTATCAACGCGGCTTCCCAGAAGATCGGGAACATTATCTCTGAGATCGAGAACATTGCGTCCGAGACGAATATGCTTTCCCTGAACGCGTCGATCGAGGCGGCGAGAGCGGGCGAAGCGGGACGCGGCTTCTCCGTCGTGGCGGATCAGATCAGGCAGCTTGCGGAGCAGAGCAGTAAATCCGCGGTCGATACCAGAACGCTGATCGAGGGCGTTATGAGTGAAGTACATAACGGCAATAAGGTGGCGGACCGCGCCGCGGCTTCTCTGGAAACAGTTGTGGAAGGTATCAGAAAGGTGGCAGAGTCTTCCAAAGATCTGAGCATCATCTCCTCGAATCAGGCGGCTACCATGCGCGAAGCGGAGATCGGCGTAGACCAGATCTCCGATGTCATCCAGACCAATGCGGCGGTGGCGGAGGAATCGTCCGCGACCAGCGAGGAGTTGTCGGCGCAGGCGACTTCCCTGGACGGATTGATCGCGAAGTTTATTCTGCCGGAGTGAGAATAAAAGGATACAAAAAGGGGCTGCCCGATGTGGCAGCCTCTTTTTATGTGCGCCCGAAAGATATGGAATGTTATAGATCCAGACTGTTTTCGTGAAGAAGAAAATCAAAAATCCCCATAGTGATCAAACCGTTTTCATCATACTGCGCTTTGATATCGTCTTTTACGATGATAAATTTCCTGAAAGAGTCATTCAATTTGTTAAGTGATTTTTTTTCCTGCGCCATCTTTTCCGGAGTCGATAGTGCAAAAGCAGATTGGATATAGTATTTTCGATTGCCCTTATTGGCAATAAAATCAATTTCCAGCTGCTTTCTTTTCTGCATTCCGCCAGCGGCGCTTTCCTGTGTTTCGATGACGCCGACATCTACACGATATCCCCGGCTCCTGAGTTCTGTATAGATAATATTTTCCATGATATGATTTTCTTCCTGCTGCCGAAAATTTAATCGGGCATTGCGAAGACCGACATCCTCAAAATAGTATTTAGCCGGAGAATCGATATATTTTTTCCCCTTTACATTGAATCGAACAGCTTTTTCGATTAAAAAGGCGTCGGCAAGGTAATCCAGATATAGCTTGATCGTCTTATCGGACAAGGTTTTTTGACTCATGCTTCGGAATGAGTTGGATAATTTTGTCGGATTTGTCAATGAGCCGACGGCGGAAGCTATGATATCGATCAAGATATCAAGTTCGTCATCAGTCCGGATATTGTTTCGCTCTTTGATATCATTGATATATATATTTTGAAATAACGAAATCAGGTATTCTGCTTTCAATTCATCGGATTTTCGTGAAAGGATCAAAGGAAGTCCGCCATAAGTATAGTAATCTTTCCAGGCGGTATTGATATTGTCATAAGCAGTTGCAAATTCGCAAAAGGACAGGGGAAATATCCGTATTTCATCACCACGGCCCCTGAATTCGGTCAGGATATCACTTGACAGAAATCGCGAATTGCTTCCGGTAACATAGATATCCAGATTTTCAATGTGCATCAGTCCATTGACCAAATCGACAAAATTACTTTCTAAAAACTGTATTTCGTCCAGAAAAACATAATGAACCGCATCGTCAAGGATATGGGATGTTACATAATGATATAACTGCATGGCGTTTCTGTATTTGATATTGACAATATCATCAAGCGCCATTGTAATGATGTGGTCTGCGGGGATTCCCAGACCGAGCAGCTTGTTTTTGTATAAATGAAAGAGAAGGTATGATTTACCGCATCGTCTGATTCCGGTAATTACTTTGACCAGTCCGTTTTCTTTTCGATCCAGAAGCTTTTGCAGATATCGTTCTCTGGCGATTTCCATAAATTTTCCTCCGAAAAAGTGTGAAAAAAGCGTTTTTCCGAAATTAGTATACCATACTTTCTTAAAATGATACAAGTATATATTCCGAAAAAGTGTAAAAAAAGCATTTTTCCGGAATACAAAATGGAATCTTGTGATTGAAGAAAACAGAATTTTGTGCTATATTCCAATTATGATGAAGTGACAGTCTGCCTGCCAAAAGGGCATTATCTGCCTGAAAGGAGAGCATCAAAATGCGTAGAAAAACCATAAGTTTCTTGTTGATCGTCAGTATGCTGTTTTTATTGACGCCGGATACGGTCATGGCGGCAAAGGTGGAGGGGGCTTCCCGGCTGCTTGAAGCGGCGGAAAGCGATCCTGCGGCTATGGAGGGCGACGGAACGGAAGTTTCGCCTTATCGGATCCATAATGCAGAGCAGCTGCGCTCTTTTGCAGATATGGTAAACGGCGCCGACGGAACGCCGAACACGGGACTGTGCGCCGTTCTGACGCAGAATATCGATCTGTCCGGCGTGTGCAGCGAAGAGAGCGGTTCGTGGACGCCGATCGGTACGGACAAAAATCCGTATACCGGGATTTTTAACGGCGGCTCTTTTCAGGTGAGCGGGTTGTATTGTCAGAGAGCGAAGTCTTCTTATGCGGGGCTGTTCGGCTGTAACAACGGTACGATCAGGAATCTCGGCGTAACGGGAAGCGTTGCGGCGGGCAATTATACGGGCGGCGTCTGCGGCCGCAATGCGGGGATCATTACCGGGTGTTACAGCGCGGCGGCTGTGGCGGGCGCGAGATATACGGGTGGTATCTGCGGTTATAATGATGTGACCGGAACGGTCAACGTCTGTTATCACACAGGCGCGGTAAGCGGCAGCAAATATGTGGGCGGTATCTGCGGCTACAATCAGAACGATACTTCCAGCTGCTATAATATGGGTACGGTAAACGGAAGCGGCACGAGCGTGGGCGGCATCTGCGGTTACAATAAAAAACTGGTCTCCGGCTGTTATAATACGGGGGAAGTGAGCGGCAAGGGAAAGAAGTATGTGGGAAGCGTCTGCGGCTATAACCATTCCAAGAGCGTGTTCCTGAACTGCTATTATCTGATCACGGGCACGGAGAAAGGCAATTACGGCGTGGCGATGACTTTGCAGCAGTTTGCATCGGGTGAAGTATGCTGGCTTTTGAACGACGGAAAGAGCGAGAATGTCGTCTGGTATCAGACCTGCGGCGCGGGCTTTCCGGGGTTTGGCGGCAAAGTGGTGTATCAGGTGCAGCGACCCAAAGCGGGCGGCAAAGCCGGGGAGATGATCCTTGTCTATACCAATGCGAAAGAGAATAAGCAGACTGCGGCAGACAGCGCTTATGTGGAGGAGAGTGATTCCGGGAATCATGAGCATGTTTATCAGGAGCCGGAATGGGAGTGGAAAGAATATAAGGCGGCAACGGCTGTCTTTACCTGCCGGGATTGCGGAGAAAAGTTGACGCTGGAAGCGAAGATCACGGAAGAAGTGAAAGCGGCGACCTGCGGCGCGGCAGGCGAGAATATTTATACGGCTTCCGTGGAGAGGAACGGCGAGACTTATCAGGATCGGAAGACGGTTAAGGGGAAGAAATTGCCCCATGCGACGCTGGTTTATACAAAAATGGTGCCAGCGACGTGCACGACGTCGGGAAATATAGAGTATTGGCAATGTCCAGCCTGCAAGAAATACTTTAAGGAGCAGGAGGGAAAGACAGAGATTCTGAAAAAGAATGTTGTGATCAAAGCGACCGGGCATAAATACGGTGGAGCAAACTGGACATGGTATAAGGAAAATAACCCACCGACTGCTGTTGCAACTTTTAGTTGTGAAAATAGTAACTGCGTGAAACCGGCAGTAGAGAAGGAAGGAACGGTTACTGTTAAAACGACGGCAAGCTGTACAACGGCAGGGGATACGGTTTACGAAGCGGTTGTAGAATTTAATGGTCAGACTTATGAGGATACGGATACTGTAAGTGGTCAGCCGCTTCCGCACAGCTATCAGCCGGATTGGAAGTGGGAGGAGGGGAATTTTTCAAAAGTCGCCTTTGCACTTGTCTGCACGGTATGCGGGAACAGGAGCGGTGAGAGGGAGGTTAAGCCGGAACTGGTGGAAACGATAGCTTCCACATGTCAGGAGGCGGGAGAGGAAAGATATAAAGCAAGTGTTACGATCGGTGATCAGACATATACGGATGAGAAGAGTAAGCCGCTTCCTCTTGCGGATCACGTATATAGTGAACTGTCGGGATGGGATTGGGCGGATGATTATTTGACTGCTGCTGCCGAGTTTACCTGTAAAAACTGCGAAGAAACGGTGAAAAAAGAGGCTGTTGTTACTAGCGCGGAAACGCAGGGGGGCGGATTGTGAAACGCCCGGAAAGATTACTTATACAGCGACGGTGACAATTGGCAGCACAACTTATCAGGATACAAAAAAAGTGGACTTGCAGGCAAAGCATACGTTAAGCCCTGTTTTGGAAAAGGAGCCGAGTTGCATAGAAGATGGAAACATGGCATATTGGAAATGTCAGAAATGTTCTAAACTGTTCAGTGATGCAGCGGGAACTCGGGAAACTTCTGCGGATGCTGTCAAGCTTCCCGCAACAGGTCATAAATTTGTGCTTGACCATGACGATATCTATATGTGCAGCGCATGTAAAAAGCAATTTAAGATCACGCCGTTGTCAGACGGCACCACAGTCGTACAGTCTCTGGAAGAGAGCATAGCCCTGCCTTTGCAGCCCGCTCCGGAAGAGGAGCAGGAAGAGCCTGCGCCGCAGAACGCAGAGGAGCCGGATGACCGTAATGAAGACGGTCAGAATGCAGAAGAAGCACAGGGGAAATCGGACGATCAGGAGCAGGGCGAGCCGGGCAATCAGAGCGTAGAAGAAGCGCAGGAGGAACCGGGAAAATCGGACGAACAAGGCGAAGAAGCTGGTCAGGAACAAGGCGGACAGGATGCGCAGAATCCGTCGGAAGAGCAGCAGGAGAGCAACGACGGCATTACAGATGCAGGGATTGATGCCGAGCGGTACGGTCTGCTCTATCCCGAAGGGGAAGAGCCGGAAAGCGATCCTGCGGAGGGTTCCTGGGAGGAGAACGCCGTGAGCCTGCGGGCGGCAGCGCCCGAAAGCGGCATGGAACAGACGGCAGGGGAGCAGCAGGGATATTCTTTGCAGATCTCGATCGCAGTACTGGCAGTCCTTGCGGGCGCGGTTTTGTTCTTTGGTCTGCGGAAGAAAAATACGATCTGACAAATCTGTGGATCACGGATGTGCGGAAAGCATAAAGGATGGGATATTGTACTCTATGTTTTGAGTACAATATCCCATATTTATTTCGGTAGATGATACCTATAGAATTCGGAAAAGGTTATTACACGATAGCAGCTTGCAGTCCGAACTGCGCATTCGGGTCATCCTGCTGCGCATTCACACCGCTGACCTGAAACGTTCTTTCGTTATCAAAGAGTGTCGTTTCCGCGCCTGCCTGCATCGCGGCGTTTGTCTCACCGATCATGGAAAACTCGAACGCCAGTTCACGGGTCTTCTGCTTCTGCATCTCGTCGAGTTCACCCTGTTTTCTGTCCGTATCGACGCCACGGTAGGCATCCTGCCTGATCTCACCTTTCAAAACGGCAATGTCGCCGTCTGTCTGATTCACGAGCGCTCCCTGACGCTCAGCCTGCGTGCCTGCGGCGTTTGCGGACACCATAGTCTGCATTTCGCCTGCAGAAAAGCCGATGTCTGTCAGGGTATCTTCTTCCTCGGCAGCTTTCGCTTCCTCCTTGGCGGCGTCTTCCTCTTTCGCTTCTACTGCCTGTGCCTTTTCGGCGTCCGCCGCATCGTCTTCGGCGCGGCGCAGGACTTCTTTCAGGATCACGGTGCCGTCGTTTGTCCGGGCGATGACCGTTCCCGGCTGCATGGCATGGCGGTCTTCGGCGGGTTGTTCCGTCGTCTTTGTCTCTTTTGCGGGATCGGAAGTGATCTCCTCCGCCGATTCGGTGTCTTCGGCGGTCTCCTCCCAGGCGGGCATCCGCTCTTCCTGCAGTTCGGCTAATTTGACTTCCCGCTTCTGCGATTTTTGAAGTTCATCCTGATGCAGTTTCAACTGTGTGGAGAGATCCGATTTTTCCTGTTGGAGTTTTTGGCGCTCCTCGGTCTTTTCCGAGACCGTGAGTTCGCTTGCGGAATTCAGCCGCTGCATTTCGCGCTGTACGTCTGTGATCTCGTTTTGCAGATTCTTGCTTTTTTGATCCTTCGGTTCCGCAGCGGGCGTCCGGTTGACGGTCATATTGCTTTCCGCGGTGATACTGCCGATTCCCCCGATTTTCATAGAAACATCTCCTTTCTTCTGTTAAAGGATGATGAAATATCCCATTTGTTGCTATAATTATCTTTATTTTACCATTTTTTGTGCAGGAGAACAAGAGTTTTTTGTTGGCAAATCGCAGTCTGTTCTCTATAATGGAATTATATGACAAGCGGCAGCGCAGGCAGGGGGATGGAATGAACGTAATAGAAGTGAAAGAAGTTTCCAAAGACTATGGCGATTTTCGGCTGGATCATATCAGCTTTGCGGTCCCGGAGGGGTCTGTCTGCGGCTTTATCGGGCAAAACGGCGCGGGGAAGACCACGACGATCAGGGCGATCCTGGACGCCATAACCATCGACGCGGGGGAGATCCTGCTATTCGGCCGGGACAATAAAAAGGACGGCGAAGCGCTGCGGGATCAGATCGGCGTCGTGTTTGACGAGATGGGCTTCCATGAATTTATGACGGGAAAAGACATCAATATCATGATGAAGAACATCTATCAACACTGGGAGGAAAGCGCGTTTTTTGATTACCTGAAACGGTTTTCTCTTCCGGCGAAGAAACCGTGCGGCAGTTTTTCGCGCGGTATGCGGATGAAATTGCAGATCGCCGTTGCGCTCTCTCACAATGCCGGACTTTTGATCATGGACGAGCCGACGTCGGGGCTTGATCCGATCGTCAGGAATGAGATGCTGCGGATCTTTGAGGAATATGTCGCAGGGAAAGGGCACACGATCTTTCTCTCTTCCCATATCACGGGCGATCTGGAAAAGCTGGCGGACGAGGTCGTGTTCATCGACGGCGGTAAGATCGTGCTTGCCGGAAACAAGGCGGAAATCCTTGCAAAACATGGGAAACGCTGCGTGGGAACGCCGGGCGGACAGGCATCTTTAGAGGACATTATGCTATATTATGTAAACCATCAATCCGCGGAGAAAGCGGAGCGGCAGCAGGAGGAGCGATGAAAGGATTGGTCATAAAGGATCTGATGTGCCTGCGAAAACAGCGGCTTCTGTTTCTTTATACGGCAGTGGGTGTTTTGGCGGTTTCGGTCATGTTTGTGCTGAGTGCGCGGTTTGGCAATCTCGCGGCGGCGGGTCGTGCGGTGATGACCGAACAGAACCTGTCGGAAGCGGATGTGCAAAATGCCGCGTCCGCAGCGCTCGTGTTATTCCTGCTTTTGCCGATCGCCGCGGCGGGAGACGTGACCGTGCTCTTTCGCATGGATGGAAAAGCGGGATTTGCGGCTGTCTCCGCGTCGCTTCCGCTTACGGTGGAGCGGCGTGTTCTGTCGAGATACCTGACGGTATTTTGCCTGTCAGGGATCGGCGTCCTGACGGATCTGGCAATCGCGCTGGCGTTGTCGATGCTGACAGATCTGGTCACGTTTGCGGATCTGTGGGGGAGCATTCTCTCAGCGGCGGGACTGATGAGCATTTACGGAAGCCTTGCCGCCCTTTTCTGCCGGCTGCTCGGATATGGAAAAGAAGATTACGCGGCGCTTGCTTCCTGGGCGGTCATATTGCTGGCGGCGTGCCTTGCAAATCTTGATAAAATAACGAGTGTTATTGATGGCGCGGGAGCGGGCGCACTGACGGGCAGGGAGCTGTTGGAGCAGATGCTTTTCTTTATAAGGCATCGGTATTATGTGCTGTGTGCCGCGGCGCTCCTTACGGCGGCAGGTTCGTATCTTGTATCCGTGAGGATCGGCAAGAGAAAAGGCGGTGTGTGATGGT
>JAMPHA010000045.1:0-18415 GCA_023663615.1 Clostridium sp. | reverse complement strand
AAAGTATTGTTGCGGGAGCAGTATAAGATAATGCAACAAACTTAGGAAAGAACCATTTTCTATTTGACATTCACCGACTCGTATTCTATAATGCAGGCTATGACAAAAAAGACGCATACTTTTCAAAAAACAACATACCTTGCGGCGTCATGCTGCATGCTCTGTCTGATGGCTGCATGCGGCTCTGACACGGAAAAGCAGCCGGAAAACCGGGAGTCCATGATCGAGGAGGTGGCAAATCTCCCGGATGCGGAGATCAAGATTCCGGCGACGCTGATCGGCGACGAGCTTGCGGACATTCCCATCATTTCTGCGGACGGGTCAAGTCCCGATGCCCCGGAGACGGAGGCGGTCGGCGGTGCAGATCCCGCACAGTCCCAAGACGCCTCTGCGGTCGGCGGCGCAGCCCCCGCGCAGTCCGGTGACGCCTCTGCGGACGACGGCGCAGCCCCCGCGCAGTCCGGTGACGCCTCTGCGGATGGCGGCGCGGACTCCGCACAGTCCCAGAACGCTTCTGCGGATAACGGCGCAAATCCCGCGCAGTCCCAGAACGGTTCTGCGGATGGTGGTCCTGCCGCGTCGGATTCTGATTCTGCAACAGACGATCCTGATCGGGGGAGCACAGAGAACAGCAGCGTTCAAAATGTCGTCCCTGAGGGACAATACGGTCAGATGGATGAGGATAACAATGTCACTTATCATTTGGACGGCGATACAAGGACGCGGCTTCTCAACGACCTTGCACGCAATATTCAGGATAGCATTGAAGCGGTCCTTTCCGACAAATACTACTATCCCAACATCACGGATATACGTGTCAACAGTGATTGTACGGAGTTCACGATCTATCTGTCCGCGGACAAGCCGAATCTCTATGAATCTTCTCTGATGCTGTCCTTTTATACGGTCGGCGACCAGTATCAGATTTATAACGGTATCCCGATGGAGGATGCAAAAACCACTGTCATTTATGTACACGCCGACACCGGCGCCGAGCTTGCACGGACGGACTCTACCTCCGTTCAATAAAAAAAGAGCTTCGCTTACGCGAAACTCTTTTTTTATTTCCCTTTAGTGATCTAGTGATCGTCCTCCACGCTGTAATTCGGCGCTTCCTTGGTGATATGAATGTCATGCGGATGGCTCTCTCGGAGTGCCGCCGCGGATATTTTAATGAACCTGCCGTTCTGCTTTAATTCCTCGATCGTCGGCGTCCCGCAGTAGCCCATGCCGGAGCGTAAACCGCCCATCAACTGGAATACGGTATCTTCCACATGTCCCTTGTATGCCACGCGCCCCTCGACGCCCTCCGGCACCAGCTTCTTCGCGTCGGTCTGGAAGTAGCGGTCCTTACTGCCGTTCTCCATCGCCGCGATGGAACCCATGCCGCGGTATACTTTGTATTTTCTTCCCTGAAACAGCTCAAACGTGCCGGGCGCCTCGTCACATCCGGCAAAAATAGACCCCATCATGCAGACGCTTCCGCCCGCCGCGATCGCCTTGGTAATGTCGCCGGAATACTTGATACCGCCGTCAGCAATGATCGGAATGCCGTACTCTTTTGCCACCGCATACGCATCCATGATCGCCGTGATCTGCGGCACGCCGATGCCGGCAACCACGCGCGTTGTACAGATGGAGCCCGGTCCGATACCAACCTTGACCGCGTCCGCGCCCGCCTCGATCAGCGCTTTCGTTCCCTCGCCCGTCGCCACATTTCCGGCAATGACCTGAAGCTCCGGATAGGCTTCCTTGATCATGCGCAGGCATTTTAAGACGTTTTCCGAATGTCCGTGCGCGCTGTCTAACACGATCACATCGACCTTGGCATCCACCAGAGCGCCCACGCGGTCTAAGACATTCGCCGTAATGCCGACGCCCGCGCCGCAGAGCAGACGTCCCTGCGAATCCTTTGCCGCCAGCGGATATTTGATCGTCTTTTCAATATCTTTGATCGTAATGAGTCCCGTCAGATTGTAGTTGTCGTCCACGATCGGGAGCTTTTCTTTTCTCGCTTTTGCCAGAATCTGCTTTGCCTCCTCAAGCGTGATCCCCTCCTTGGCGGTGATCAGTCCCTCGCTCGTCATGGATTCCTTTATTTTTTTGCTGAAATCTTTTTCGAATTTCAGATCGCGGTTCGTAATGATGCCGACGAGCTTTCTGCCCTCCGTGATCGGCACACCCGAAATACGGAATTTTCCCATCAGGGAATCCGCATCCGCAAGCGTATGTTCGGGAGTTAAAGAAAAAGGATCGGTGATTACTCCATTCTCGGAACGCTTCACCTTGTCCACCTCTTCCGCCTGCTCGTCGATGGACATGTTTTTGTGAATGATGCCGATGCCGCCCTGCCGCGCCATGGCGATCGCCATCCTATGTTCCGTGACCGTATCCATTCCGGCGCTCATGACCGGAACATTCAGCTTGATCTTCTTCGTAAGCTGTGTCGTAAGGTCAACCTGATTCGGTATCACCTGTGAATAGCTGGGTACCAACAGCACATCATCAAACGTGATCCCCTCACCGATAATCTGTCCCATTTTCCTGCCTCCTTATGCATTTGTGTGAAATTGATAGAAAATATAACGCGATGTGTTGATAAATATTTGATAAAATATAACACTATTCGGCGGCGGTGTCAATCGGTAAATACCTTTCTCGGCGCAATATTTTTGATCATACGCAGCAGCTCGTCACCCGGCTCGATGATCACGCTCCTCTGACCTTCATAAACGAGCAGGAAACGCTTCGCGTCCGCTCTGCCGGAGCTGTAATCCGGCGTTTTATCCAGCCTGTTCTTATAATCATCCAGATGATAGGAGCCGATCGGCGCGATGACCTCTAAGCGCTCCATGCTGATCTTCGTGACCTTTTTTCTCTTTGTCTTTGCCATGATCTTGTCGATCGTGAGTTCCTTATCGACATAGAGATACTCGAATTCCAGATTCGTATTCATGCGCACAAAATACATTGCCACGCCAAACAGAATGGTAAAGATCATGATGATCGGATTCATGGACAGTACGAACAATACGATGGAAAAAATGATCAAAAACGTGACGATCAGGGACAGCAGCTTCCCCATTAAGGTACGTTCTTTTTTTACCATGACTTCTACATAACTTTCGCTCATCACTAAAACCTCTCATTTTTTATATTTGGACGGCTTCACGACCTTCCGTCTCTATCATACAACAGATTCGCCGGATTGGGCTAGCCTTTTTGTAAATTTATCGTTTTTTTAGGAATTTTCTTGCTATTTTTCAGAATCTGCTCATTGACCGGCGCCGGCTGGCGGGTTAAGATAGTTCTTAACAGGACTGCTTCTTTTGCTCAGCCCTGCCGTAATCGCGAAATTTGGACGCGCCCGGAAATTTTCTTAAATTGATACAGGAAGGGTTTGGTTTGTAAAATGAGTCAGTTCAACAGTGTAAATGAGGAGATCAGGGCGCAGGTGGATAAGGTAAAGGCGCAGTCCCTTCCGAAACGGATCGCTTACTTTTGGTATTATCATAAATGGCAGCTCATCGGCACCGCTGCCGCACTCCTGCTTGTCGGCTCCATTCTCCACACCCTGCTCACCGACCACCAAAAGCTGTATCTGACGGGCGTTTTCCTGAACACGCGGCTGACAAACAGCGAGTGCAACGCGCTGATCGACACATATGCCGCCGCAAATGACATCGATACCGGAAAATATTCCGTGGACTTTGACTGCTCGCTCGCCTACGATCCGGAAAATCCCAACGATTCCGTGAGCACTTACACGCCGGTCATGATGCTTGCCTACTCCGAGGGAAAGATCGGCGACTTTGTGCTCACCGATGCGGAAACGTTTGATTTTTTCGGCTCCGCCGGTTATTACCGTGATTTAACGGATGTCCTTGACGAAGCCCTGCTTGCACAATATAAAGACAGACTTTACTATTACGATTTTGATGACGGGAATGGCGCCGTACCGATCGCGATCGACATATCGGATGCGCCAAAGCTCCCCATGCTCGGCTACGACCGGGAACAGGGCGTCATGTATTCCATATTCTATGATTCGCCGCACAAAGAACAGGCGCTCGCGTTTCTTGCGTGGGTCTATACAGAAAAATAAAAAAATCATACTTTGCACGCTTTCGGTTACAAAATTTCAGTCAAAAAGAGCTCCGCTGACACGGAACTCTTTTTTATTCCTCTATTTATATTTGCATTTGTAATTCCTCCGCGGCACAAAATTCCCTGTGCCGCTTCGGCGTCAGCTCCCCGCGGCACATAAAAAATGCCGGTCAGGGAACACTGGTTCCAAGCCGGTCATTCTATTGCAACATATGTATCAAAATGTTGCATCTTCTTTCTTACACTGTATATATCGGACCGTTTTTTCAATTCTTTAGAGGGAAAATAAAAAAATTTTTATTTCCTGTCCAAAAGCCGTCATACATGCAGATTCAGATAAACCCTGTCCCGGTCTTCCTGTTCAATTCCCAGATAGCGCTTTGTGACACGATAAGAGGAATGATTGTAAATATCCATCAGCACCGCAGGCTGTACGCCCTGCCGCCACGCCTGATAACCGAATGTCTTGCGAAGGGAATGACAGCTTATGCGCTCTTCGATCCCCGCATATTCCGCCGCTTCCCTGATGATACGAAACGCCTGCGAACGGGAAAGTGGAATCCCCGGCTTTTTCACACTCGGAAACAGATATTGTTCCTCATCCATTTCGGGAAGCCGCTTTCGCAGCTCTTCCAGCACCTCGGCGACCGCCGCGTTTACCGCCACGACACGCTCTTTTCCGGTCTTTTGCTCCGTCACGCAGATATGCTCCCGCATACGCCCTGTCTTCCTATTAAATACATCCTCCCATTTCAAATTCAGCAGATCACCAATCCGAAAAGCGGTGTTCAATCCGATAACGATCATCGCATAATTGCGGTAAACCGGTTTTTCCTTTAAGAAATAATCTTTGAACCGCTCCAGTTTTTCTTCATTTCTGATCGGGTATGTTGTGCTCATATTCAGTCCTCCTTTAACCCTTTTCCTTTTGTCTGCATGATTCTTTTTTACTATACTGCAATTCCCTGTCCATGCAACATTTTGATACAAATGTTGCATGGCATGGAGGCAAAAAAGCATGGAGGCAGACACGGCGGATCTGCGAAACGGTGCGAATCCGCGGGTCCCCAAAAAAACAGCAGGGAGGTTTTCATATGTTAAGACTTACGGTAAGCGCAGAAGAATATCTGATGATCGGCGACAACGTGAAGATCGTGTTTCTTGGAGGCAGCAAAAATCATCTCCGGATTATGATCGACGCGCCGAAGGAGCTCAACGTCGTGCGGAACAAGGTTCTGGAAGCCAAGATCACCGATCCGGCGGAAAAAGAAAAACTGCCGCATTACTACGCGGTACCCGATCTGCCGGAACGCTTCCGCAAAAAGCGGATCGTGATGAATGACTCCGCAAAAAAAGAGTTTCCTGCAGAAACTCTTTCGAAGAATCGCTGACGCGATTCTTCACAGGCTGCGAAATTCCCTAATATCGGTAATAACCCGGAGCTATCCTGGGGGCTTCCGGATTATTCAGCAATAGGAACGTCGTTTTTTAGGACTTTCTATTGTCATAAAAAGCAACAAGCAAACCAAAACAACTGCCGCAAACGGATTTGCGGCACGCAAAAATCAAGGAGGAAAACAATTATGGTCGTACAACACAATCTTACTGCAATGAATTCCAACAGAATGCTCGGTCTGACGACGAGCTCACAGGCAAAGTCCACGGAAAAGCTCTCATCCGGTTACAAGATCAACCGCGCGGCGGACGACGCGGCAGGACTGGCGATCAGCGAAAAAATGAGAAGTCAGGTAAGAGGCTTAACGCAGGCTTCCGCGAATGCGCAGGACGGTATTTCCGCAGTGCAGACGGCTGAGGGTGCGCTCACAGAAGTGCACGACATGTTACAGAGAATGAACGAGCTTGCCATCAAGGCGGCAAACGGCACGATGTCGGAATCCGATAAGCAGTCCGTACAGGATGAGATCGACCAGCTTATCACAGAAATTGACCGTGTCTCCGAAACAACCAAGTTTAACGAGACCTATCTGTTAAAGGGATCAGGCAAGGACAGCGGCGCCGATTCCGTATACGGTCTCGTTGACGGCAAGATTCAGGATGCTGTTGTAACAAATGCTAAAGGTAACATCTTTGCCGCCACCTTTGACGACACCGACGCCACGAAGATGGCTGCCGGAACCGAGGACACCGCCACCATTGAATACCTCGATGAAAACGGTGATAAGAAGACAAAAGACGTCATCTTCAAAGCCGGAAAAGACGCGAGCGCGACCGCGGCAAACTTTGCTGAGGCCGTTAACAATGACGATGTGTTAAAGCACATTTTCAAGGCGTCCTCCGATAAATCCGGCAAAATCAGTGTGGAGTCGAAGCTCGACGGCAACAAAACGGACGCTACCAAAAATGCAGTTCAGACCATCAAGTTTGCTTCAGAAACGAAAGGCGTCACGACAAGAATCAATAAGTTTAACGAGCCTCATGCCACTGATGCCAACTATGCGGCGCTTCGCACAGCAGCTATCGGCGAGTCCTATGCCTTATCTATTGGCGGCGCAGACGATTCTACCGCCGGAACTGCGGTAACATTGGACACTGGGACCGGTAAAGGCATCCTGCAGGACGGCGAGTCCATCACTGTCAATGGCAAAACTTATACTTATGACGCAAATAAAGCTGCCACTTCGAAAGATACAAATTCTTTCAAGACACTGGATGATCTGAATAAACTGCTGGAGGCTGACGGCTATAAGGCAAATGTTGCCGTGACGGCTACGCAGGTGGTTAAGGATTATGATGCCTCGAATGCCGTAACTGCAACCGAGAAATCCGACTATTCCCAAAGTATTTTAGCTACCAGTACTGGTACAACAGCGTTAGGAAAACTCACTGACGCCGATTTCGCTGCTTCCAATTTCTTGAAGGGTGCCGCCCATACAAATGATTCTGCGGATCAGGCCACAAATTACGAGAACATCAGGGTCGAGCTGCGCATTACAGAAACGGCCGTAGCCGAAAAAGCATCTGATGTACTGAAATTCAGCCTTCAGGTAGGCGCAGACACCACCGATGAAAATAAGATCAACGTGGATATCCAATCTATGAGCGCAAAGAGTCTTGGTATCAACAAGGTATCCGTAACCGGTGAGGATTCTACAAACGCTGACGAAGCGGTTACTACTATCAAGGATGCAATCGCACAGGTATCCAAACAGCGTTCCGCTCTCGGTGCGATTCAGAACCGCTTGGAGCACACGATCAACAACCTGGACAACGTTGTGGAGAACACGACTGCCGCAGAATCTGCGATCCGCGATACGGATATGGCGGAAGAAATGGTTCGCTACTCGAACAACAGCATTTTACAGCAGGCAGGTCAGTCCATGCTCGCACAGGCGAACCAGTCCAATCAGGGCGTATTGTCCCTGCTCGGTTAAACCGTTTCATTCGGTTTGTATGTTTCTACATGATGCATTGTGCTGCATCTACTATCCGAAACCGATCCGGTCTTCCCAGGAAGACCGGATCGGTTTCCCTTTCGTTTTGACCTCCCCAAGTCATTTCATATTTGTGCAAAATAGCACTGTCTTTTCGCGCCGAATGGCATTCATTTTCTCGCCAAACTCTCTCCACCGGCGCGACAAAGCGCATTTTATTCGCAAACCGCACAATTTATCCCGCATTTTCTGTTCAAAATGCCGGACTTTTCTCTTCATCATCCGCCCTTTTTCTCCCCGTAATCTTTGTGAAAAGTGTATATTGCCACATTGCAGAACCCCTGCTACACTGTCCTTATTCGGATTGTCCGTGTCACGGACATACGGCTGTGGGTTCTTTTCCATGCGGCGCGTTCTGCCCCGCATTCTTATCTCACTTCTATCCTGCGACAGCCTGCGGCTCTCGCAAAACATCACGGACGGTGCCGCGGCTGCACCGGCATTAAGACCGGTATCCGCATTCTGTTCCCGTCTATCCACTCATTTCTTGAAAGGAGGACTCCTATGTCCCAGAACACTTCTTTTCTTCCCCCGTCACCGTATCTTTCGTTATCCGAACGGACCGGCACACTGCCCTTCACGCTCACGAACGACTACATGTTCAAGGTCGTTTTTCAGTTGTATCCGGACATCCTGCACGCCCTGCTGTGCAGTCTGCTCGACTTAGACCCCGGTGACATCCACTCCGCCGTCATCACGAACACCCTTGTCCCTGGCGACACCGTCGAAAGCAAGGACACGATCCTCGACATCCGGCTCCTCTTAAACGATGACAGGCTCATCAACTTAGAGATGCAGGTCAGGAACGAGGGAGACTGGGCGGAGCGCTCCCTGTACTATCTGTGCAGAACCTTTAACAACCTTGAGACGGGCGCGGACTATCTCTCCGTGAAGCCCGCCCACCACATCGGCATTCTGAACTTCGGTCCGCCGCATGTGCAGGAACAGTTTTACAGCCATTACTATATGGCAAACGAGACAACGCATGAAATATTCAGCCATAAATTCCGCCTGTCGGTGTTGAACCTGACGCAGACGGGACTCGCAACCGAACACGACAGGCAGTCCGGACTGACTAAATGGGCTGCCGCCTTCAAAGCCAAGACATGGGAGGAGTTTCAAATGTTAGCCAAAGAAGACATTCTGTTCCAAAAAGTATCCGACGCCATCTACCTGCTCTCCGAGAACCGGGAGGTCGCCGAACAGTGCCGCCGCAGGATGGAGGCGGAGGCGATCGAGAAGCGCAGGCAGGAGCGGGAGGCAGAGCGCGAGAAAAAATATGCGGAGCAAGAGAAGAAATATGCGGAGCAGGAGAAAAAGTATGCGGAGCAGGAGAAAAAGTATGCGAAGTTGGACAAAGCCTTCGCTGAACAGAACAGCACACTCGCCAAGCAGGCAAACGCTCTCGCTGAAATGGGCAACTCCCTTGCCGAAAAGGACAACGTCATCGCCGAAAAAGACGCAGAGCTGGTACGGTTACGGGCGCAGATCGAAGCGCTGGCACATAAAGGTTAGGCGCTTTCCGGCTTGCTCATCAGCAGGATTGAGTATCTGTTAATAGCCAAAAATCATTCCGTCATAAGCTCCCCGTCCGCAAACCGAAACGTCCGGCTAAACGGCAGTCCGTCGTCCATCTGATGCGTCACGATCAGGAAAATCTTGCCGTGCTCCGCGAACATGCCGCGAAGAAGTTCGACATACTTTTGAACCGTCGTCCGGTCGAGTCCCGCCTCCACCTCATCCAAAATGATGACCGAGGCTTTTTCACACTTTAACAGCAGCTTCGATAAAAGCAGCTTCTTGCGCTGCCCGCCGGACAGAGAAAGTCCGTTGTTCTCAATCGGCTTATCATCCTGATCCAATGCGACAAAACGCAGAGCCTCTTCCGCTTTTTCCCGGTCAAACGCACTCCCGCCGATGCGCTCCAAATAAGTAAGGAACGGCTCATTTAACAGCAGTTCATCCTGCCCGATCAGTAAAATCTGCTCGTTTAACGACTCGCGTGCATATGTGCTGATCGGCTTTCCGTTCACCAGAATCTGTCCCGCCCGCGGCGGATAGGTACCCGTCAGAAGCTTGATAAAGCTGGACTTCCCGCTCCCGTTTCCGCCTGCCAGACGGATATTGTCGCCCGTGCGCAGCACGCAGGAAACATGTTTTAAGACCTCGTCCTCATTTTCCCGATAAGAAAAATGCACATCCGCAAATTCCATCTCCGTGATCTGCTCCAGTTTCTCCGTTCCCTGACGGCGCGGCAGGAAGAGCAGCCTGTCCACATTTTCAAAGCTGACCTGCGCACGGAGAATCTGCGGTATGAGCAGCTGGCTTTTTTCTCCCTCCGCCATGATGATCCCGGAAAGCGTAATAAAAAACACGAGATTCACGATGGAGCCGCCTGCCGCCGGAAGCGCCAGAAGCGTGGACAGCGCCAAATTGAACAGCGTATTGTAATGGCTCACCACTTCCGTCCAGAACACCTGCACACCGTCCTCTTTCTGTGAGGTCGCGATAAAATCCGCAATGCTCGTTTTCGTTTTGTCCACAAAGTAAGGAAGCACCGGATTCGTCTGCACCAGCGAAATAGAATCCACATATTGGTCGCAGAGCATGTGATGCTCCTTGAGCTTCCGGTTGGTATTTCCCGCTTTCGACACGATCATTTTTTTCCCTAAAAAAGAAAGGACCGTCCCCAAGATCAGCGCCGCCAAAATAAAAAGCATCAGCTTCCCGTCATAAAACGCGGCAAGAACAAGGCTCGCCAAAATGACCGCCACGCTTCCAAGCAGCGTCGGAATATGATGCCCAATGACGCGAAACACGTCCAGCACATCCGCATACATTGTATGCTTGATCCTGCCCGGTTCCTGTGCGTCAATCTGTGCACCGGAAGTCTCTGCAAGAGCGCTCTCCAGCTCCACGGACAGATCCGTGATACAGCAGCCGCCCAGCTCGTCCAACAGCCGGTACCACTGAATATCCACCAGCGTTTTGAATATCAGATAGACCGCAAAGCCCAAAATTCCAAGTGCGGCATAGCCATAGTGCGCTTCCGCGATCACGCGGTCCAAGAAAATCCGCATCCCATACGGCAGAAACGCATTCAACAGGGTAAGAAACATAATGAGTCCCGTAGCACGCAGAAACACGTTTGGGTAACGCTTGATCGTTCTTTTACAGTAGCGCATGATCAGCCGCATATGCCATCCCTCCTATTTACACGTCCGCGCCGGGCGGACTTTACAGCATCTCCTTCAACATCGCGTTAACGGCGGCGGGATCCGCCTTTCCTTTCATCGCTTTCATCGTCTGACCGACAAGGAAGCCGATCGCCTTTTCTTTTCCGCTGCGGTAATCTTCCACGGACTGCGGATTTGCCGCGATGACCTCCTCCAATACTTTTTTCAGCTCGCCCGCATCGCCCGTCATCTTTAAGCCCTTTTCCTCGACGTACTGCTCGGGGTCGATGTCGGAATCAAACATCACTTCAAACACTTCTTTTGCAACAGAGCTGTTGATTGCCTTCGCATCCGTCAAGGCGATCAGCTTTGCAAGGTGCTCCGGTGAAAAACGGATGTCCTCCGTGTCCATTGCTTTTTCTTTTAAGAGCTGCATCGTCTGCACCATCAGCCAGTTGGAAACTTTTTTCGGCTGTCCGCAGATTGCTGCGGTCTGCTCAAACAGCTCCGTCATATGCCTGCTCTGCGTGAGAATGTCGATGTCATATTCCGGCAGATCGTACTCCCTGCGGTAACGCGCCATCTTCTCCTCACGAAATTCCGGCTGCGCCTCGCGGATGCGCATGAGCATCTCGTCCGAAATTACGACCGGCACTAAATCCGGTTCGGGGAAATAACGATAATCCTGCGCGTCCTCCTTGCTTCTCATCGCATAGGATTCTCCCCTGGTATCATCCCAGCGTCTCGTCTCCTGAATGACCGCTTCGCCTGCCTCGATGAGCGCAATCTGGCGTTCCCGTTCTCCTTCGATCGCGTGCGTGATCGCCCGGAACGAGTTTAAGTTTTTCATCTCCGTGCGCGTGCCGAATTTCTCAGAGCCCGCCTCCCTGACGGACAGATTCACGTCCGCGCGCATGGAACCTTCCTGAAGCTTGCAGTCCGACGCGCCCAGATATTGGATGAGCATCCGCAGTTTTTCCAAATAAGCAATGACCTCCTCCGCGCTCCGCATGTCCGGCTCGGACACGATCTCAATGAGCGGGACGCCGGAACGGTTATAGTCCACGAGCGTACAGTCCTGCCATTCGTCATGAATCAGCTTCCCCGCATCCTCCTCCATATGAATTTCGTGGATGCCGATTTTTTTATATGCGCGGCTTTTTCCCGCCGCAGACGCCGCCTTTTCTGTATTCCCGCCGCTTTCCGTTATGCCGCGCTCTTTTGTCTCGATCTCCACATAGCCGTTTCGACAGATCGGCAGATAAAGCTGCGAGATCTGATAGTTTTGCGGATTATCCGGATAAAAATAATTTTTTCGGTCAAATTTGCTCTCCCGCGTGATCTCACAGTTCGTCGCAAGACCGACTGCCACCGCGTATTCCAAAACCTGCCGGTTCAGCACGGGAAGCGAGCCGGGCATGCCGGTGCATACCGGGCAGGTATGCGCATTCGGCTCCGCGCCGAACGCCGTGGAACAGCCGCAGAATATTTTTGTTTTGGTCGCCAGCTCGACATGGACCTCTAATCCGATAACGGTTTCATATGATTTTCCCATGATTTTCCTCATTTCTGCGCTGATTTTGCGCCCTCTGCCTGCTCGTACGCATAGGCGGCACGCAGTATTTTTTTCTCCTGAAAACAATCCCCGATGAGCTGTAAGCCGATCGGCAGTCCCTTGCTGTCTTTCCCGCACGGAACGCTGATTGCGGGCAGTCCCGCCAGATTGACCGCAATGGTATAAATATCGCCGAGATACATCTGAATCGGATCGGCAAGGCTCTCTCCCAGCTTCGGCGCCGTCGTCGGCGCGACCGGTCCTAACAGCAGATCATAGCGGGAAAACGCGTCATCGAACGCTTTTTTGATCATCGCCTTTACCCGCAGCGCTTTCAGATAGTACGCGTCATAATACCCCGAACTTAAAACAAAGCTGCCAAGCATGATGCGGCGCTTGACCTCCGCACCGAATCCCTCCGAGCGCGTCTTCTTATACATGGCATGCAGCCCGTCCGCCCCGTTTGTCCGATACCCGTATTTGATACCGTCAAAACGTTCCAGATTCGAGCTTGCCTCCGCCGCCGCGATCGTATAATAACAGGGAATCGCATACTCCACAAGCCCCAGCGGAAATTCCTCGATCAGGGCGCCTTTTTTCTCCAGTTCCTTTGCCGCCGCCATGACCGCCCCGCGGACTTCCTCATCCAACCCGTCTGAAAAATAATCCCGCGGAATGCCTATGCGCATTCCTTCCACATTCTCATGAAGCGCGCTCATAAAATCCGTATCCCCGCGCTTAACACTCGTCGAATCCTTTTCGTCATGACCGGCGATTGCCGTGAGCACCGCCGCGCAGTCGGTCACGTCCTGACAGATCGGTCCGATCTGGTCTAAAGAAGAACCGTACGCGATCAGACCACAGCGCGAAACCGTTCCGTAAGTCGGCTTCATTCCCACAACGCCGCAGAATGACGCGGGCTGCCGGATGGAACCGCCCGTATCCGAGCCCAATGCATAAAAACACTCCCCCGCCGCGACCGCCGCCGCCGAGCCGCCGGAAGAACCGCCCGGCACATGCGCCTCGTTGTGCGGATTGCGCGTCACGCCGAATGCCGATGTCTCGGTGGTGGAACCCATCGCAAATTCATCCATGTTTGTTTTTCCGATGAGAACCGCGCCTGCCTGCTCCAGCTTTTGTACGGCGTGCGCCGTATAGGTCGGCACGAAATCGGCGAGCATACGCGAAGAACAGGTCGTCCGCATCCCCCGTATGCAAAGATTATCCTTGACCGCTACCGGCACGCCCGCAAGCGCCCCCGTCAGCTCTCCGCTGTCGATCTTTTTCTGCACGGCGCGCGCCCGCTCCATGGCGCCGTCCCCGTCCACCGTCACATAGCAGTGCAGGGCGTCTTCTTTTTCTTTGATCCGCGTAAGCACGGCTTCTACCGCCCTCTCAGCCGTCATTCTGCCATCCCTGATAGCGCCGCCGAGACCGACCGCCGTATAATCCAATCGTTCCATTCAAGTTTCTCCTTTTTTATCATTCAAACGTGCGCGGCACCGCAAATAGGTTCCCGCTCCGCTCCGGCGCATTCGCAAGTGTTTCCTCCCTGCCGTCGCCGTTCGTCACCACGTCCTCACGAAATACATTGTGAACGGAAAATACATGGGACATGGGTTCCACTCCCGATGTGTCCAGTTCGTTCATTTTATCAATATAGTCAAGCATCTTTCCCATATCCTGCTTTGCCTGCTCTTTCTCTTCATCGGAAAGCGCAAGCTTTGCCAGAATACCGACATAGTCAATCGTCTCGTCGCTGATTGTGTTCGCCATCACCGTTCCTCCTTTCTTTGAAAGACTTGCGCCGCGCGTAAGTCTTTTTTATTCCCGCACCTTAATATGCACCTCGCGAAGCTGCTGTTCCGTCACTTCGCCCGGCGCGCCGCACATGAAATCCTGCGCAGACCCGCTCATCGGGAATGCAATGACCTCGCGGATATTTTCTTCCCCGCGAAGGAGCATGAGCATCCGGTCGATTCCCGGCGCCATTCCCGCATGGGGCGGCGCGCCGAACTGGAACGCCTGATAGAGCGCGCCGAATTTCTTTTTGAGCGTCTCCTCATCATACCCCGCGATCTCAAATGCTTTTTTCATGATCTCAATATCATGGTTGCGCACGGCGCCCGAAGAAAGCTCCACACCGTTGCACACAATGTCATACTGGTACGCAAGCACGTCCAGCGGCTCCTTCTCCGTGAGCGCGGCAAGTCCGCCCTGCGGCATGGAAAAAGGATTGTGCGTAAACCCGATCTGCTTTGTCTGCGCGTCCCGCTCAAACATGGGGAAATCGTTGACATAGCAGAACCGGAATGCTTTTTTCTCCGTAAGCTCCAGCTTCTCTCCCAGTTCGTTTCGGATCTGTCCGGCATAGTAAGCGGCGCGCTCCTCCTTATCCGCAATAAAGAAAACGGTATCTCCCGCCTCAAGCCCCGCAAGCGCCCGCAGCCCCGCTTTTAACTCTTCGGGAATGAACTTGTCGATCGGTCCTTTGTAGGAGAGGTCCTCCATGACTTCCAGGTAACCTAACCCGCCCATCCCAAGCGAAGTCGCAAAGGATAAGAGCTTCTCATGAAACCCGTTGGACATTTCCGCGTGTACCTTGATCGCACGCACCGTTCTTCCGAGGAACGGCTTAAAAGAGCATTTTGCAAAAAAGTCCGTCACATCCATGATACGCAGCGGATTGCGCAGATCCGGCTTATCCGTCCCGAACTCCAGCATCGCCTGCCTGTAGCTGATGACCGGATACGGCGCCTTCGTCACCTCGTATCCCTCCGGTGCAAAACGCGTAAACACCGACTCCAGCACTTCCTCGCCAACGCGGAATACATCCTCCTGCGTGGCGAAACTCATCTCAAAGTCAAGCTGGTAAAATTCTCCCGGCGAACGGTCCGCGCGCGCATCCTCGTCGCGGAAACACGGCGCAATCTGAAAATAGTTATCAAAGCCCGACGCCATCAAAAGCTGCTTGTATTGCTGCGGCGCCTGCGGAAGCGCATAAAATTTGCCCTTATATTTCCTCGACGGCACGATATAATCGCGCGCGCCTTCCGGCGACGAAGCGCACAGAATCGGGGTCTGAATTTCCAAAAAACCAAGCTCCGTCATTTTTTGGCGTAAAAAGGCAATAACCTGTGAGCGGAACACAATGGCGTCCTTGACTTTTCTGTTCCGCAGATCGAGATAGCGGTAGGTCAGGCGCACTTCTTCTTTTGTCTCCTTCGACGTCATGACCTCAAACGGAAGCGGCTGATAAACCCTGCCGAGAATCTCAATCGTTTTCGCGTCCAGCTCGATCGTGCCGGTCGGAATCTTCGGATTGTAGGTGTCCTCGCCGCGTTTCTCCACAACGCCCTCCACGCAGATACATTCCTCTCTTACAATCCCCTTTAACAGCTCCGGCGTGCGGATCACGACCTGAAGCACCCCGTACATGTCGCGCAGGTCAATAAAAGAAACGCCGCCATGGTCGCGGATATTTTCAACCCATCCCGCCATTTTTAATGTCCGATCAATGTCCTGCTCGCTGATCTCCCCGATGTTTTTCGTCCTGTACTTGTTTTCTGTCGTGCCCATATGCCTGCTCCTTTCATTCTGCTTATCGCAGAAAAAATTCGTCCCGAAATACATTTGCTGTATTTCGGGACGAATTTTTTCCGCGGTACCACCCGTATTGAAGCTGTGCATTTCTGCATCGGCTTCCGCTCAATGTACATAACGCGTACCCGCGTTCTGCCCTAGCCGCTTTGCGGTTCAGACAGACTGCTCCGGAGCGTTCCCTTTACAGCTTCCCACAAACAGCGCTCTCAGTCGGTGACGCCGTATTCCTGTCGTGTTTCCCTGCAAGAGTCTCCTTCTCTGCATTTTCTATTTTCTGCATCCTGTAACATGCTCGCACGTCATTTTTTGCATTATTGTATACATGGATACTTTTATTTGTTTTGATACTAGCATGCCTGTAAAAGAATTGCAAGTTCTTTTTGCAAAAAAAGTTTCTTTATCCGGATGCGCAGCGTTTACGTCATCGCTTTCTTGATAAACTCCTCAATACTTTCCGCTTTCGCCGCCTGCTTATGCCATAAGCGCAGCGTTTCTTCCTCCGTCTGCGCGGTGATAATCTCCCGCAGAGAGGGCGGAACGTCACCCAAGTCATCAAGCAGGTCGAGAATGTCGCTGATCTTCGCCTGGATCATGCCCTCCGCAAGTCCCTCTTTCCACCTCCGCTGTTCGATCTCATAACTCTTCATATAATTCAGCCCTACCTCTCCGTCACGCTTCACCGCCGTCACCATTTCGTGCAGCTCTTGCAAACGTTCTGTTTTGGCATTCTCCTTTGACGTGTGCTCCATGTAGTATAGAAGCTCCCGCAATTCCTCCGGCGGATTTCCTTCGGTTCCCTTCGTATAAAGGAAAATGGTCCGCGCCCCGTCCTCATACGGCAGTTCCGGCACCTCGATACAGCCGCTCTTGACCGTGTAGACCATCCTGTCTAAGCCAAACGGATCATATGTCGTGATAAAGATCACGATCACATTCCGTAACTCCGCATACTCCACACCTGCTTTCAGGCAGCCCGCATCCAGTTTCGCATGGTAGAACCGCACCCGTTTCGGGAGCGACGCAACGTCATTCTCTCCGCCGTTGTTGTCGGGTTCTAGGTCAAAGAGTTCCCCGTCTTCCTCGTCAAGATACACATCCATCCGGATGCCGTGTTTGTCCGTGTCCTCACCCGGTACGGCGCGCTGTGGGGTGACTTTCAGCTTTCCGATCTTCCTGCCTAAGATGCATTCGAGGATGCACCGCGCCGCAGGCTCCCCGTACACCGCATGACTTGTCAGGCTGTTTGCCAGAAAGTCATCTACTAAGTTCAGTTCTTCCAGTTTCCTTACATTTCTCATTCGTTTCCTCCTGTTCCCATAGTGCAGGAAAACAGGAGACTGCCCGCCTCTTTTTCTTTCGTGCACTATGCCTTTCTAAGTTGTTGTGGATAAAAGCATAGATTACAAAAGAATGCCTGTTTTGATAGACATTAAAAGGATGCTTCGCGTCCTTTCGAAGAATTGCTGCGCAATTCTTCACAGGTCACGAAATTTCCCATCTTTTAAGAAGCGGCAGAGTGCCGTCTGATGCGGATTGCCCGAAGATTGGCTGATCGCATTCGGAACACGGTATCCATACCGGATGCCGCACAACCCCAATGCGCGTAAGACAGCCTTGAACAACTCCGTCAAAGAATATATGCTTTGTGCTGATTATAGCAAAGGTTTCCTCTGCGCGTCAAGCCCCGGCGAGGAAACGATAGTGTAATACGGTTCCAGATGCGCAGCGTTTACGTCATCACTTTCTTGATAAACTCCTCAATGCTCTCCGCTTTCGCCGCCTGCTTATGCCAGAAGCGAAGCGTTTCTTCCTCCGTCTGCGCGGTGATGGTCTCCCGCAGAGTGGGCGGAACGTCGCCCAGATCATCAAGCAGGTCGAGAATGTCGCTGATCTTCGCCTGGATCATGCCCTGCGCCCGTCCCTCGGCAAGTCCCTCTTTCCATCTCCGCTGTTCAATCTCATAACTCTTCATATAACTCAGCCCTACCTCTCCGTCACGCTTCACCGCCGTCACCATTTCGTGCAGCTCTTGCAACCGCTCTGTTCTGGCATTCTCCTTTGACGTATGCTCCATATAATACAAAAGTTCACGCAGATTCTCCGGTGGATTCCCCTGCGTGCCTTTTGTGTAGAGAAACATCGTCCGCGCCCCGTCCTCATACGGCAGTTCGGGAACCTCGATACATCCGCTCTTGACCGTGTAGACCATCCGGTCCAAGCCAAACGGATCATATGTCGTGATAAAGATCACGATCACATTCCGCAGCTCCGCATACTCCACACCTGTTTTCAGACAGCCCGCATCCAGCTTCGCATGGTAGAATCGAACCCGTTTCGGGAGCGACGCAACGTCTTCTTTCCCGTCGTTATTGTCAGGTTCCAAATCGAAGAGTTCTCCGTCTTCCTCATCAAGATACACATCCATTCGGATGCCGTGTTTGTCCGTATCCTCTCCCGGCACGGCGCGCTGCGGGGTGACTTTCAGCTTTCCGATCTTCCTGCCTAAGATGCATTCGAGGATG
>JAMPHA010000044.1:0-18980 GCA_023663615.1 Clostridium sp. | reverse complement strand
AAGGTACTATCAATGATGGGTCGATATAAAAAGATTTATTTGACCCCAACATCATAGGATTCGGGTGTCAAAAGCCCTGTTTATCCGCTTCACTTGACAGATTGCACATCCTGTAGGATGCATTTCACTGTTCTCCACCATTATACCGTACGCTTTTGCGTACGTCAACATGAGGCTTCTCTATTCCGTAGTATATATGGAAGAATCCAATCTATTCCTCCATGCTGACGCAAACCTGCGGGTTTGGGCAACATCACAAATCCCGTAAAATGAACAACGTTCAACCTATTTCCCTTCATCCGCCTCATAACCGATCAGCACATACCTGATCTCTCCGTCCGCAGCCTCCGGCTCTACCGTGACCGTATAATCCTTTCCGATCTCCAATGCCTGCTCTTTTCTGCCGGGAAGTCCTGAAAGCAGTCCGGCTTTCTGCCAAATTAAGATTTCCGTTTCGCCCGGCAACGACGCTCCTGCGTCCCCGGCCAGCTCCATCCGGTAAAAAAATCCTTCCTCCGTCCGCCATGCATCGACGACTTCTCCATCATAATATACCGCAGAACCCGGTGGGGTGCCGTCTCCGCCGTCCGCCTCACCCTCTTCTTCCAATGGGGCTGACGCATTTTCCGTATTGGTTCCGTGATAATCCCCGGCTCCGTCCGTCTGCGCGGCGTCAGCTTCTGCGATCCAGATATTCTCCGGCTCCGCGGCGCTTTCCGTGCCCGCCATATCCGCATCATCCGCGGAAATATCATACGATTCCGCCGGCGACTCCGCGGGAGCCCCCTCCTGCGCCATCCCGTTCATCGCACTGCTCTCCGACTGCGCCTCGTTCTTCGCTGCCGCCGCACCGCCTTCTGCCGGCGCTTCCGCTTCCTCCGCAGTATCCACCGCCATGTTATCCGATCCGGCATGATCCATCACTGCGCCGCTTGCCGTGTTATCGTCCGCAGCCGCGCCCTGATTCGTGTTGTCAAGCCTGTTCTTGCTTCCCCGCCAAGCCGGAAGAATGATGACCAGACAAATACATGCCGCCGCAAGCGAGCCCCATACGGCGACCGTGCTGCGTTTGATCCGCCGCCTGTGCATCCGCTTCCCGATCGGCTGCGCGCCCTGCCTCCCCGCATTCGTTCCGGCATCTTTCTGCAATACCGTCCCCGGCGTTGATTCCTCCCGCGCGAACTGCAGAATATCCGTTTGAACATACGTATCCATTTCTGCATGCATATCTGTCTCTGCATACCTATCTGTTTCTGCATGCGTCCCCCCCAAGACGGTATCCGCCGCCGCGCTTTTTTTATCCGCAAGTCTCGGCTCGATGCGGCTCCACAGATCGGGGATTTCCTGATCGAGCATTGCTTCATATTCCGTTTTCAAATCCCTGCTCATAGCCGCACCTCCTTAGCTTGCCGATCGCATTGCGGTACTTCCATGTGACCGTCCCCATCGGCATATGTAATGTATCCGCTATTTCCTGAAACGTCATATCGCCGAGAATCTTCATATTGATGATCTGACGTTCCCCGTCCTTCAAAAGAGCAAGCGCCTCTTCCACCGCGATGTTTCCGATGACTTCATCCTCGATAGAATTTTCCGCAAGCCCGCGCCCCGGCGGCGCCCCTCTGCCAGCGGTGGCAGATACTCTGCTTCGAGCGCTGCCGTTCAAAGAACGCCTAGCTTTCTCCCCCTCCGCCATCCGCATGGTATCTTCCGCATCATCCGTACTGTCCGGCGTATCCGCATCACACTCTGCCTTCTCCGTCGTTCGCATGGCGTTTCCTTCATCCTCCGCACTGCCATACGGCGTATCCGCGTCACGCCCTGCTCCCTCCGCTATCCGCATGGCGGCTCCCGCATCATCCGTCGTATCAAACATACTTCCGCCGCCCGCGCTGTCTCCGATGCCCGCGCCGCCAAGATCAACTTCTATATCCGCACGCAGGACTTCCCGCCGACGCTTCCTGATAACATCAATCGCCATATTGCGCGCGATCGTCGCTAAATAGCCGCGGTGCCCATGTCCCGGCACATACCGCTCCGCCACGTCCCACAGCTTAATAAAAAATTCGCTTGTCACATCTTCCGTGTTTTCCTTATTTTGCAAAATCTCGTAAATCACGGCATAGATGAACTTGACATAGGCAAGATAAATCTCTTTCAGACCGTCCTTATCGCCGCTGCGAATCCGAACGACCGCCTGTTCAAATTCCTGCTCTGTCACGGTTCCTCCTTCCCGCCTTCCTAATAGATACGAATGGCGCTTCTCTTTTTTATGGATAATGGATAAAAGAACGCATAGATTTTTCATTTTCTATGCGTTCTGACGCTGTGATGCTAATTTCGTTATCGCGGTAAATCCTTCTCTGCTTCCTGTACAACTGCCTTTCTTAAAAAGTTTTTCTTTCTCCCATAAAAATCAATTGGGTTGATATGATGAATTTCGTTTCGTTGCTGCAATAAAATTTCTTAAAATTTTGATCTGTCAGTCTCTGCGCCCCGATGCCGCCTTACACCCAAACAAATAAGCGCTGTATTCCGTCACCCCCGGCAATTCATCCTCCGGCATAAAGTTTCCCTTTATATCAAAAGAGTATCCGAGACCAACATAGCGCCCGGAGCCTCCGTCGTCTGCCGTTTCGGTTCCAATGCAAAATATCGGTTTCTCAAAACGATGAACCCTGCTAAAATCAATCACTCCGACAACCGCCCAAATGACTGTCAAAATCACAACCGCCAAACATAATTTCTTTTTTTTCGACATAAGCACCTCCTTTATCACAAACTGCACGACAGCTTTTTCATCCTTCTTTCGCACCTCTGTAAGCAGCCATTCCATTTTCATCTTCCCGACAAAAAAGATTTATAAAATTCTGACCGCGTCTAAGTCGCAGGGCACAAATATATTTCCGCGAAAATTCACACCTGCCTCTTCCGCATATCTTTTTGCGCGGTTTTCCAGATCCGAATCTTCCGTGTGATATAAAAGCAGATTTTTAACGCCTAACCTTTCCGCGGTCTCTCCTGCATCATATGCCGTGCTGTGATGTTTTTCGTACGGATGAAATAATTCTTTCTCTCTTTTCAGGCAAAACGCCTCTGCTAACAGCCAGTCTGCATTTTTTACATAATGCTCGTTTGCTTCATGACAGGGTTCATCTCCCAGACAAACCATACTCCGTTCCCTGCCGCTGTCTCTAAAATACGCCTTAAATCCCAACTGCTTTTTCTTGACGGAATGGATGTCTATCACCTCAAACTCCATTCCGCATTCCGCTATGTTATCCTCTCCGCAGACGGGGCAAAATAAAATCCGACTGTTCAATCCGTCATTCAGCAGAAAATCACAGCTGTCTTTCAGATAATTCAGATTATCTAAAAGTCCGTACACCTTAAAAACACCGTCGTATCTGCCTTGCTTTATGAGGGAATTGATTTTCCTTAACACCCAGATACACCCGACGATATGATCTGTATGCGCATGGGTAACAAACAGCGCCTTGATCCTCTGCCATTCGACGTCTGCTTTTTCAACCTGTGTTAAAATACCATTTCCCCCGCCTGCGTCAACCATAACGCAGCCGCTGCCGCTGTCCAGAAGAAAGCAGGTATTGTAACATTTTGTTACCATTGCGTGTCCGGTGCCCAGCATAATCAATTGTACCATTTTTGTCACCCGCCATTCCGATCGCTCAATCTCTTCTTCCCGCCGAATAAACCCCATCATTCGATCGCAAAGCATTCAACCTGCCCTTTATCGCTGAGTACGATCAGCTCTTCGCCTCTGACGATCACATCTCTGCATACGCCTTTGGTCTTTTTTCTCGTCATCAGCCCTTCCCCTGTATTTTTATCAATGCAATACAGATAACCATCCTCCGCCGCAAAAAACAACCGGTCGCCGTTTAGCACTGCTTTTGTGGAGATTCCGCCGCCCACCGTAACCGAAAATACTTCTTTCAGTTCATCCCCGTTCACTTCATAACAGGTCATATTTCCGGCGGTGCTGTTCATCACATCATTTGCGTCGCCGATATACAGTTTCCCTTGTTCAAATACCGGCTCCCGATACAAACGTCCCTTTGCCCTCACAAGATTTGT
Organism: Clostridium sp.; assembly: GCA_023663615.1. GTDB lineage: Bacteria > Bacillota > Clostridia > Lachnospirales > Lachnospiraceae > DLAJ01. Next base: position 14,882 of record JAMPHA010000044.1, on the reverse strand, counting down.
CAATTCTCCTTTTTCAGGATCAAAAAAAAGAATTTTACCGGTATTTTTATTCAGGCAAAACAGGGAATTGTTTGAGGCGTAAAGCCTGTCCCCGTCGATCAGGACTTCCCGCGAAGGATTTCCCTTGCCGATCTTGGTCTCCCATAGGAGATTTCCATTGACATCCACGCACAGTGCGACGCCTCTGTAAGAGGTAAAATAGAACTTTCCCTCCTCATACAGACCGGGACTTCCAACGATATGCTTTTCCGCATAAACAGTCCTGCACTCCTGCGTCGTCAGGTTCAATTCCAAGATAAACCCGTGCCACGGGAATTGTCCGTAAGTGAAGGCAAAATACATGTTGTCTCCGATGATATGATGGCGATTGGAAACCGACGCGCCTCTAAGCCCTTTTCCATAACAATATACCCACTTTGATTTGATCTTCATGATAATACCCCCTGTCCCTTTATCCCGTCACATGATCCGCCAGTGCCAGCGCAATGTCAAAATGCCCCGCGTCATGCTGCGTGCCATGAAAATCGCCTTCTTTGCGTCTCGTGTCCCACTCCGGCGCGTCAAGCAGGTCTCCGCTCGTAAAAAACATGTAAAGCTGGAGCTGTTTCCAATCGCACATTGCCTGTAATCCGGCGCATTCCATCTCCACCGAAATACAGCCGTCCGCCTTGCGCTTCTCAAAATTGCCTCTGGTTTCCCTGTAAATCGCATCGGTCGTCCACGTTTTTCCTTTCACATAAGGAATCCCGTTCTTCTCCATACACGCGGCGACCGCATCCGCATTTCTGACCTTGATGTAATCGGACGCCGGAGCATAGTGATAGGACGTCCCCTCGTCGCGATATGCCTCGGTCGGCACCATGACCTTTCCGTGCGCGATCTCCTTATCAAGACACCCGCTGCCGCCGAATATAATGTACTTATCCGTAGCAAGTTCCGCGCGCGCATCCTCCAGCAGAGCGACGCTGGCGGGCGCTCCGATATAGGTCTTATAAAAAGCAAAGCGCTTCCCGTGATAAGGAAACTGTAAAACCGGCGTCTCCCCCGTCGCGGAGTAGATCGTCGCGATCCGCTCCACGGCGTAATGCGCTAAGACGAACTGCTCGATCACATGGGAAAACGTGACGATGCAGGCGTCCACTTTGGGCGCGTTCTCTTTTCGCTGCGGGTCGATGATCGCCGCCGATTGATTGTCAAAACTGTCAATGATCATGATGAATTTCTCCCCCGTATGCCTTCCGCCGTAAGCATCAGCGTTTTTTGATCTCCTCGGTTTCCAACCGCTCACGCAGTTCGATCAGCCTTCCATCGTAAGCATCAGAGTTTCCTGATCCGCTCAAGCGCCTCGACCGTATTCTCATAACTGCCGAACGCCGTCAGCCTGAAATACGTCTCGCCGCTCGGTCCGAATCCGGACCCCGGCGTGCCGACCACATTCGCTTTATCCAAAAGATAATCAAAAAACTGCCAGCTCGTCATGCCGTTTGGCGCTTTCAGCCAGATATACGGCGCATTCGTCCCACCGTACACGGTGTAGCCCGCCTGCGTCAAGCCTTCGCGGATATAGGCGGCATTCTTCATATAATACGCAACCTGCTCTTTTGTCTGTGCCTCGCCCTCAGGCGTATAAATTGCCGCGCCCGCCTTCTGCACAATGTAGGGTGCGCCGTTAAATTTCGTGCCGTGCCGCCTCGCCCAGAGTCCGTGCACCGCCGTTCCGCCGCAGACCAAATCCTTCGGCACGACCGTATAGCCGAGCCGGAGTCCGGTAAATCCCGCTTTTTTGGAAAAAGAACGAATCTCGATCGCGCACGTTCTCGCACCTTCGCACTCATAAATGGAATGCGGCACGTTATCCTCGGAAATATAAGCCTCATACGCCGCGTCATAAAGAATGACCGCGCCGTTCTGATTCGCATAATCCACCCAGTCCTGAAGCCTGTCCTTCGTGATCGCCGCCCCGGTCGGATTGTTCGGAAAGCACAGATAGATCAGGTCGGGCGTCTCCTTCGGAAGATCGGGCGCAAAGCCGTTCTCCGCCGTGCACGGCATATAAACGATCTTGCTCCACTGCTCTGTTTTCGCATCATAGCTCCCGCAGCGCCCCGCCATCACGTTGGAATCCACATAGACCGGATAGACCGGATCGCACACCGCGATCTTCGCATCCGCGGAAAAAATCTCCTGAATATTGCCGGAATCGCTCTTCGCGCCGTCGGAAATAAAAATCTCGTCCGCCGCAATGTCACAGCCGCGCGCCCGAAAATCTTTCTCCGCGATCACGTCACGCAAAAACGCATAGCCTAAGTCCGGCGCATAACCCTTGAACGTCGCCGCGTCCGCCTGTTCGTCCACCGCTTCATGCAACGCTTCGATCACCGCGGGCGCAAGCGGCAGCGTCACGTCGCCGATTCCCAGCCGAATGATCTTTTTGTCGGGATTTGCCTGCGTGTACGCGCTGACCTTTTTCCCGATCGTCGAAAATAAATAGCTTCCCGGCAGCTTTAAGTAATCTTCATTCACCTTTACCATCACGTTTCCTCCTGTTTTTGCGCGGCACCCTGACGCCCGCTCTCTATTCTTTTCACAGGAAATGGGAAAGCTCCGCCTCCCCCGCATACACGGTGTCCGCGGGACCGGTTAAATACATCTCCTCCGAATCCGCATCCCATTCCACATAAAGCGTTCCACCTAACAGGGTAACAGTTACCGTGTTTTTCGTCAAGCCGTTTATCATGCACGCCATCGCTGCCGCGCAGCTTCCCGTTCCGCAGGCGCAGGTCTCGCCGCTTCCGCGCTCCCACACGCGCATGATGAGGTTGTGCGTGTCGATCGGGCATACAAATTCCACGTTCGTCCGCTCCGGAAACATTGCCGCGCTCTCGATCGCCGCGCCCTCTTTTGCGAGGTCATAGGGCAGATACGATAAGAGCTGCCGCTTGGTGATGAGCGGCTCCCCCTCCACATGCTCTTTTAGAAGCTGTTCCTTGTCCGTCAGGATGACCGCATGGGGATTCCCCATGTTGACGCAGGTCATGCGGTATTCCTTTCCGCCGATCGTTACCGGCTCGTGGATCATTTTTTCTTTGGAAAAAAGAACCGGGATCCGCCTGCATAAAAGTTCCGGCTTTCCCATATTGACGCGCACCGTGGAATTGCTGTCGGGATACAGCCACACCCGGCGCACCACGCTCCCGCTGGCAATGCTTAATTCTCTTTTATCCGTCAGTCCCTGCTCATAGACGTACCTGCCGACACAGAGGATCCCGTTTCCGCACATTCCGGCATAGCTGCCGTCCGCGTTATAGATTTCCATTTCAAAATCCGCCGTCAGACCGTCCCCCTCATGAATCAGGATCACGCCGTCCGCGCCGATGCCGAAATGCCTGTCGCACAGCTTTCTTACGAGCGCGCCCTTCTCTTTTGGTAATCCCGCTGTCTCATGAATGTAAATGTAATCGTTTCCGCAGCCCTGCATTTTTACAAATTTCATACGGCTCCTCCATGCCTCCGGCAGCCCCTTACTATAGAATATTCGCGCGGGGTGCATCGGTTCCTATGCAGGACGCCCTGTTTTTATGCAATTTCTATGCGGATACCGCAAAAAAATTTCTATGATCAAAAAACAAACGATCAAGAATCTCTCCTTGACCGTCTGTGCTGCTCGATCTCATAGCTCTTCATATAATCAGCCCTACCTCTCCGTCACGCTTCACCGCCATTACCATTTCGTGCAGTCTCTGCAGCCGTTCCGTTCTGGCATTCTCTTTTGATTACAGTTTACGGAAACTCAAGCACAACAACAAACACCGGATCCTATCATCAGTTCATGATCTGCTTCGTAAATTCCTCCACACTCTCCGCTTTCGCCGCAAGTTCAAGCCACACAAGAAGCGTCGTTTCCTCCTTTTGCGCACGGATTGCCGCCTGCAATGAGGGTGACGCTTCTCCCTTGTTACTTAACAGCTTGCAGATGCTCTCCGCGATACCGGCGGCTTTTCCTTCGGCAATGCCCTGCGTCCGCCCCTCGGCAAGCCCGGTCGCCTTTCCCTCCGTAAGTCCCTGCTGTCGTCCTTCTTCCAATCCTTTCCTTCGCCCTTCTTCTATTCCCTCTTCCCGTCCTTCTTCCCATCTCCGCTGTTCGATCTCATAACTCTTCATATAATCCAGTCCCACCTTTCCGTCACGCTTCACCGCTGTTACCATCTCGTGCAGCTTTTGTAACCGCTCTGTTCTGGCATTCTCACTCGACGTATACTCCATATAATATAGAAGCTCCCGCAGGTCCTCCGGCGGGTTCCCCTGCATCCCCTTGGTATAAAGAAAGATTGTCCGCGCCCCGTCCTCATACGGCAGTTCGGGAACCTCGATACAGCCGCTCTTAACCGTGTAGACCATCCGGTCCAAGCCAAACGGATCATACGTCGTAATAAAGATCACAATGACATTTCTTAACTCCGCATACTCCACACCCGTTTTCAGACAGCCCGCATCCAGCTTCGCATGGTAGAATCGCACCCGTTTCGGGAGCGACGCAACGTCATTCTCTCCGTCATTGTTATCTGGCTCCAGGTCAAAGAGTTCTCCGTCTTCCTCGTCAAGATACACATCCATGCGGATACCATGCTTATCCGTATCCTCTCCCGGCACGGCCCTCTGCGGGGTGACTTTCAGCTTTCCGATCTTCCTGCCTAAGATGCATTCGAGGATGCACCGCGCCGCAGGCTCCCCGTACACCGCATGACTTGTCAGGCTGTTTGCCAGAAAGTCATCTACTAAGTTCAGTTCTTCCAGTTTCCTTACATTTCTCATTCGTTTCCTCCTGTTCCCATAGTGCAGGAAAACAGGAGACTGCCCGCCTCTTTTTCTTTCATGCACTATGCCTTTCTAAGTTAGTTATGGGTAAAAGCATAGATTACAAAAGAATGCCTGTTTCAATCGGCATAAGAAACGGCAGAATGCCGTCTGACACGGACCGCTCCAAGATCAGCTGATCGCATTCCACATTCGTAACACGGCACCCATACAGAATGCCGCATAACCTAGTGCGCATAAGACCGCCTTGAACGAATCCGTCAAAGAATGTATGCTTTGCGCTGATTATACAAAACCATGCAGAATAAGTCAAGGAATTTTGCCGCAACACCGCAAAAGAGTGCCTTCCCTCGCTTCACTTTGAAAACGAATCATTTACCCGCCTGCACAGGGCTGTATGAATCCAAAACACCACATACAACTGCATCCGTCCTGACTCCGCGCATCTTAATCCTACAGCCGCCGGTTCCACTCCGTTAAGACGCGCTCCGCCTTTTTTAAGTGGATGGCAAAGCCGTTGTCCGCTGCCGCCGCTTCGGGCGTATCATAAATCAGCGTGCTCCAGTCCCACCAAAACATGCCTGCAAACCACGGCTCCCCCGAAAAAACGCGCAGACAGGAATCATAAAACGCCGCCTGCTCGTCCTCGTCATGCGCCAGATCCCGGTGCGTAAAATCCCACGGCATTTTCGCGCAGCCGTGCGCGCTGCGGCAGCCGATCTCCGCAAAAACAACCGGCTTGTCGAACTGTTCGGACAATTTTTTCATCCGCTCTCTCACCTTTTCCCACGCCGCGCACATCTCATCGACCGTCGCGCCCGCTTTGTGCGCGACCGGGTAATAGGCGCTCGTTCCGATATAATCCACGGCGTCAAACCAGTTCACCGACTGCTCATGTCCGTGATTGGTATTATAAATGAGCTTTCCCGAATAGATCGTGCGGATCTCCCGTATCAGTGCGCGCCAATGCGCTTCCTTGCGCTCCGTCCCGCACATTTCACAGCCCACGCAGAACATCTCGCAGCCGCACTCCTCGGCAAGCTCGGCATAATATTTCATAAAATTGCCGTAGCTTTCAAACCATGCATCCCAATAAGTGCTGCGCCCCTCCATATCCTCGTCCGGAAAATCAATATGGGCGCGCCAGATGCCGTCGCCGCAGTTCAGGATCGGCTTCATGCACACCTTAATGCCATGCTCATGCGCATGGGACACCGCCGCCATAATATCGCGGTCCGAGCTGTTCCACGCAAAATCAAACCCGATCTGTGTGCTATACACATGTTTCTGCACGACCGCCACGGCAAGACACATCCAGTTGATCCCCGTCTGAAACATCAGCTCGCGCGAACGGTACCCCGCCTCCGAGCGGTACTGTCCTCTTTTTCCAAAAAAACCGTATGTATAACCCTTGATCTCCATATCCCCGTCTCTCCTCTTTGCTGCCAATCGCTATCAGGTAATCGTCATAAAAAATCGTGCGAACACTCCCATCGTTCAAAAAGTCCTCTGCCCTGCGGCGAAAGACTTTTCCGTCCAGCTCGGCCACTACCATATCACATAGCAGTCAGTCATACGTTCTCTTCACGCCTACATAGTAGCAAGCACACGGCAGAAAGTCAATAATCCGCCGCTAAGCCGCCCGCAAAGAACCGGTTGCGCCGCCCCGCCCGTCATGCTATAATTTGCATAAAGCGCCGGTTCCGGGGAGGAGAACCGCCGCAGTCTGCCCGCTGCTGCAAAGCAGGCGGCACGCTGTCAGGTTCGGTCAGCATCTACTGCAAACACATGAGAATCCGATAGAATGCTTGACCGCCGGCGTCTTTTTGCGCAAAAGATTTCCATACAAAAATAACAAAAAGCGAAGCTTCCGCCTGCAAATCAAATATGCTTCAACAACGAACTTATGCGCTTTGCGAAATTGCGCTGATATTCCTTTGTGGACGGGGCAGAAATGGAGGATGCGAATGAAAAAATTTTTAAGCGAGTTTAAGGAATTTATCTCAAAAGGCAACGTCATGACGATGGCTGTCGGTATCATCATGGGCAGCACATTCACCGCCATCATCAACTCCCTTGTCGGCGACATCATCACACCGCTCATCGGCATGGTCATCGGCGGCATCGACTTTTCCGGCATCTGCTTAACGGTCGGCAGCGCCAGCATCACGCTCGGCATCTTTATTCAGGCCGTCATCAATTTCCTTTTGACCGCCCTGATCCTGTTCCTCGTCGTAAAGACCTTTAACCGCTTCCAGCGCAAAAAGGAAGAAGAACCTGAGAAAGCGCCGGAACCCTCCACGGAAGAAAAACTGCTCACGGAAATCCGTGATTTATTGAAAAACATGCAGCAATAGAATTCGCGCTTCGCGAGAATTCTATTGTCATGAATAAAAAAGCGCGCAGAGCGCGCTTTTTTATTTTCCCCGAAATCCGTCCCGTAACTCCTCTCCCCGGAACAGAATCTCCTTTTTTAACGGGACCGCCGGAAACGCTTCATATCCAACCCTGTCGCCGCTCGCCGGATAATAGAAACGCACGCCGTTTACTTCAAAACTCTCCAATTCATACGTACCATAATTCTGCTGTGCAAGATAATACGGCTCCCCCGATACGCTCCACGCATATTTTGCAAACGACAACAGCTTCACCGCGAAGAAACCGACCAGTATCACACAGAGCATCCGTTCCGCCGCGGGATGCCAAAACCGCTGATACAATATGCCCGCAGTCAGTGTAACGACAAGCAGTACATACGCGTAACCGTAACGCAGAAGCGGCGCGGAAAACAGCCAGAACGCAAACGACACCGCCATGCAGGTAAGCACGAGCAGCGCATCCCCTTCTCCATCCCTGCCGCCGCTTTTCCCATGCCGGATCATCGTCGATGCTAAAAGCGCGATCCACACCGCCATACAGACGAAATCCGCCGCAATCAAAAGTTTACCGACTGCCGGAAGCATCGTGGAAAACCAGTGAGGAAGCCATTCCGTGACCGGCATATCCACAAGCGCCGCATCGTTTAATCCCCGCCCCCAGGTCTTAATCTCCGCCGCATCGCGCGCCGCCGTCTCCGCAGGAATCTTCCAATCCACATCAAGCACGTCAAGCGCCGGAAACGGATAGAGCAGATACCCGGATATGAGCGCGGTCCGGATCACCCATGGCGCAAGCACAAGCGTACCCAGCGCAAGGTAACAGGCAATTTCCTTCCCCTTCTTTTCTTTGAGCAGACGGATTGCCGGTTTTAAGACAAGCAGCAGAATACACCCCGCCGTCAGTTTCAGCGTGACGGCATATACGCCTGCCACACACAGAAGTCCGTAGGGTGCAATCCGTTTTTCTTTTTTCTCCAGATGTACCAGCCAGCGGATGATGATAAAAAAGACCACGCACATAACCGCAAAATCCGATGCGGGCGCAACAATATCGCGGTAAAGAACCGTCAGATAGTAAAACGCTCCCAGCCGCGCAAAATCAGAAAGGCGGAATATCGCGCCAAAACGCTTCAGCCGGACTCCCTTCAACACTTCCACGCTTAAAAGCAGCGCAAACAAACCGTTGACGGCATGAAGCGGCTGACCTCCCAAACCTTTCATGCTATACAGCGCCGACAACGCAAAAAAGGAACTGTTATAAGCAAATCTGACATGAATATTTCCAAGCCCCGGCACGACGCCGTACTCCTCAATCCATCGGATGCTCTGCGCATGGTACAGGTCGGAATCGTAATGCATGTAACCCCGCGACGTGCCGTATGCCCAGATCAGGACAAGCACAAGCGCAGCCACAGCATGCGCCCTGCCGCTTCTCCTCATGCTTTGCACAAGCATGTTCCCGATCGCTTTTCTCCACACAAGCGCAATCGCGGCGCAGACGGCGAGCAGAATTCCGTTTGCAAGCGCGCCGACGCCATGGAACAGACTGAACGCCTGCGCATACACCGTTGCCCAGATCAGACCGTAGAACACGGTCTCCGAAACACTTTCGATTTCCCAGCCAAACAGGCATCCCGCGCATTTTGAAAATGCCGTACCCAATAAAAATGAAACAGCAAAAATATAGATCCAGTTGACGATTACAAACAGCATTTCAACCTCCGATACGCGAACGTTTCCCTCTATCCAGAGTATCCCTTTTCTTTCAGATTACAATACATTTGCAAAAGGCCCAAACTAAAATGATTGCTCCATATACTGCCTCAGATATTTCCCTGTCACGCTGTTTTCGTCCGCACAGATCTCCTGCGGCGTTCCCCTTGCAATGACGCTGCCACCGTGGATACCGCCGCCCGGTCCCATGTCGATCACATAATCCGCATTGCGGATCACATCCAGATCATGTTCGATCACGATCACGGTCGCCCCATATCCGATCAGTCTCTGGAATACCTGCAAAAGCGTCTCCACATCCAAAGGATGCAGACCGATCGTCGGTTCATCAAAAACAAACACGGAATCTGACTGTCCTTTTCCCATTTCGCTTGCCAATTTCAGCCGCTGCGCTTCCCCGCCGGACAAACTCGGCGTTTCTTCTCCCAGCGTCAGATAGCCCAGCCCAAGGTCATGCAGTACCTTGAGCCGCCGCTCCACATTCGGAAGATCCGCGCAGGCGGAAAGCGCCTCGTCAATACTCATGTCCATAAGTTCGGGCAGCGTCTTAGTACCCTGCTTGTTTTTGGAAACACGCCGGATCAGTCCCGCCTCCTTCGCATACCGTGAGCCGCCGCAATCCGGGCAGGGGATCTCCACATCCGGTAAAAACTGCACGTCAAGGCTGATCGTACCGGTTCCGTCACAGACCGGACAGCGCAGTCTTCCGGTATTATAAGAAAAATCTCCTGCCTTATATCCCCGCGCCTTTGCATCCGGCGTCCTCGCGTAGATCTTACGCAATTCATCATGCACATCGGCATAAGTCGCCACCGTGGAGCGGACATTGATCCCGATCGGCGTCGCATCAATCAGTTTCACCTGACGGATGCCGTCGGCGGAAACAGACCTGACATGTGCCGGGAGCGTTTCTCCTTTTATCGAAGCCTCCAGCGCCGGAACCAGACTTTCCAAAATCATCGTCGTCTTTCCCGAACCGGATACGCCTGTCACCGCGATCAGTCTTCCCTTGGGAAAATCTTCCTCCAAGGGCTTCACGGTATGAATCCCGGATGTGGACAGATGAATCTTTCCCAGCTCAAACAGCTTCTCCGGCGAGCTATGCCCGCCCGCGCCTGCGACTGCCTTTCCGTCAAGAAATCTTCCGATCCGGGAGTCCGGATTCTTTTTTACCTCCTCCGTACTTCCCTGCGCAATGACCGTGCCGCCGCCCGCGCCCGCCTCCGGTCCAAGCTCGATAAGCCAGTCCGCCTCCGAGAGTACCTGCACGTCATGATCCACCAGAACAACCGTATTCCCATCCTGTAAAAGATCATGCATCACCCCTTTGAGCCCCTCCAGATTGGCGGGATGCAGGCCGATGGAGGGCTCGTCGAGCACATATAGAACGCCGGTCGTACGGTTTCTGACCGCTCTGGCAAGCTGCATCCTCTGCCGCTCTCCGGTTGACAGTGTGGACGCCGCACGGTCCAAAGTCAGATAGGACAGTCCCAGATCCATCAGCCGTTTTGCCGCCCCCTGAAAGGATTCGCAGATGCTCTCCGCCATCGCCCGCATTTCCGGCGGCAGGGAGGCGGGCACTCCCGCTGCCCATACCGTCAGATCGGACAAAGCCATCGTGCACGCCTCTGCAAGCGAAATCCCACGCAGTCTGGGCGCACGGGCGCTTTCGGAAAGTCTGGTCCCTTTGCAGTCCGGGCATACGCCCTGCCGCAAAAATTTTTCCACCCGCTTCATTCCTTTTTCATCTTTCACCTTGGACAACGCGTTCTCCACGGTATAAGTCGCATTGAAGTAGGTAAAATCCATATCCCCCGCCGCGCCGCTCGTCTTATTTTGATAAATGATACGCTTTTTAACCGCTGGTCCGTGGAAGACGGTCTCCCGCTCCGCTTCTGTCAGTTCCCGAAACGGTACGTCCGTGCGGACTCCCATTTCACGGGCAATATCCTTCATCAGGGACCACATCAGCGTCTGCCACGGCGCGACGGCGCCCTCGTCGATCGAAAGCGACTCGTCTGGCACAAGCGTCGATTCATCCACGGTCCGGATCACCCCTGTCCCATCACAGCGCCTGCATGCACCCTGACTGTTGAACGCCAGTTCCTCCGCGCTTGGCGCAAAAAAACGCTCGCCGCACTCCGGGCAGACAAGCTCCTGCCCCGCCGCAACCCGCAGGGAAGGTTTCCCATAATGTCCGTTCGGACAACGGTGCTCGGCAAGTCTTGAATACATCAGCCGCAGATTGTTCAAAAGCTCCGTCCCCGTCCCAAAGGTGCTGCGGATGCCGGGAATACCGGGGCGCTGCCGGAGCGCAAGCGCCGCGGGGACATACGATACCTCATCCACCTGCGCTTTTTCCGCCTGCGTCATGCGTCTTCTCGTGTAGGTGGAGAGCGCTTCCAAGTACCGCCTTGAGCCCTCCGCATACAGGATCCCCAGCGCCAGAGAAGATTTTCCCGAACCGGATACCCCGGCGATCCCGACGATCCTGTTCAGCGGAATATCCACATCAATATTTTTCAGATTATGTACGTTTGCCCCACGCACCCTGATGTGCGTCGGTCTGCCGTCATCCCTTTCTTCCCTGTCTTCCTTGTCTTCCTGCCGCTTCAATCGTTCTTCCTCCCATTCGTTCATGCGCGCACAACCTGTCAAAGGTCATTCATTGCACCTTCTCTGATCTATGTCACCCTATCCTGTTCTGCGTCCGGTGCTTCTCTCTCTTGTTCTTCCTTGTTGTCAATGATCGGCAATCCCCTTGCCTAATTCATCAAACTGATTTTACTACAAAACGCCCAAGCTGTCATTTCCTTCTTCTTAGAATCGCACAAACTTCAAAAAAATTCCAACGCTTAAATTTTTCGTCACCACACTTGACAGATATATCGGCTCATGATATGTTGTTTCTATGATATATCGTCTAACGATATATTTTGTGAATACCGCATTGAAAAAACAACCAACAGATCGGAGGCAGGTTTCATGAGAGTAGAACACGCCGCCTAGTTTGATACGAATAGGAAATGACAGACACCGAAAGGAATCCGATACGACATGGAAAAAAACATTCCGCTTACAGAGGCTCTTTTTTACATCCTGCTGGCTGTCCGCAAGCCCAATCACGGCTACGGCATCATACAGGAGGTTTCCGCGCTGACAAACGGCAGAGTTCTTCTCGGCGCAGGCACGCTGTACGGCGCGATTCAGGCGCTTGTCAAAAAGCAATGGATCAAAATCTACCGCGAGGACATGGACTCCCGCAAAAAAAAGCAGTACCTTATCACGGATGCGGGCATGGAAGTTTTTCTCGCAGAGAAAGCCCGTCTGGAAGAACTCTTGAAAAATGCGGCGTTGATGGAAAAAGGTTGAAACGCAAAAAATGCGACGCTGATGGAAAAAAGATTGAAAAGTAAAAAATGCGGCGTTGACGGAAAAAGGTTGCAGCGCCAAAAGGCGCGGTACTGATGAAAAAGTGATGAAATCCGGAAAGAATACAGCGTATCGGAAAGGAGAATACGACATGATCAGATTCAAATTAAGCTATAATAATGAGAAAGAAGCCGCATGGCTGAACCGCATGGCGGAACGCGGATATGCCATGACCGGATATTTCGCGGGTTTTTGGCGCTTTAACGCCTGTGCGCCCGGAGAATATGAATATCAGATCGATTTTAACGACCGGCTGACCGGCATCGATAACGACTATCGGGAACTGATGCAGGACACCGGCATTGAGATCGTGCAGACATGGAGCTTTTGGGTGATCCTGCGCAAAAAAAGAACCGACGAACCGTTCACGCTCTACAGCGACGTTGAATCCAAACTGACGCATTACTACAAGATACGCCGGATGTTTCAATCCGCCGTCATCATAGAACTGGTATGCTTTTTCATAGAAGCATTTGCCGCTGCAGGCGGAGTCGGGTTTGCCTATTTCGGGCTCGCTTTTCTTTTTCTCATCATCATTGCCATGTCTCGGACACTGGCAAGGCTTAACTGTGCGATCTCGTCCCTAAAAGAATAATAGGCAATTGCGAAACGCATTATATCGGTTGTGCAATTGAGCAAAATATACAATCCAACGCAGGCACGCTTTCGCTGCTCTCCGCTCGCAACGGTACATAACATGCCAAAATACGGCATGTAAGTACCGGCGGCGTCAAAGCACCTGCTTTTGGAATTGTATATTTTGCACAATCATAAACGCTTTTCTATGCGTTTCGCAATTGCCTATTAAAAGAATAAACCGCTAAGGAGCGCCGGGTATTCCGCTCGTGGGGCGGCTAAGCAGGGCTGCATCGGGGAATTTTCCCGCGATTTCAGACCCGCCGGATATTTCGCCCGTAAGGTGCTGAAACAGCGCTGATCGGTCACAAATTGACAACACCGTCAAACCGCGCGATATAGTCTTCCCGCCTGTCATGCGTGATCACGATCCGCGTATACCCGTGCAGGGAAAAGATCAACTCATTCAGGCTGTCCCTTGTAACGGGGTCCAGCGATGCGGTCGGTTCATCAAAGACCAGCATTTGCGGGCGCCCTGCAAGCGCTCTTGCCACTGCGATCCGCTGCCGCTCCCCGCCGGAGATCTTGTCGCCGAAATCTCCCAGCGGCGCTGTTCCCACACGCTTTGCCAAAGCGCCAAGTCCCAGCTTTTCAAGCAGTCCGCGGTATTCTCCTGAGTCCTGCGCCGGTACCTCGCCAAATAACGTGATGTTTTCATAAAGCGGCGCGTTAAAAAGATACGGCGCCTGATCCACCACGCCGACCGCCGCATAAATCGCTTCCTCGGAGAGCGTCCGTATCTCCCGCCCCGCGATAGAAATCCTGCCGGAATACGCGTCATCATATTTTAACAACAATTTCATCAGCGTGGACTTTCCCGCGCCGCTCTCGCCGACAACGGCATAACAGCCTCCCGCCCGGAAGCAATAGGAAAAATCGCGGTAAAGCTGCCTCTCTCCAAACGAAAAAGACACGCTGTCATAAGAAATTTCCATCGGCGGCACGAGCGCCGCACCGCTCTCCACTGCACAGGCTGCGCTCCGCTGCCCGTTCAGCTTTGCAATGATCTTTTTGGAAGCCCTGATATGGATCACATATTCGATCGTGTTTGTAAAATTGTTGGAAAGGGAAGTAAAATAACGGGTCGCCGCAAACAACATTCCGGCAGTCAGCGCGCCTTTTACCACCAGCCACCCGCCCAGCCCCATACAGACGATCGACGAAATCCCTGCCACGCTCATCAGCGTCTCAAAGCTCATCGTGCTGACAAACTCGTATTCCGAATATGCCTTTTGATATGCCCCCGCCGCCCGGTCAAAGCGATGCAAAAAGCGCTCTGATCCGCACCCGGTACGGATCGCCTCATATCCCTCGACCGTCTCTTTTAGCGTATTTGTATAGCGCTCGCCTTCCTCCGAATAAGCGGTCGTCTTCTTTTCTTCCCATTTGGTAAAGGGTTTTGTGACAAACAGCGGGACTGCCGCCATCACGGCCGCCGCAAGCAGCAGCCAGAAATTCAGCCTCCACAGCATGACCGCAGAAGAAAGGATCGCCGCAGCCGAACAGCATAAAAACGGGATTTGATTTAAGTATTGATCACGGTACAACTGTATATCCGTCGTCAGAAGATTCATATAAAAAGCATCTTTTTCTCCGCGGAAGCTTTTCATCGGTCTGCGGAGTATATTTTTCATGATGCCGCTTTTCATGGTTAGCTCGCCGTCTGCCAAAAATTGAAGTCTCATCCATGTGGCAGCCGCCATGTTATCACGTCAATTAAGCTGAGTAGAGAGTGGCGGAACACCCCTATAAATCAGGGATTTTCCCCACTCTTTTGCTGTATAATGAGTAAAACCAGCCGATTTGGCTGAACTCATTTTACTTGCATATATTGTAACGCGGCACTTTATGGTAGACGGAAAACGCATTTTATTTTCGCCGGCATAG
>JAMPHA010000043.1:0-20682 GCA_023663615.1 Clostridium sp. | reverse complement strand
GGCTCTCCTTCTATGGAATTAGTGCGAATTATTTTTTCCTTTCAAGACTGAAAATTCCAGATTGCGATTCCGGATTGCATATTAAAATTTAAGGAATATTTGATAGAAATATCAGTAGTGTTGTGGTAGAATTGTATTCAATAAATTTGGGATTTGCAAAGCAGTTTCGTTGACTGAATTTTGATTCGGCGGTGTGGGGCTTCAGATGAGAAAGAAAAATATCAGAAATGACAATGAAATATCTGAATTGCTAAATGTAACACTTGGCGGATATGAGCAAAAGATATTGATTGAGGGTAAAAGTAAAGAATTGCCGGTTGTGATAACTTTACATGGCGGACCGGGTACACCAATACCGTTTTCTGTCGGATGCAGAGGATTGTTTCCAGAATTCACTGATAAGTTTATTATGGTATATTGGGACCAATTCGGATGTGGAATTAACAACCATATTATAACAGATAATTTCTCAATAGATAATTTTGTGCAAATGACAGAGGAATTAGTAATTGAATTGAAGAAAATGTTTCCCGATAATAAATTTTTAATTTTTTCAACTTCGTGGGGCTCTATATTAAGTGCAATACTTTTGGATAAAAATCCGTATGCGGTTGATATAGTTGTTGCGTGTGGACAAATTATAAAAAATGTTTGTTTTTGTGATGAAGTGATTAAGGCATTAAAGGATAGCAGAATATCAAGAAAAAAGCTGCAACATATTAAAACGGCAACAATGGAAAACTATACCGGAAAGGATTTGCAGCTTATTTTCAACTCCTTAAAAAAATATACAAATGCATATGAAAATAAAGATGGAGAAAAAGCTCCAACGGGTAAAATAATAAAGGGTCTGTTAAACAGCCCTGATTATAAATTCAAAGATTTTATTGCAGTTGTTGTTAATGGTTATATGAAGAACAATTCGTTGTGGAAAGAAATATTGAATTTGGATTTGTCAGATCGGTTGATAAATGTAAAAGTGCCGTACATCATTCTGCAAGGTGATACAGATATTGTAGCATCTACAAATACTGTAATGAATTTAGTTGCCGAATGTTCCAATCCTAATCTTAATTGTATTGTTGTAAAAAATACAGGACATTTCCCCGGAGTTGAAATGATGGATAAACTGTTACAGGTATTGGAAGCATACAGTCGTTGATTTAATGAATTCTATTAGTCCAAAAGCCGATTAGCAGATCATAACCGGAGAACTTAAAAATTTTCCTTCCCAGCCCCTGTTATTTTTTTACCAAATACTGTAAAATAGAAAAAAATAACCATGATTAGCAAATGATTATGATTAAAAAATAATCATGCAGCAGGAGGATGCAGTGATGAGCGATGTGAAAACGATTCCTTATGAATATCGGAACCTTCCCATTCCCGGAGGCGGCTATGTAACGGGCTTTGTATTTCATAAGCGGAAGCAGGGGGTGCTATACTGCCGTACGGACATTGGCGGGACCTATCGCTATGATTATGATAAAAAGACATGGAAAAGTCTGATCAACCATGTGAATATGTATGCGCTTGACGAGACCTATCCGACGGCGGTTGCCTTAGACCCGAACAGACCGGAGCGTCTGCTCATTGCGAGCGGAATCAATGAGGAAGATACCGAGGAAGGCGTACTTTCCGTATCAAACGATTGCGGTGCGCATTTTGAAAAAAAGAGCATTCCGACGCGGGTGCACGGCAACTTAAACGGGCGAGGGACAGGACTGCGCATGATTGTCTCAGAGCAGGACAGCAATACAGTTTATTTCGCAAGTCAGCATGGAGGTCTGCTCATCAGCCATGACCTTGGTACGAGCTGGCGGCAGACGGATGTGTGCGGCGAATTATATCTGACTTTTGTGTGGGCGAATCCGGAGGATACCTGCCTTGTCGTCGGAACGGCGGGCGTGACGACGCGCAGGGAGAACGGGATGAGAGGGCATTCCCTGTATGTCTCCTATGACGGCGGGGAACATTTTGAGCCGCTTCCCGAGCCGGAGGAATACTTACTGCCGCAGTCAAGATTTCCTGGGCTTGTGGCGCAGCGCTATGATTATGACGGGAAATATCTGTATGTGACGTTTGCGAACACGGGAGAGACTTCCTATGTGATCGAAAACGGATATAGCTGTGATTCCGGCGATACGATCGGCGGCAGGGTGGCGCGTTACAATTTCTTAAAGGACGGACGCATCTCGACGTTTGAGGAGATCACGCCGAATGCGGCAAATACGGTCCTGCTTTCCAAAAACGATCCAAGTCTGGAAGATGAGATCGTTTTTCCGGAGAAGGACGGGGAGACGGACCGCAGGCATCCGCAGTACCGCTTTGGATTTTCCGGGATTTCCAGCTGCGCGGCGAAGCCCGGACTGCTGGCGCTCAGCACGATCTGCAGGAAGAACGGAGACAAGCTTTATCTGTCAAACGATCACGGCGAGAACTGGCAGGTTGTTCTGCACGATCTGGACGTCGGCAATCTGCATTTCCATACGCCTTATATGAAAAAAGAATACAACGGCGGGCATTCTTTGATCCACTGGCTGAGCGACGTGAAGATCAACCCGTTTAATCCGGATGAATTGTGGTTTAATTCCGGCACCGGCGTATTTAAGACGGAAGATCTGCAAAGTACGAACCGCAGCTTTTCAGACTGCTGCGAGGGAATCGAGGAGACGGTGCACTTAAACGTTTACAGTCCGACGGGCGGTGCGGTACAATGCATTGATATTGTCGGCGATCTGGGCGGATTCGCGTTTACGGATCTGGAGAAACCGTGTGAAAACTCGTTTGCGGACGAAAACGGGAACCGCTATATCACCTGCATCAATGCGGACTTTTCAGACGAGCATCCCGAATGCGTCATTGTCACCCCGCGCGGGAACTGGACGGGGAAGACAAAGGGCGGACTGATCTATTCCGATGATCAGTGCAGGAGTTTTACGAGACTTCCGATGCCGTACGGTATTTCGGAATATCTGGACGGACAACTGGAAAGGATGGAACATCCGAATGTTAATTCCGGATGGGCTGCCATGAGTCCCGACTGCAAGAAGGTTGTCTGGTCGGTCGCCGAATGGCTGGATCTTCCGGTCAGGGGCGTCGTTGCAAGCCGCGACGGCGGACAGAGTTTTTACAAGGTGCATGTATATGACCTCGCAGGCAGCGAGGTGGAGGACGGAAAGCTGAAAGTATTTTCTGACCGTGTGGACAGCAGCCTGTTTTACGGATTCGGGGAAGCTTCGCAGCTTTATGTGAGCCGCGACGGAGGCGCAAATTTTATGCAGTATGCAGCGCCGACAACATTTCCGCAGATTGACTTTGGGATCATTGATACAAGAAATAAAACGGAGATACGCGGAGAGGCGGGAAAGACAGGAACATTTTATCTTGCCGTGGGAGAATATGGTCTTTGGAAATATTGTTACGATAAAGAAAAAGACCAGATCAGTCTGCGTAAGCTGTCAAAAGAGAATGACGCCGTATACCGTATGGGACTCGGACTGCACCATGAAGGAAGCCATTACCTGACGGATCAAAAAGCGATTTATCTTTGCGGGGAAATCGGCGGAGAATACGGTTTTTACCGTTCCTTTGACGAGATGGAGAGCGTGGAGCGCATCAATACGGACGATCAGATGTACGGCGAGATCAACAGCATAGACGGAGACTGTCGGACGTTCGGACGGTTTTTTATCGCGACCGGCAGCAGGGGTGTGCTGTACGGGAAACCGACTTGAAAAAACGAAGTCATTTTCAAAAGGATCGCTGAAACGATTCTTTGTGGACAAATAGGATGATTCGTATGGTTTGGAAACAGGTATAACCGAAAAACCTTCTGCATATACATGAACCAGTATTTGCAGGAGGTTTTTGTATGGAGAATCGAACGGGTGCTTCCGGCACGAATACCTATGATATTTATGAAGATATGAACCGCAGGACAAACGGGGAGCTTTATATCGGCGTTGTCGGCCCCGTGAGAACAGGCAAATCCACTTTTATCAAGCATTTTATGGATGAACTGGTGCTGCCGATGATCACAGATGAGAACGAGCGTGTCCGTACGATGGATGAGCTTCCGCAGAGTTCGGGAGGAAAAACGATCACGACGACGGAGCCGAAATTCATTCCCAAGCAGGCTGTTTCCGTCAATATGGGCGGCAGTATGGAAATGAAAGTGCGCCTCATTGACTGCGTCGGCTATATGGTAGAGGGCGCGGTCGGACATATGGAAGAGGACACGGAGCGGATGGTGCATACGCCGTGGTTTGACTATGAGATCCCTTTTACGCAGGCGGCGGAGATCGGGACGGAAAAAGTGATCCGCGATCATTCCAATATCGGGATCGTGATCACGACGGACGGCAGCTTCGGCGAGATCCCGCGCGAGAGTTATCAGGAGGCGGAGGAACGCACGATACGCGAATTAAAGCAGATCGGAAAACCGTTTATCGTCATCGTCAATACGACGAAGCCTTACAGCGAGGAGGCAAAGCAGACCGCCGCTTCCTTAAATGAGAGTTACGGCGTGCGCGCGCTCCCGATGAATGTAGAGCAGATGAAAAAGAGCGATATTCATTCGCTGATGGAGCAGATTCTTTTGGAGTTCCCGATCAGGGTGATTCGTTTTTATATGCCGAAATGGGTGGAAATGCTTTCCGACGATCATGAGATGAAGGCGGGCATCATCGAATATATCCGGAAACTCGCCATGCCGATCGGAAATATGCGTGAGCTCCGCGATACCATGGATGGCGAGCGCGAAAACTGCGAATACATAAAGAAGCTCAAGAACGAGGGCGTGGAGTTGTCGAACGGCTCGGCATCCTATGAGATCGGCGTGGATGACGCATATTATTACAAAATGCTCAGCGAGATTATGCAGGAGCCTGTTTCGGGCGAGTATGAGCTGCTTTCCAAATTAAAAGAGATGGCGGCGCGCAAAAAAGAATACGATAAGTATGCGGAGGCGGTGCGCGCGGTAAAACAATGCGGTTACGGCGTTGTGCTGCCGGGAAAGGAAGAGATCAGTTTAGAGGCGCCGGAGGTCATCCGCCACGGCAATAAATTCGGCGTTAAGATGAAAGCGTTCAGTCCGTCCGTTCATCTGATCCGCGCCAATATCGAAACGGAGATCGCGCCGATCGTCGGAACGGAAGAGCAGGCGAAGGATCTGATGGAATTTATGAAGGCGGAGTCGGATAACGAAGGCGGCATCTGGGATACGAATATTTTTGGCAAGACGGTCGAGCAGCTCGTGGAGGACGGGATCCAGTCCAAGATTTCCATGCTCGGAGAGGAGAGTCAGGTAAAATTGCAGGATACCATGCAGCAGATTGTCAACGACAGCAACGGCAAGATGGTGTGCATCATTATCTGACTTCTCATAATTTTATGTTTTTTTTATAAAAAGTTCATTATTCTGAAAAAAATCATTGCACTAGGGAAACGAATATGATAGGGTAATGGAGTAGGGTGACTGCCATATCTTGTGGTATGTCATATCATATTCCACCATACATAGGAAAGGGAGAGAACAAATGGAAAAATTTTTCAAAGTGAAAGAGAGTGGTTCCACGGTTCGGACCGAAGTGCTCGCAGGTTTGACGACGTTCATGGCAATGGCGTACATCCTGCTTGTCAATCCCGGCATGTTTGCGGATCTCGGTACGGTATCCTTTGACGCGATCTACATTGCTACGGCGATCTCGGCGGTCATTGGTACGATTCTGATCGGACTTTTGGCGAACCTGCCTCTTGCACAGGCGTCCGGTATGGGACTCAATGCGTTTTTTGTATACACGGTATGCTTCGGATTTGGCTTGACCTATGCCAACGCGCTGCTGCTCGTGCTGCTTGACGGTATCGTGTTCATCGTTTTGACGATCACCGGCTTGAGAAAAAAGATTTTTGAGGCGATTCCGAAATGTGTACGCGTTGCGATTCCGGCCGGTATCGGTCTGTTTATCGCGTTCATCGGATTACAGAACGCAGGACTGGTTGTAAATGATGCGTCCACTTGTGTAAACCTTGCAAGTTTTAACGTATTTAACGGTACGGCGACCTGGGCGACGGTTATGCCGCTGTTAGTCACGATCTTTACGCTGATCGCGATCGCAGTGATGTCCATTAAGAAGATCAGAGGCTCCGTGCTCTGGGGCATTCTCGGCGGCTCGGTTGTCTATTATGTACTTGGCTTTACGATCTCCGGTTTTTACACCGGATTTGGCGATAACTTCAGCATGAATCCGGTCGGTGCGTTCGGCGATTTCTTTTCCCAGGCGTTCGCGAAGGTATTCACGGAGGGCTTTGATTTCTCCGGCTATTTAGCGAGCCACAGCTCCCTGGAGCTGATCGTGCTGATCGCGACGACGGCGCTGGCATTCTGCATGGTGGATATGTTTGATACGCTCGGCACACTGTACGGCGCCTGCGCAAGAGGCGGACTGCTCACGAAAGAGGGCGAGGTTCCGAACATGGATAAGGCAATGCTTGCGGATGCGGTTGCAACGACCTGCGGCGCTGTCTGTGGTACTTCGACCGTTACCACGTTCGTGGAATCCTCCGCAGGTGTGGCTGAGGGCGGCAGAACCGGTCTCGCAGCGATCGCGACGGGCGTATTCTTCTTTATCGCAATGTTTTTAAGCCCGATTGCAAAGCTGATTCCTGGTGCGGCGACGGCGGCGGCGCTCATCTATGTCGGCATTCTGATGATGAACTGTGTCAGAGAGATTGACTGGACGGATATTGAGTCCGCGGTTCCGGCGTTTATGGCGGTTGCCATGATGCCGCTGACCTACAATATCAGCTACGGTATCGCGTTCGGTTTGATTTCCTATATTTTCATCAAACTCTTTACCGGAAAGGTAAAGGACATTAAGGTGGGAACATGGGTGATCGCGATCCTGTTTACGGTAATGTTCTTTGTGACGCACTAAAAAAGAGTTTGCGTTCCGCAAACTCTTTCAAAGAAATGCCGTTGGCATTTCTTTTGGGGGCTGCGAAGCGGATTCTTCACAGATGGGTCGTAACGGAAATGAGGGAGCGTGGAATGCGAAGCATTTCACGCTCCCTTAATGAGTTGATCTGCAAATCAGTATTGATATGGAGGGAATCAGAATGGCGGTTTCAAAAGTGAAGGCAGTTTTTTCAGCAAGCGTGCAAGAGGTTTGGGATATTGTCACTTCTTTGGAAAACTATCAATGGAGAAGTGATATAAGCAGAATAGAGATACGGAATGAAACGCAATTTGTTGAATATACGAAAGATGGTTTTGCCACAACGTTTACGATCACGGTTTCCAATCCCTGCAAGCGGTGGGAATTTGATATGGAAAACAGCAATATGAAAGGACACTGGACCGGGATTTTTGCCGAAAAAGACGGACAGGCTGAAATTGATTTTATAGAAGATGTAACGGCGAAAAAATGGGTGATAAAACCCTTTGTAAAAGCATTTTTGAAAAAACAGCAGAAGCAATATATCTCTGATTTGAAAAATGTTTTAACGTAGTGTCATGGTAACGACCGAAGTTTGTGGCTGCGGTTATCATTCATGACAATAGAATTCTCGCGAAACGTGAATGCTATTGTTTAGAAATGATGAATGGAAGGATTGAAACAAGCGGAAACATTGTTTATAATGAAAAGCGGAAACAGGAAACGAAAGTTTCTACCGGACTAGGGTGTCAAAAGCCCTGCAATGAAATCAGTGCCAGCAGATTGCATAAAAGAAGTTGATAAGCAGGGCGTTTGAAACCTGAAGCTTATCGGTAAAAAAGCATACAAAAACAGGAGCGGCATATGGGAGAATTAAAAAGTTATCGGCTTGCAGAAGTCGGAGAGGACAAGATCAGAGTATGGGGGCGGTACAGTGGGAAGCGTGACCCCCTCGCGCTGTTCTGGACCGGATCAGGGATTGAATTGAACGTACAGGCGTCCGAGCTTTGGGTAAAACTAGAGACCGATTACGACTGCCACGAGCAATGGATGAGTGTGCTCATAAACGGGGCACAGGTCAGCCGACAGATGCTGCCGAAAGGGCAGAGCGAGATCTGCCTGTTCCGCAATATGAATCCGCAGGAGATCAAAAACGTGCGTTTACTGAAAGACGTGCAGGCAATGTCGGATGATGACGGCGCGTGCTTTTTGATTCGTGAAATCCGCACGGACGGCGCGCTTCATCCGGTAAAGCCGCGTCCTTATAAGCTCGAGTTTATCGGCGACAGCATTACCTCCGGGGAGGGGACGATCGGAGCCAAAAAAGAATGGGACTGGATTTCCATGTTTTTTTCGAGCGTTCACGATTATGCCATGCTCGTCAGCGAGGCATGTAATGCGGAGTGTCATATCCTTTCGCAGAGCGGATGGGGAACATTGACCGGATGGGACAATGATCCGCGTCATGCGCTGCCGCTGTATTATGAAAAGGTGTGCGGCGTATTGAAAGGAGCGCGCAATCAGGCGCTTGGCGCGGGAGAGGCGTATGATTTTTCTTCGTGGCAGCCGGATGCGGTCATCGTCAATCTTGGAACGAACGATATGTCGGCGTTTGAACAGCCGGAGTGGCGGGACGAGCAGACCGGACAGACGTTTCAGCAGCATAAGAATGCGGACGGTTCCTTTGTAAAAGAAGACGCGGAGCGTTTCGAGCAGGCGGTCATCGGCTTCCTGCAAAAACTTCGGAAATGCAATCCGCGGGCGCATTTGATCTGGACGTACGGAATGCTGGGGTCGCCGCTTGTGAAGCTGATCGAACATGCCGTGTTGACCTACTGCGCGCAGTCAGGAGACACGAATGCGGCGTTTGTTCTTTTGCCGGATACGACGCCGGAAACAGTCGGTTCCCGCGAGCATCCGGGGAAAAAGAGCCACGAGGCGGCGGCGCGGGTGCTGATGGATTATCTGGCGGCATATCTGGCGGCAAAATAGCCAGAGAGCAGGCGAATGAGAAACGCATGATATAGACTGTGAGATAGTACAAAATATACAATTCAACGCAGGCACGCTTTCGCTGCAATTCGATCGCAGCGGTACATAACATGCGAAAATACCGCATGTAAGTACCGGCGATCTCATAGCGCCTGCTTTTGGAATTGTATATTTTGTACAATCATGAACGTAATTGATTGCGTTTCGCAGTCGCCCAATAGACAGAGAGGAGAACAACCATGGCAGAAAACAAAACCTATGAAAAATTGATGCATTGTTTTTCGCGCATCCGGGAGAAAACGGACTTTGTTCCGAAAGTGGCGTTAGTGCTCGGTTCGGGACTTGGCAATTATGGAGAAAAGATCAAGGTGGAGACGGCAGTTTCTTATCATGACATCGAGGGCTTTCCGGTATCCACCGTTGCGGGACATAAGGGACAGTTTTTGTTTGGCTATGTCGGAGAGGTGCCGGTCGTCTGTATGCAGGGGCGGGTACACTATTATGAGGGTTATGATATTTCCGATGTTGTGCTGCCGATCCGGCTGATGAAGCTGCTCGGCGCCGAGATCCTGTTTTTAACCAATGCGGCGGGCGGACTTCAGGACGGGATGAGCGCCGGGGATTTCATGCTGATCCGCGATCACATTTCCTGTTTTGCGCCGAATCCGCTGATCGGGAGTAATATCGACGAGCTGGGCGAGCGGTTTCCGGATATGTCGGAGGTTTATGACTATGAGCTGGCGCGTCTGATCCGTAAAAACGCATCGTCGCGCGGGATTTTGCTCAAGGAGGGCGTTTACGCGCAGCTGACCGGACCGTCGTTCGAGTCGCCTGCCGAAATCACGATGCTGAAGCGGCTCGGCGTGGATGCGGTCGGTATGAGCACGGTCGTGGAAGCGATCGCGGCAAAGCATATGGGAATGCGGATCTGCGGGATTTCCTGCATCTGCAATCTGGCGGCGGGGATCAGCAAGCGCCCGCTGTCCCATGAGGAGGTACAGGCGGCAGGCAAGGCGGCGGCGCCGCTCTTTGAGGCGCTGGTGAGCGCCTGCGTGGAGGATTTTGGCTGATGCTGACAAAAGAACAAAAAAAAGAACTGATCCGGGAAGCGCTTGCGGCGCGGGCGTATTCCTACAGCCCGTACTCTCAGTACCGCGTGGGCGCGGCGCTGCTTGCAAAGGACGGCAGGATCTTTAAGGGCTGTAACATTGAGAATGCCGCCTATACGCCGACGAACTGTGCGGAGCGGACGGCGGTGTTTAAGGCGGTTTCGGAGGGATGCCGCGCATTTGCGGCGATTGCGGTTGTCGGAGGAAAAGAGGAAAAGCCGACAGGCGATTATGCCTATCCGTGCGGCGTATGCCGACAGGTGCTGCGCGAGTTTGTGGATCCCGCGCAGTTTTTGGTGATCTGCGCGCGCTCTGAGGAAGACTATGAGGAGTGGACGCTTGCCGAACTGCTGCCGGAAAGCTTTGGTCCCGCGCAGCTTGAGCGGGGATAAAAAAGGAGGCTGCCGATGAATCTGCGTTTTTATCATGCCTATATTCTGACATTGGAGGAACATGAGGCGGAGAGCGGAATGCGCGAGCTATGGGTGCGCGATGACCGCATCGTCTATATCGGACAGCCTGCGGATGAGGCAGACCGGGCGCGCAGGATGAAACAGCACGGAATTGCGCCGCACGGATTTGACCGTGAGATCGACTGCGCGGGTGATGTGTTGATGCCGGGTTTTAAGAACGCGCATGCGCATTCGGGCATGACGCTTCTGCGCTCCATTGCGGATGATCTTCCGCTTGCGGAATGGCTTCAGAAACAGATTTTTCCGCGGGAGGCACAGCTTTTGCCGCAGGAGATCAAGACATTGACGAAGCTCGCCGTCATGGAGTATGTTTCGGGAGGCGTGACGGCGGTATTCGATATGTATCTTAGCCCGGATGAGATCGCCGAGGCATTCATTGAAACGGGGATGCGCTGTGTGCAGTGCGGGACAGTCAATAACTTTACGCATTCCGCCGCACAGTTGGAAGAGTACTATTTGCGCTTAAATGAGCGGCATCCGCTGATGGGGTACCGGCTCGGATTTCATGCGGAATATACGACGGATCGGGCGCTGCTGGAACAGATCGCGGCGCTGGCGGCAAAATACCGCGCGCCCGTTTACATGCATTTATCGGAGACCGAAAAAGAAGTTGCAGAATGTAAGCAGCGCTATGGCATGTCGCCGGTCGCATTCCTTGATTCGATCGGGATGTTCGATCACGGCGGCGCCGGGTATCATTGCGTGCATGTTTCCGGGGAGGATATGGAGATCCTTGCGGCAAAGGGCGTCGGCGTGGTAACCAATCCGGCGTCCAATATGAAGCTTGTCAGCGGGATCGCGCCGATCCGGGAGCTGGTGGAGAAAGGGATCTGTGTGGCAGTCGGCACGGACGGACCGGCAAGCAACAACGGGCTTGACATGTTTCGGGAAATGTATCTGCTTTCCGTTCTTGCCAAATACCGGGAGCAGGAGCCGGCGGCGGTCTCTCCGATGCAGATCGTAAAAATGGCGGCGGGAAACGGCGCGCATATCATGGGGCTTCCTGACTGTACTTCGCTGCGGGAGGGCGCCAAGGCGGATGTGATCCGCATGGATATGAAACAGCCGGAAATGCGTCCGCTGCATGGGATTTTGGACGGGAAACTGTACCCGTCCCGGTTTGCGGCAAATCTGGTATACAGCGGCAGTAAGCGGGATGTGCGCATGACGGTGGTGGACGGCAGGATTTTGTATGAGGACGGCAGGTATGCGCTGAATGTTGAACGCGATGATCTGTATGCGGAAGTTGAGCGGATCGCAGGCAGGATTGTATACGGGAACGGAGAGTGAAAATGGAAGTTGTGGTTTTTTTAGGAGTACTGGTCTTATTTATCATCGGGTTTTATATCAAGAGCGTACTGGATTTTAAGCGGCGGTTAAAACAGTTTGAACAGCGCCTGAAGACGGAGTACGGAAAGCCGCGCACCCGCGTGGAAATGCCGGAGCGCTATGCGCAGATCGGCAGATACTATGAAAAACACCGCAAGCGCTATGCCGTGGATGATATTACATGGAACGACCTGAATATGGACAGGCTCTATCAGAGAGTGAATTACGCGCATTCTTCCTGCGGTGAAGAATATTTGTATTACCGCCTGCGCTGTCCCGACATGTCGGCGGGGGAGGAGCGGCTGCACGCGGACGAGGAGGCGATGATCGCGTATTTGCAGGAGCATGAGGAGGAGCGCGTGCGCTTACAGATGCTGTTTGCAAAGATCGGCTATACGGGAAAATATTCCCTGTATCAATATCTGGACTTCCTCGATGATCTGGGGGAGCGGAGCAACAAAAAGCATTATCTGGGGCTCGCGCTGTATGTCGTGGCGGCGCTTGTCTCGATTTTTGTGGAACCGGCGGCCGGATTTGCTTTTTTTATCATCCTGATGATCTATCAGATTGCGACTTACTTAAAAGAGCACGGTGAGGACGAGCCGTATCTCGTGAGCTTTTCGTTTATCCTGCGTTTTATCGCCGGCGTGGAGACGCTGATACAGCAGCCTGCGGAGGGAATGCGGGCTTATGTGGGGGAAATGGCGGATAATATCAAAGAGTTAAGTCCGATCAAGCGGCATGCTTTTTTCATGGCAAAAGCGAATACCATGCAGGGCGATCTGATGTCGTCCGTTTTGGATTATCTGAAAATGATTACGCACATCAATTTGATCTCGTTTAATTCCATGCTGTCCGCGGTGCGGAAAAAAACAAAGGAACTCGATCTGCTCTACACGCAGGCGGGATATTTAGAGTACCTGCTGATCGTGGGAGAATACAGAAAAAGCCTGCCGTACTGCTGTCTGCCGCAGTTTCATGAGGGCGGCGGTTTTTCCTGCGAGAAGCTGTATCATCCGCTGATTGAGGAGCCGGTGGCGTGCAGTTTTTCGGCGAAGGGCGGCGTGCTGGTGACGGGATCGAATGCCTCCGGAAAATCGACGTTCCTAAAATCCGTCGCGCTCAATGCGATTCTGGCGCAGAGTATGCATACGGTGTTGGCAAAATCCTGTGAGACATCGTATTGCCGCGTGTATTCCTCCATGGCGCTTCGGGATGATTTAGACAGCGGAGAGAGCTATTACATGGTGGAGATCCGGGCGCTCAAGCGGATACTGGATGCCGCAAAGGACAGGGAGGACGGACCGGTATTCTGCTTCATCGACGAGGTGCTGCGCGGGACGAATACCGTGGAACGGATCGCGGCGTCCACGCAGATCATGAAATATTTTACCGAGCTTGGCGTGCGGTGCTATGCGGCGACCCATGATATTGAATTGTCCCATTTGTTAGAGGCGGAATATGATAATTATCATTTTGAGGAGGACGTTTCGGACGGGGATATTCATTTCAATTATGAGCTGCGGAGCGGCCGCGCGACGACGCGCAACGCGATCCGGCTGTTGGAGATCATGGGCTATCAGGAACAGATCATCGCGCGCGCGGAGCAGCTTGCCGAGAAGTTTGTGACAACAGGGGCTTGGCAATAGCGTGAGAAGAAGGGTATGGTAATTTATGATGAAAGTGACGATTTATACGGACGGCGCGGCAAGGGGGAATCCGGACGGTCCGGGGGGATACGGGACACTGCTGCGTTTTGTGGACAAAAACGGAACCGTTCATGAGCGGGAACACAGCGCGGGCTACAAAAAAACAACGAATAACCGCATGGAGCTGATGGCGGCGATCGTTGGACTGGAGGCGCTCACAAAGCCGTGCGAGGTGACGCTTTATTCCGATTCCAAATATCTGACCGATGCGTTTAACCAAAACTGGATTGGGAGCTGGTTAAAAAACGGGTGGCGCAACAGTCAGAAGCAGCCGGTGAAAAACGTGGATCTGTGGAAGCGCCTGCTGGAGGCGGCAAAGCCGCATCGGGTGTCTTATGTGTGGGTGAAGGGACATGCGGGGCATCCCGAAAACGAGCGGTGCGACGTTCTTGCGACCACGGCGGCAGACGGGACGAATCTGCTTGACGATTTGCCGGCGGAATGATATGCTATGAAAAGAGCGGTCAATGCTTTGCACGGACGAAGAAAAGAAGATGTCCCGGCGGGTATCCGAATCGCGTGGTAACAAGGCGTCAGACCGCATAACACATGGAGAGGGGATGACGGAGAGTGGGTAATCTGGTTGAATTTTTCAGAATGTTCTTTAGCTATGTGCTTGTATTGATCGTGTATGCTGCGGTTGCGGGAGTCGGTATTTTCTGCGGACTCACCTGGAATAAGAAAAAGACGGCAAAAGCTGCCGCGGAAGCAGCGGAACAGACCGGGGAAGGTCAGAATGCCAATCATTGACAGCGGACCGCGAAGCACGGGATTTCGCGGAAACAGGCGGAAATGAGAGCACCCTTAGGATGCGCAAAAGCACCCGTTCATAAGGGTGCTTTTTTTGAACTTGCGCGATAAGCAGAGAAGCGAAGTGATTTTTATGCGGCGACCGTGCTTGCACGGAGAGACGCATAGGAATCACTTCGCGGCGAGCAACGCGAGCGTGGAATGCGAAGCATTTCACGTCTGCTTCTTTATAGGGAAAAGAAAAGACCAGGGAGGGCAGACATGCCGAAATCAGAGCAGCAAAAAGCAAAAATCTTATATCTGTTAAAACTGTTGAAGGAGCGTTCCGACGAGACGCATCCGGTCACGACGCAGGAGATCATCACCTATCTTGCCGAACAGGACATCTGCGTGGAGCGCAAGACCATTTATGCCGACATCGAAGTGCTGCGGGATTTCGGCTATGATATTATCTTAAACCGCGCCAAAAAGGGGGGCGGTTACTATCTTGCCGAGCGGGAATTTGAACTTCCCGAATTGAAGCTGCTCGTCGATCTGGTGCAGTCGTCGAAATTTATCACGTTAAAAAAATCGAGGGAGTTCATTAAAAAGCTGGAGGGGTTCGCAAGCGTGTATGAGGCGAGACAGCTCCAGCGTCAGGTGTTCGTCGCCAACCGCGTCAAAACGGAAAACGAGAGCATTTATTATCTGGTGGACGACATTTACCGCGCGATCGACTGCGGGCGCATGATCGCGTTTCAGTACATGGAAATGACGCCGGATAAAAAAGAACGCCTGCGGCGGGGCGGGAAAACATACGAGGTCAGCCCGTGGGCGCTGACGTGGAACGACGACTGTTATTATCTGATCGCCTATGATGACGAGGCGGACAAGATCAAGCATTACCGGGTGGACCGTATGCATCGGATCAGGCTGCTTGATGATGAGAGAAAAGGACAGGAGGCGTACCGGGCGTTTGATCCGGCGGCGTACTGTAAAAAAACATTCCGCATGTTTGCGGGAACGGAGGAATTTGTGACGCTTTGCTTTGATGAGGCATACAGCGGCGTTGTGTTTGACCGGTTCGGAAAGGACGTCATGCTCCGCAGGCAGCCGGACGGACATTTTACAATCTCCGTGCCGATCATGGTGAGCAATCAGTTTTTCGGATGGCTCGCGGGACTCGGCACCGGCGTGCGGGTGGAAGCGCCCGCGCATGTGGCGGAGGAATACCGGGCGTTTCTGGGACGGATCCTGACGCAGTATGAGACATAGGGAGGGATTGTGGCAAAGAAAGGCGGATCCGCCGGGTTTGCCTCAATGGGAAAGGATGCAGGCTTGCCGCAATGTCGCCTCAATGTGAAAGAATCCGTTGACACGATGGAATAAGTTGTATATACTTAATCTTGACGACACTAGATGTTGTGGTTTTATGTAAACGAACGGAACGCATGGGCCACAGAGGTTGGGGAGGAAAACGGACATGGGCAGTACCAATGAGACAATGGAGCAGGAGCAGACGGATTATCGTTCTCTTTTTACAACGAAGAGAGACGTGAAGGTCATTAAGAAGGATGGCAGCACGGAAGCGTTTAATGTGCAGAAGGTCATTGATGCGGTCGGCAAGTCCGCATACCGCGCGTTGACGAAATTTTCCGAGGAGGAGAACCGTCAGATCTGCCAATATGTGGTCGATAAGGTGGATGAGATCGACAAGGACTTAATCCCGATCCCGGTCATGCATAATATCGTGGAGAGCGCCTTAGAGCAGGTAAAGCCCATCGTTGCCAAGAGTTATCGCGATTACCGCAATTATAAGCAGGATTTTGTGCGCATGATGGATGAGGTGTATAAAAAGAGCCAGTCCATCATGTATGTCGGCGACAAGGAGAACGCCAACACGGATTCCGCACTCGTATCCACCAAGCGCAGCCTGATCTTCAATCAGTTTAATAAGGAACTGTACCAGAAGTTTTTTATGACGACGGAAGAAATTCAGGCGTGCCGCGACGGCTACATTTATGTGCATGATATGAGTGCAAGGCGGGATACGATGAACTGCTGTCTGTTCAATGTCGCAAACGTGCTAAAGGGCGGCTTTGAGATGGGCAATATCTGGTACAATGAACCGAAGACGCTGGACGTGGCGTTCGACGTGATCGGCGATATTGTATTGAGCGCGGCAAGCCAGCAGTATGGCGGTTTTACCGTGCCGGAGGTCGATAAGATCTTAGCGCCTTATGCGGAGAAATCCTACGAGAAATATATGGATAAATATACGGCGCTCGGTATTGCGCCGGAACGCGCGGAAGAAGAGGCATTAAAAGACTTAAAACGCGATTTTGAGCAGGGCTTCCAGGGCTGGGAATACAAATTCAACACCGTTGCGAGCAGCCGCGGCGATTATCCGTTTATCACGGTGACGGCGGGACTCGGCACGAAGCCGTTCGAGAAGCTGGCGACGATCACGCTGCTGGACGTCCGGCGCGGCGGACAGGGGAAAAAAGAATGCAAAAAGCCGGTGCTGTTCCCGAAGATCGTCTTTTTATACGATGAAAATCTGCACGGGCGCGGGAAGGAACTGGAGGACGTTTTTGAGGCGGGCGTACGCTGTTCGTCAAAGACGATGTATCCCGACTGGCTGAGCCTGACCGGAAAAGGGTATGTGGCAAGCATGTATAAGCAGTACGGAAAGGTGATCTCGCCGATGGGATGCCGTGCTTTTTTATCGCCATGGTATGAGCGGGGCGGGATGCATCCGGCGGACGAGAAGGATGTGCCCGTGTTTGTCGGACGTTTTAACGTCGGAGCCGTATCGTTACATCTGCCGATGATCCTGGCGAAGGCAAGGCAGGAGAGCAGGGATTTTTATGAGGTGCTCGACTATTATCTGAACCTGATCCGTCAGCTCCATATCAGAACCTATGCGTATTTAGGGGAGATGCGTGCCTCCACCAATCCGCTTGCCTACTGCGAGGGCGGCTTTTTGGGCGGAAATCTCGGACTCCGGGATAAGATCAAGCCGCTCTTAAAATCGGCGACGGCAAGCTTTGGCATCACGGCGTTTAACGAGCTGCAAATGCTTTATAACGGGAAGTCGCTCGTTGAGGACGGACAGTTTGCGCTTGAGGTGCTGGAGCATATTAACCTAAAGATCAATGAATTTAAGGAAGAGGACGGGAATCTTTATGCTATTTACGGGACGCCTGCCGAGAACCTCTGCGGTCTCCAGGTCAAGCAGTTCCGTGCGAAATACGGCATCATTGAGGGCGTTTCCGACCGGGAATATGTCAGCAACAGTTTCCACTGTCATGTTTCCGAGGATATTACGCCGATCGAAAAACAGGATCTGGAATACCGTTTCTGGGAGCTTTCCAACGGCGGAAAGATCCAGTATGTCAAATATCCGATCGACTATAATGTGGAAGCGATCAAAACGCTCATCCGCCGTGCCATGGATATGGGATTGTACGAGGGTGTGAATTTATCGCTTGCTTATTGCGACGACTGCGGACATGAGGAGCTCGATATGGATGTGTGTCCGGTCTGCGGAAGCAAAAACTTGACAAAGATCGACCGGATGAACGGCTATCTTGCCTATTCCCGCGTCCACGGGGACAGCCGCTTAAACGATCCGAAAATGGCGGAGATCAAGGACCGGAAGAGTATGTAAGAGTGTTTTACAGGGGCTGATAAAGCGGCGATTATACAATGGGAGAAGCTTCAGCATGAGGTATCATAATATCACAAAGGATGACATGTTAAACGGCGACGGTCTGCGCGTTGTGTTATGGGTTGCGGGGTGCGATCACTGCTGTAAGGAATGCCAGAACCCTGCGACATGGGACGCAAACGGCGGACTGCCCTTTGACGATGCGGCAAAACAGGAATTGTTTGAGGCGCTTGACAAACCCTATATCGCGGGCGTCACGTTTTCGGGCGGCGATCCGCTGCATCCGGCGAATAAAGCGGATGTGCGCGCGCTGGTGAAGGAGATCAAAGAGCGTTATCCACAGAAAACAATCTGGCTTTACACGGGCGAACTTTGGGAAAATTTGTACCAGGATGCGATCGTCGCGCAGCTTGATGTGCTTGTGGACGGAGAGTTTGAAGTCGATAAAAAAGACAATAAGCTTCTTTGGAAGGGAAGCAGCAACCAGCGCGTCATCAACGTGCAGGCGACGCTGCGATCGGGAAACGCGCGCCGACCGGTATTGTACTGCGGGAATTACAGGTAGGAAAATTGCGAAATTTCAAGGAAATGCTCAAAGAAATGACTATGGCATTTTGGAGTCACAAAAAATTTCTGTAGAAATCAATGGAGAAAAACGACGATGGAAACGATCAAGATCAAATATTTTACGGATGCGATTCAGAAACTCGATTATATTGACGGAAAATCGGACTGGATTGACCTGCGCGCCGCGGAGGACGTTAAGATGAAGGCGGGTGAGTTTAAGCTGATCCCGCTCGGCGTGGCGATGGAACTGCCGGCGGGATATGAGGCGCACATCGTTCCGCGCAGTTCGACCTTTAAGAATTTCGGGATCATACAGCCGAATCATCAGGGCGTGGTGGACGGCAGCTATTGCGGCGATAACGATCAGTGGTTCATGCCTGCGTACGCGCTGCGCGACACGGAAATCCATGTCAACGACCGTATCTGTCAGTTCCGTATCATGGAGAACCAGCCGCGCATTCAGTTTGACGTGGTGGAGCATTTAAGCGGCGCGGACCGCGGCGGGTTTGGCACAACGGGAAAATCTTAAAGATTCTTTGATTCAAAAAGTATAAAAGGCTTCTTTTCCGGCAATTCTTTCCTAAAAAGCCCGGAAGAAGGAGGTCTTATTTTTTATGCCTGATAATCGAAAAATCAGCACCAATATTAACGAGAATATCCTGTATTTCAAAAAAAAGCTGGGAATCGGCGTGAGCTTTGACGTGCTCTACCGGACGATCAAGATCGGCGGCAGGGACGCGATCTTTTTCTTTATTGACGGATTCTGCAAGGATGAAATGATGCAGAAAATGCTCCAGTATTTTTTGGACATCAAGGAGGACGAACTGCCTGCCGACGCGTGGGGAATGATGAAAGAAAAAATGCCCTATGTCGAGGCGGATTTATCCGATGATAAGCAGAAGATCGAGACGATGATTTTAAGCGGCGTATTCGCGCTGATGATCGACGGCTATGACAAAGCGATCTTAATTGATTCGCGTACGTATCCGGCGCGCGACGTCGGAGAGCCGGAAAAAGATAAGGCGCTGCGCGGTTCTAAGGACGGCTTCGTAGAAACGATCGTCTTTAATACGGCGTTAATCAGACGGCGTATCCGTAGCACGGATCTGTGCATGGAAATGTGTACGGCGGGGGAGACCTCGCACACGGATATTGTGCTTTGCTATATGAATTCGCGCGTGGATAAAAAATTGTTAAATAAGATTCGTACGCGCATCGCCGAGCTGGAGGTGGACGCGCTGACAATGAATCAGGAGAGCCTTGCGGAATGTCTCTATCACCATAGCTGGGTGAATCCGTTTCCGAAGTTCCGTTTTACGGAGCGCCCCGACACGGCTTCCGCGCAGATTCTGGAGGGAAATATCGTCGTGCTCGTGGATAATTCCCCGTCGGCGATGATTTTTCCGGCAACGATCTTTGATCTGATGGAGGATGCGGACGATTATTATTTTCCGCCGATCACCGGAACGTATCTGCGGCTGACAAGATGGATCATCGCAATCTTTACGTTTTTGCTGACGCCGACCTATCTGCTGCTCATGGAACATCCGGACTGGATCCCGGAGACCTTTGCGTTTATCCAGATGAAAGAGGACGCTAATATCCCGATCTTCTGGCAGTTTTTGATCTTGGAACTTGCGATCGACGGACTAAGACTGGCGGCGGTGCATACGCCGTCCATGTTAAGTACGCCGTTAAGCGTCATGGCGGGTCTTGTGCTCGGCGAGTTTTCCGTCGAATCCGGATGGTTCAATACGGAAGTCATTTTATATATGGCGTTTGTGGCAATCGCCAATTATACGCAGTCCAATTACGAGCTGGATTATGCGATGAAATTTATGCGTATCCTGACGCTGATCTTAACGGCGCTGTTCGACCTGCCCGGCTATATCATCGGCGTGGTAATCACGATCCTTGCGCTTGCGACAAATAAGACCTTTGCGGGGCGCTGCTACCTGTATCCGATCCTGCCGCCGAACTTTAAGGCGCTGAAAAGGCGGCTGACAAGAAGAAGGCTGAAAAGCAGCAAATAAATCCGGCGGATGCGGAAATTTATGAGCAGGTTGCTGTGCTTTATCAAAAAAAGAATAAAAGGAAGAAGAAAACCGCAGTCTTGAAAGGAAAAAATAATTCGCACTAATTCCATAGAAGGAGAGCCTCTTT
>JAMPHA010000042.1:0-21226 GCA_023663615.1 Clostridium sp. | reverse complement strand
CCAGATATTGAATTTTCAAGGTACATAGCTAAAATTTATGTGCGAAGTTTGAGTAAAAAATGCGTTCGTCCATGCTCTTACAAGCAGACATAATTTTAAGATGGTTCGTCCAACTCAATTGTGTCACCAGTGGTGACACTTTTTCGTTATCCTTATAAAGTTCATAAAATTGCTTCATTCGATAAAGACCACGGCGGTTAAATCCTTTCAGATCAGGATAATTCTCAGCAAAGAAATCCGCAAGTTTCTGTACAAAGGCATCACCGTATTCAGCGTTTTCAGACTGTTTGCTGATGTATTCGCCTATATCACGATACATTAAAATCAATTCCTCATTCACTTTTCGGTATGCACGTTCTTTGGCAGACTCAATAATATCTACAATTTTTTCAAATTGCTCACCGTAAGGTATTAAATCTCGCATAGCATGATTCCTTTCCAAAATAATTGATTTTTAAGTTCAATCTCTCTTCACATAGGTCAATTCAATATCATATCCAAGAGCCTCAAGCATCTGCACGAAAGTCTTATTTACAACTCCATCTTTCTTTTTAATGATGCGGTTAACATACTGACCTGTTGTTCCGATGGCTTCCGCAAGCTGCGCCTGCGTGGTTTCATTCTCTATGCACTTTACTTTTACATCTACGGTATTTACTTCTGTACTTTAGTCATCAATACGACGCACTCCACATGCCCCGTAAACGGAAACATATCATAAGGAAACGCCTCTTTCGCCCTATATCCGTTCCCGCGAAAAACCTGCAGGTCGCGCGCAAGCGTTTCGGGATTGCAGGAAATGTAGACAACGCGCGGCGGAGAGAGCTTTCTGACCGCCTTGATGAACGCTTCCGTGCTCCCGCTGCGCGGCGGATCGAGGATCACAACGTCCGCTTTCTCACCGCTCTTTGCCATCTGCGTCATCAATTCGCCCGCGTCCGCCTGATAAAAACGGATATTGGATACCTGATTCCGCTTTGCATTCGCGGCCGCATCCTTTACCGCATCCCGGTTCAGTTCCACACCAATGACTTCTCCCGCCTGTTTCGCGGCAATGATACCAATCGTTCCCGTCCCGCAGTATGCGTCCAACACGCGTCTTTTTCCGTGCGGTCCGGCATGCACTCCGGCATGCATCTCTGCATGTAGTCCTGCCAATTCTACCGCTTTTTGATACAACAGTTCGGTCTGCCTTGGATTTACCTGATAAAAAGAGGACGGTGAGATGCGGAAAGTACAGCCGCAAAGCTGATCCTCGATATAACCCTTTCCATATAGCGGGATCATTCTTTCACCGAGCACCATGCTGGTCCGCTGCGCGTTCACGTTGAGAACGATCGTTGTAATCTCAGGATGGAGTTCGCGCAACGCTTTCACAAAATGATTTTTGGACGGCAGGATCGGGCTTGCCAGCACAAGGACGACCATCACTTCCCCGCTGTGGAGGCCGACACGGATCAGCGCATGCCGGAACAGACCGTATCCGCTGTCCTCATCATAGACCTTCATCCGAAATTGTGTGATCAGCGTGCAAAGGTCACGGATGATCGCATCCGCCATCTCCTGTTCCAGCAGGCAGGAATCCACCGGTATCACACGATGCGTTCCCTCCTCGTAAATGCCGGAGACGACCCTGCCCTTTTGCCATGAAAACACCGCATGTACCTTATGCCGGTAATGGAGCGGCTCTTTCATTCCTTTGATCTTATGGATTTTGGGACAGATACCCTTTAGTAATTCTTCGATTTGGCGCTGTTTTCTCTCAAGCTGCGCCGGATACGGCATGTCGATCATCGTGCAGCCGCCGCAGCGTTTCGATACCGGACATTGCGATTCACGCCGGGGTTTTCCCAGAGAATCGCCGCTCTGTCCACTCTGCGCATTTCGCCCGCTTTGCCTGCTCTGACCGACTTGTCCGCTCCGACCAACTTGTCCGCTCTGCGCTTTCCGCCCGTTTTTCCGGCTTTGCACCGTAGTTTCTCTTTCCTGCTCCGCTCTCATTCTTCCGTATCCTTTGTTTCCACATCATTGGTCTTTCCTGTCGTGCTCATGCTTGCCCTGCTGTAAATGCCCTTGGAGGACGGTGCGGCGTTTCCGCCGAACAGTTTGCTCCCGGAAGGCGTGGAATCGCTTTCGTATCCGTCCGCGCGAAGCTGCTTGACCGCGAGGTTCATGTAAATAAATCCGACCGCCAGCCCGAAGAAGAAATCCATCGGAAACGCGAAACGGAACATCCGCATGATCGCGGTAATCCCCTCATACAGCACCTTGGAAAACACGCCGAGCTTGAAAAGATCAAGGAAGCTTAACTGCATATTCCAAAATCCTTTCATTGACCAGCCGAGCAGCATGAGCAGCAATGCGCTGAGCAGATACCAGAATACCCGCAGCACCAGATTCATCAGACCGGAGACGACCATCATCATATACATGCTCGGCACATAAGCGCGCAGCCCCTCCCGGTCCAGTTCTTCGATCGACAGATCCGCATAGTTATATGGCGTACTCTGTCCCGAAGTATAAAAGATCATATTCGTTTTTCCGAACAGATACACACTCGTGTACGTTTCCGTATACGCTTCAAGGTCTTCGTCCGTAAACGCCTCGATATTGCTGTTTGCGATCACGAGCGTATGACCGTCGTCATATTCGACCGGCTCGGAAAGCGTCAACACATCATCTTTTAACGTAAAATCAGGGACATACTCGTCGATCACGTCCATATAACTTTCCCCGAACACCTGCGAGGCGATAAACGGCAGATAATAGCCGACAAACGTCGTGATCAGTGAAAAAATAAATAGGAACGCAATGACGCGTCCTGTAGACAAATGCAGAAAGCGCTCATACTTTTTCGGCTGGGCGACCGCGGTCGCGATCTGCCGGAAAAAACCAAATTTCTTCGTTTTTTGTTCCATAAAATTACCATACCTTTCCTTCTTAAATTGTCCGATATGACCGACATAGCCGTAGGTCACAGCTTATTATAGCACTTCCACTCCGCTTCGTTCTGTGAATGCTTAAATTGTCCGATAATCCGGCATGTTTCCGTCATGCGCCAAAATATCTTCCATGATCGGCGCAAGCAATTCTTCTTTTGCGAGAACGGTATCCGCGCATTCCGCCGCCTGCTTTAAGAGCATACTGTCCTGATAAATGTCCCCCAGCCGGAACGACAAAATCCCGCTTTGGCGGATACCGAACAGGTCGCCCGGCCCGCGCAGGCGCATATCCTCATTAGCAATGTGAAACCCGTCGTTGGAATGAACGAGGATCTCCAGCCGTTCCTCCGTCTCTTTCGCGCCGCTGTCCGTCATAAAAATACAATAGGATTGATAAGCGCCTCTGCCCACCCGTCCGCGGAGCTGATGCAGTCCGGCAAGCCCGAAGCGCTCCGCGTTCTCGATCAGGATGACCGTCGCATTCGGCACGTCAATCCCCACCTCCACGACCGTGGTAGAAACAAGAATATCAATGTCATGCGCAGCAAACGCATCCATGATCCGGTTCTTTTCCGTGTTTTTCATTTTTCCGTGCAGATAAGAGATCCGGACGCTTTCCGGAAACGCCTCCCGCAGCTTGTCCGTGTAGGCGACGACATTTTCCAGTTCCTCGGAAACGCCCTCCTCCACCATCGGACAGATCACATAAGCCTGCCGCCCTTCATGTAATTGTTTTAAGATAAAATGATACGCGCTCTCCCGCTTGTCTCTGTGCAGCACACAGTTTTTGATCGGGATCCGGTTCTTCGGATACTCGTCGATCGTGGAAATGCTTAAGTCTCCGAACAGGATCATCGCCAATGTACGCGGGATCGGCGTCGCGCTCATCACAAGAATGTGTGGCATCGCGCCTTTTCCCGCAAGCGCTTCCCGCTGACGCACGCCGAACCGGTGCTGCTCGTCCGTGATCACCAGCGCAAGGCTGTGGTAACGCGCTTTTTCCTGTATCAGCGCATGGGTTCCGATGATGACGTTCGCCGTCCCGTCCTCCATCGCGGCATAGGCTTCCCGTTTTTCTTTTGCCGTCAGTGAACCGGTCAGAAGAACGGGCGCAAACGGCAGATCGTACCGCTTCGTCATTTCCCGGATCGCCGTAAAATGCTGTCTCGCAAGTACCTCGGTCGGCGCCATCATCGCGCCCTGCATCCCGTTTGATACGGTCATGAGCAGAGCGAGCACGGCAATGATCGTTTTTCCGCTTCCGACGTCCCCCTGCACCAGACGGTTCATGATCACATCCGCCTGCAGATCGGCTTCAATCTGCTTCCACACACGCATCTGCGCGTCTGTCAGCCGGTACGGCAGGCTTTCTATCAGACGTTTGGTCTGCGCCACCTCCAGAAGCGGATACGCGTTCGGAATCTGTTCCCTCACCGTCTTTTCCGCCTTCATCTGGACTAAAAAATATAAAAACTCCTGAAAGACAAGCCGCCTTCTCGCCTCCACATACAAATCCTGCGTGGACGGAAAATGAATCCGCTCCAGCGCCGCGCGGTATTCCATCAGATCATATTGTTTGCGGATCGCATAGGGCATGGCATCCGCAATGTCAGAAACGGCGTCTAACGCCTTTCGGATTGCGCCTAAGATTGTCTTTGTCGTAATCCCCTTTACGGTATGATAACGCGGCTGCAGCGTTCCCGCAAGGGACAGATAATCCTCCGGCTTAAACAGCACCGGCTGTTCCATTGCTTTTTTGTTTCCCTTGGCGACAACCCTGCCGTAACATACAAAACGCTTTCCGGCGGAAATCGTATTGCGAAGATACGGCATATTAAAGATCGTCATCGGCATCACGCCCGTCTCATCGCTTAAGGAAAACGTTAAGATGGAAAGACTGCGTACCCTGCGCATGTTGACGGAACCCGTAATGATCCCGCTGACCGCCTGCTTTTCCTCAACAATCGTCTCCTGAATAGCTACCGTCTGCGGATACGCCTCATAGCGCATCGGATAATAGTTGAGAAGATCATAGACAGTCCCGATGTTCAGTTTTTCAAGCAATTGCGCATACTTTTGCCCGATTCCTTTAATGTCCGTCACAGGACTTGCCAGACTTGTCATGCCCTCTCCCCTTACCTATTTCAAAAATGGGGCTGCCCGGGCAGCCCCATTTTTGTTGTTCCATATATCATCTTCATTACCCATGAAGAATTGCGATAGCAATTCCAAAAGAACTGCCCTTCATCACCCGGAAGAATCGCAAAGCGATTCTTCGAAAGCGTGCGAAGCACGATTTTTTATTCCACAGAAACAATATAATAATACACGGGCTGACCGCCGTACTGCAGTTCTACGTCACAGGAGGAATAACGTTCCTCAACCGCTGTGCGGAGCGCTTCCGCGTCGTCCTCCGTCACATCCGCGCCGTAATAAATGCTGATCAGTTCCATGTCATCATCCATCATGGCATCGATCATCTCGCAGGCAGTCCGGGACAGCTCCTTGGACACAGCCAGCAGTCCGTTATCGCCGATCCCCATGAAGTCGTCCTTGTGGATTTCCCTGCCGTCCAATGTGGTGTCACGGATGGCATAGGTGACTTCACCGGTCCTGACTGTTTCGATCCCCTGCTTCATCGCCTCTAAATTTTCTTCCGGCGATACATCTTCCGTATAATTGATCACGGAAGTGATTCCCTGCGGGATCGTCTTTGTCGGAACGACCAGAATCTTTTTATTCTCGGTCAGGTCCGCCGCCTGATTCGCTGCCATAATGATATTCTTATTGTTCGGAAGAATGAAAATATTCTCTGCGTTGACCTTCGCGATCGCATCAAGCATATCCTCCGTACTCGGATTCATGGTCTGGCCGCCTGAGATCACAAAATCCACACCAAGCCCTTTGAAGATTTCCGCCATCCCGTCTCCGGCTGCGACTGCAATGAACCCGACCTCCTTGGGCGGCTCCTTGACCGGTTCTGCCGCGGGTCTGCCCTGCTCGATCTCCTGCATCTGTCCCTTTTCGCTCATCTTAAAGAGCTTTTCCTGATGCTCCATGCGCATATTGTCAATCTTCATGTTGGAAAGCTGACCGTATTTTAATGCGCGCTGGATGGCAAGTCCCGGATCGTTCGTATGCACATGCACCTTCACGATCTCGTCATCCGCCACGAGCACGATGGAATCGCCGATGGATTCCAAAAACTCCTTGAAATCAATCTCATGCTTGATATTAAACGTCTTACTCAGAAGAATAATGAACTCCGTACAGTAGCCGTACTTGATCTCCATATCCGCCTGAACCTGAAGATTCGGGGAAAGCGGACCGCCTCCTGCAGAACCGCTCCGCGCGGGTGCATCCTGAATCGTTAAATCCAGTTCTTTTCCGCAATAAGCATCATAAATACCCGCCATGACCTGCATCAAGCCTTGACCGCCGGAGTCAACCACGCCTGCCTGCTTTAATACCGGCAGCATTTCCGGGGTACGTGCAAGAACGTCATTACCGTATGTAATGCATTCCTCGATAAACGTACCCAGATCGGTCACGCCCTCGTCGCAGAGTTCTCCCGCTCTTACGGCAATTCCTTTCGCGACCGTGAGGATCGTTCCCTCTTTCGGCTTCATAACGGCTTTATACGCCGTTTCCACAGCCTTATCCATCGCCTCTACGATCACGGGAATGGTCAGTTCGTCAAAATCAGCCGCGACCTTGGTAAACCCGCGGAGAAGCTGGGATAAGATCACGCCGGAATTCCCTCTTGCGCCGCGCAGGGATCCCGATGAGATCGCCTTGCAGATTGCCTTCATATCTGTACTGTCTCCGAGCGCAGTAACCTCCTTTGCCGCAGACATGATCGTCAGCGTCATATTCGTTCCGGTATCTCCGTCCGGTACCGGGAATACGTTCAGCTCATTGATCCATTCTTTTTTACTTTCCAGATTTTTAGCGCCGGCTAAGAACATCTTTGTCAACATCTTAGCATCCACAGAATTTGAAGCCACGACTCTATCCTCCTTAATCAATCACACGGACACCCTCGACAAAGATGTTGATCTCCTCAACCTCCAGTCCGGTAAATTGTTCCAGTTTGTATTTTACATTATCGATCAGATTGTCGGATACGGCAAGAATGCTGACGCCGTAAGCAACGATCACATGAAAATCAAGATAAAGCTTATTATGGTTGACCGTGACCTGAATACCGTGCGTGATCGTCTCTCTGCGGAGCAGCTTCACAAGCCCGTCCTTCACATTGACAGACGCCATACCGACGATACCGAAGCACTCAACCGCAACACTGCCCGCATATTGGGCAATGACTTCCGCGTCGATCACAATGTTGCCAAGATGTGTGTTCATCGTCCCCTTCATAGTAACCCTCCATTCCTGTTTGGTCTGTATCTATGTATTATTATACACATGAATAAGCAAAAGTAAAATTATTTTACGAAAAAAAAGAGTCCCGCAAAGCGAAACTCTTTCCTGCCTGCAATTATGCTCTTTCTACTGCACCGGATTTCAGACATCTTGTGCAAACATGCAGTTTCTTTGATGCGCCGTTTACTTTGCATCTGACACTCTTCACATTAGAATTCCAGATATGGTTCGATCTTCTATGAGAATGGCTGACTGCATTGCCGAAATGAACACCTTTACCACAAACGTCACATTTAGCCATCTTAACACCTCCCACACGATGTATTCCTAAAAAATCACAACAATGGTATCATACCAGAAATGATTCCATATTTCAAGTAAAAAAATTATTTTCTGTAAAAAAAACGATTTTTTATCCCGAATTTCGGCGCCACGGCGCGTCGTAACGCTTTTGCAGGCGCTCGTACTCTGAGTTGATCGCCTGAAGCGTCTCCTTATCTCCGTAGAGGTTGTCCGTGTGGAAAATCTTGATCAGATCGCGATAACGCTTTTTCAGGGCAAGCTGATTTGTCGCGCCCTTAAAAAACACGGACGCATCCGTCTCGTGTCTTTCGCCCGCGCTCCCATGCCTGTCCGAACGCTCCTGATGCTCCTGCTCCGCCTTTAATTTAAGCTTTTCCCACTCTACCTTACGCCTGTCCTTATCAAGCTGGATATACGCCTCTTTCAGGATTTCCAGCTTTTGTTCAAACAGCGCGCTCTGCTCTTTTAACATGCGCCGCTCTAAATCCAGCCGCATCTTTTCCGCATCTATGAAATTTTGTTTTTGTTTATCCCAATCTCTATCCATCAGCAATCACACGAAAATAACCGATACCCGACAAAAAACAACAAGGCGCTAAATAAAATTCCCCAAAACAGGTTCGGCAGAAACATCATAAATACCATCCCGACGGAAATCCAGATCAGGACAAAGCCGATCAGCTTCTTCATAGTATGATATTATGCATTCCAACCTGTCTTTGTTCATTCATTTTCAGGGAATGCC
The DNA here is from genome assembly GCA_023663615.1 of Clostridium sp. Taxonomy (GTDB): domain Bacteria; phylum Bacillota; class Clostridia; order Lachnospirales; family Lachnospiraceae; genus DLAJ01. The sequence continues at coordinate 12,853 of JAMPHA010000042.1, read as the reverse complement.
GCGTCGATCGCATCATCATCGCTCAGATCATCCGCGCCCTGTTTCTTTTTGGTGATCTTATCGACCACATCCGGGATCATATCAAGAATTTTTGTTATTGCATCCTGATTCTTGACATTGACAAGCTTTGTCGAACCGTCCGGCTTAATGACAAGCACCGCACTCGGAGACATTTTCCCGGTCATGGCACCGCCGCCGCCGTTTTTCTTTTCCGCTGCGGAAGCACCGGCTCCGACTCCGAACGAGACGTCCACAAGCGGCAAAAGGATGATGTCACCGATCTTTGTCGCCTCGCCGATCACGGTTTTGGCGGATAAAAACGCATCCATTCCCTTAAAGAGGGACTCCATTACCTGTGCAAAATTATTCTCCGTCATGCTTCATTTTCCTCCCTTTTTAGCATATGCAGAAATTTTTTCATATCCTTATTAAAATAAACGCGCCATGCGATCCTGATCAGCGTGAATATCCGGATGCGTCCTTTGAGGTACAGACTGCCGCGTATGCATTGTTCATCAAAATCCGGCGTGATGCTCACATTATTTCCATAGATGGGATAGAACATACTCAGGATCGCAACGATCTGTCCCGTCGCCGCCGGATCTTCCATACCGAGCGTCAGACTTCCGGTCAGCTTCGTCGGCGCAATGTGCCGGAGCAGTCTGCCAAGCTCCCGCTTCACCAGCGCAATACTCTTCTGCCCTTCCTCGCTTTTGAGCACCCCGCAATAATAGCCGATCTGTTCCTTAACATGTTCTATCTTACCACAGATATTCCGAATTGTGTATAAAATCTTGGAAAAGAAAACGCGCACTGCCCGAAAAAAGTCCGCAAGCCTTCTGAAAAAGCGCGCGATCTTCTGAAAAAATGATAATTTTTCGGTTTTCCCGTCTTCAGGCGTATCTTCGTTCTCCGTCTCCGAGGGCTCCGCACCGTCATTCTGTGCTGCACCGCTGTCTGCCTGCGCCGCCGCATTCTCTGCCTGATTCCCGTCTGCGGACATGTGCGCCGCATCGGTGCCGCCTGCGTTCGCCGGTATGCCTCCCGCCGCAGGCTCTCCCGCACCGTCATTCTTCACGGCTTCCGGACTGCCATAGTCTGATCCTCCCATGCCGCCGTCTGCCGTCGTTTCCGCGCCGCCTTCCCGATCGTCATCGTCCGCAGCTTTCTGCCCCGGAACAAGGTGCCCGTTTTTCGGACGTTTTTTCTTCTTCCTTTTTTCTTTTGGGGCAGAAGAATGATCTTCCGGCGACGGCATACGCCTGACCGGGATGCCAAACAGCCGGATGACAACGCCGAACGCCCCGTCATAAACCGCCCGTGCATGCAAAAGATGCAGCAGCCACGATACGCGCGCACGAACCTTAAGCGCTGTGCCTGTCTGCCCGTCCTCCTCCGCGCCGTCTTGCGGTGAAACGTCATTTCCGGCGCGTTCCTCCGCTTTTAAGTCCAGCGAATAGCGGATCGGCACGAACAGCACCGCCAATACGATCAGTATGAGCAGTCCGAGGACCGACAACAGGGTGATTCCTATGATTTTGAGCAAAAGCAGTAAAATATGTATCATAACCACCTCAGATTTGTGAGCATCATAATGATCAGAAGAAACAAAAACAATATCATAACGTCCTCCTTAACATGGCTTGTCCTTTTGGTTAAAATAGGACTTAAAATCAGTATTGCCCGTTTTCCGATAAATATCTGCCATAAACTCCGTAAGCATCGCAACCGCCGCATCATGGCTGTCTGCAAGACCGACAATGCAGAGCTTCCGCTTCCGCAGAAAACGGAACTTGAAAAATGCACAGTGATAAATGTCGAACAGATTCGTGCCGCTGCCTAACACGATCACATAAACATTCGTCATACCGATGCCGAACCGCAGTTTCCGGCATATTTTCTTTTCTTTTTTTTTCAGACTCTCCGACACCATGAGCGGACGATAAAACCACATAAGCATATTCCTCAAAAAAAAATACATGATACAGTCATCATAACACATCTTGAGAAGTTTTAACAGTTTTCATTGCACAATCCCAAAGAATAATTTATAGTAGAAAGTAGGAAAAAGGGGGAGCTTACAAATGATCAGTGTTGCAACCATTGCTTTACAGCCCGGAATGGAGCTTGCCGAGGATGCCGTTTCCTTAAGGAGCGGCGTGATCTGTCCTGCTCACACCAAGCTTGATCAGAACGCGATCGACAAATTAAAGCGTTATCAGATCATGGTCGTCACCGTCATGGAGCCGGAGGATTATACGACCTCGCATTATGAGAAGATCGCGTGCAGCCGTGCGTTCAAGAGTTTTGCGGAACAATATCATACGCAGTTGAATGCCTATAAATACATGATCAATGACTTTATGGAAGGGCGCGCTTCCATTAACACCAATCTGCTGCTGACCGTCTACCATTCGCTTTATGATAACGTGGGGGACGGCGATCTGCTGCTCGACATGCTTTACAGCATGCTGCCGAGCGAGGATAACGTCACCTATGCGCATTGCTTAAACGCCGCGCTGATCGCAGGCGTTTTTGCCTCCTGGCTTGATTTTGACGAAAACGATTCCAACCTGATGATCTTGAGCGGTTTTCTTTACGACATCGGCAAACTCAAGCTGCCGGACAAGCTCATCTGGAAGGTCGGCAGACTGACCGATTTTGAATTTAACTGGATGAAAACGCACACGACCATCGGTTATGATCTGTTAAAAAACCAGCCGCTCGACCAGCATATCATCAACGCAGCCCTGATGCATCATGAGCGCGACGACGGAACCGGTTATCCAAATAAGCTGAAAGGGGACGCGATCGACCGCTATGCGAAATATATGGCGATCGTTGACGGCTATGACGCGATGACCAGCGCGCGCAGCTACCGCAATTCGCTCAATCCGTTTCAGGTCATCACGAATTTTGAGCGCGGCGGTCTTTACCAATATGACCTTTCCGCAGTCAAGCGGATCCTCATGCACATTGCTGCGCATCAGGTCGGACATGTCGTGACGCTCAATGACGAACAGGCATCCCACGCGACCGTACGCATGGTAAATCCCGATAATCTCTCCCGCCCGATCATCGAAACGGACAACGGGATCGTGGATATGCGCGAATTTCCCAAGATGGAAATTGTCGCCATTTTATAAAAAAAAGAACTGCCGCTCCGCTCTTTTATAAGGCGCCTGCGGCAGTTCTTTTTTAACAGTTGTGTGGTAATGTCCACTTGCCTTCCCTTTTCATGTCAAGATATTCCTGATACGCTTTTTCCAGTATCTGCTTCTCATTGGAAAATTTCAGCAAATGATACGCCTCGTGATACTTATAGAATCCCGAATCGACAAAATATTCTTCGCGCTGGGGTTTGCTGTAATAACTCTGCGCCATCATCAGATACCAGTGCACACATTTGGAAACGATCCCTTCCGGCACGGTAAACGTGTATTCACTCTGACCGACGTATTTCATAATGGATGTCTTGGCGCCCGATTCTTCCAATACCTCGCGGAGCGCCGTCTCCATATGATCCTCTCCCTGTTCCACAGTTCCCTTCGGTAATACCCAGCCCTCGTATTTATTGCGGAAATTCTTATAAAGAAGCAGGATCTTACCACGAAAAATAACCACACCGCCGCAGCTTGTTGCCTCAATCATTGCAATTCCTCCGTTCGACGTGTGTATGCCCGATGCGCGCTCATAACACGGCGCAGTCAGGCGCTTGTCCTGAAACAAGTATACATGAATCAGACGCAATATGCAAATAGTATTCGCCGATTTCCGCGTCCCTATTTACGGAACCGCCTCTATTTCACTCTGCCCGTTCAGATAGGACCGGAACAGCATCTGCGCGATCGGAACCGCATAATCTCCGCCCATTCCCGCTTCCTCAATGATGATCGTGACCGCGATCTTGGGATCGTCTGCAGGCGCAAACCCCGTGAACCATGCATGTGCGCCGTCACTTGTCACGTCAAATTCCGCCGAGCCGGTCTTTCCTGCCACACGAAACGCCTCATCCGAAAGGCGGTAGCCGGTTCCATAATCACAGACCGCTTCCATCATCGCAGTCAGCTGTTCCGCCTCCTCTTCGCTGAGGATATTCCCCTGGCTTTGCGGTTCATATCTGCGCACAAGACCGCCTTCACAATTTTCCACACGCGACACGACATAGGGCGCCATCAGTTCTCCATTGTTTGCGATCGCGCAGGTCATCATGCACAAATGCAGCGGCGTTATGAGCGTATCCCCCTGTCCGATCGCGGCTTGCAGCATCGCATCGTCCTCTATATCACGGTTCATGGATACCCGGCTTGGATTGGTCCGAAACGATCCCGGCAGTTCCCTGTTAAAATAGAGTTCATCCAGCGTCTTTCCGAAGCTTCGCCGGTCCAGTGTCATGCCGATATTTGCAAACGAAGAATTACAGGAACGCGCAAATGACTGTTCAAAGGAAAGCGTGCCATGCGCGCTGTGCCCGTAGCAATAAATGACATCCCCGTCACCCGTGCGGTAACTTCCGCCGCACCGATAGGAATAATCCTGCGTTTCTGCCGGATTCTCCCTGATATATTCCAACGCGGTAAACATCTTAAAGGTAGAACCCGGCGGGTACATCCCCTGTGTGACGCGGTTTACCAGCACGGAACTTTCTTCATCCTCCAAAAGCCCGCTCCAGATCTCTTCGATCTCGTTCGGATCAAAATCAGGTTTTGACACCATCGCAAGGATCCTGCCGGTCGCCGGCTCCATCACGATGATCGCGCCGTTTTCGGCTCCTAAAAGACGGTATGCAAGCTCCTGCAGACTAAGATCCAATGTGGTGATCACGGTATCGCCCCTGTTTTTTTCATTATTCAGATCATTGGAAATCTGCCCGCTGATCGACTGATGGGAACTGACAAGATTGTAATTCATGGAAGATTCAATCCCCATACCGCCGTTCGCCGCGTATCCGACCACATGCGCAAACATCGGACCATAGGGATAACGGCGCGTCTCCGTTCCGTCCTCCTCCGGTCTTGTATAAGCAAGCACTTCTCCGTCTTCCGTCTTGATCGTTCCGCGGACATTGAGCGCCGACAATGCCTGTTGCCGTGCAATGTTATACGGGTGGTTCACAACTGTTTCTCTCTGCACCGTCATAAAAAATAAAATGTGGGCGGCCATCGCCAAAAAGAGCAGGGAGAACAGACCGCCGAGCAGACAGGTCCGCCGCCGCAGGGAACGGAGCCATGCGATGTCCGCCCATTCCGCACCCGTCAGCTCGATCACCTGCATTTCTGCGTCCTGCGCTCCTGCATCCGCGTATCCTGTCTCCGCATCCTGCGCTCCGGCGTCCTTTCCTTCCTCCTCCGTCAGTTCCACGCTTTGGATGCCTGCATCGGACCACTTCGCATCCTGCACTTCTGCATCCTTCCATTCTGCACCTGTCAGGCTCACGCTTTGAATGCCTGCATCCGTCAACTCTCTGTCTCGTATTTGCGCGCCCGCCAGTTCTGCGCCCTGTGTTTCCCATGCTTCTTCCTGCTGACGCGCATTCCATACGGCGGCTCCCTGCACAACGGCAAACATCAAAATCGTCACCATGACGGAGCTGCCGCCGTAGCTGACAAGCGGCAGCGTGACGCCCGTCAGCGGGATCAGCTTAATTCCGCCGCCGATCGTCAAAAACACCTGAAAAATGTACGTCACGCCGATCCCATACGAAAGAAGCCGGTAAAACGGATTTTTCATCCCGTACGCGATCTGAAGAAAGGTAAAAAAGCACGCCAGACACAGCAGAATCAGGCAGATCCCGTACAGCGTGCCAAGTTCCTCCGAAATGGCGGAAAAAATGAAATCCGCCTCCACATACGGGATACTCTCCGGCGCGCCCTGACATAATCCGAATCCGAACCATCCGCCCGTGCCGATCGCAAAGAGCGACTGCGCAAGCTGATAGCCTTTTCCCGTCACATCCTTCCACGGATCCAGCCACACCGATACACGCACCTTCACATGATAAAACAGCTTATACGCCGCCATACACCCGCCAAGTCCCGTCAATGCAGACACGACAATATAACGGAATTTTCCGGTCGCGGCAGACAGCACAAACACATACATGACAAAAAAGATCGCCGCGCTGCCCAAATCCGTTGAGGCGGCAAGGATCATCACATAGAGCAGACTGACAAGCGCCGATAAAACGATCCTTTTCCAATTTGGTTTTTCACATAACAGCGCAGCTAGGAAAAACAAAAATAACAACTTGACAAATTCGGACGGCTGAAACGTAAATCCGAACAGGGAAAAGGATATTTTGGAACCGTTTGTCGCCGCCCCAAGTAAGAGCACGGCGCCCAATGCGGCCACTCCGCACAGCGCATAGCCCCACGTTAATTTTTTGAGCAGACGCACTTTCCTGATCAGGAGCGGTACGAGCAGCGCCACCGCCAGAGACACGACAGCAATCGCGAACTGCCGGACCGCTTTTGTGACGGAAATGCGCGTGATAACGATCATGCCGGTACACAAAAACATGAACATATGATTTAGGAGCGCCCGATGGAACTGCGGATAGATCGCTCTGTAAAGATTCCGCATTAACAGGAATACCGCCTGCTGAATGGCAAAAAAGATCAAATAGAACAAATCGTCCTTTTTTAAGCAAAGCACGAAAAATCCGGTCAGATGAATCAGAAAAATGTAAACATATTGCCGCGTATATCCCTTTTTTCCATCCCTTGCCAGCGCAAGAAAACTCTCGAATGTGTAGAGCGCAAACAGAATTGCCATGAAATACCGGGAACCATCGTAAAACAAATTGACCATCAAACGACACCCCTCTGAAAATGCCCGTTCGTGTACGATCCGGGCGCCCATGCGTCCGCTGTCGGATGCATGTAAAAATCAAGAACCTCTTTTGTCCGTCCGGCGCTCTCCATCGTAAAATTCAGCGTGAAAGCGCCAAGCATTCCGTCCTCATATAGCTTTTGCAGTTTCTGCATATGCTTATGCATGGAAAGCGGCACACTGTTGTAGATCGTGTTCAGGCAGACGCCGCATTCCGTTTTTACATCCATGCGCTGCCCGGTCCGGTCTTTTATGAAAACCGGAGTATCCGGCTGCGGACAATTCTTTTTATCAAATGACCAAACGATACAATTTGCCGTCACCATCATCGGAATATGCCCGTAAACCGGCATTTCCATTCCGGACACGCCTGCCTGCTCTGCTCTTTTCAAAAGAGCACGGATTTCCCTCTCGCACAGCTCATACGGCACGGATACGCTTCCCACCCGTGCCCGCCAAAACCGCACAGATTCCGCGTTCATACAATAGAAAAACGGAGAACCAAAAATCCACTCGCACGGATTTTTGCCAAGTGTTTCCGCAATCGATACCGTAAAGCGATATTCCCCTGCCGTATGCACATAAATTCCGTCTATCGGCGCGCCGTCCGCCGCAAGCGCGCGGATCGTCCCGCTGATCCGTTCCGTATCTTTCTGCCGCAGGATCCGGGGCAGATATAAGTAGAAGGCTTTTGAAAACGTCGTTCCGCTCTCCCGCCAACAGGTTTCATATAACTGCACCGGAATGCAAATTCCTTTGAGCAGCGGATGCGCGGCGCACACGGCAAGCTGCTGCGCCGTATCGACGACCGCAAGATAACCACGCGCCGCGTTCGGTTCTGCTGTTGTTCCGCCGCTCTGCACCGCTCCCGTGTGCGTGTATTCCTGTGCCGATCTCCCCATGCGCTTCTGCATTTCGATTCCTTCCGGATGTCCTGATTCTTCCGTAGGGGCTGGTTCCTCCGCCTTTTCTAACCGTTCCGATTCCTCTAACCGTTCTGGTTCTTCTAACCGCTCTGTGTTTCCGGATTCTTCGGACTTCTTTTCTTCCCGCCGCTGACGCGTTTCTCCCCGCTTCGTTTCATAGGAGGAAAGCAGCGCTTCTTCCAGTGCGGCAAGCGCATCCCGCCGCAGCTCGTTAAGCTGGCTGACCTGCAGAAACACATCCTCTGTCATGGAAATCTGAATTTCTGTCACTGTAAACGGCGTCCCTCCGGTCTTGCGGAGCCGTTTTTCTATCTCTTCTCTGGAGAGCGGTTTATTTGCCGCCGCCTGCACGATCCCTCCCGTGCAGACCGCTTCGATTGCTTCCGCATGTTCACTGTCACAAAAAACCGCCGGATGCGTTCCTTTCACCACATCGTCACAGGAAACCGTCAGGCGCGCATCCTTCGCTGCATCGCCACTGGAAACCGTCAGGTGCGCATCCTTCACCACATTGTCGCAGGGAACCGACGGGTACGCATCCTTCGCTGCATCGCCACTGGAAACCGTCAGGTGCGCATCCTTCACCACATTGTCGCAGGGAACCGACGGGTACGCATCCTTCGCTGCATCGCCACTGGAAACCGTCAGGCGCGCCGCTTCTCCCACATGCAGAGAAACCGCCATCGTCACGGGAATCGTCAGTTTTTGTTTCAGATAGCGCGTCCGAAGCATGGCGAGCACGGAATCGTCACAGCCGCGGTAGCCCGGCTTTCCCTGTGTCAGCATATGCGCGCCCGACCGGCAATGATAGTACCCTTCCCCGATCCCGCTTCGGACATATAAGCCGCGCAGCAGGGAAAGTTCTTCTTCTGTCACGCCCTGCGCCGTCTTCCCGTCCGCAAAAAAACGATCCATCACAGCACGATACACCGCCGTCACGCCTGCGCAGTATTCCGCGTTTTTCATGCGCCCCTCAATCTTAAACGAATCCACCCCTGCTCCGATCAATTCCGGCACGAGCTTTACCGCGCATAAATCCTTTAGGCTGAGCGGATAGGCATCCGTATGTTTTCCTGACTGCTCCACGGTATACGGCAGGCGGCACGGCTGTGCGCAGGCGCCCCTGTTTCCGCTTCTGCCGCCGATCAGGCTGCTCATCAGGCATTGTCCCGAATAACAATAACACATCGCGCCGTGGACGAAGCATTCCAGCTCCATTTCCGGACATGCCTGTTTCATCTGCCGGATCTCTGCAAGGGACAGCTCTCTTGCCGGAACGACGCGCGACGCGCCAAGTTCCTCCGCCAGCCGCACGCCCCATTCGTCCGTGATCGTCATCTGCGTACTGCAATGGATGGCAAGATGGGGAAATTCTTTTTTTATGACGGACAACACGCCGAAATCCTGTATAATGACCGCGTCAAGACCGGCTTCGACATAGGGAAAAAGATAATGGCGCAGTCCGTCGAGTTCCTCGTCTTTTAACAGGGTATTGACCGTCATATAAACCTTTCGTCCGAACAGATGCGCATAGCGGATCGCCGCGATCAGCTCATCCTTACTGAAATTGTCCGCCGCGGCGCGCGCACCGAACTGTTTTCCGGCAAGATAAACCGCATCCGCTCCGGCATGGACTGCCGCCAGAAAACATTCATAATTTCCTGCGGGCGCGAGCAGCTCCGTGCGGCGCTGTCCGCCGCCTGCCGTCCGGCTCTGTATTCTGTTTTTCTCCGCATGCCCTGTTTCCCCGACAGGCATCTCCGTTCCGATCGGCATTGTCATCAGTCAAAAAAGGGCTGTCCGATGACAGCCCCCTCCTTTTATTTTTTGGAATCCTTTAACTCCGTTTCCAGACGGACGATCTGCTTGGCATTTTCCTGCAATTCACTCTGAACGCCCTTTAAGCTTTTCTCGGAATTGTCCAGTTTGATCTGCGTCGCAATCAGCTCATGCTTTAAGTCGTAAAGCTCTTTCTCTTTTGCCTGCAAATCCTCCTCCATAAGAGAAATCTGTTTTTTTGCCTTAAAATAATCGTCCGCAATGTTCAGGTGCAGCAACACATTCTGCGTATCCAGCGGCTGTCTCCTGAAAGCGTCCATCTTCGCATAATCCGAAATTTTATTATTGATATAGGAGGCTATTTTCTGCAAATACTCTTCGCTCTCGTAACCGCTCAGCGTATACAGTTTCCCGCCGATCACCACTTCCGCATCATTTTTATTCGCCATTGTATCGAATCCCCTCTCAGGCATTCCTGCCCGGCTTCCTTCGTTCCCCTTTCGGACGTTCCCCGTCCGCTCGCTTCTCTTGTTTCGCTTTGCACTTCTTCCCGTCTGCCTGCTTCCTGTGTTTCGTCCCGGACATTCCTGTCCGCTTCTGTCGTCCGGCTTCGGGTATCTGTTGTCCCACAAAATATTGCGCACGTTTCAAAAACAAAATACTACATCTATTATAACAAATCACAGCGGATTTTCAAGCCCCAAATGGTGATACGCAAAATCCGTCACGACGCGCCCGCGCGGCGTCCTGTTTATAAAACCGTTTTGGATTAGATACGGCTCATAGACGTCCTCGATCGTACCAGCATCCTCGCCGATCGCCGCCGCCAGCGTGTCCAGTCCGACCGGCCCGCCCGCAAATTTGTCGATCATCGTATGGAGGATATTGCGGTCCACATGATCGAGTCCCATCTTGTCCACCTCTAAAAGATTGAGCGCTGTCTCCGCAACCGCTTGGGTAATCACGCCGTCGTAGCGGACCTGCGCAAAATCGCGGACGCGCTTTAAGATACGGTTTGCAAGTCTCGGCGTGCCGCGGCTTCTGCGCGCCAACTCCATTGCGCCCGCATCATCAATTTCCACGTTTAAGATTTTGGCAGAATGCAGAATAATGAGTTTCAATTCCTCCGTCGTGTAAAATTCCAGCCGGTGGATCACGCCGAACCGGTCCCTGAGCGGCGCGGTCAGAAGTCCCGCCCGTGTCGTTGCCCCCACAAGCGTGAAACGCGGCAGTTCCAAACGGATGGAACGCGCCGTCGCACCCTTTCCGATCATAATGTCGATCGCATAATCTTCCATCGCAGGATACAGCACTTCCTCCACCTGTCGGTTTAAGCGGTGGATCTCGTCAATAAAAAGAAGATCGCCCTCCTGTAGATTGTTTAAGATCGCCGCCATTTCCCCCGGCTTTTCAATGGCAGGTCCGCTCGTAACTTTTAAGTGGACGCCCATCTCATTGGCGATGATACCGGCAAGCGTTGTCTTTCCAAGTCCCGGCGGTCCGTAAAAAAGCACATGATCCAGCGAATCATGGCGCTCCTTTGCCGCTTCAATATACACGCGCAGCGTATTTTTGGCTTTTTCCTGTCCGATATACTCGTCCAATGTCTGCGGGCGGAGACTCCCCTCCAGCTTCTTATCTTCTTCCTGCAATTCTGTTTCAATCACACGCTTTGCCATATCAGGCTCCTTTTAGGTTAAAAAAGGACGCTTCGCGTCCTTTCGAAGAATTGCAAAGCAATTCTTCCGGGTTACGAATTTCCAACAATAGAATTCACGCTTCGCGAGAATTCTATTGTCATGAATGAATTAAAAAATTGTGCTTCGCACGCTTTCAAAAAATCCGCCACGCGAATCATTTTTTATAAAAATGCAAGCTGCTTAAGCGCCGCCTTTAAGAGTTGCTCCACGTCTAATTTGTCCGCGTCGGGAACGGCATTGATTACCTTTGCGGCGTCCGAAGGCGCGTATCCGAGCGCCGTGAGTGCTTCGATCGCTTCTTTTTTTGTTTCCCCGTACGTTTCCGGCTCCTGCGGTTTCGGACTTCCTGCGCTTAACACGTCGTCAAACGTGATCTTATCCTTTAAGTCCAGCACGATCCGCTGTGCGGTCTTTGCACCTATTCCGGGCGCTTTGGATATTTTTTTAACATCCCCCGTATAAATGGCATAGCGCAGGTCGTCCGCGGAAATCGCCGACAAAACCGCCTGCGCGCCTTTCGGTCCGATCCCGCTGACGGTGATGAGCAGCTTGAACATGGCGAGTTCCTCCCGCGCCAAAAAACCATAAAGCCAGATTGCATCTTCCCGCACGCTCGTGTAGGTATAAAGTTTTACTTCATTTCCGATGGAAGGGAGTCCTGAGATTCCCTCCGCCGCCATCTTAATATTGTACCCGATCCCGCCGACTTCAACGACAACATTATCCTCGTCCGTTTCCATCAGTCTGCCCTTGATATATGCATACATATGCCGTCCTCAAAGCTTTCCTGCTTTTTTTGCTTTTTTATTTTTTGCTTTTCTTATTTTTTGCTTTTCTTCTCTATGTAACTCTGCAAACCGGAATTAAATTTACCAAAAGCGGAATGGAACAACCGTTTTAATAATTAACGCAAAAACAATGGAAATCCCCATCATACAAATTGTTTCCTTGACGGATTTTCTTAAAACAAGTATTCCAAGCAGCAACATTAAAAGGTTCAGCCAAGAACGAATATCTATATAAAACATTCCATACGCAAAAGCAGTGTTCACCAAAACTCCCAAAATGCCTGCGGAAAGAATAATGGCAACCCAGCCTTTCCCTTTCGCATACCAGCATAAAAAGCCAAGAAACGGAGAGGCGATTGTATATGCAATCCAAATCATAACATAGCTTCTTGGAAAGAAACCAGCCACAAAATTACAGTACAGATAATAGCTTGCTACAAATCCTACAAAAAACAGGAAAACATTCATTGCGGCTCTAAAAGGTGCATGACTGTATACAGCGATACAGACCGCAATCACGATCCACGGTGCAAATCCACCTAAGAAATTGTGAAAATCCAAGGCATTATCAATCGCTTGTAACAGAACCGGAAGATGCCCTTGCGTATAATCTAAGTATTTGGAAAATGTCCCCATACATATTCCCAAAAATAAGATACCAATTGTAAGAATAATTTGCCTTTTGGTAGAATCTGATTTTTGAGGTACTCGTATTTTATCTAAAAAATCCATTTTCTAATCTCCGCAAAACCCCGATTGTGATTTGATGATTTTCAAGGGAAACATTAGCTGTTATAAAATGTTATTAAAATCTCCGCTAACCCTTGAA
>JAMPHA010000041.1:0-21956 GCA_023663615.1 Clostridium sp. | reverse complement strand
CTATATGGTGAAAGTTATCCACATCCAAGGAGAAAATTATTTAACAATTACCTATTTCTTCTTTTTTCAAAACAATGAAGGTGCAAAAATGATTCACTATTTTTATTATAGCTTTCCTATTCTTTTTTTTCAACTATTTTATCTCATATCCTTCGTAAAAACGGACAAACTAATGTTAAAATCGTTTGAAATGCACATGCAGGAAAGGTATGGTGAATCAAAATGGAAAATCAAGATACGGTTTATCTCTTAAAGGAATGTGATTCCGGCACAAAAATGGCGGTGTCCGCCATCGATCAGGTCATGAATAAGGTCAATAACACGGATCTGAAAAATTTGTTAAAAGAAACCCGCTCGCACCATGAAAAGCTCGGCGACGACCTGCACAGCCTGCTCATTCAGCATCACAGTGCAGAAAAGAACCCCAGTCCAATGGCAAAAAGCATGGCTGCCATCAAAACCAACGTCAAAATGGGATTTGACGGCAGCGACCGCACAATCGCGGATCTGATCACGGACGGCTGCAACATGGGCGTCAAGTCCCTGCATAAGTATCTGCATCAATATAAAGCAGCCGACCATTCCGCAAAGGATATATGCCACCGCCTGATCGATATTGAGGAGCAACTCGGCACGAAATTGCAGGATTATTTATAAAAAAGGACGCGAAGCGTCCTTTCGAAGAATCGCTTCGCGATTCTTCCGGATCATGAAATTTCCTATAAGTTAAAAAAGAGTTCCGCTTGCGCAATTCTCCGCAGACTACGAATTTCCTATCATAAATTCGGATGTCAAAATCCCCGCAGACTTTGTTCCGGTCTGCGGGGATTTGCATTTGATTGTTTTCAGCAGTTCTTACAGGTTCTTTAATTCGTCGATCACCCGTTCATACTCTGCGACGACTTCTGCAAAGCACTGATCGGCTTCCTCACCCATATTGCCGCCGCGCAGAAGCTCTACCAGCCGGCACACATGCTCAAACAGCTTTGCGATCGACAGATTTCCGCACACACCCTTTAACGCATGTGCCGCCTCAAACGCATCTTTCGCATTTTTTTCACCCATCGCTTTCACGAGTGACTGGTAACTGGAATCATTGACAAATTTCTTCAGGAAACGCACCAATAATTCCTCATTTCCCATGAAGCGCTCCAACGCTTCATTCAGATTAACCCCCGCCCTTTCTAGAGCTTCTTTTCTGCTATCTTCCATTCTGCTATTCCCTTCCTACCGTAACTGCTTTACGATCATCAAATATCCCCCGCCGGTTCCGGCGGGGGGATATGTCCACGCTTTCGCGTTTCTTAATATTTGCCAAACTCTCCGTTTAAGGAAATGATCTGCTCATTCGGATTGGAAACACTGAAAGAGGATGTTCCTGTCTCTGCCGGTGCGTTGAAGTTGTTGCCCTGCTTACCGGAAGATACCAGTTTGTAATTTGCCATCATGCTTCTGAGCATTGCAGCCTGATTGGAAAGCTCCTCACTGGCAGCCGCACACTGCTGGCTCGTAGCGGAGTTTGTCTGCACTACCTGGGAAACCTGACCAATCGCCTGGTCTACCTGCGATACTGCCGTTGCCTGATCGTTGGAAGCCGTTGCGATCGCGCTGATCAGATTTACGACCTTCTCGATGGAAACAACGATCTCATCCAAAGCCTGCGCCGTACCTTCGGCAATCTTGGTTCCGCTGCTTACCTTGTGGATGGAATCCTCGATCATGCTCTCCGTCTCGCTTGCTGCCGCAGCGGACTTCGTTGCAAGATTTCTGACTTCCTCTGCTACGACTGCGAAGCCTTTACCATGGATACCTGCGCGGGCAGCCTCAACCGCCGCATTCAGCGCAAGGATATTCGTCTGGAAAGCAATATCGTCAATCGTCTTGATAACCTTGGAAATTGCCTCGGAGGACTCGTTAATATCGTTCATTGCGTTGATCATGGACTTCATCTGGTCATTACCGGAAGTTGCCATTGCTCTTACGCTGTGCGCCAGCTCATCCGCCTGGGATGCCTGGGAAGCATTCTGCTTCGTGCGCTCCGCGATCTCATCCATGGAAGCCGTAACCTGCTGTAATGCGCTCGCCTGCTCCGTCGCGCCCTGTGCCAGAGACTGGCTTGCGCTTGCTACCTGCTCGGAACCGACCGTTACCTGCATTGTGGACTCCTTGATATTGCCAAGGATTTCATTGTTATCCTTTACTAAGCGATACAGTGCCGTTCCAAGTAAGTCTCTGTCGCTTCTCGGATTGACCTGAACAGTCAAGTCGCCCTTTGCAACCGTATCTGCGATCTGTGCCTGCACCTTTGTGTCTGCGACCATCTCCGCGAACTCATCCATCAACTCGCCGAGGTCATCATTATTGATCTTCTGGCAGTCTACATCAACATCGCCCTTTGCAAGCTTCTGCGCTGCCTCAACCAGCTTCTTAACAGGAACCGTGATGTTCTTGATCAGCGTGACTGCATAAGCCATCGTGATGATAACGGCAACGACTGTGACTGCAACTAAGATCAGCTCCGTGATCAGCAGCATCTTTTCTACGCTCGCGCCGTTCTCCTCCGCCTCTTCCTGAAGCATGACAAGCAGTTCTTCCAAAGCCGTCTCTGCACGTTCCTCAATCACGTGGTTCGCCATCATATCGTTTACTGCTTTGTCCACATTGCCGCCCTGCACCCATTCAAACTGCTGGTTCATGGATGTTACCCATTCCGTCAAGGTGCTGGAAACCTCCTGAAACTTTGCCTGCACATCCTTTGGAAGCTCATTCGTAATTTCCGAAAATGCCGACAGATGAACGGTCATTTCCGCAAGGTAGCTGTCGATCTGTGTCTTCTGCGCCTGCAGGTTTACGGCGTCATCAAAATAAACCAACGCAGCGTTCCGCATCCGGACCTTTACTTCGCAGAAGTCTACGAATGCCTGACTTAAATGGTACTGTCCCATCCCGTAATCGTCATACCGGTCCTTCTGCTCTCTGTTGATCGTGTTCTCCGCGAACAGACCGACAACGGTGATAACAACCATGAACACCAGCATCACTACGCCAAAGGTTGTTATCTTCGCTCTTACACTCATGTCATTGATTGAAAATCTCTTCTTCATGGTAATCTCTCCTTTTTATGATTATTCTTCCTCTTCCTGTATTTCTTCAATTGCCTGAATGTCCTCTTCCCTGATCAGCTTTTCCGGATCAAGAAGAAGCTTCACCGTATCCTCTGTCCGCGCTAAACCATAAACATATTTATTTTGTTCATTCTCTCTTTTGCCGAGAGCGGGCGGAGGTACAATGTCATCATCCTGTATGGTGTCAACTTCTGCTATCTTTTCCACGATCAAACCGATGACCGTCGATTTTACATTGATGACGATGATACAGGTTCTGTCCGTATATTCAACCGGTTCCATCCGGAACCTCACACGGACATCAATAACGGGAATAATCTTTCCTCGGAGATTAATCAAGCCTTTGATGTAATCCTCTACCTCCGGGATTTTGGTGATCGGCTGCATTGCGATGATCTCGTTGACATAGCTGATGCTGATACCGAAATACTCCTTTCCCGTTTGGAACGTCATGAATTTACCCTTTTGGGCATCTTCCTCAAGCAGCAGTTCCTCTTCTTTTTGTTCTTCTGCCATTCGCTAGCTCCTTTCCTCATCTTCTATCAGACCTGCGATGTCGAGAATCAGTGCGATGCTGCCATCGCCAAGCTGGGTACATCCCGACAGTCCTCTGACCTTCTTCACATAGGACGGGATCGGTTTTACCACGATCTCCTGCTCCTGTACCAGACTGTCGATCAGTATACAGATCTGCTTGCCCTCATGCTCTAGGATCACAACGATACCATTTTCAATATCTTCCTGTGAATCCTCTATCTGATATTTTTTGCTTAAGCGGATGAACGGATAATAGGTTCCTCTCAGAACGATATATTCCTCGCCGCTCGGTTCTGTCACAATGGCATCTTTGCTCAGTCTTACAAATTCTTTCACCGAAGACGTCGCAATCACAAAGGAGGAAGCGCCCACTTTCACTACGATTCCGTTTACGATCGCCAGCGTCAGTGGAATGATCAGTGTCATTTCCGATCCCTCGCCTTCCTCGCTGGTGATCTCCAATCTGCCGCCGATTCCCTGAATATTCTTTACGACGACATCCATGCCGACGCCTCGTCCCGAATATTCCGTTACGGCTTCTTTGGTTGAAAAGCCCGGAAGAGTGATAAAACGGTAAATCTCGTTTTCCGTAAAATCAGTGATCTCTTTCGTTCCGATCAAGCCCTTTTCTCTTGCCTTCGTATACAGTTTTTCTTTATTTAATCCCTTGCCGTCGTCTTTTACGCTGATGTAAACTTTGCCGCCCTCGTTCTTGGCTTCCAGCGTGACCGTTCCCTTGGCGGGTTTGCCTGCCGCCACGCGGTCGTCCGCATTTTCCTCGATGCCGTGGTCCACGGAGTTTCTTACCAGATGCATCAGCGGGTCTGAAATATGCTCGATGATGTTCTTATCCACCTCGGTGTTCTCGCCGACTACTTTAAGCTCGATGTCCTTACCCAGCTTGCGGGATACGTCGAACACGATACGCCGCATCTTCTGGAACGTATTTGTCAATGGCATCATTCGCATTGACATGATCGTTTCCTGAAGCTCTGTCGTGATCTTGGACAGCTGCGCGGATGCTTTTTGGAAATTGGAAAGCTCTAAGCCCGGCACTTTTAAGTCGGGATTCTGCAATACCACCGCCTCGGATATAACAAGCTCTCCGATCAGATCCATCAGCGCATCCATCTTTTCGATGCTGACGCTGATGATGCTCTGCTGCTTCGGCTGGTTCTTTGCCAGTGTCTTGCCCTTTCCTGTCTCCTTAGATTTCACGACGTAATCGCCGGGCATGATCGGCTTCGACTTATCCGGCTGCGGTACTTCCACGGCAGGAGGCGGCGCCTCTTGGATTCCGGCAGCCGCAACCGCCGCCGGCGCCTCTTCCGGCTTGATCGGCTCGTGATTGATCTCCGCAAGTCCCTTGCCGAACTGCTCCGCCGTAATCTCGTCGATGTCGATCGTCTCCGCCTCAACGCTGTCGATCAGCGCAAGAATGTCTTCCTTGCTGCCCTTTGTCTGAAGCAGCATATAGAAGCCTTCCGACAAAATGACGTCGGAACTCTCCTCATTGCTGATGATGTCCTCCGGCGTATACAGCAGATCCTCGGCGATCTCTTTCAATGCGTACGTTGCGGAATATGCCCTGATATTGCTCATCTGCGTATCGTTCCGGTAGTGGATCACGATCCGGTAGAACAGACTGTCCGGACTTGCGACCGGCGCAATATAAAACTGTGTCGGCTCTTCATGCTTGTTTTCTCTCGGAAGCTTGATTCCCTGCTCCTTGATCTCGCCCTTTAATTCTTTCAGGAACACATCCAGATCGGCAACGATTTCTTTTTCATCGCCATCCGACTTATTGCCCTCTCTGATCTTCTCCATCTCTGCGTTGATAAAGTCAGATACGGCAAGCACTTTCTGTACCAGTTCCAAATGGGGAACGTTTTCCGGATGGGATTCTCTTAAGTAGTAGAATACATCTTCCAGCTTATGAGCAACTTTTGTAATGTTCTCAAAAAGCATAATTCCCGATGAACCCTTGATCGTATGCATGATGCGGAAAATCTCGTTGATGTCGGAATCATCAAAACACTCCGCGTCCTGCTTTTCCAATATGATGCCTTCCAGCTTTTCCAAAAGCTGGCTGCTCTCAAAGAGGAACATATCAAGCATTCCGTCTGTGTTAAATTCTTCTGCCATATTCTCCCTTTCCAGCGGACGCCCGTTTCCCGCGCACCGCTTTTATCCATGCCGTAATTGCTGGCACAAAGCCGATCCTTAAATCAACTTCATTTTCTTGAGCACCTGCTCAAACTTCTCCACATCGATCGGCTTGCCGGAATACGCTTCACAGCCCAACTCAAATGCCATTTTGACATTGCGCTCTTCGTTCAATGCGGTCGTCATAATGATCTTTACCCGTTTTTCCTTGGGCGTCTTGTTTCCCGTTTCAATATCACGGATCGCTTTCAAGACCTGATAACCGTCTAAAACCGGCATCATGACGTCGAGGCAGACCAAGTCATAAGGATCTCCGTCCTCGAGCGCCATCATAAAGGCATCCACGGCTTCTTCACCATCCACGGTCACGTCGCACTCACCAAACTGCGACAGATACTTATCCATGAATTTCCGGCTGGCAAAATCATCTTCCGCCAATAGTGTCTTCATCTTCCTCTCTCCTTTCCGTATTGGTATCTGCTACTTGGTATCTAAAAGACTATATACTTTTTTGGCAATCGCCGTCAGTGTGCACTGATGCTGGACTGCTCCTAAATCATATGCAACCTTCGGCATACCGTATACCACACAGCTCGCTTCATCCTGTCCGACTGTCAGCGCACCCGCCTCGCGCATCTTGAGAAGCCCTCGCGCGCCGTCGCCTCCCATGCCGGTCAAAATAACGCCGACCGCTTTCTTCCCTGCCACGCGCGCCACGGAATCAAACAATACGTCAACAGACGGACAGTGCCCGCTCACCTTATCGGTTCCCCGGCACTCCACCTGAAATTCATCACCGACTCTGACAAGGCGCATCTGACGGTCTCCGGGTGCGATCAACACCTGCCCCGGAATGACGCGGTCTCCCGACGTCGCCTCTTTTACTGCAACCTCACACTGATTATTCAGTCTGTCCGCATACATCTTGGTAAATCCGGGCGGCATGTGCTGTACGATGATCACACCCGGAATATCACGCTTAAACTGCCGCACAACCTCAAAGATCGCTTCCGTTCCGCCCGTGGACGCACCGATCGCAACGATCCTATCCCGGTACGCAGGATTTAACGGATGATCGGCATTCATCACGGCAGCGTGCTTAAACTTGCCGACCTTTGCCGTCGATGCGATCTTGACCTTTGTGACGAGCTCCTGCTTTAAGAAGATGCTGAGCTGCGTCCTGTCAAGATTGGACGGTTTATTGATAAAATCTACCGCGCCCGCCGCAAGCGCATCAAATACCTTGTCGTTCAGGGAACTGATCATGACGACCGGCAGCGGATACTGCGGCAGCAGCCTCCGCAAAAATTCGATCCCGCTCATCTTCGGCATTTCCACGTCAAGCGTCATGACGTCCGGTTTGTACTGGATGATCGCATCGCGCGCCGCATAAGCGTCCGCCACCTGCGCGACCACCTGAATGTTCGGATCGGACTCCAGACTCTGCACGAGCAGATTCCGAAACAGAATGGAATCATCCACGACTAATACTTTGATTGGTTTCATAAGCTTATTCCCTTTTCCTATAAATAGATGGCTGTATGTAATCGAACTTGATCTTTGTCTTGTCCAGGGATTCCGTCTGCCCGATGAACAAATACCCGCCCGGCTCCATAAAGTCGTACACTTTCTGGACCAGATTATACTTCACGTCATCCTTAAAGTAAATCATGACATTCCGCAAAAAAACAACATGGAAGCGCCTCTTAAACGGAAAAGGATCCATCAGATTGAACCGACGGTAAAATACCTGCTCCTTTAATTCCTCTTTCACGCGGTACTGTTCATTTCCAATATCCTGAAAGAACCGTCTTTTCCATTTTTCCGGAAGCGGTTCAATCTGTTCCTTCAGGTACACACCCTTGACAGCATGCTCTAACACCTTTGTAGAGATGTCCGTTGCCAGCACTCTGGTATCCCATGCCTTGTGCTCCAATCCAAAATAGTCCATCAGATACATGGCGAGCGCATACGGTTCTTCTCCTGTAGATGATGCTGCCGACCAGATACGCAGATCCTTCGTACCTGCCGCACGCACCTTTAGATATGGAAGTACTATTTTTACTAAATAGTCAAAGTGCTCCGACTCCCGCATAAAATAGGTATGGTTCGTTGTCAATACATTGATCAGGCTTTCCGCTTCCTCGCCCTTCGGATCATCCAACACCTTTTTCATGAACTCGTCAAAGCTGTTGTAGCCGTGCCTCAGAAAGTACGTCTCCAGTCTCCCGTTCACCAATACCCGCTTCTCGCTCAGGTCAATTCCATAGTGTGCTTTTACATAAGCGACTGTTTTCTGAAATTCACTGTCCGTTAACACCTAAATCACCCACATTATTTTATTATAGTTTAGTAAAAATTCATTACTACTTTTATTATAGTAATCGTTTCGGCTCTGTCTGTCAACAGGATTTTACGCGGTTATTTTGTATTTATTCTCATACCAGACGCAACTGTTTGTGTATTTTGTTAAACACTTCTACGATATGAGGATCATACACAATGCCGCTCTTCTCGTTGATCATCCTTATGCTTTCCTCCGCCGTATGTCCCACGCCGCCGTGCCGGTGTCCGAGGAACGCGTCAAAATCATTCGCGACCGCCGTGATCCGTGCCTCCAACGGAATATCCGTGCCGGAAAGCCCTTCAGGATACCCGCTCCCATCCCAGTTCGCGTGATGGTAACGCGCAATCAGGATCGCCATATCAAGCGCCGGGCTTTTATGCGCGCCGCCGTTGATCTCTTCTAAAATCTTCGCGCCTTCCTCCGTGTGCATCCGGATCTCTTCCATACTAATGCTGCCGTTCTCCTGCGGATAGATGGTATCGTCGGCAATGAGAATATCTCCGATGTCATGCAGGATGGACGCCGTCGCGATCGTATCCACGAACTCATCCGTGATCATCTCCTCATATTTTGGCACAAGCTGCAGGCTCTGTGCAAGCAGATGACAGTTATAACCAACTTTTTCCAGATGATTATCCACATTGGCATTCCTGCGCTCCACGATCTTGGCAAGCGCGAGCAGCACGCGTTCCTGCTCCTCCTGCACCTGCCGTTTCTGCTCCTCGACCATGCGGTGCATCATGCGGTTGTAATCTTCCATTTCCTGCCGGATGCGGTAGCTGTTCAGATGATTGTTCACCCGCATGACAACCTCGATCCGTTCAAACGGCTTCGGGATAAAGTCAACCGCCCCCGCCTCAAACGCTGCGCGCTTATCCTCGCCCGAATTGGCGACCGTGATAAAAATAAACGGAATGTCCCGCGTGCGCGGATTGCTTTTTAACAGCTTACAAAATTCCAGTCCGTTCATGCCCGGCATCGAATAATCGGACAAGATGAGCTGCGGCATCGTCTGGTTCATAATGTCGAGCGCCCTCTGCACGTTCAATGCGCAGAGCGCTTCGTGTCCCTCCGCCTGTATGATATTTTCCAGTATCTTGACATTGACGCTTAGATCGTCCACGATCAGTATTTTTGCCGGATTCTTATTTTCTGCCACGTGACTTCCCCCTTTCTTTATGATCGTGCCTCTCCGGCATTCTCAAGCAGCGTGTCTATCGTCTCCTTGACACGCTCGTACGCCGCGATGCTCTTGTCATAATTTTCTTTTCTGAGCGCCATCTCCAATTGCAGGATCGGGCGCTTTAAGTCGCTCTCATGATCCTGCGCGAGCGTTTTGATCGTCTGCGCGAGCGTCTCCGCTTTGTCCCACGAATCCAGTTCAATGGAAAGAACAAGTTTTTCCAATCGTTTCCGCAGTTCTTCCCGGTTCGCCTTGGTCCCGAACGTCAGGCGCTCCTCGTGTCCGGTTTCCTCCATACTCTCCGTCAGACTGTTCCAGTTGCGGTATGTCTCGCTCATATCACGGCTCTCATCCACATTTTCTCCCGTGCGGAGCCGGACGCTGAAAGAAAAACAGCTTCCCTTTCCTTTTTCGCTCTCCACATGGATCGAGCCGTGCATCATTTCCACAAGCTGCTTCGTGATGGAGAGTCCTAACCCCGTGCCGCCGAAGCGCCTTGTGATGGAAGCGTCCACCTGCTTAAAGCTCTGAAAGAGCTTGTCCTGCTCCTCTCTCGATATGCCGATCCCGCTGTCCCGCACCATAAAGAACAGTTCCACTTCATCCCCTGTCTGCATGGTCCTGCTCACATCCACGCTGACCTGGCCGACCGTCGTGAATTTAACGGCATTAGACAGCAGATTATTCAGGATCTGTCCGACGCGCAGCTCATCCCCGATCAGCCGCTGCGGGATTGTCTCATCCATATGTACCCTGAGCTGTAATTCTTTTTTGTTGATCGCCACGGTATGCGTCGCAATGATCTGTTCCATCATTTTATAAAAATCAAATTCATGCTCGTCCAGCGTGAATTTACCTGCTTCCATCTTGGAAAAATCAAGGATATTGTTAATGATGGCGGACATATTATCACAGCAGTAAAGAATGATGTCAAGCGTCTTTCTGACCTCCGCGTCCTGCACGGTCTCCGAGAGCGCCATCACATGTCCTTTGATGCCGTTGACCGGCGTGCGCAGTTCATGCGTCACATTCGCGGTGAACTCATTGCGCGCCTTTTGGTTCGCTTCCTCCTCCTCTTTGAGCTGGCGGATACGGACATCCGTATTTTTCCGATAGGCAATATCCTCCGCGAGCAGATAACCGCCGCCGTCCTCATCCGCAAAAAGCCGCAGCATCACCGGAAAGCACGCGTTGTTCTTGCGGTACATCACCGTCTCCTGACCGTCTTTTAAGAGTTCGCGGTCAAAATCGGCATAGCTTCCGTCCTCTTTTTGAAATTCCTGCCGGAACACCGCGCACATGCTCTCAGAGAGCAGTTCCTCCTCCGTGTAATCAAGTTTTTCCAGAGCGGAATGATTTCCGTAAGAAATGCCGCCGTCCCGGTCAAAGGCGAGCACCAGTTCTACGGTCTCCTCCACGACTCCCGCATTCATCCATTCTCTCTTCATCACACAACTCCTCCAGACCGATTTATTATAGCACTTTCAAGAAAGATTCTCAAGACTTGATACACTCGTGGATAAAGTAAAGCGCCATCGCCTCCATCCGCCTGTTCCCTTCCTCCGAAAAGCCGTGCCCCTCACCCTGAAAGATTTCCAGAACCGCATCCGGATACTGTTCAGACGCCCATACCGCATAGTCCATGCTGACGACAGAGTCCTCAGAACCATGCATGATCAGAACATTCCCCGGAAATCTGCCGACCTGCTCCTTGATCTGAAACCCGCGGATCGTCTCGAAAAATCTGCGTCCCAATTTCATTCCCCACAATTCCTCAGAGTCCGGTATCTCTTCCGCATTCGGAAAACGGGCATTCCAGTCGTCTGCAATGCAAAACGCCGGGTACAACAATATCAGCCCGCGGATTATAGCGCCTCTCTCCTCCGCGGTCAGCGCCGATACCATTCCGCCCTGACTGCCGCCGAACAGATAGAGATTTCCCCTGTCAACCTCATTCCACGTCCGAACCTCGTCAATGACGGCATTCAGATCTTCTTTTTCCGTGAACAATGTCATTTCCGTCGTCGGAAAACCACTGGTATCCCTCGTGCTGCCTCCGCAGAACGTATAACAGAACGCACCGATCCCGTTTTCTGCGAAGTATCGTGCAGAATGGTCAAAATCCTCTTTGCACCCGTTATAACCATGGCTGAAGATCACCAACGGAAAACGCCCTTCCACATCCGGCTTGTAATAAATTCCGGTCAACGTTCTGTTATGATGCGTAATGTTGATCTGTTGTGTCTGCATGGTCATACCCTCCTTTTTTCTCCTGAATTTTAGACGGTCACTCCTCCAGCATCCAGACGCGCATCTGGTTCTCGCCGCGGTTCGCCCACGCATAATAAGGGATTGCCGTGAGAGGCGCTTTTTCTTTTACCGGCGGCTGCTCGCTGTAAAGTCCGCCGCTTCCGACCATGCGGAATCCGTCGAGCTTCAATAAAACATTTCCTTTTAGCACGCCGTCCTCACAGAACTCCGGCACCGCTTTGAGTTCCTTTGGAATGCGGAAACTCTGTAACAGTCCGTCATTGTCCGCACCCTCAAAGCAGTACACGACCGGTCCGCGCAGCAGCGCGACGCAGCCCGCGTTCTCGCGCACATGCTCATTGGCGTAAACCTTGCGCACCTCCATCGGGAAGCAGATCTTAACCGTATCGCCCGCTTCCCACTTTCTTGTCAGATACACGTATCCTTTTTTCATCAGACTGCGCGCATCCGTTTTTTCTCCGTTGACCGTCAGATACGCTTCTTCTTCCTCAAAATCCACATAGGAAGGAATATGGATTGCCACCGTAAATTCCTGCTCTGTCTTCGGCGTGACGGTATAGACCGTCTCCCCCTCCCACGGGTAACGCGTCTTAATCGTCACATCCGCTTTCTCCAGTTCCGCCTTCTGTCCGATCATCAGGTGGGAATAGATCGTGGAATCACTCTCGCTAAAGCAGTATTTCCCCAGAGAAGTAACCATCCGGATCAGATTGGGCGGGCAGCAGGCGCAGGCATACCAGCCCGGTCTTACGGGCAGCGCGTGCCGGTACCCGAACAACTTTCCGGAAACGCCCGGTTTACATTCCAACGGATTCACGTAAAAATATTTTTCTCCGTCTAACTGCATCCCGCTGATCGTGCTGTTGTATAATTCTTTTTCGATGATGTCCGCATAGGCGCCGTCCGGTTCGACCTTAAGCATGTGGTGGGCAAAAAATACCATGGCGATGGACGCGCAGGTCTCCGCGTATGCCATATCGTTCGGCAGTTCATAATTGACCGAGAATGCCTCTCCCTCCGAATTGCCGCCGAGCCCTCCTGTGATATAGAGCTTCTTGTTCACGATATTGTCCCACAGCGTCCGGCACGCCTGATACAGGCGCGCATCCCCGTCCGTCCCCGCCAGATCCGCCATCGCGGTATACATATACAGCGCGCGGACCGCGTGTCCGACCGCCTCTTTCTGCTCGTAGATCGTCCGGTGCGCCTGATTATAGGTCACGTCCAGCTTGTCTAAGCTGTACTGCCCCCAGTGCTGCCATCCTCTTTTTACTTTTTCCTGATAAAAATAATCCGGATTCTTCCCTCTCTCCTCAAGGAAATATCTTGCCATATGTTTATATTTTTCTTTTCCCGTTGTGTGATAGAGCTTCATCAGCCCGATCTCTACCTCCTGGTGTCCGGGGATTCCGTGCTCCTTCTCCTCCTCCGGCCCAAAACGGTCGATGATCGCGTCCGCCAGCCGCTCCGTCACATGTAAGAGCCGGTCCTTCCCCGTCGCGTCATAATACGCCGCAGCAGCCTCCATCATATGTCCCGCGCAGTAAAGCTCATGGCACTCATGTAAGTTCTGCCAGCGGTGTTCCGGCTCCTTGATGATAAAATAGGTATCCAGATACCCGTCCGGCTGCTGGGCTTTCTCAATGATTTCAATGATCTCGTCCGCTCTTTTCTCCAAATCCGGATCGGGCTTCACCGTCAGCGAATAGGCGACGCCTTCCAGCCATTTTGCCACGTCGCTGTCCTGAAACACCATTCCGTAAAACTCTCCCTCCGCCAATCCTGCGGCGATCCGAAAATTCTCAATGGCATGGCTTTTCTCCACGCCGGGAACCTCGTCGTGTAATACCTTCTCCTGGAACGGGATCACGACATCAATGACCTTTTCCTGCATCTTCGACCAGAACGGATCTGTGATCGTGACGCTGCTGCTCTTTACTTCTCTGATCTTTTTTTCCATATCCATAACCATGCCTTTCCCGTAACTGTTTTTTATTTGGCATCGGCGCGTCCCGCCAGTCAGACAGGTAGTAATCCGCAAGCGCCTCCATTTCCGCCCGATTCTGTTTGGAATAGAAATCGTATACGCCGCAGGTAAGCATATTCGCCTGCTTCGCACTCCTGATCGCCGGAAGAACATCATCAAAAACAAGACAGTTTTCCGGCGGCACGCCAAGCTTGTGCGCCGTATATGCAAATATATCCGGATATTCCTTCCCGCGCGGCACTTCATCCGTGGAGCATACTGCGTCAAACAGATCAAATATGGCATTGTTTTTCAGGCAGGGAACCGCCAGACTGATCGTCATTCCGGTCGCGACCGCCAGCCGGACGCCCGCCGCTTTCAAGCGCAGCAGATACTCCAGTGCATAGGGCAGCATCCCCACATGATGCGCATATTCATACGCCGCCATATCGCGCCACTCCCGCATGATGTCCTCCGCCTTTTCATCCAGATGAAACAGGGCGATCGTATATCGCGCCGCTTCTTCAAAGCTAAGGCTGCTGAGCTTTGCCGCATAGCCTTCCGGCATGGATAAATTTCGTTTTTGTAAAAAAGCAATATCAATCTGCTCCCAGACTCCCATCGAGTCAAGAAGCGTCCCGTCGAGATCAAAGATCGCCGCCTCAAATTTCATTTGTGATTTCCTTCCTGTCTACAACTTGAACTTCCCGACTTCGCCGTTCAGTCTGCCGACGATCTCCAGATTGGAGGATGCTTCTTTCCCAATATCTCTGACGCTGCCCGTCAGCCTTACCGCCGTATCCGCCACATTGCCCACGCCGATCGTGCTTTCATTGACGGCAGTCTTTACCTCTTCCAGCGATCTCTTGATCGCTTCCATATTCATCTTGAGCTGCTCACTTTCCCCGGCAAAGCGTTGCATCATCTCGTTCATATCGCCGACATTGCTCTGATAGCTCTCGCTGGTCTCCAGCAGCTTTTCGTAGCCGCCGATCGCGGTCTGATTCATAAAGGCGATCATTTTTTCCGCCTCGTCCGCCAGCTCATCCACAGCCCGGATTACATCATCCGTCACATTCTGGATCTCCGCCGCGGAGGATGCCGAATTGGACGCCAGCGCCCCGATCTCATCCGCGACGACCGCAAATCCTTTGCCCGCTTCTCCTGCCCGCGCCGCCTCAATGCTCGCGTTGAGCGCCAAAAGATTTGTCTGCTTCGTGATACTGATAATGTTCTTTGTCAGCTCTCTGATCTTTTCTACATCCCTGGACTTCTCGATCTTCTGCTGGACTGCCTGCGCCATATCAGTAACCTGGATCATCGCGTCCTGCTTTTCTTCCACTGCCCGCCGGTGCGTATCCTGCGCGCTTTCCATGATCTCGTTGGAAGATTCCTTTCCGTTTTCCGCCTGCCCGTAAATACTCTCGATGGATTCAAACACCTGCCGGATCGAATCATTGACCTGATCCAACGACGCGCTGGATTCCTCCATTGCCGCGCTCATCTGCTCCATCGCGGCGGAAACATCCGTGATCTCCGTTTCTGCACCGGAAAGACTGGTCGATACCGTGCGGGACGACTCTTTTAACTGCTCTGCATTTGCAGAAATATTTAACATGATCTTACGGATGTGACCGAGCAGTTCATTGACATTTTGCGCGATCATTTCCATTTCATCCCCGGTATGCACATCCAGCTTCTGCGTCAGGTCTCCCTCGTTATGTACCAGCTCATAAATTTTGCCGTCCACCATATGCAGGCGCCGAATCACTTTTCCGACCATAAGATTGAGCACGAACAGCGCAATGATCAAACAGACCAGAGAAATCTGAATCACCCGCGCCAATGCCAGATCCAGCCGTTCCACCACACTTTCCGCATCATAATCACATCCGATGATCCCGATCACATTGCCGCCCGCGTCGAACAACGGCATATATGCCGAAATCAGATTGCCTTCTTCGGTGGAGTCAACATAGTCCTGCACATATTCTTTTCCCTCAAAAACAGATTGTAATTCCTGATAGGACTCCTCAAAAACCGTGCCGTATTCATTCATCGTATCGGTATCGTCCGCGTCGATGCCGTAATAGACCTTTTCACCGTCCGTGTACAGGATATATAGATATTTGATCCCGCAGACCCGCTTCACTTCGAGCATTGCCTGCCGCATCGCAAGAATCTGTTCCTCTCTCCGGTCCCCTGATACTAATTCTGACAATTGTTCTACATCAATTGATTTTGCGGAAATGGACGCCGCCATCTGCGCCTCTTCCACGCCCATGGCAACCAGTCCTTCTTTGGTCCGCTGGTAGGAATTGAGTCCCATGACGGCACACAATAAAACGATCGCTATGGATGTCGGGAACAGGATTTTCACCCGGATTCCGATTCCCCTTGTGTTCCTTCTTTTCATGCTTTTTCTCCCCTCTGACACAACGGCTTCTTTCAGCCACTCCGGCAAAGGCACACAAACCCTTGTCAGATAATCTGATTATAACAGAAAATCAGGAGGATTGCACGCGCAAAAGAAAAAGACCGAAAAACCTTTTCAGGCCTCCGGTCTTTCCGTTCACATCTTACCCGTTTCCGACATCTTACTCATTTCTGGTATCCTGCTCATTCCCGGCATCTTACTCATTCTCGGCATCTTACTCATTCTCGGCATCCTGCTCATTGCTGACATCCTGCTTATTCCCGGCATCCTGCTTATTCCCGGCATCCTGTTCATTGCTGACATTTTACTCATGGTCAGTCTCTCGAACGCCTTCTTCTAAAGCTGTTGTCAAGGGGAAATGTGAGATTTTTACATATTGGAACAGATAGTGAAGCAGTCAAAAGAGGCTCCCCGGAATGGGAGCCTCTTGCTGTCAGAATGTGTACAAAATATGATACCGGGTCTCTCTATCAGGAGTACGGGCGTCAATACTCACCGTACTGTCGTTGCTCCAGCCAATGCCCTCCTCGTAGAGGTTTCCGTAACCTTCCCGGTCAAAGGCGATAAAGATACCCTTTTCCATATCTACCACGCCTAGTTGGACAATACCTAAGCCCTCCGCTTTGGAGTCAGAGGCATAATATAGCAGCTTATTCCCAGAGGGGCTGGACATGAATTTGTCCCCTTTTTGATAGGTAAATCCCTCAATAACGGTCTGCGTCCCGGTTTTCAAGTCAACCAGTCGGACTTGCCCGTCCTGTCCAATCAAAACGCATCGGGCACCAAACAACTGAGCGCCGTAGGGTTCCTCCTCCCACCATTGATAATAGTGTATCTCGTCCAAGGTTTTTGTCCGCTGTCCTGTGGGAATGTCGTAGGCATAGCAGGTAACAGTCTGCCAGATTCCATCCTCCAACGTGGTGTGGGTGGTGAGAATCAATGTGTTATTGTCCGCAAAGCTGGCACTAACAACCTCATCCATCCCGGTCAGCTCATCCAGACGGGTGAGCACCTGGGTATCCAGATCGCACAGCCATTCCTGCACTCCATCCGTACCAACACTACATAAGATTAGTGCCTTGCGCATATCCTTCGACCACGAATAATCATAGGCGTATTCCAGCTGATCCGCGCCTGTATCAGCTAAAAAGTCCTCTGTCTCACCGGTATCCAGATGATAAAGCATGGGGTATTCGGTGTAATCCATCTGTCGGTCCTGGGTCAGCTTGAGCAGCAATACATCGGTGTGTCCTGGGATGGTCTCCACAGACCACCCATTCTCGGAACGCGCATCGACGCCGTAGGGACTGCCTTGAAAGAGATACAGCTCCCCATTTCGGACGAACCAGTACAGCTCACCTTGGTAGTGAATGCCTTGGAATGTAATATTGATTTGGCTGGTCTGTATATCCACCTGAACAGGAACCATCTCGTTGTCCTTGATCTCCCAGAACTCGGCATCTAAAAGAGTTCTGCGGTCATCGCTCCAAGTCAGGTTATGAATCAAACCGCCAGAGAAACCGTAGGTTTGATCCATTTTGATATATTGAGCCTTGACCAGACCACCGATCTCCATTTGGTTGATATTGGGCTGGCTGGAGGCTCCGACCTCTCTGGGTTCCATCTGGAAGTCATTCTGCCCATCGCTGGGCACCTGCTCCCGCTCATCCATGAGGAAGAAAGACAGTACCGCTGTGCGCAGCTCCGGGCTGGCGGCCAGGGTAACGGTAAACAGGCAGGTCAACGTCAAAGCTGCCGCCAGGCCACAGGCAAGGATACGGTGGACTGGGATATACCGCTTTTGAGAAGTTTTTTGGTTCATAATACGCTCCTTCAATTCATGATTTGGAATGACATGATCCATCGCTTTCCGGTAGTCGTTGATGTTCAATTTGATCCCTCCAATTCGATTTTCAGCAGTTCGCGGCCCCTTTTCAGCCGCATTTTCACCGCCGATTGCCCTAACTTTAGGATTTCCGCAATCTCTGCAACGGAATATCCCTCGTAGTAGTAGAGATGAATGGGCAGCTTGAGCTTTTCCGGCAGGGCAATGACGGCGTTCAGGGCATCCGTTTCTTCCTGCGGGATGGCCGGGATGGTGTTCTCCAACTGCGTCACCTGTTTTCGCCAAAAGCCCTTTAACTGGTTTCGGCACAGGTTTGCCGCCACTTGGAGTAACCAGCGCTTCTGGTGCTCATCATCGGCAAAGACGGGAGCCCGGTATAACAGCCGGCAAAAGGTTTCTTGGGTCACATCCTCCGCATCGGCGTACCGCCCCAGAAAAGACACCGCCAGCCGGTAGACCACCGCCCCGTAAGCGTCATAGGCATCCTCCAACTGCTGGGCGGAAATGGCTTGCTTCATTGCTTGACCTCCTTTCGTCTATAAAACAACCGTGGGAGGGAAATGGTCACAAATTTTTGAAAGATTTTGACAACAGTTCTATTCTCTCATAAAATAACCGAAAAGGGAAATGCAATAAAGAAACGATGTTGGTAGTAGTGGCAAGCAATGCCTCGGCATATACCGGGGCTCGCTTGTTGGTGGCTGACCGCCCCCAAACCCCTGGTAAAACCGGGCGCTGGTGCACCCGGTTTTTTAAGCCGCCTCCGGCGTCTGCTGTTGCCCGCAGGGGGAGAAAAATTCATCACCGCGCCTCCTGCCCGTCAGTTTCCGATATTGGACATAAACATCATGGGTCTTGGAGTACGTCCCGATGTTCCGTTGCAGTTCGGAGACGTCCTTCATTCTTTGTTCAGCGGCTTTTATCTGGCCGCTCAAATCGCTGAATTTTTGAGACGCCGCATCACAGACCTTCTCCAATTTCTCATAATCAGTCAGGCCCCTTTCCTGCAAGTAAATAAGCGTCTTTGCCGCCTCTTTGAGATTGAAAGTTTTCGCCCAATACTCGAACCCAGGAGAATTGATTTTCTGCATCCGGGATTGAATGTCAATGAGCATATTCGGCTTGGTAGGTGCTGTTGCTTTTGCTTTGGGAGCAACAATTCGCTTGCCGCAGATACGCTCCATAATCGCCGCTTCGGTGTAGTCGTCACCGAGGGAATCACAGCGCACGAACCGTTTGCCGTTTGGAATTTTGAACGCTAAGTGTTTGCCCCGCTTGACCTCCACGCCCGCCATTGTCAAAACCTCCCTTCAAGTCGCCCCCACCCGTAAAACGGTTGGCTAGGGACGCGGACTCTAAACCCGCTCTACTAACCGCGCCTCAAGACGCTGGCTGTCTCTTTAGGCTGTGGGAATGTCGCTCTACGCTCCATTCCCACAGCTCCGTTCCAGCCACTTTGTTCTTGACTCGTCGCCGCCGCTAAAGCAACTTTTGTACTACTTCACCTTTTAACCCTTAAAAGGGTCCTCGTATTCCTTCACGCTTAATTTATCCTGCATGATGTCATACTTCTCCTGTTCTTGAATGTATGTCCCGTATATCCGTTTTCAGTTGATTATAGATCACTTTTCGTCTATACTTGGGGGTCTTTTGTTTCGTACATCTCCATTTCTCCGTTGGGAGAAACTCCGATGTACTCAACAGGCTAAAGCCCATAAAACAAAAGATACGCAGACGGGAAGTGCTCCATATTCCACATCTGCGTATCGCTTATTCACCGATCTGATATTACAACCGGTATTGTTTATCGTAATTCCATATTGATCGATTTTTCCGTGAAGCCATAATGGGCATACATCTGATAGGCGGCTTCATTTTGGGCGTTTACCTGCAATTCAATTCCGTCGTACCCAAGCCGCTCCTTTAATTCTTTCAGAAAATCAAAAAACGCATGACCGATCCCTTTTCCGCGGTCGCATTCATCCACCGCCATCGAATCCACGAAAATAATATCCCGCGTCACCTGAACCGGATTTTCGATATGACGAAACAGTAGTAATATCACGCCCGCTACATGCCCGCCGCATTCCGCAACATAAGCGGTCTGTTCTGAGACCGCCTGTTCATATAACGCGACCGGCAGTACGGTCCCGCTTTGTTTATAAATATCCGGTCTCCAATTGATATGCATCTGCTGAACCTGTTTCATCAGGGATTCTACTCTCTGATAGTCATCCTGCCTTGCGTTCCTGATGTAAATTTCCATGATTTTTTGTTCCTCTCTTTGGAGCCTAAAAGCATCCTTTCAAAAAAGTATTTACGACCGTTTCTTCGACTTCCGTCCCCGGTAAATTACAAATATTTTATCCTTGTCTCATCAAGGAATCCCCTTGCATCCGGCGTCTCCTCGGCTTTTCCGACTGCAATGACGGCAAACGGAATACTGCTGACATCCAAAACTTTCTGCATATCCGCTACCCGCTGCGCAAGCGGATAGCAGCCGCACCAGCAGGTTCCATATCCTAATTCTTTCGCCGCAAGCAGGATATTTTGCGCGGCGGCGCCGCAGTCCTGCGGCCAGAAACCCTCGCAGATGTTTTCTTGCAGATCCGGTCTGCCGCAGACCACGATCGCAGCAGGCGCCGTGGCAAGCATCTGGGTATACGGCATTACTTTCCTAATCTTTTCTTTGATTTCCCCGCTCTCCACAACGATAAATTCCCATGGCCTCGTATTGCAGGCGCTGGGCGCCATCATAGCCGCCTCCAGCATTTGGGTGATATGCTCCCGCGGCACGACCGTGCTCGGATCATACTTACGAATACTCCTGCGGGATTTGATTGCATCTAAGGTGTTCATGACATTTCCTCCTTTTTTTCTAAAATCTGCCTGGGCGATTACGAAACGCAGGCGATTACGTTCATGATCGCGTTTCGCATTCGCCTATAAAATCTACCCCAGCGCCACATCCAGCGCCATCATGACCGTAAAGCCTGCCGCGAACAGAATCGTTCCCACATTGGAATGATTTCCTTCCGACATTTCCGGGATCAGTTCTTCCACCACGACATAGACCATCGCGCCCGCCGCAAAGCTTAGCAGATACGGTAACAGCGGAACCACGAGCCCCGCCGCCAGAATCGTCAGCAAAGCGCCGACCGGCTCCACCGCGCCGGACAAGGCGCCGTAAAGAAACGCTTTCCCTTTACTTGCACCCTCCGCCCGCAGAGGCATGGAAATGATCGCGCCCTCCGGGAAATTCTGTATCGCGATTCCCAGAGAAAGCGCCAACGCGCCCGCCGCGGTAATTCCGGCATTCCCGGAAATCCATCCCGCATAGACCACGCCGACCGCCATTCCCTCCGGGAGATTGTGAAGCGTCACGGCAAGCACCAGCATCGTTGTCTTTTGCAGGCTGCTTTTCGGTCCCTCCGCCTTACTGCTGTTCATATGCAAATGGGGAATCGTCCGGTCTAAGACCAGCAAAAACAGAATGCCTACCCAAAAGCCGGCGACCGCAGGCACAAACGACCATTTTCCCATGGACAGTGCCTGCTCCATGGCAGGGATCAGCAGACTCCACACAGACGCCGCCGTCATGACGCCCGCTGCAAATCCGGTCAACGCCCTCTGCAGCAGGCGGTTCATTTGCTTTTTCATAAGGAACACGCATGCCGAGCCGAGCGCGGTTCCCAAAAACGGGATCAGGATCCCTTGTAAAACACGTGTACTCATAGCGTCACCTTTTGAATGCGGCAAACAGACCTTTTTTCTCATAAGGCTCGCTGTCCACCGATACGACTTCATAGCCGGTCTTTGCAACCGCATCCCGCAGCTGCTGTTCCGGTATTTCCTTCTCTGCAAGGATCACGGTCTGCTTCTTTGTGTGCGAACTCGTTACTTTTTTGACGGGAAACGCATTTCTGACCGCCTCGTTAATGTGCGCCTCGCACATGCTGCACGCCATTCCTTCTACTCCTAATGTGATTTTTACCATTGTTATCTTCTCCTTTTTAATTCATCTTTTAGGCATTTGTTAAATGCCGTTCCCTATTGATTTTACTGGTTTTTCTCGTTG
>JAMPHA010000040.1:0-22029 GCA_023663615.1 Clostridium sp. | reverse complement strand
TGCCTTTCTAAGTTAGTTGTGGATAAAAGCATAGATTACAAAAGAATGCCTGTTTGACCGGCATAAAAAGGATGCTTCGCATCCTTTCGAAGAATTGCCGACGCAATTCTTCACAGGGCACGAAATTCCCATCTTTTAAGAAGCGGCAGAATGCCGTCTGACACGGATTGCTCTAAGATTGGCTGATCGCATTCGGAACACGGTATCCATACCGGATGCCGCATAACCCAATGCGCGTAAGACAGCCATGAACAGCTCCGTCAAAGAATGTATGCTTTGTGCTGATTATAGCAAAGGTTTCCTCTGCGCGTCAAGCCCCGGCGAGGAAACCCTTCCTGTAACCCTTTTCTGTAGGCAGAGACCCTTTGCCCCTGTCATTGTAAATCCGTATCCTTAAATACGATTGGTTCGTCTGATCCGTCCATTGCAAACACAGATAAAAAATGATAACTGTCCGTATTGCTCCAGCCCGTTACAACGATCACCTCATCCTCTTCCAAGATCGTCATATATTCAATCTTTTCTCCCGGCTCTCCCCTCCATACCTGTGGCGTATCAATCACGTTCCCATCTTCTTCTGTAAGAAAACGGAGAACACATTCCGTATCCCGGTAGGTATCGCTCCACGCAAAGTAAATATAATCGCCACATACATTTATGGTTGGAATCGAACCGGTCCACCCCCACAATGTCCATATCTTTACAATCTCATCCGTATGAACATCATATTGAAAAAAGACTTTGGCATCTTCCGTCTCATAAAAGCCATAAATGCCATCGCCATATACCATGAGGGTGCTGCAGGAACCGAGTTCCCCTTCCTGTGTCAATTTCTCAGGTGCCGCCGTCAGATCGCCATTTTTTGCGCGGTACATCACGCTTCCCGATGCCGTTTCCACAAGATAGTAAATATCCCGCCCCAAAAAAGTAACACCCGAAGAATCGACACACTGGATGCATCCCTCGTAAGTGCTGGATCCTTTTTTCACATAAGTCAATCCATATTCTCCGTTTTGGTAAAAATAGTATCCCGCGTCCGTCACCCAAAGGGTTGCAATCCGTGAAACCTCCGCAAGCTCAGGAATCATCTTCTTTCCGCTTCCGTCAAGAGACATGGAATAAGCCGTTCCCGTATCAATATAATAAATCGTATCTCCCAGAATATTGAGACTTCGAATGTATCCGGTGTCCACAAGCCATTCGCTTTCCTCCGCTGATTTCAGGAGACCGCACCCTCCCGGATAGCACATATAAATGGTCTCATCATAAAAAAGCATCTGCCCGTAATTGGAAATGTTATTCGGCGTATTTCCGACAATCAGATCCCCTGTAGGAGCCTGCGGCGTTTCAGCGTCCGCCGTATCGTTCCCGGAAACAGGATCACCCAGATATTGATCCGGTGCAGACGCTGACCCTGCGGGATTGGAGGCGGCAATCGAATCGGATTCCGGTTCATACCGCGCCGCCTTCTTCTCCTCCCCCTTCGGTACCACCAGCGCGATCACGATCACGATTACAGCGACAATGCCTGCACCGATGCCCGCCGGAAGAATCCACTTTTTCCTGTTCTGTTTTTCCGGCTGCGTCTGCGCCTCCGGCGGGATTCCATTCTGCTGTTGTCCATTCTGCGGCCGTCCGACGTTCTGTGCGTACGGAACGGACTGCGCTCCCATGCTTTGCGAATGCGGAATCCCCTGCACTCTGGAATTCTGCGGCGGTGTGGAAAATGTCTGTGCGCCCACGTTCTGCGGCGGCACAGAAAACGTCTGTACGCCCGCGTTCTGCGACGACGCGGAAAATGCCTGTACGCCCACGCTCTGCGAATGCGGGATACCCTGCGCCCCGGCATTCTGCGGCGGCAGGGAAAACGTCTGCTGTCTGGCGTTCTGCGCATGCGGGATGCTCTGCGCTCCGGCGTTCCGCGGCGCCATGGAAAACGCCTGCGCTCCGGCGTTCTGCGAACGCGGGATCTCCGAAAATACCCTCTGCTGTACCGCCGCTCCCGACGTCTGCGATGACGCATTTCCTGCGCCTTCCCGCCGTTCCTCATTCCCCGTCAATGCCTGCCGGAATTCCCCCATCGTCTGATAACGCCCGGACGGCTGGACACTCAGTGCCTTTAAGACCGCATCCTCCTTCTCCGGCGCAATCTTTACCCCCAGACGGCTCGGCTCTATCAGCTCATCCTCCTCCAGACGGTCAATCGAATCCGGCGGCCGCCTCCCGGTGATCGCAAAATAAAAACTCGCTCCCACCGTATACACATCCGTAAACGGTCCCTGTCTTCCATGCCTTGTATACTGCTCCTTCGGCGCAAAGCCGTGCTTTAACACCACGTCGAGGCTCCGGCTCTTATCACCGAGGCTGTACCTCGCCGCTCCAAAATCCAGCAGTTTTACTTTTCCTTCTTTGGTAATGTAAATATTATCCGGCGTCACATCGCGGTGGATGATCCCTTTTGCGTGAACCGCCGCAAGCGCGTCCATGACCGGAAGCAGAATCGCTTCCGCTTCCTCATACGGGATCTTCCCGCCATGCTCCTTTACGTACTGGTCGAAACTCGTTCCCTCGACAAACTCCATCACAAAATACGCTGTCCCGTTTTCCTCAAAATAACTGAACACGCGGACGATCCCTTCATTGCCGATAAACTGCGCCAGCGTCTCCGCCTCCTGAAGAAAGCAGCTCTTGCCATAGGCAAAGCTCTCCCCCCGCTCTCCGGCAAACGCGGACACCGTCGTCTTCGTCGTCCGCGCCGCCATGGAATCCGGAAAGAACTCTTTGACCGCCACGGTCATTCCCGTCTTGTGATCCGTCGCTTTGTATGTAATGCCGAAGCCGCCCTGTCCGAGCGTCTGCTCGATCACATACTGCCCTGCCAGCACCGTCCCGCCGGGCAGCGCCAACGGGTAGGTTTCATTCTGAGCCATAACGCATTTCTCCTCTCAATCTTCTAAATCATTTTTTTCTACACACAGATTGTTTCCCTATGCAGATTCTGTCTGCATACAAATTTTTTCATCATTTTCCTATTCAGATTGCTTTTGCTTGCGGCCCCTTATCCTGGGTATCACCAGAATGGCGGCGACCTCCATAACGGAACAAAAAATCACAAGCCAAAAGAAACCATTTACTCTAGCGGAACTCAGCCCACGGGGCATAACCATTCCCCTCCCCTGATGCATATGCATACCACCAATTCGAAAGCCAAACGGCCGTATAATTTCACCAACACAAAAGAGTGCGTTGAGCACAGCCGGTACAAGCGCTGCCCTTGATTTCCTGAATAGCAGCAAAATCGCTGTATAGGCAAATAAAAACCACATGCCGCTCGCACATTCCCATACCCGTCCTTCCTGTTCAAAAATAACGATATTCCCCTGAAATCTTACAAAATACACACAAACATAGCCTGCAACGGCGACCAACAGCGCAATCCAGTTCCTCCCGCTGTCTGTCTGCTGAAAAACAATTTTTCCCGTTCTCTGCTGCACCAGAATAACGACAGGCTCTGCAATAGCTATGATAATCATAAACCATGCGAAGCTATTCGGAAAAAATCCCACTCCGGTACCGCGCATCACCCAGCCTAAATAAATCAGACCGAACACGCAAAGGACAGCATTCCCCACTGCCGGAATAAGCGACAATTTGTATTTTTTTATGCGAAGCAGAATTGCCGTCACCCCAAACAAAACCAATTGAAAAATTCCGCCATTCTTGATACTATCGCTCACGAGAGCAACAACATGATTAAGCGCGCCAGTTCCTACTATCTCTATCTTTTCCCCTATGATGGGCAGCGCATAAGACGGAAGAACATCATCGCACCAATAAATAAAAACCTTTGCCCCAAACACACAAATCATTCCGAATGCCGCCATGAACAATGCGGGGACATTGATTCCTCTGTCCATCATTGCAGCCAACCGTCCACGCTTTTTTCCATGACCGTTTGTATCCGTGTCCTCTTTTTTCGGCTGCTGGGCGGATTGCGCGGGTTGTGATGACGAAACCGTTTCCCGTTGCGCCTGCGCGGATTGTTGTGCTGCAGTTATCCCCTGTCGTGCCTGCGCAGACGCTTGTGTTGCAGGTATTTCCTGTTGTACCGTATTTCCTTGTCCTTGAAGGACAGGAACCGTCTGTGCCGCAGATCCCCCCTGCGGAATAGGAATCGGATGCGCTTCTGCTCCCGCCTGCCCTGCGGCGGTCGTCGCCATCCTCTCTGCGGGCGCTTCCATCAACGCCTGCCGGAATGCTCCCATTGTCTGATACCGGTTTGCCGGCTGGACGCTCATCGCCGTGAGAAGCGCGTCCTCCTTTTCCGGCGCAATCTTCACGCCAAGTCTGCTGGGCGGAATCAGTTCATCCTCGTCCATCCGGTCGATCGAATCCGGCGGCCGTCTTCCCGTGATGGCAAAATAAAAACTTGCCCCGACCGTATACACATCCGTAAACGGTCCCTGTCTTCCGTGCCTTGTATACTGCTCCTTCGGCGCAAATCCATGCTTTAACACCACGTCGAGACTCCGGCTCTTATCCCCCAGACTGTACCGTGCCGCGCCAAAATCCAGCAGTTTCACTTTTCCGTCTTTGGTGATGTAAATATTATCCGGCGTCACATCGCGATGGACGATCCCCTTTGCGTGAACCGCCGCAAGCGCATCCATGACCGGAAGCAGAATCGCTTCCGCCTCCTCATACGGAACCTTCCCGCCATGTTTTCTGAGGTATGCGTCGAAGCTTGTTCCCTCAATGAATTCCATCACAAAATACGCCGTCCCGTTTTCCTCAAAATAACTGAACACGCGGACGATTCCTTCATTGCCGATAAACTGCGCCAGCGTCTCCGCTTCTTGTAGAAAACACCCTTTCCCGTACGCAAAGCTCTCCGCCCGCTCGCCGGAAAACGCGGACACTGTCGTCTTCGTCGTCCGCGTTGCCATAGAATCCGGAAAGAACTCTTTGACCGCCACAGTCTGTCCCGTCTTGTGATCCGTTGCCCTGTACGTAATACCGAAGCCGCCCTGCCCGAGCGTCTGCTCAATGATATACTGTCCTGCCAGCACTGTCCCCTTTGGAAGTGCCAGCGGATAGGTTTCATCCTGCGCCATCATGCATTCCTTTCTCTTTTACGTATCTTTGTCCTACCCATACCGCTGCCGTCCTTATCCGCATCCCAAACACTGCCGCGGCTCAAATGCTCACCATAAACATACATCCGCGGTCGGCAAGATAAAACTGTTCTCCCGAACAGAGCGCCATCGGCTGTCCCTGCGGTACGCGCACGCCGTTTCCGAGGTAAGTCCCGTAAGAAGAACCGAGATCATATAATATGAACATTCCCGTTTGGGGATTGTATTGAATCTTACAGTGTGTTCTGCTGATTCCGGTCGCACTGCTGTCAAAAACAAAATCGCATGCGCTTTGATCCCTTCCCAACATCAACCCCTGCGGTCCGATCAGATACGCCTGCCCCGCATATCTGCCCGCCACGCCGACCAGTTTCGGCTGTGCGGCGGTGTTTGCCCGTACCGGCGCCGCCTGCTGCGGTCCGTTTTGCTGAAGTCCTTTGTTTCCATATGCCGCCGCCGACATTCCCATGGACTCTTTTGTAATCACTCTGGTTCCTGCAATCCGGTCATGCAGCGCCTTTCCTTCTTCATCAAAAAGTCCGATTAAGAAGCCTACGCCAAGCGTCACTGTCCCTGACAACAGTCTGCATATGGCGCGGGTAAAAGACTTTCCGTAATCAAGCGGCTGCCCGTTCTCATCCACCGTTACGATTCCCATGAGATTTTTCCCGATCGTCGCATGCATCCTGCTCCCTTCCATGATGCCAGTATATAGCATCTGTCCCGCAAGCATCACGAGACCGCCCAATACATATGAAATCGCACAGCAAATTCCCATTGCCACTCCCACAACAATACCGTCGATCAAAAACGCACCCATTCGTGCCGCTTTTGTTGCATATTGCATTTTTCTTCCCCCTATCCTTAAAATTTGAAGCTGAACTCCACATTTCCGATGGAAATTATGTCGCCGCTGCGCAGACGGTTCTGTCCCTGAATCCGCATTCCGCCAAGCGCCGTCCCACTCGGTGAGTTCAGATCTTCTATGTAGATCATCTGATTCTTGATAAACACGCGGGAATTTTGCGGCGCTACGTCCGCATCACCAAATACCAGACCGCATTCCGGTGCGCTTCCGATCACAAAAGAATCTGTCAGCTTAAGGAGCACTGATTTGTTTCTGCAATTTCCCGCGTAAACCTCCAGCCGCATGGCAATACCGCCTGCCAATGCCTCTTTGCCTGCTGCCGCGGTTCCTCCTGCCATTCCGTACGCAGCCGCGGCTCCTCCTGTCATTCTTCCTGTCCCTGCCGCTTCCGTCTGCGCCTTTTCTCTGCGCTGCTTTCGTCTCGAAAGAAGAATCACGCAGATTCCCGCCGCGATCACAACCGCGATCGCCGCGCCTGCCCAGATCAGCTTCTTATCGCTCCCTGCCGCCTCTTCCGATTCCATTCCGTCTCCGCTTCCCGCTGCGCCTTCTGCTTCCATTCCGTCTCCGCTTCCGTCCGCGTTTGCTGCTTCTGTTCCGTCTTCACCGTCCTTTGCGTCTTCTGAATCCGTCTTGTCTCCGCCGTCCGGTACGTCTTCCGCTTTGCCTCCGCTTCCCGCTGCGCCTTCCGAATCTGCTTTGTCTCCGCCGCCTTCTGCTTCCGCTTCGTCTCCGCTTCTATCCGCGTCTCCCGCTTCCGTTCCGTCCCCGTTCCCGTCGATCGTGCCGATATTCAGTCCGCCGATTCCGCCCTGCTCTCCCTGTCCGGGATCTTCCTGCGTGGAATCAGAAAACAGTCTTAAATTCGCTACGCCTTCTATAGAAAGATCAAATATTGCCCGTTGACCGTTTTGATCTTTCCCGCGCAGCTTCAATCCGACCGAAAACCGCTCGCCATCCGGCATAGAAGACAGTCGAAAGCTGATCCGGTACAGACTGTCCACATAATCCGCCATTTTTTTACCGGCGTCCGCCGCGTCCCGCTCATCGCCGATCGTCTCATGATTTCCGTTTCCCGCGGAGAACGTCTGGAATGCAAGCGTATCCCATTCCGCCATACAGATCGTACTCACGATCACCTCCGGCGT
This sequence comes from Clostridium sp., assembly GCA_023663615.1. GTDB lineage: Bacteria > Bacillota > Clostridia > Lachnospirales > Lachnospiraceae > DLAJ01. The sequence goes on along the minus strand of JAMPHA010000040.1, from coordinate 14,878 downwards.
GCTTTCGATCTTTCGCGCCGCCGACTCCGCAAGCATCCGCTCCTTTTCCCGGCTTTCCTCCTCATCCTCGATCCCCAGATCGGGATCGCCGTCTGTGATGACCACCAGATGAATCAGGTCGCCGCTTCTTCTTGAACAGCCGTCCAGATAAGTCAGAGCCCGCTCTACGCCCGTATACGGGTCCGTCATCCGCTCCGTATATTTCAATTCTTCCAATACTCTTTTTACCGCATTCTCATCGGTCATGTTCTCACTGACAACTTCAAAACGCTCTCCGAAAACCGCGACCGTGTAGAGTGCCTCCTGTTCTTCCGCTTCCATCAACGCACCCACAAAGGCGTCCACTTCCCCCGCATATTTCCGCATGGAACCGGTCAGGTCAATCATAAACACATATCGTACAAGCGCGGTCGTCTCCGTAATCGGCACAAGCGCCTGCTCTCCCGCCGCAGATACCGCGTCGGACTGTAAACCGACCGTAAAGCTGTCCACGTCATATCCGTCATTCATCCGGATAAAGGTATACAATTCCTCTCCCAGACAGTATCCCGATACCGCCTGTACGATGCTGTTTTCCTCCGGCGCGGCATAAACCGTTCCCCCCGATTGAAACAGCAAAAGCAACGCCATCATCCATAGTCCTATTTTCTTCCGCACAGAATGCCTCCTTCTCTTTCCTGTTACGCCGGTTTCAGCATCAGCGTGATGAGCGAAAGATTATCATTTTTTCCGTCAATCCTGTCCATCAGCCGGAGCAGCAGAAGCTCCGCCCATTCCTTTGCCGTCTCCGCTTTCAAAAAATCAATCAGGATCTCCTCATCCCTCACATATTCCCATACGCCATCCGAGCAGAGCAGGAAGGCGTCTCCTGCTTCCAGCGGCTCATCTGCGCCGTATCCTTCCGGCTCGTTCCGGTCCTCCCCGCCGATCGAGCGCAGCAGGCAGGACTGATCCTCGTCCTGACTGATCTGCTCTCTGGTGATCTCGCCCGCCCGAAACTTCTTATAAGCAACCGAGTGATCGTTCGTTACGCTTTTGATTTCGTCGCGGTGCAGGTAGTACAGGCGGGAGTCCCCGACATTTGCCCATACGCCCTGTCCGCCGTCAACTGCGAGCACGACAACCGTGCTTTTCAGCACCGCCCGTTTTTCCTGCTCGATCGCAAGCACCTGCCTGTTTGCCTCTGCGATCTGCTTTTTGATCCATTCCTGCCGCTCCGGCTCATTCGGCCGCCAGCCTGCGAGCAGGACGTCCCGCACGCAGGCGGACGCCACCTCGCCGAACTGATGTCCGCCCAGTCCGTCCGCCACCACGAAAATTCCGCAGCCGCCTTCCTGTTTAGAACCGACGGCATCCTCATTGTAAGAACGCCCTCCCTGATTGGTAAATGTAAATTCGTCAAAAATCATAGATTACCTCACTTCAACACGCAGCATGTTCGTTTTCTCGCCCACATAGAAACTTTCTCCCGCACGGCACCGATACGGAACATTCGGTTCCAGCTTCTGACCGTTTGACAAAAAGGTCCCATACGTCGAACGCAGATCCGTAATCAAAAATTCTTCCGTATCGGGCTTCCAGCTGACGGAGCAATGTCTTCCACTGACACCCGGCGTTCCCTCCCGATATGCGATCCTGCAATTTGCCGCATCGCGCCCGATCAGAATCGGCGCCGTATCGACCGGATAACTCATCCCGTTATGCTGTGCAGACAGGGACCGGATGAAAGCCTTTTTCATCGGCGCCGCCAGTTGTGCCCCCGCCATCGGCTGCATCTGCGTTACGTTGGACGCTCCCGTGCCGCCCGGTGACATCATGGCGGCGTTTCCTGTCGGTGCCATACCGCCCGCCGATGTCGTGTTCCCACGGTTTTCCGTTTCTGCCGTCTGCACATTCCCCTTTTTCTTTTTGTTTGTCAGAATCAACACCATCACGACCGCAAGAACCAGCACAACCGCTATGATTCCGATCAACCATTTTTTATTGCTCAAAATACCGGAAAGACCGCCTTTTTTCATATCGTCTTCCGTCCGATAGGCAACGCCGTTCGTGTTGAGCATCGGGATTACTTCATCTATGCTGACCGCATAGTAACTCGTTTCTGACTCGGAGGAAATGGACATGGTATTGATCCCGATCACCGATCCGTTGCCGTTTACCATCGGTCCGCCCGAATTTCCATGCTGAATGACTGCGTCCGTCTGAATCCGCTGTACGCCGCTTCCCGAAGAGGTCACAAAACGACTGACCGTTCCGGTCGTTACCGTCACATCCGTTTTGCTCCAGTTGGAGCTGGCATCAATGATGCTATTTTCCGAAAGCCCCGGATAACCGACGCAGTAAATCGTCGAACCGATCATATCGTCCGTCGGGCTGCAGATTGGAAGCGCCTTCCTCTCATCCGTCGCGGAGGCAAGCCGCAGCAGCGCAATGTCTTTCGTCTCGTTATAATCAATCAGGTATGCCTCCTCATAATTTGTTGCATCAAAATATACCCGGATCTTCACCTTAATTCTGATCGCACTCCCGTCCGTCAGCCAGACGTCCACATATTCCCCTTTTCCGTATTCCAAAAAATCAGAAATGACGTGATGGTTGGTGATGAGATACTCTGCATCCGCATTCGGATCTCCCACAAAAAATCCGGTTCCCCATCCGTTCAACATTTCCGATCCGTCCTGCGCTCCTAAGACCGTCGCCACGACCCCGACGCTCTCCCTGACCTCCGTATTGAAGCCGGATGCCTCCGTCTGCGTTGTCCCTATGCCAAATAACATACTGACAAGCAGCACCGTAGTCATGATAAGCCGTAATCCTATTTTTTTCATGCGTAACCTCGCTTTCCTAATACAGGCACTTGATAACCAGCGCCGTATAATTATCCTGATTTTTTTTTGCATGCGCGAGAATCCCCTGATTCATCTGCTGGCACATCGCCTGCGCAGAATGGAGACTCAGCGCGCCCAGCGTCTCCTCCTCTGTCAACACGCCGCCCACGCCGTCCGAACATGCCAAAAGAACATCCCCGTCCTTCATCGGCAGCGGTCTCACCGAACCGTCCACATCATGGAATCCCGTCATTCCCAGAAACTGCGTCAGCGCCGCCGCTTCCTCACATTCCCTTCCGACCCGCGGGTCCATTTCTCCCGTGCGGATGCTCTCCAAGTAGGTCTGACAGCATAAGTTGTGTTCGCGGTTCAACCGATAGAGCTGATTTCCCCGTTTCAAATAGAGAAAACTGTCCCCGACGCTCGCATAATACAGCTTTTCCCGAAACAGGATTCCTGCCACAACCGTGCTTCCCCCGTCTCCTCCCAAACGCTTTTCTACCTCATCCGCCGCTAAGAAAACGCTCTCTTTTAACTGTCTTGCCAGATCCGCGTTTCTGTCCATATCGGCAAACGAGCGGCGGAGACTGGCAACGGCTGTCTCGCTCGCCGTTTTCCCGTCCTTCATTCCGCCCATCCCGTCGCAGACCAAAAAAAGTAATCCCTTTTCTTTTATCTCCGTTACGTCAAACGCATTGACAAACGCGAAAGAATCCTCCTGCCGTTTTCGCGCGCCGACCTCCTGTAGATTTGCGACCTGATAGCTGAGAAGCCGTTGGACCCGCGGCCGTTGTACAAGCGGCTGCATCGCTCCCTGCGGGTTCGATGCACTCCGCGGACCCGGTACGCCTCCTTGGTGCGAATCCGGCGCTATCTGCTGTTTTCCTTCTTTTTTTTGAAATAAAGACATCATCACCCTCCCATCTAAGCCCGAACCGGCACCGATTACCCTGAAGCATGCTTTCCCTTTGAAAAGTACTCGTCACCTTGGAGCACGGTTTCTCTATTATTTCTCACTTTTTTACGCCGTCACGCCACGTAAAGGTTTCATTGCAGAACGGTACAAACAGGAATTGGGAATCTCCGAACTCGATCAAATCATAGGCGGTGAGCTTTGTCGGGATATAAATCGGCTCGTCATTCAGGTAAATATTGTTTGTGCTTTCCGCAGGAATCAAATGGTAATTGTTATGCTTATCGTCATAGGCGATCCTCGCATGGTTTTCCCTGGAAATGGTGGTGTCTCCCTTGATGCAGATGTCCATTTTCTCGCTTCGTCCGATCGTATTGTTTTTCGCCCAGATACGGAAATCCTTTCCTTTGTCCGGTCCCTCAATGCATACCAGCCAGCCGACGACCGGTTCCAATTTCATGCTCTTTTGGAACACGCCGACTGTTTTGCCCGTATCTTCTTCCTCCGCTTCCGCCTTTGCCGCGCGGTAACTCTGCGGCGCAACAGTCGCGCCGATCCCGCTCATCCCTGCTGTTCCCGCAGGCGGCACGGCGCCGGACGCGCCAAAATTTCCCGCCGGTCCGAAACCGCCTCCGACCGGCGCGGTTTTTCCGACGTCGGATGCGCCGCCGCCGAATTCAATCCGGTTTCCCCCGCCATTGCAGTAAGGGCATGTCGCATATTGATCTGAATCATATAAGTGTCCGTTTGCACATTCCGTAAAAGCCATTTTTTACTCCTCCTCTTCTCTGTTTACGCGTCCGCGTCACTGAATACAATGGGATCTCCCGAACCGTCCATGTTCATAATTACAACTTCCTCAGAGTTCTCTAATGTGATCCTGTAAAATACAATCTCATCCTGATCCGGAAGCAGGCTGATTCTTCCCACATAATCTGCCTGCCCTTCCCAAATCGTATCAATCGTTCCTGTTCCGCTCGTAAAGCTGGACGTCTGCGCCCTTTGCACAACTGCATCTCCCGCAGTACTGGTCGTGGCAAAATAAAGGGATCCGCCGCTTTCGTTCACACTGGTCGTAAATACGCCGGCATCTGCCGAACTGATGATGGTTTCGCTGATCTCACCACTGTTTAGGCTGACCTGCATGATCACATCCCATGAGACGCTGCCCGTTTCCCGATAAACTGCATATAAATAACCGTCCGCCGCCACGTAAGGATAACATGCCCCGTCACCTTTTGCGTCAATCACGCTTCCGCCGATCTCTAATGTCATCTCATTCTCGTTTATGCGGCATAACAGAACCGGCGTATCCCGTCCGATTCTGTTGGTCCCAACATAATAAATCCCCTGCGGGTCACTGGCTGGTGAATAATACAGGCTCCCTTCGTAGAACACGGGACGCGAATCCTCGCAGAGCTCCAGGGATGCGCTGGGCGTGCCGCCAAACTCGCAGTAAAACAGTTTCCAAGTATCCTTTTCTAAAAAATAATAGCCGCTCTCCGCAACCCACAGACTCTGAACCATATAATCTGCCAGATCCATAATGTAGGAAATCCCTGTTCCATCTGTTTGGATCTCACAGGCACGGTCATCACGGTCCACATAGTAGATGGTGTCGTCCACAATACTGATACAGCGTATATCGCCAACCATATTGTCATAAATGGATGCTCCGTCTCCTCCGCTCCACACCAGACCGGCACCCGGATAGCAGCACACGATTCCATCATTGCATACCGCAAATACTGCATCATTTACGATATTGCCCGGACGGTTCCCTCTGATTTCCCCTTCCGCAGCGGAAACATCTGATGCGGAAGGTTCCGATGAACCTCTGTTATTTCCCAGCGAGGGAATATTGTCCAGTACCGACGTATTTCCCGATCCCAGACGATCTCCAAGCCCCGGCATATTTTCCTGCTCCGTCGGATTTTCCGATCCTGTTCCTGTGACCGGATTGGATGCGGCAATCGAATCGGATTCCGGTTCATACCGCGCCGCCTTCTTCTCCTCCCCTTTCGGTACCGCCAGCGCGATCACGATAACAATCACAGCGACAATCCCTGCTCCGATGCCCGCCGGAAGAATCCACTTTTTCCTGTTCTGTTTTTCCGGCTGCGGCTGTACCGCTGGCGGAACTCCATTCTGCTGTTGTCCATTCTGCGGCTGTCCGACGTTCTGTGCGTACGGAACAGACTGCTCTCCGATGCTCTGTGCATGCGGGATTCTCTGCGCTCCGGAATTCTGCGGCGACGCAGAAAACATCTGTGCGCCCGCGCTCTGCGGCGGCGCGGAAAATGCCTGTGCGTCCGCGTTCTGTGAATGCGGGATGCCCTGCGCTCCCGCATTCTGCGGCGGCGTGGAAAACGTCTGTGCGCCAGTACTCTGCGAACGCGGGATGCTTTGCGCCCCGGCATTCTGCGGCGGTGTGGAAAATGTCTGTGCGCCCACGCTCTGCGAATGCGGGATGCTCTGCGCTCCGGCGTTCTGCGAACGCGGGATCTCCGAGAACACCCTCTGCTGTACCGCTTCTCCCGACGGCTGAGATGACGCATTTCCCGCGCCTTCCCGCCGTTCCTCATTCCCCGTCAATGCCTGCCGGAATTCCCCCATCGTCTGATAACGCCCGGACGGCTGGACACTCAGTGCCTTTAAGACCGCATCCTCCTTCTCCGGCGCAATCTTTACCCCCAGACGGCTCGGCTCTATCAGCTCATCCTCCTCCAGACGGTCAATCGAATCCGGCGGCCGCCTCCCGGTGATCGCAAAATAAAAACTCGCTCCCACCGTATACACATCCGTAAACGGTCCCTGTCTTCCATGCCTTGTATACTGCTCCTTCGGCGCAAAGCCGTGCTTTAACACCACGTCGAGGCTCCGGCTCTTATCACCGAGGCTGTACCTCGCCGCTCCAAAATCCAGCAGTTTTACTTTTCCTTCTTTGGTAATGTAAATATTATCCGGCGTCACATCGCGGTGGATGATCCCTTTTGCGTGAACCGCCGCAAGCGCGTCCATGACCGGAAGCAGAATCGCTTCCGCTTCCTCATACGGGATCTTCCCGCCATGCTCCTTTACGTACTGGTCGAAACTCGTTCCCTCGACAAACTCCATCACAAAATACGCTGTCCCGTTTTCCTCAAAATAACTGAACACGCGGACGATCCCTTCATTGCCGATAAACTGCGCCAGCGTCTCCGCCTCCTGAAGAAAGCAGCTCTTGCCATAGGCAAAGCTCTCCCCCCGCTCTCCGGCAAACGCGGACACCGTCGTCTTCGTCGTCCGCGCCGCCATGGAATCCGGAAAGAACTCTTTGACCGCCACGGTCATTCCCGTCTTGTGATCCGTCGCTTTGTATGTAATGCCGAAGCCGCCCTGTCCGAGCGTCTGCTCGATCACATACTGCCCTGCCAGCACCGTCCCGCCGGGCAGCGCCAACGGGTAGGTTTCCTCTCCTGCCATACGCTTTCTCTCCTCCTCTGTGACCTTTCGATATACTCCTTTTCAGTATCGCATATGGCGTTTTTCAATCGGGCAACTTTTTTCCACAAGCAGGCAAGCAGACGTGAAATGCTTCGCATTTCTGCTTATCGCACAAAAAAAGAGCCTGCTCACGCAAACTCTCTTTTCCACCAACGGCTGCTTCCTTTCTAAACTCTATGCAAATCAAATTCGGATGTCAAAAGCCCTGCTTGTAAACTTTTCTTGGCCGACTGCCGCCTCTCCTCTAATTGCGTACCAGCGGATTTCCCACGATCCGCCCGCTCACGCGCTCAAACTCCTCCCCGCTTAACACACACAGATGAAAGCTCCCCTCATTTTCAATCGTTGTGTGCTCATCCACCTCCGTCAGGGCATCGAATACCATTTTCCCCGTATTCCGCACCTTAGTCTGATCCAGCGTGAAAATTTGTTCTATCCACCCGTGCGTTCTGATGCCGCCGTCATTTTCAATCTCTGTATCACAAAACTCGATCGGCGCATATTGCGCAACAAACGTGCCTTCCCTGCCTATGGTAAGCGTGCTCTGCATAAAAGAAAACTGCCCCGCGCTCACGATCAGGCTCCCGTCCTCCACGACAAGCCCCGCCGCTTCTAAGGAGCCCGTACCGGAAAGATGCCATTCGGCGCCGCCATCCACTTTCACATGCATTCCCACCGCATTCCACTCGTCGCATGACGGCGTGAGAAATACGGCGTCATCCGAAAGACGAACATCCGCCTCATCCACATTCAGATCGGACTCCAGCAGCACACAGGACGCGTTTTCGGCGATAAGGGATGCCTGTTCCATCTGAATCTCTCCGCCCCTGCCTAACAACAGCGACTGATTATCCAGTCGAAAGCTCCCGCTTTCTTCCATATGCAACAGCGCCCCTTCCTGCACGATCATCTGCGCGTCATCCGAAAGCGTGATCCGCCCCGCCGTCAGCCCGCCGCCCCGAAGCAGGATTACCCGTGCGGACTGGGCGGCAAGCGCCGCACCCTCTTCCATGATCAAGGTTCCCTCAATCAAAAGTTCTTTTTCCAGCGTCAGATTTTCCGATAAACGGATTTCGCCCGACAGCACGACTTGGGATACGTCTTCCCGCGCAAGCGCCGCCATGAGTTCCTCTTTTGTCCTGACCTCCGCGGCATCCGGCTGCACAGTCTCCGCCTTCATTACAAACACAGGGACGCCCGACGCCCACGGCAGATGAAATTCCCCTTCGCCGTAATATATTCCGTGAATCCCGTCAAGCTTTGCCGTATAGGCGCTCTCCAAATATCCCTGATTATGCAGGAGCCGGTTATAAAAAACAGTATCCTCTTTGATCCGCATGACGCCCGTATTTTCAATACAGCCGTGATTCTCCATGCCGAATCCCGCATTGACGATAAGACTTCCCTTATTGTACAGAACGCTGCCGTTTGTGGAAAGAAATCCGATCTCTTCTTCCATCACGTTTCCGGTGTATACCTGAATTTCTCCCACATTCACAAGTCCGCTGCCCAAAAGGTAAAAATCATAGGCATTTAACGTCCCCAGATTATAGACTGCCGCGCCAGACCAGATCCGGGAACAGTCCCATGCATCCATTGTTCCCTCGTTGATTAGGATACTCGAACCCTCCATCCACAAAGACCTGGCATCCTTATCCCGCATATCAAAATAACCGTAATTGATGACAGATGCCAGATTCCCTGCACTGAGACCGCCTTTCACGGTCCCGTGATTGATAAAAATCCCATATCCGCCGATCTCGATCCAGACACGGTTACGGTGCGTCAGCGTCACCTCCTCACGCACCCGCACCGCCGGCCGTAAATGAATGGTTTCCTCTACTTCGATGTCCGCATCAATGCTGATCGGACGCTCTCCCGCAGCCGCCGCTTTTAATTCGTCAAAGTTCGTAACGCTGACCGCGTCCGCAAACAACTTCTCTTCATCCGCTGACAGCTGGTATCCCTTCACGTTTCCGCCTGTTCCGTTTCCGTCCGCCGTCCCGATATTTTCTTCCTGCTCCGTCCAGAGTAACGTATACGCGTCCGTCAGCAGCGTCCCGCCGTCCACAGTCTCTATCCGTCTGCCGCTTCCCTGCGTATGCAGGAGCGCGTTTTCTATATCTAGGGTTCCTTCCACCCGCACAAATCCTTTTTCCGTCACAGTCATATTTCCGACGCGGAGATACGCGCCTTCCTCAATGATAACCCGTTTGCGGATCACCGCTTCCGTCAACGTGCAGGACACCCCTTCCGGGATCACGATCTCCCGGACCCCTTTTCTTTGCAGACACGCTTCCAGATCGTCTTCCTCCCGAAGAACATAACGGTTCTCCCTGCCCTGCGCGATCGCGCCGAACGCAGCGATGCTTACCAGAAATACCAGACACGCCGCCGCGGTGAGCAGACGCGCATTTTTGATACGGCGAAAAAAGAACGTTCTCTTTTTACCGGCGGCGCCGCCATCCGCCGCTTCCGATTCTGCACTTCCGCTGTCCGCGCGTGCCTCTATGGAATCGCGCTTTGCGGATTCTTCCGGGTTACAAGATTTTCCATCGCTAAAAAACAGCGCCGTACGCAGCTCCTCCATACTCTGAATGCGGTCCTGAACCAGAATCTCCATTCCTTTTTGGAGCGCCGCTTCTTCTTTTTCCGATAGATCTACGCCGCGTTCAATCAGCTCGACTGACGCGGACGTCACGATACGGGCCGGCGCGTCGGGCGGCACGCCGCCCGTCAGGCAGTAGCACGCGGTCGCGCAGAGTGCATACACATCCGTCCACGGTCCCAGATTTCCGCGGTTCTGATACTGCTCGATCGGCGCATAGCCCTGTTTCACGATCGCTTCCGTGGGCTTTGTCAGCATTCGCCCTACTTCCACGTTTTCGCCGACCTGCTTTACCGCGCCGAAATCAAGGAGTTTGATGCCGCCATCGGGGAGCATCATGATGTTCTCCGGGCTGATGTCACGGTGAATGATGCCCTGTTTATGAAATGGGATCAGCGTCTCAATCAGCGCGTTCAGGATCGGCGCCGTTTCTTTCCATGTGATTTTGCCTCCCGCCTTGCACACATGCTCCCTGAGCGTGATCCCGTACACATATTCCATCACGATGTATGCCGTGTTATTTTCCTCAAAATGATCCAAGATCCGTACAACCCGCTCATGATCCGGAAACTGCGCAAGTACGGCGGCTTCCCGGAGGAACCGCTCTTTATTTTTGACAAAAAAATCCCTGTCCCCCGCGCAGTCAACTTCGGGAGATACGGAAGCGTCACGGACAGCGAGCCCGCCCGGATAATATTCTTTTATGGCGACAGGCGCCTGTTCCTTCAGATCCATTCCCTTATAGGTAATGCTGAAGCCGCCCTGCCCTAATACGGTCTCTATCCGATACCTGCCTTTCAGCGTGACAGGACCTAAACTGCTCCTTTTATCCATCCGCCACTCCCTATGTCCTATACAAAAATACGGCGTATGATCTCCTCCATCCGCTCGCTCATTACGCCTTCTCTGCCCGCATTCAGACTATACAGCACCAAAAAATCAAACGGATTGCGCGGGTCGAGATACCGCATATTACAGTCCTGCATCATTTTTTTGAGCTTTCTGCAATGCGCAAGCAGAAGATCGTCATCATTGATATACTCCTCATCCGTTTCGTCATAGTCGTCCTTTTCTATCCCGCCCGTGACGATATACAAAAGCAGCAGGGTCTTACGGCTGACGTCCTCTTTCCGGTTTTTCATCGCTTTGATGCTGCGCAGACCGGGCCAGTACTTTTTGATCATCCGCTGGAGCACATCATACTGCTGCGTTTTTCGATTTTCCGGCATTCCCATCCGCAAATAGCATTCGGTGACATATTCTATGGAGCAGGCGCCGTCCTCTCCGTCTTCCCCGCCTTTCAGATAGGACAGCATTTCCATAAAATACCGGTAAGCCGTGTTGCGCCGCCTTCCGAAATCCATATTATGGGAAAGAATAAAGGCGATCAAATCTTCCCCGGAAGACACCTCGGTAAATGCCGTCCGGATCACACTCGTGACAGGTTCCCCACTTTCCTCCCGATATTTCTCCCTGTCCCGGAACGCTGCCGCAGTCCTTTTTGCCGCTTCATAGGACTGATCGTTTTTTAGCGCAAACGCATAGATCAGCTCCGTTTCGTCCCGATAATGGATCCCTTCCCCAAACAGATACAAAAACAGCTCGTTCGCCCTGATTTCATCCAATCCCAGCGCAAATGCGATCTGAAAGGCGCTCTCACGGCTTACAGGCAGATTACGGTCATGCAGCCAGTTTTTAACAGTCCTGTCGGAACCGATCGCCTCGATCAGTCTCTCTTCCAAATCCTCTTTTATGTAAAGCCTGCTTATCACATCGGAAAATGTGCGTATCTGAAAATCCGAAGAGAAGAAAGCGACAATTTCTTCCGGCATCAGTTCTTTGCTCATCGCAACATCCAAATGCTTTTGTGATCGTTCTGTTATGATCATGCTTCCCTCATCACTTCTCTCTCAAATTCCTCCATGCTCTCCGCTCTCGCCGCCAGCTTATGCAGTCTCTGCAACCGCTCTGTTCTGGCATTCTCCTTTGACGTATGCTCCATGTAATACAAAAGTTCACGCAGATTCTCCGGCGGGTTCCCCTGCGTCCCCTTTGTATAGAGAAAAATTGTCCGCGCCCCGTCCTCATACGGCAGTTCGGGAACCTCGATACAGCCGCTCTTGACCGTGTAGACCATCCGGTTCAATCCAAACGGATCATACGTCGTGATAAAGATCACGATCACATTCCGTAACTCCGCATACTCCACACCCGTTTTCAGACTGCCTGCCTCTTTTTCTTTCGTGCACTATGCCTTTCTAAGTTAGTTGTGGATAAAAGCATAGATTACAAAAGAATGCCTGTTTCAATAAGCATTTAAGAAGCGGCAGAATGCCGTCTGACACGGATTGCCCGAAGATTGGCTGATCGCATTCGGAACACGGTATCCATATCGGATGCCGCACAAACCCAATGCGCATAAGACAGCCTTGAACAACTCCGTCAAAGAATATATGCTTTGTGCTGATTATAGCAAAGGTTTCCTCTGCTCGTCAAGCTCAAGCCGAGGAAACCCCACCGCCAAATCTCACCATATCCTCTTTCGCCCCGCCGCTGATGCGCGCGGAAGCAATGCCGCACGGAAGCGATGCCGCGCACATCCGTCCTCACCAAATCCCGCTTCCATCCTCCTCCCATCCGCCTAAAGCACGGCTCCACTCATCGTTTGCGGCCATCCGCCCTACCAGATCGACGAATTCCCGCTTGTACTCGTCATCACCAAGATGTAATTCTTCGAGCATGTCAAGTACATCACACAGCCGGAACTCTCCGCAATATTCGCTTTCCCGAAGCACCATGCCGAACGCCGCGACACCCGCCGCAAAACGAATATCCGTGGACGGCGTTCTTCCATAGCTCTCCCGCCCGATCTCATAATCAAACTGCACACTGCGCTCTCCGTCCGGCTTTTTGCATCGGATATGCAGCGTCCCGACATTCCCCTGCGCCAGCGCAGACTGCATATTTCCCTGCACGAGACGCACCTCATAAAGCGCCGTCACGCTGTGCCCCGCGCCGATTTCTCCCGCATCCTTCGTGTCATCCGCAAAATCCTGCGCCGCAAGCGCCCTGTTCTCATAACCGATCAGACGGTACTCGCTCACAACGTCGCTGTTAAATTCCATTTGCAGCTTTACATCCTTCGCAACCGTGACAATCGTTGCGCCCAGCTCCTCCACAAGCACCTTCTTCGCCTCACTAAGCGAATCAATGTACGCATAATTTCCGTTTCCTTTATCCGCAAGCGTCTCCATCCGGTTATCTTTGAGGTTTCCCGTCCCGAATCCGAGTACGGTTAAAAAAACACCGCTTCTTCTTTCCGTCTCCACAAGACGCTCCAGTTCTTCCACGGACGTCAGTCCCACATTTAAGTCCCCGTCCGTTGCAAGAATGATGCGGTTGTTCCCGCCCTCAATAAAATAATCCTGCGCGATCGAGTAAGCCGTCATGATCCCCGCGCCGCCGTTCGTGCTCCCGCTTGCCGTGAGCGCATTCAGCGCATCCACGATCCGGTCCGTCTCGCTTCCTTTTGCCCCCGTCAGCACGATCTCGTCCTCTCCCGCATACGTCACGATGGAAACGCGGTCCTTCGCCGTCAAATTCGACGCCAGCATCGCAAAGGACTGCTGCAAAAGCGGCAGCTTATCCGCGTCATACATGGATCCGGAAACGTCAATCAAAAAAACAAGATTGGACGCCGGCGCATCCGAAAAATCAATCTGCTCCGTCTGTAAACCGATCTGTAAGAGATAGCTGTCCTCATTCCACGGGCAGGCGGCGATCTCCGTATTAACACCGAACGGTTCCCCCGCGCGCGGTCCGTGATAGTCATAGCTGAAATAATTCAGCATCTCCTCTATACGGACACTGTCCCTCGGAATCCACTCCGGCGCATAGCCTTCCTCGATCATCCGGCGCAGATAACTGTAAGACGCCGTATCTACATCCGCCGAAAACGTAGAGAGCGGCTGTTCCCGCACATCCAGAAACGGATTCTCTGTGATTTCGGTAAATTCATCCCCGTAAGGCGCCTCCCACGATTCATTTCCGTACGGCTCGTTCTCATAAGACATCGGCGCGCTGTTCTCATAAGGCGCCCATGCGTCATCTTCACAAGGCGCCTCTGCTGCATACCCCGACTCCGCCTCTGCCGCATCGCAGGAAATCCCGGCGTCCTCCGCCATATCTCCCGTATATCCGTTATTTTCCGCCGGATAAACGCCGTCCGCTCCGCCCGCCGACTCCGATCCCGGCTCCGCGGTATCCGACCCCATAATGCCCGGCACCGCACCACCTTCCGAGGTTCCCTGTCCTGCATCATAGCTTCCGCTTTCCACATGCTGAGAATCGTCGTTCCGCGCCTGATCCGCCGCGCCTGTTGCATTCTGTTCTTCTCCCTGCCCCGCATTCCGCGCTTTCTCCTGCCCGCAGCCGCCGAGCATACCGATTGTCATGCAGATTCCCAATGCCAGTGCCGTCACTCTTTTTTTCATCATAAAATCCCTCCCTTTTTTCGTATCGTTGTTCTTTCACACTTTCTATAACAGATACGAATGATCCGGGAGGGATTTATGGAATATTTGGAAAATTTTTTACTTTTTAGAAAAATACGGGTGCCTTTTTCTTTGACGTATCTCCTTTATCTCACAGTATCATAGTGCGACCACATGCGGACTTGCTCAATTTGATAATATACATTTACCATTCCTCGTCAGCATGATAGACAGCGCATTCTTCTAAGGGCTCTTTTCCTGCTTCCATAATGCTTTCTGCCATACCCGGTATCGAATTCAAATACAGAGTTTCCTGAATCGCATTCCAATCTTCTTCTGATATGAGAACTGCATTTTTGCCACGATTATTTGTAATTGTGATTGGCTGGCTATGATCATTCACGTCCGAAAGTATTTGATAAATGTTTTCTCTTGCCTTTGTCACACTGATCGCTGTCATGACAACATCTCCTTTCTAAGCGATTTGCATATAGGATGATGTTGGGGTCAAATAAGAATTATCCCTGATAGTACCTTGAAAATTTCACAC
>JAMPHA010000003.1:0-133382 GCA_023663615.1 Clostridium sp. | reverse complement strand
GAGAAAAACCAGTAAAATCAATAGGGAACGGCATTTAACAAATGCCTAAAAAAGACAAATAAAAAGGAGATCACGAACATGAGCGAGAATAAAAGGGAATTGGTATTGGCGGCATTTGACAACAAGAAAACAGAGAGAGTACCCGTAGGATTTTGGTTTCATTTTGCGGCGGATGCGTTTTATGATCCGAGCGAGGAGACCGTAAAGAGAAATATTGCAGGGCACCAGAAGTATGTGGATGAATTCGATCCCGATTTCGTAAAGTTGATGAGCGACGGTTTTTTCGGCTATCCGAATGAGACCGTGACGGCGGTGGAGTCTGCGGCGGATTTAGAGAATGTCAAAACAGTTTCGCCCAAAGAGTGGATTGACGGGCAGGTTCGTTTGGTAAAGGAACTGACCGGGCGGTTTGGGGAAAGCCGAACGACCTTTTACAATATTTTTTCACCGGCAACGTATTTCAGCTTCCTGCTTGAGCATGTCGGTCATGAGGTGAGTCTGACGCAGCTGACAAAAGAGAATCCGGACGGCGTAAAACGTGCGTTACAGGCGGTCGCAGAGGACATTGCCGTTTTATCCGAGCGCGTCATCAAAGAGGGCGGCGCGGACGGCATCTACCTGAGTGTGAGAAATATCGACGGCGTAAATAAGGAAGATTATCTGAAATACATAGCGCCGGCGGAGCTTCGGGTGCTGGAAGCGGCAAACCGGGTGAGCGATTATAATATTCTTCACATTTGCGGCTACGAGGGACATCGGAACGACCTTGGCACCTATACGGAATATCCTGCCAAAGTCATCAATTGGGCGGTCACGGTGGAGAACGTCAGCTTAAAGGAAGGAAAGAATTTATTTGGCGGCCGCGCGGTCATCGGCGGGTTTGACAATACGGAAAAAGGCGTGCTTTATCGGGGAAGCCGTGAGGAAATTGAGAAAGAAACAGAAAGATTGTTGTCCGAGATCAGGGAACCCGGCGTGATCCTGGGGGCGGACTGCACGATTCCGAGCGATACGCCCTTATCCCATCTGGAATGGGTACGCGGGAAAGCGAAATCATTTTAGTGCAATGAACAAATAAAGGAGAGAGAAAAATGCGACCGTTTCATCCTTCTTATATTTTGAATCTGCTGTATCAGATCGTTCCCTATGTTCCGATGACACTGGCAATGATGCTGGGGACGGTGCTGTTCGGCGGGCTGATCGGCATATTGCTTGCGGCGGCGAAGATCCGGAGAGGAAAAATCGCACGGGTATTGGCGGATGTTTACATTTACGTCACGAGATGTATTCCGTCGATTGTCATGCTGTTCCTTGTTTATTACGGACTGCCGAAATTATTTCTGACGTTTGGGATTGATCTGAACGGTCTGCATAAAGGATTTTTTGTCATTACCACGTTTTCGGTTTTATTTGCAGCCAATATGTCGGAGGTATTCCGTTCGGCGTATCTGGCGGTTGATGCAGGGCAGCGGGAGGCGGCAGTCAGCGTCGGCATGTCGTCGTGGCAGGCATTTTTCCGGATTCAGCTTCCGCAGTGTACGGTGGTTGCGCTTCCCAATTTTGCCAATGCATTGGTGAATCTGATGAAAGAAGGATCGTTGGCATATACGATCGGACTGATCGACATGATGGGAAAGGGACAGCTCATCATCGGTCTTCATCATGGTTCCTATGTGCTGGAAACCTATCTGGCATTGACGATCTTATATTGGATTTTGACGTTCCTGATCGAAAAAAGCTTTGGATGGCTTGAAAAGCGGTTAAAGCCGTTATAGAAATTTGCAGGACGAGTAAAAAATGAGGTGGAAATATGCGACTAAATACAAAGTTCATGAAGGAGACGTTTTTCGCCGCGCTCGCGGGAATTCCGACAACTCTGAAAATCACATTTTTGACACTGCTCATTTCCCTGCCGATCGCTTTTTTCATGGCGCTTGGCAGAACACAGAAGCGTAAGATCAGCGGAACGCTTGTCGCTGCATATGTATCTTTTATCAGGGGAACGCCGGTCGTATTACAGATTCTGTTTTTGTACAGTCTGCTGCCGAGTCTTCTCAATTATCTGATTAAAGATGTGTTCGGGCTCTCTTTTAATATTTTCAGAGTGAATCCGATCCTGTATGCGTATGTGGTGTTTATCATAAACACAACGGCAGTGCTGACGGAGGTGCTGCGCTCCGCACTGCTCACAGTCGGAAAGGGGCAGATGGAGGCGGCGCTGACAATCGGGCTGAGCAAACCGCAGGCATATGTGCGGATCATTCTTCCGCAGGCGCTTGTTTCGGCGCTGCCCAATCTCTGTAACGCGGCGATCGGTCTGTTGAAAAGCACTTCGCTCGCATTCATGATGTCGGTGCAGGACGTTACGGCGATCGCAAAGGTGAAGGCGGCGTACGGCTACAATTATATTGAGGCGTATCTGGATATTTGTCTGATCTATATTTTGATGTGTACGTTTGTCCAGCTCCTGTTCCGATTGCTGGAAATGTACGCTTCACGGTACCGGAGAGGAAAGAGACGGGTGCGGACGGGAATCGGATAGGAAAGAGACAGATGCAGATGGAGAGCGGGCAGGAAAACGGTGGATGGGACCGGCTGATCGGCGGAGGAAAATAAGGATGTTGGAGATCAAAGAGGTATATAAAAAATTCGGAGCAAACGAGGTGCTTCGCGGCGTATCCTTAAAAGTGGAAAAAGGAGATGTGGTAGTGATCTTAGGACCAAGCGGTTCGGGAAAAACAACGCTGCTGCGATGCATTGATTTTTTGGAAAAGGCGGATCAGGGGGAAATGATTTTTGACGATATTCAGACCGGACTCGCACATGCATCCAAAAGGACCATATCACGCATTAGAAAAAAGACGGCGTTCGTGTTTCAAAATTATAACCTGTTCCACAATAAGACGGCGCTCCAAAACGTGACGGAGGGGCTGATCGTGGCAAGAAAGATTCCGAAACGGGAGGCGGAGGAGATCGGGAAAAAAGCGCTTGATAAAGTGGGATTATCCGAGCGGTACGATTATTATCCGAGTCAATTGTCCGGCGGGCAGCAGCAGAGGGTGGGAATCGCAAGAGCCATTGCGGTAAATCCCGACATTATCCTGTTTGACGAACCGACCTCCGCGCTGGATCCGGAATTGATCGGAGAGGTGCTGCAGGTGATGAGGGATCTCGCAAAGGAAGGCACCACCATGATCGTTGTCACACACGAAATGCAGTTTGCGCAGAGTGTGGCGAATAAAGTGATCTTTATGGATGGGGGAAAGATTGTCGAGGAGGGAGGGCCGAAGGAGATATTCAGCCGTCCGAAAGAAGAAAGGACAAAGCAGTTTTTGCGGAGGATTCTTCCCGATTATGATTATATGATCTAGTGTTAGGGATAAACGAAATTGCGTAAAAAAGTGCCCAAAATTCAAAATTGAATTTTGGGCATGATTTGTATATACACTTTATCACATCTGAAAATAAAAGTCTAGTAATAAATTCTTTTTTCTGTATACTTTTTTGTGTACCGATCGAAAAACTTGTATTGCGAAGAAAATCATCGGTGATGCTTTGCAGATGGGGCAGATAACCACGCAAAAAGGAGGCAGAAAATGGATAAAGAACGGCGGGAAGAACGGCGGGAAGAGCGGCAGGAAGAGCAGAAGCATTTTGACGCGTGCAGGGAACTGATCCTGGAGAATACCGTCAGGTATGAGACGGAATTTGCGGAGCGGCATCAAAAGACGCAGGCGCTGTTTCGCGCGATGCAGGGCGGGGACGTGGAGCTTTACAACCAGCTGATGACAAGCGCGAGCCTGGAGGAACACGCGGCAAACCAGCTTCGAAAAAACCGTGCGGCGTATGAGAATCCTTATTTTGGCAGAATTGATTATCTGGATAAGGATGCGGCGTGCGAGGAGCGCATTTATATCGGAAAAAACGGCGTCTTCCGCAATGGGACGGATGTTGTGATCGCAGACTGGCGCGCGCCGATCTCCAGCGTCTACTATGAAAATGAGATGGGTGACGGAAGCTATCATCTGCCGGAGAAAGTGTCTGATAAGGGGACGGTGCGCCCTGAGATCCCGATTTGTCTGTACTTAAAAAGAACGTATGATGTGGAAAAAGGCGTTCTGAAAGGCTATTATGACAGCGATGTGGCGGCAAACGATGCGCTTCTGGTGGAATATCTTTCCCAAAACAAGGATGCCGTTTTAGGGGACATTATTGCCACCATTCAGAAAGAGCAGAATGAGATTATCCGGGAGTCGCCGTTTAAGAATATTCTGGTGCAGGGCGTCGCGGGGAGCGGAAAAACCACGGTCGCCATGCACCGCATTTCCTACATCCTTTATAATTATAAAGAGCGTTTTACCTCGAATGAATTTTGTATCATCGGCGGCAGCGATCTGCTTCTTTCTTACATTACGAGCGGTCTGCCGGAGCTGGATGTGCATGACGTGAAGCAGAAGCGGATGGACGGGATGCTCACGTATCTTTTGAAAAAAGAATGGACAAAAAAACAGAAGCTGATCGCACCGCTGCCGGATGCCGCCGTGCGCAGCCGCATGGAGTTTGTTTTGTATCTGGAGCGGTGGCTTTTGCGGCTCAGGCGGGAGACGGTCGCGGCGGAAACGCTGACGGACCGCGAGCTGGGCACGATCCTGACGGACAGCAGCATCGAACGTCTGCGGGAGGAAAATCCGACATACAGCATTTACCGGCTGCTTGTCACGCTGGATGAGCGCGTTCGGACAAGACTCAAATTTTTATGCCCCGACGGGGAGAAAGAATATGTTACAAAAAAATGCAGGGAATATCGGCAGCATTATAAGAATCAGGCGATCGGAAAAAGTGTCTGCACATTATATCGGGAATTTCTTGCGGATTACGAAAAAGAGTTTCCGGGCGCTCTGGACATGGCGCTGCACGAGGAGAAGGCTGCCGCGGGACAGTATGACATTTATGATGCGGCGGCGATGGCGCTCATAAATTATCGCGTGAAACAAAAAAAAGAAGACGAGGAGTTCGGGCAGATCTTTATTGATGAGGCGCAGGATTTCGGCGCAATGATTTATTATGTGCTGCGGATGCTTCTGCCTGCGTGCTATTTTACCATCATGGGGGACGTCTCACAGAATATCCATTACGAGACGGGCATGAATGACTGGGAGGAAATGCGGACGTGGGTGCTCACGGGGGAGCGCGATACGTTCCGGCTTTTAAAAAAGAGCTACCGCAACACGATAGAAATTTCGGAATATGCGGGGGAAATTCTGAAAAAAGCATCGTCCGGGCGTTATCAGATCGAGCCGGTCATCCGCCACGGCATTCCCGTGCAGGAATACAGGGAGAGCGGCGAGGAGGCGCTATACAAGCGCGCGCAGGAGATCGTGGGACATGCAAGAGACAGGGGGTATGGCAGTATTGCCGTGATCTGCAGCGATGAGGGGGAAGCGGGCTGGATCGGAAAGTGGCTGGATGACGAAGGCGTAACGATCCTGCCGGTACAACTGGTAAAGGGTCTGGAGTTTGACGTTGTGATCCTGTGGAATCCGCCGGAGCTGATCGACGATGCAAAGACCGCAAAGCTCCAGTATGTTGCCGCGACACGGGCGCTGCATGAATTGCATGTTTTGCGGAAGAAATCATAAACTCTATTTCAAGAATCCTTCTTAGGCGAGCAGCCAAAATATTTCACATAGGAACGGTAAAATGCCGAATAATCTCCAAATCCGCAGCTTTCAGCCGCATACTGCGCTGAAGATCCTCTGCGGATTTTTTCTTTTGCCGCCGTGAGCCGCTTGATTGTTATGTATTCCCAAGGTGCGGCTCCCGTGGCCTGTTTGAAAATTCTGCTAAACTGCGACGTGCTGAGGGAAAATTTTTCCGCAAGCAATGGCACGGAAATCTCTCCAAACAGGTTGGCGTTCACATACGCCATAATCTGCTCCGAAATATTTTGCGGTTCGGTATATTCTTCAGAACCCCTTTTCAGATAGGCGCTGTTTATGAGGTCAAGCAGCACAAAAATATGAATCTGCATTTTCACTCTTTTTTCGTAATCATCTTTTCCGCGGTGCATATCGTTAAATATTTTTTCGAGATCAATTTTATCAAGCCTATAAAGATTTCCTCTGCCGAGCGGACGTTCAAAAAACGCGTTCAGAATCCTGCGTTCGGGGTCGATGCAGTCAACTGCTGAGACGGGAAAATTCAGAGCGTAACGCTCGTACCTGCAGCTGCCGAGAATATGCGTCCTGTGGGATTCGGCGGGACGCATGATCAAAAGGGTTCCCGGCGCAAGGGGATACCGTGCGCCCTCAACAAGATATTCTGCATCGCCCGAAACAAAATAAAATATTTCACAGAGTTCATGGACGTGCATGGCAAAATGAGTATCGTCGGGCGCTTCGTCCACCGCGTACCGCATGTATAGCTCTCCCAAGTTCCATTCCTGCACAATATCCATAAAAGTAACGCTCCTTGAATGACTTTATTTCGTGTGACTTCATTTCAACGTGCTTTGCTATTCACCCAACTTTATTTCAATGAGGGAAAATGAGATAGAGTACCTTGAAATCCGCGGAGTGGACGGAGAAAATATTTCCGATATTTCGGTGAAAAAAGCGGAAGAAATACGCCAAAGACTGGAAGCGGCAGGCTTAGCCGTGTGGTCTGTCGGATCGCCGTTTGGGAAAATAGGAATCAATGATGATTTCGCGCCCCACCTTGAGAAATTCAGGCGGCAGATGGAAACCGCAAATATTTTAGGCACAAAGCATATGCGGATTTTCAGCTTTTATATCCCGCGTGAAAATGCCGAAAAATATTCCGATGAGGTCATGTCACGTCTGGAAAAATTTCTTGAAGCGGCGAGGGGAAGCGGCATTATTTTGTGTCATGAAAACGAAAAGGGAATCTACGGGGATACCGCTTTACGGTGCGCAGAAATACAAAAAAATTTCCCTGAAATAAAAGCGGTTTTCGACCCTGCAAATTTTATTCAGTGCGGTCAGGACACAAAGTCTGCTTGGGAAATTCTTTCACCGTACATTGAGTATATGCATATCAAGGACGCTTTGGCGGACGGCTCGGTGGTTCCCGCGGGAAAGGGCGAGGGAAATCTCCTGTTTCTGCTTGAAAGATACACGGGAGAGGTGCTGACGATAGAGCCGCATTTATCGGTATTTTCCGGTTTTGAGAAACTTGAACGGGATAAGGAAAATACAGATAAAAAATATTGTTACGCATCTTCACGGGAAGCCTTTGACGCGGCGGTTTCGGCATTAAAAGAATTACTTTAACGGGAGTGGTCATTATGGAAAAAATACGTCTTGGGATCATCGGTGTCGGAAACATGGGAAGTGGGCATTTGCAGAATGTCATTGACGGGAAATGTCCCAAAATCGAGGTAACAGCCGTTGCCGATACTGACCGGCAGAGACTTGAAAACGTACGAAAAAAACTGCCAACGCTGGCGTGCTATGACGACGCGGGAAAAATGCTTGACAGCGGTTTTATTGACGCCGCACTGATTGCTGTGCCGCATTACGACCATCCTGCCTGTGCGATCGAATGTTTCAAACGGGGGATTCATGTTATGATCGAAAAACCGGCGGGCGTGTATGCGCGGCAGGTTCGGGAAATGAATGAGGCGGCGGAAAAGGCGGGAGTAAAGTTTGGGATCATGTTCAATCAGCGGACAGACCCCATTTACAAAAAGGCCCGTGAAATCGTGCAGGGCGGCGCGCTCGGAGTGCCAAAAAGATTTGTGTGGATAGTCACAAACTGGTACCGCACGCAGTCATATTACGATTCGGGGAGCTGGCGTGCGACTTGGACCGGCGAGGGCGGCGGCGTACTGTTAAATCAGGCGCCGCACAATCTGGATTTATGGCAATGGATATTCGGTATGCCGAAAAGAGTGCGGGCGTTCTGCACTGCGGGAAAGTATCACCAGATTGACGTTGAAGACGATGTCACGATTTACGGGGAGTATGAAAACGGCGCGACAGCGGTGTTTATTTCCACAACAGGGGAGACTCCGGGAACGAACCGCCTTGAAATCTCAGGGGATCTGGGCAAGATCGTTCTTGAGTACGGAAAGCTGAAATGGTGGAAGCTTACAGAGCCGGAACGGGAATTTTGTTTTACGTCAAAGGAGGGATTTTTATGTCCCGAAACGGAGTATGAGGAATATTCCGGGGAAGCTCCCGACGGACACGCAACCGTTCTTGAAACTTTTGCGGAATCGATTCTTGACGGTACGGAGCTGATAGCGGATGGGCGCGAGGGACTCCATTCCCTGTCAATTTCAAACGCCGCGTATTTATCTTCGTGGACTGACGACTGGGCGGAAATCCCCACCGATGAAAAGCTGTTTGAACAGCACCTTGCGGATCTTTGCAGAAATGAAAATGTGAAAAAGGCTGGTACGCAAAATGTCGATATGGATACCGTTCTGAGTGAACGCTGGAAGGTAAGATGATAAAAGGGAGGAACCGCGCCGTTCGCAGACAAGAGCGATCTGCATCTACTGCGAAAAAATCAACGCGGCAAAAGCGGGCATAAAAGTGGAATGGATTGAATTTATCCTATGTAAAATAGTATGTAGAGGTGGAAAGAATTAGAAACACGTGGTATCATGTCGTTAGACATGATACCGCGCCGGAGCGAAGCGGAGTGCGCATAAAGTTGGCATGATTGCGGAGCAATCATGGTATAATCATATTGGCAGAAGATAGTTTAGGCGGGCAGAACGCGTTGATGGACGAGGCATCGGTTCAATTCCGGTTGACTGCTAAAGGCATGGCTTATAGCTGTGCCCTTTAGCAGTCAACAATATGAAAGGGAAAAAGAATCATGGATGAATGGATATTAGTGAAACCGACAGAAAAATATGCCGCAGAAATATCTGCCTACAGGCAGGAATTTTTGGATGCGGGAAGCACCATGGATGGCTGTGGCTCTTTAAGGAAAATCGCCGATCCTTTGGAATGGATAGCGGACGTGGAAAGAAAAAGCAGGAAAGAGACCTGTCCCGATGGGGTTGTTCCCGCCACGCAGTTTTTATTCATACGCAGGTCGGACGACCGCCTTGTCGGCATGATTCAGATCCGGCGTGAGCTGAATGATTTCTTGGAAAAATATGCGGGGCATATCGGCTATTCAATCCGCCCGTCAGAGAGAAGAAAAGGGTATGCGAAACGAATGCTGAACGATGCCTTATCCTATTGCAGAGAAATCGGGTTGGACAAGGTTTTAGTGAGCTGTACGGAGGACAATCAGGCAAGCAGGAAGACGATTCTCGCCAATGGCGGGGAATATGACAGCACGGTCTTCGAACCGGACAAGTGGGGGAGGCTGGAAAAATATTGGATTCGGTTAAAAAGTTGATCTGACGAAGGAGAAAAGACATGAACAGAGAAGAATGGAACAGAATGACGCGGGTAGATATAATTATACAAAGGCAAATCTGAAAAATGTGCTGTATGCGTTAGCGGTATTATTTGAGACAGAACTGATCTTATAGAGCAAAAAGAGGCTGTCGTCAGGAGTGTGGAGAAGCTGCACGGCATCGATGACCGGGAATTGGATACCTTTTTGCAGGAGGCGGTATATGAAGCTTACAAAAATGACAATAGAAGAAATGCGTAGAAAAGAAGAGCGACAGCAATTTGATCGCAAAAGTGCCCGGATCAGTGCAGCTACAATCGCAGCGTCTATGATTGCTTTTGCAAATGCAGACGGTGGTCTTTTGGCTGTGGGTATAGAGGATGATGGAAAGATTACCGGAATAGATGCGTATACAGAAAATGTAAATGAGGTTCTTCGTGTACCGTTTGATTTTTGCAGTCCGTCTCTTATGATTGAGACGGAGATTGTGGATTGTATTGATTGGGAGGGGAAAAATAATCATGTGTTATTGATCTATATTCCGCAGAGCAGTGAGCTTCATGTAAACCATCGGGATGAAGCTTTTTTGCGCATGGGAGATAAATCCAAAAAACTAACCTTTGATGAAAGACTCCAATTGATGTATGCGAAAGGCACAAGATACTATGAGAATGAACCTGTTTATGGCAGTACGATAGATGACATTGATATGAAAGCGGTTGCCGAATATTGTAATAAAATCGGGTATGGGAAGTCACCGGAAGAATATATCAGGCAAAATAAAAAATTTGTCGTTAATGTCAGCGGGCGGCAGGAAATGAGCGGAGCGGCGATTTTGTTATTTGGCAAAAATCCACAGATATTTTTTGAGCGCGCCAGAGTGCGTTTTATAAAATATGAGGGTACGGAAGCGAAGGTTGGCGCCGCCATGAATGTGGTCAAGGATAAGATTTTTGAGGGACGCATTTTGGATTTGGTTGAAAAATCAATTGATTATGTGCGTAGCCAGATAAAAGAGCATACGTATTTGGGCGCGGATGCCAGATTTGTTACTGAACCGGAGTACCCGGAATTTGTGTGGAAAGAAATGATCGTGAATGCGATCGCGCACCGCGATTATAGTATTAAAGGTACGGATATTCAGATTAAAATGTTTGACGATCATATTACAGTAGAAAGCCCAGGTACACTTCCGGGAATTGTACGCCTGAATAATATGAGAGAAATGCATTTTTCGAGGAATCCGAAAATCGCAGAATTACTGCATGAATATGAGTATGTTCGTGAATTTGGAGAGGGTATTGATCGAATGTATCTTGAGATGAAGCAGGCGGGACTGCCCGAGCCGGAATATCAAACAGAAGCATTTATGGTATATGCGACAATTAAAAATAAGAAGTTTTTGGAAAAAGTATCTGGTGTTGGCGAACAAGGTACCCTCCAAGGTACCCTCCAAGGCACCCCCCAAGATACCCCCCAAGATACCCCTCAAGATAAAATCTTAGTCTATTGTAAAGAGCCGAAAAGTAAGAGGGAGATTATGGCATTTTTGGAATATAAAGATGCAAAAAACTTCACAGAAAAGTATTTAAATCCACTTATACAAATGGGCTGTCTGGTGATGACGATTCCGGACAAGCCACATAGCAGAAATCAGAAATATGTGACAAAGAATATGGGAAAGTAAGGTTTTCGTTAAAAGAGATTAAAACCATTCTGGACAGTCCGGCTTTTGACAGGGAAAAAGCACCCGATCAGCAGTTCATGCTGCCGGCTTGCTATTTTCCTGCGTGTCGCTTATAATACAGGCAGGGCGGCGCGAAGTATGGGCGGGTGCCCGAATGTCAAAAAAGAAGAAGGAGGATGTTTGTATGAGTAAGACAATTGCGGGAGATGGCGAGGGCTATTCAAATATCCGATAACAATCAGGAATAGCTCTTGCATATCCGAAATCGGTGCGGCGGATTGCCGTATGATCGGGAGGCAGGTATGAGCTATATCAGGGCGGAAGAATTATTGCCGCGGGAGATGGTCGAGCTGCTCCAGCAGTACGCGGAAGGACAGACCATCTATATTCCGAGAAGACCCGGACAGAGAGCGGTCTGGGGAGAAAAAACAAAGCTCCGCGGAGAATTAAGGAAGCGCAACCGGCAGATTTACCGGCGTTATTCGCAAGGCGCTGCCGTCGGAGAATTGGCAGATGAGTATTATCTTTCTGTCAAAAGTATTCAAAGAATCATTCGTGAGGAAAAGTCACAAAACCGCGATAAACAGCGGAAAAATGGGACCTTGTGATAATCGGGAACAGGGGAACGGTTTGGACAGGCGCCCTGACCGCAGGAAGGAACGGAAAACAGACGGAGGCCGGTATCGTGCACACGGTTAAGATGCACGGTGCCGGCTTATATTTTTGTAAAAAAAAGTTTGAGGTTGCAGAGGAGGCGGGAGGGACAGTATCATAAAGGCATAGCCGGCTGTAAAAGAGGAAAGGAGGATTTTTGTATGTTAAAAAATAGAAAGAATAAGAAGGAGACCGTTCGCTGACCGGGAGGTTTGCGAAAAAAGCATTCCTCTCAAAGATGTCAGGTTGAAAAATCAAAAATTTGCACTGACGAATCGCAGCATTGCTTGTGCGGAATTCGCAGATTTGCTGTAAGTCCACAGCATCTTTTGGAGGAAAAAATGAATAGAGAAAATAAAAAAAGACAGTACGAAAAGGGATACTACAAAACACATCCGGGTGACGAGCAGTTTATCTGTAAATGCTGCGGGAGACCGGTCGTTGCGGCGGGCGGCGGAACGGATCACAGAAATCATTGTCCAAACTGCCTGTCCAGTATGCATCTGGATATAGAACCGGGCGACCGCGAAGCGGACTGCGGCGGCATGATGGAGCCGATCGCGGCGTGGGTGCGGAAAAACGGCGAATGGGCGATCATTCATCGCTGTAAGTGGTGCGGAACGCTTTCATCCAATCGGATCGCGGCGGACGACAACCCGATGAAGCTGATGAGCATTGCATTAAAGCCGCTTTGCCTGCCTCCGTTTCCGCTAGAACGCATTGAGGAAATGACAAGGATGATGGGCGGAAGCGGATCAACGGGCATCTGATCCGGAATCATCCGGCATGGCGGGCGTTTGCGGCATCTGTTCAAACGTCCGCAAGCCCCCTTACGGCGCGGATAAACGCGGCGACCTTTTGCGGATCTTTTCCGATGCGTCCGGTGTACTCGACGGCGGAGGAGACGTCCACGCCGTCGGGATGGATCCGTTCGATGGCGGAGCGGACGTTTTCGGGTGTGAGCCCGCCCGCGAGCAGGAACAGCTTACCGTCGCGGGGGAGCGCGTCAAGAACAGTAAGGTCGAACGTCTTTCCGCTGCCCGGACTTGGCGCGTCAAACACGTACCCGGCAATGCCGTCACGATCGCGAAACCGCGTAAACTGTTCCAAGTCGTTTCCATTGAACGCCTTTAAGATCGGCAGTTTCGCGACGCGCAGCACCTCGTCGG
Organism: Clostridium sp.; assembly: GCA_023663615.1. Lineage (GTDB taxonomy): Bacteria > Bacillota > Clostridia > Lachnospirales > Lachnospiraceae > DLAJ01. The sequence goes on along the minus strand of JAMPHA010000003.1, from coordinate 120,488 downwards.
ACAGTTCGCCGTGTATCTGAATATAATCAAAACCTAACGCTTCTATTTCGGCAATCTGTGCGGCGGACGGCGAAACGACGACCGCGGCTTTTTTGATCTCCGGTTTCAGCGCGCGCAGAATGTCCCGCGCTTCCTGTGTCGTCCGGTTCCGCTTGCTCTTAGGATAAAAAAGCACGATCCCGGCAAGATCAACCGCAGATTCATTGATGAGCGCGGCGTCGTCCGTTGAGACGAGACCGCATATTTTAATTTTGACAGACATCGCGTTGTTCCTCCTGCTTTTTCTGAATAGATCACATCCCATGTTGCAATGATCCAAAAATCATGATAGCATAATCTGGCAACATAATAAATCGAAATCTACTATTTTCATCGAGAAATATGCTATTCTCATAGGCGGCGGCTGGGTATAGTAAAGAGAATCTGACGGCATAGAACAGCGGCGGCATATCATATAGGAGGAAATACTATGCAGACAACCGTGATCCCGGTCAATCCGAACGCGCAGGAAGAAGGAAAGCGCGTGCTTTCTTATTTGAAATCCATCGAAGGCAGACAGGTCGTTTTGGGTCAGCATACACAGACCATGGGACAGGAGGAGCTCGTCTATATTTATGAAGCGACGGGGGAGCTGCCCGCGCTCTGCGGCTTTGAACTGCTGGCGTATTCACCGAACATTTCTCCGCAAAGCGATGAGGAGTGTATGAGCGAGGTGCGCGCCGCGGAGGGGACGCTCAAAAAAGCATGGGACTGGGCGCGGAAAGGCGGACTGATCACCTTTACATGGCACTGGTTTTCTCCACTCGGCGGCTGTCATAAATCGTTCTATTCGGAGTGTACGGATTACGACGCGGACCTTGCCGTCACGGAGGGCACCAAAGAATATGCCGCGCTGTTATCCGACATGGATTTTATGGCGGGACTGCTCAAACCGTTCTGCGACGCGCATGTGCCGATTCTGTGGAGACCGTTTCATGAATGCGACGGTGAATATTTCTGGTGGGGTAAAAAAGGACCTGACGCGGTAAAAAAATTATACCGCCTCATGTACGACCGCTACACGAACCATTTTCATCTGGACAATCTGATCTGGGTATTCAACGCGGCGGATCCCGCGTGCTATCCGGGAGACGATGTGGTCGATATGATCAGCCGGGACATGTACCCGCAGGCGCATTGCCATGACAGCCGTGCAAAAGAATACGAAGAATTAAAAAAGATGACGCCGTCGCCGAAACTCTGCGCGATCGGCGAGATCGGTCCGCTGCCGGATGTGAACGCGATCGCCGCGGAAGGCGTGGGGTGGACCTATTACATGACATGGTCCCATGATTTCGGCAGGACGGAGCGCTTTACCACCAAAGAAGTACTGCGTCGGAATTATCTGGGCGGAAACGGCGTTACGCTCTCGAAGCTGCCGGAGCTGTACAGTATTTCGGATGCTGTGTCCTAGATAGCCGGACGAAAGCTATTCCTGAACAGCGTCGGCACGGACATAGTAGGTGTTTCTGCCTGAGCCGCATTTTATGATAAGTCCCTCCTCGGTCAGTTTTTTAATTGCACCAAGGGCTGCGCTTCGTCCCACGCGCGGACAGGCTGCGATGACTTCGGCTCCGGTCATTTTTCCGATCCTGTCCGTCATATAGGCTTTGACTATATCATAGGCGGTACTTCCCCGACCGTTCCTGTTCATCATGCCGACGCGATCTTCAAATTCCACATAACAGGCAAGTACCATTTGCAGCATATACTTGATAAACGGCGTTGGATCGTTTGCCTCTTCGTGCCAGCCGATGTTGGCTTGTGCAAGCATATCATAATAGGCGTCCTTTGTTTTTTCAATCTGCTTTTCGATACTGATATACTTGCCAACCTCATATCCGTTCTGATAGAGCAGGAGCAAGGTCAGAAGCCTGCTCATGCGCCCGTTGCCGTCGTTAAAAGGGTGGACGCAGAGAAAATCACAGATAAAGGCGGGTATCAGAATTAAAGCGTCCGCCGCTTCCGTGTTCAACGCCCGTTTGTAGCTTTCACAGATTTTTTCGACCGCCTCCGGCGTTTCATAGGGAGCAAGAGGGGTAAACCGTACAATCTGCGTTCCGTCGGGGCGTGTTTCGCTGATGTAGTTCTGCGTATTCTTGAAATTGCCACCATAGGAAAGACCTGCGTGTTTTAACAAATCTCTGTGAAGCTGAAGGATATAGGACGGTGTTACCGGAATATAGTCATGGCTTTCGTGGATGGTGTTCAGGACATCCCGATACCCTAAAATTTCGCTTTCGTCACGGTTTCTCGGCGCGGTCTTTTCCTCCACTAACTGCCTGATACGGGTATTCGTGGTGACGATACCCTCAATTTTATTAGAGGCCTCGGTGCTTTGGATTTTTGCGACTTTAATCAGTCGGTCAAGCTCTATTGGCTTTTGTCTCACAAACAAGTCCTGTCTGCCCTTGCATTCATGTATCTTGGCAACATAGGAAAGCACCGCGCTGTCCCATTTGTAATCTGCCAGCTTTGTATAATCAAAATTTCTCATAGGGCACTCCTTGCTCGAAATGGATTCGTCCACGCTTGTTTTCTTTCGTCCATATTATAGCGCATGATGGACGAAAAGGCAATAAAGCGGATGCGGATGGATGCAGAAGTCTTATAACTCTTGTTCGTTGATTATTTGTATGATAGAGTAATCGTGTCACACAAACTGACAGATCGGAATATGACGGAGGAATACACCTTGCTTTCATTACAAAGCTATTTATATGACCCGTGTGGTACGGCGAGCGTTCCGTATTGGAAACAAAAGGGACTTACGATACCTGAAAGTATGAAAATAGTCCATGAGAGAGATTATATCAATGAGATGTTCCTTGATTATAATGATGAGCCGTACTTTCGACTATATCATAATCTGAAAGATGTGAAACAAGAAATAACGAGAGAGGTCGAAGTTGTTTCAGGGGTACATAATATAGGTGAGTTTGCCCAACTCATAAATGCAAGTTATAGTGATTTAAGTGTTACAATAGAGCAACTGGAAAGTTATCGCAGAACGCCCGTTTATTGTTCTGACCTGTGGATATTGCTGAAAGAAAAAGTGTCCGGAATTGTTTTAGCCGGAGGCATAGCCGATTATGACAGAGAGGTTAAGGAATTGATTTTAGAGTGGATACAAGTCCTTCCTTCTTACCGGAGGCATGGCTATGGACAGATCATAGTGAATTGTTTACTTTCAAAAATGCAGGGTATCGCTAATTTTGCCACTGTTTCCGGGAAAATAAATAATCCGGCTAACCCAGAGATTTTATATCGTAAGTGTGGTTTCACAGGTGATGATATTTGGCATATTCTTACCCTAAAACAGAGCGCTTAAATTAAAGCAGGTGCTCATTTGCTGACGCAAACGGAGAACCAAATAGGAGGAAATACCATGCAGGCGGATTAATCACCTTTACATGGCACTGGTTTCCGCCGCACGGCGGGCAGGACGCGTCACAGACACAAAAACACGACAAGCGGGATCGTCGCAATAGAGCAGAGCGTCGTCAGAAATACGCCCCTCGTGGCGAGCTTTTCGTCCGCGCGGTATTCAATGGAAAAGAGCACGGCGGAATTGGCGACCGGAAGCGACAGCATGATGAGACTGACGTTTAAGAGCAGCGCATCGCGGATGAAAAGACGAAACAGCGGAAAGAGACAAAGCGGAAGTGCGATCTGTTTTAGGATGATAAACGGATACATGCGCCAGTCGCGCAGCATTTCCGGGAGATTCATGGACGCGATGGAAGCGCCGGTTAAGAGCATGGCGAGCGGTGTCGTCAGTCCACCGAGATAGCCGACGACTTCGACCACGGGAGCAGGAAACGACAGATCGGCAAAATAAAGAATGATCGCAAGTAAAGAGAGCAAAATTCCCGGTGAGAGCAGCATACGGAGCCGGGGCTTTTCTTTTTTTCCGGTGCCCGAACTGATGAGCAGGATACCGTAGCTGAAACTGGACAGATTAAAGATCATATTGAACAGCGCCGTGTAAAAGACCGCCTCCGCGCCGAGAAGCGCCGAGATGAGCGGAAAGCCCATAAAACCGACATTCGAGAACGTCGTCATGTAGGTATAAAGTCCGCGCTGCGCTTTCGGGACAAATAACAGCCGCGCGATCAAAAAACCGAAAAGCGGCAGGATCAGATAAAGCGCTGCCGCGGCGGCTAACACAAGAAATACCGTGGAGACAGGGGCGCGCTGATCCAGTTTTAAGACGGAATCAATAATGAGAAGCGGCATGGTGACGTTGACTAGAAGTTTCGTCAGCGAGCGGTTAAATTCCGCGTTCATCAGCCCGAAGCGGAACAGGAGAAAGCCGGCTCCCATGAGCAGGAACAGGGTGATGAGCTGATGCAGGATGATCTGGATATTCATATAGAAGCAGTCCTTTCGTTGTGGTTCGCGCATGATCATAACGTACGGCGGCAGGATACCCGTTTGCGGCAGTCGCAGCGCCGCATCGGCATGTCTTGGTGCGGTTATTGGCATGCGGCGGTAATGGGATACCCATTTGCTGCCGTCGTAATGCTGTATCGGCATGTTTTTAGTGCCGGTCAGGGCGCATGCGGCAATGGATGGATGCCTGTCTGCGACGCCGTAACGTATTGTATGCGTTATGCGGGAAAAATACAAGCGTTCATAAAGAAAAAGTATGCAAGAGAAAATAAGATATATAAGAAAATGAGATGTGCAGAAGGAGAAAACAAATGAACTATTGTGTGATCGGCGCGGGCGGAACGGGCGGCTGCATCGCGGCGTATATGACAAGGGCGGGAAAAGACGTCACGGTGATCGCGCGCGGCGCGCATCTTGAAAGGATCCGGACGGCGGGAATCCGTCTGGAGACCGTGCAGGGAACGGAAATCATTTCACCGGTCCGCGCGTATGACATGGAAGGTTATCGGAAGAAGATTGCGGAAGCCCGTGAAAACGAAGCGGAAGAAACGCTTGCGGAAGCCCGTGGAAACGAAGCGAAAGAAATGCTTGCGGAAGCCTGTGCAAACGGAGCGGGAGAAACGCCTGCGGATCCAAGACCGGACGTGGTGTTTGTGTGCGTTAAGGAATATTCGCTGGAGAGCGTGGCGCCGTTTATCCGCAATGTGTCAAAAAAGGACACGATCGTGATCCCAATCTTAAATATCTACGGAACAGGTGCGAGACTGCAAAAAGAACTGCCGGAACTTTTGGTAACGGACGGCTGCATTTACATTGCGGCGCAGAGAACCGAACCGGGAACAATTCAGATGAACGGGACGATCTTCCGGATCGTTTTTGGTGTGCGAAATCCGGGCGAACTGCGGCGGGAGTTGTTTATGGTCGCAGAGGACTTACGTCAGAGCGGAATTGAGGCGGTGCTTTCCGAAAATATCAGGCGGGACGCTCTGCAAAAATTCTCCTATGTGTCGCCGATGGCGGCGGCAGGACTGTATTTTCATGCGGACGCGGGGCGATTTCAGGCAACGGGAGACGAACGGGATACCTTTGCGGCGCTGGTAAAAGAAATAGACAGACTTGCAAAAGCAATGGGCGTTTCTTTCCAGGTGGATATTGTCAGAAACAATCTGGCGATCCTCGACGCGCTGTCCCCGGAAGCGTCCACTTCCTTACAGCGCGACATCGCCGCGGGGAAACCTTCGGAGATCGACGGGCTGATTTATGAGGTCATGCGTATGGCGGAGCAATACGGCGTGGAACTTCCGGTCTATCAGAAAATCGCAAGTGAGCTAAAGCGTCGTTTTGAGACGCAGCCTTAAGATGCAGACATAAAAGCAGGCGGCGTATTGCCGCCTGCCTGCATATGAAATCTCGAAAATCAGAAATGTGCCTAAAGCCGGAAATGTGCCAAAAAACAGGCAGCGTGCCGCCGCTGCCTGAATGTGAGATTCTGAAAAACAGTTCCGTTCGATAAAAAGAAACGCAGGTGCCGACTAGGATTTCTGCGCCACACTGTCCGCCGGCGGAGCGGTCGATTCCCGCTCGATCAGTTTTGCGTGCATCACGGTGCGGCTGATGGATACATGATTGATCAGATTGCTCAAAACATGATAAGCGCCCTTGCCGAGATCGAGACGATCCTGCCGTACGGTCGTGAGCGGCGGTGTGAGCGAAGCGGCAAACGGCAGATCGTCAAAGCCGATGACGCTGACGTCCTGCGGAACGCGGACGCCGCGCTTTGTGCACTCATCAATAACACCCTCCGCGATACTGTCCGAGCTGCATATGATCGCGGTCGCGCCGCTGGATAACAGCTTGGGAACATGATATTTTGCGGAATCCTTCACATAATGACCGAATGTGACGAGATCGGGATTGATCGGGATATGCCGGGACTCCATGCTCGTGACGAACGCGTCGTAGCGTCTTGCGGTGATCATGGAATGCGGCGAGCCGTTAAAAAATGCGATCTTAGTATGACCAAGCCGGATCAGGTGTTCTACTGCAATGTCGATGCCTTCCGCACTGTCCGTTTCCACAGAACCCACATAAGTATTCCGATCGATAAAATTGTCAAGCAGAACAGTCGGGACCTTGCAGTGCGCAAGCTGACCCATCCACGGGTCCTGAAGAGCAAAACCGACGAGAAACGCGCCGCTGTAGCCGTTCTTCAAAAGATAACTGTCATATTTGTTACGTGCCTGAAAGTCGGGCGTGACGGGGAGGATCGTGACGTCCCAGTCATCGCGCAGCGCGACCTGACGAAAACCGAGTATCAGATCGTAGCCGAAGCTTTCCTGCGTGTCATAACTCATATTTTCTATAAAAAGAGCAAGTTTTTTATTTTCTGTTTTTTTCATTTTTTTGGTCTGATACCCCATTTCAATAGCGGTATCAAGGACGAATTGACGAAGATCCTCGCTGATGTCGCTTGCACCGTTTAAGCCCTTTGAGACGGTGCTGATAGATACGCCGAGCCGGTTGGCAATATCTTTGATCGTTGTTGCCATAATAGAACCACGCCTTTCTGTAAAACCGTAAAACCATAAAACTATGTCACTGCTAAATAACGATATTACTGCTTGTTGCTGCTTCTTTCACAGTATAGTAATATTAAGTAAAAAAATCAACCGATTAAAGTTAAAAACGAAAATAAACGAAAAAATTTCGTTAGAAATATACAAAAATGCCATAAAAAAGCTGTGAAATAACACTAAATCAAGAAAAATTGCGCAAAACGGCTTGCAAAAAAATGGAAAAAGTGCTAAATTTACATCAAGAACGAAAATAAGCGAAAATAAGCGAAAATAATCGGAAAAGGTTTTCGCGAGAGGGTGCTATTTTCGAGGGGGAAGCAGAGTGAAGATGACATCGCTGACAAGAGGAGCCGGGATATTGCTTCCGATAGCCAGTCTGCCTTCCAAATACGGAATCGGCACGTTCGGCAGGGCGGCATATGAGTTTGTGGATCTGCTCGTGGATCTGCACCAGAAGTATTGGCAGGTTTTACCGCTCGGTCCGACGAGTTATGGCGACAGCCCCTATCAGTCGTTTTCCGCATTCGCCGGGAATCCTTATTATATTGATCTGGAATTTTTGGCGGAGGACGGATTGTTGACCACGGAGGAGATTGAAGCTTTTTCGTGGGGGGATGACGAGGAAGACATATCGTACGGCATCCTGTTTGAGAACCGTTTTCCTGTGCTGCACAAAGCGTTTGAGCGCTTTGATACGGGTGATGCTTCGTTTCGGGCATTTTGCCGGGAGCAGGAAAGCTGGCTTGACGGTTATTCTTTTTATATGGCTTTGAAAACGTTTTCGGGAAATGCGGCGTGGACGGCATGGGAGCCGGACATCCGCGATCGGAAATCGAAAGCGTTGGAGAAATACCGCGCGCGCCTAGCAGACGAGATTTTGTTCTGGCAGTTCTGCCAGTACCAGTTTACGGACCAGTGGAGCAGGCTCCGCAGGTATGCGAACAATCACGGTATCCGCATTATCGGCGATATACCGTTGTATGTTTCGATGGACAGCGCGGACGTGTGGGAACACAGGGAACTGTTTCAGATCGATCGCAGCGGAAAGGCGGCGCTTGTCGCAGGATGTCCGCCGGACGCATTTTCGGATGACGGTCAGAAATGGGGCAACCCGCTGTATGACTGGGACAAAATGGAGCAGGAGAATTTTTCGTGGTGGCGCAGCAGGATCATGGCAAACGCAAAGCTGTATGACGTGATCCGCTTTGATCATTTTATCGGGGTGGTTCGCTATTACAGCGTTCCCGCGAAGGATGCCCATGCGAGAAACGGACATTGGCGCAAGGGACCGGGTAAAAAGCTGACGGATGCGATCGCGGAGTCGCTTGGCGAAAGCCACATGATTGTCGAGGACTTAGGCGTCGTCGTGCCGGGAGTAAAACGCCTCGTACAGCGCACGGGATGGCCGGGCATGAAAATCCTGTTGTTTGCATTTGACGGAAACGCCGATCATGAGTATTTACCGCACAATTATCCAAACAGCAACATGGTCGTATACGGCGGTACGCACGACAATGAGCCTCTTATGGCGTATTTTAATGAAAAGTGCGAGTACGAACTGGCGTTTTTATATAAGTATCTTAATATAAATAATAAAGAGGAGATTGTGGACGCGATCATCCGGCTTGCTTACGCGAGCATTGCGGACGTGGCAGTCTTCCAGATGCAGGATCTCTTAAAGCTCGGCATGGAAGCGCGCATGAATCTTCCTTCCACGATCGGGACAAACTGGCGCTGGCGCCTTGGTAAAAAGGAATTATCCGAACAGCGCCGCGAATGGCTTCGGACGCTTGCCATCGTGTATGGCAGATAGAGACGGCGCAGCCGCCGGCTGCAGAAAACCCTGCGGGCGCAGATAGAAAATAAAAAGTGCGTTATACTAAAAGAGGACGTCCTCTTTTAGTATGGATAATCGAAGATTATCCATACTAAGGAAACGGGAAGCCGGCCATGGCAGATACAGAGGCTGAGGCATTACGCCGGGCACGGCAGTCAGGTATGAAGTAAAATGCAGCGATGCATTTTATGATAAACAGGTAACCTGGTATGATCTACATACCACACCAAGAATTAGGAGGAGAAAGATGAAAAAGAAATTATTGGCAATGCTCCTCTCCGCAGCAATGGTATTATCCCTTGCAGCATGTGGAGGCGGAGACGACAACAGCAGCACCGGTGACAACAGCACTGGCGGCGGCAGCAATGTATCGTCGGATGACAACAGCAGTGCACCGGCAGATGACGACAGCAGCGCTCCGGCGGATGACAGCCAGGCGGACGCTCCGGCAGACATTGATTATGGTTCCGGCGTCATCACGATCTGGGTTGCAGAGGCAGCAGTAGAGACGACGCAGACGTTAGCAGACCAGTTCTTCTCAGAGCATCCGGAGATGGCAGGCTACACCGTAGACATCCAGCCGACAGGCGAGGGTGATGCGGCAGGCAACATGATCACCGACGTAGAGGGCGGCGCTGATATTTACGGCTTCGCACAGGATCAGTTGGGACGTCTTGTTATGGCAGGCGCGCTGACGCCGATCACGGGCAACTATGCAAGCGCGATCGAGAGCCAGAACGCAGCAGGCGCGGTTGCAGGCGCGAAGATGGGCGATCAGGTATACGCATTCCCGATGACGGCGGACAACGGCTACTTCCTGTATTATGACAGCAGTGTCGTTACGGATCCGAGCTCCCTTGACAAGATTCTTGAGGACTGCGCAGCAGCAGGCAAGAACTTCTACATGGAGATTAACTCCGGCTGGTATCAGACGGCGTTCTTCTTCGGTACGGGATGTGAACTGACCTATGACTCGGATGATACCGGTACACTGACCGCATGCAACATTTCTTATGCAACGGACAACGGTGTAAAGGCATTAAAGGCAATGATTCAGCTTGCAGGCAACAGCACATTTGTAAACGGTTCCTCCCTGAGCTCTGCAACGAATGTCGGCGCGATCATCGACGGAACATGGGACAGCGGCGCGGCAAAGGATCTCTTCGGTGAGAACTATGCATGTACGAAGCTCCCGACCTTCACGGTAGACGGACAGGACTATCAGATGGGCGGCTTCTGCGGATTTAAGCTGTTAGGCGTTAAGCCGCAGACAGAGCAGGGCAAGATGCTCGTATGTTTAGCGCTCGCTCAGTATCTGACCGGTGAGGCTGCACAGATGGCAAGATTTGAAGCGTTAGGCTGGGGACCTTGCAACATTGCGGCACAGGGCAACAGCGCAGTACAGGAAGACGCAGCGCTTTCCGCACTGGGAGCACAGTTCGCATTCATGATTCCGCAGGGACAGTACCCGGATGGTTATTGGACAGATGCAACGGCTCTTGGTGACGACGTGATTGCAGGAACCTACAACGGCATGAGCGACGAGGATCTGATGAGCGTATTGCAGAACTTTGAGGCTCTGCAGAAGGGCTATGCAGCTCAGTAAGGCGGGCCGCATTTTTCAGAGTGGCATGTAGTGTGCCGACAGGCACGAAAAGATGTTTTGCGGCAATTTGATTGTCATGAAAACACAAAATACGGACAGGAGGGGGAAACCCCTCCGCGTCCGACTTTTGGCAAAAAATGAGCGCTCTTCCGTAGCGCGGGAGCCGGAGGGGGTCAAGGATGGAAAAAGAGAAAAAAAGTCTTGGGAAAAAGATTTTAGGCGTGCTTCAGGCGCCGGTGAAAGATTGTAAAGAAATCGGTCAGACCTTTGCGCACGGAGATTGGAAGACAAAGGTATCGTTTCTCATCATGGGCTTCGGACCGCTGGTGAGAGGACAGATTTTAAGAGGCATTGCGTTTTTAGCTGCCGAGATCGCATTCATCTGGTATATGATCGCGGTTGGCGCAAAGTATTTGAAGGACATCGGAACGCTCGGTACCGTACAGGGCGGTTTTGATGAAAATTATGTGTATACGTACGGTGATAACAGCTTTTTCATTTTGCTGTTCGGTGTATTGAGTCTGTTTGTGGTGATTGCGTTCATATTTGTGTGGCGTCTGAATGTCCGTGTCAATATGAATGAAGAGAAGCGGCTCAAAGAGGGGAAAGCGCTTGCGACGGTAAAGCAGGATCTGCATTCCCTGTTGGATGAGAATTTTGATAAGACGCTGCTGGCATTGCCGGTAACGGGCGTATTTTTATTTGTGCTGCTGCCGATCGTCTTTATGATCTGCGTAGCGTTTACGAATTACGATGCAAATCATCAGTCGCCGACGAACCTGTTTACCTGGGTGGGGCTGGAAAACTTTAAGAACCTGTTTTCCATGGGAACCGCAGGCTTTGGTAAGACGTTTGTGACGGTGTTAAACTGGACGTTGGTGTGGGCGCTCTTCGCGACCTTCCTGACGTATTTTCTAGGAATGGCGGTTGCCATCCTCATCAATAAAAAAGGGATTAAATTTAAGAAAGTGTGGCGTACGATCCTCGTCATGACGATCGCAATCCCGCAGTTCGTATCGCTGCTGTATGTCAGCAAGATGTTTGCGGCGGACGGTCTTGTAAACTCTTATTTGATGAAGTGGGGCTGGATCGATCAGGCGATCCCGTTTTGGACGAAGGCTTCCTATGCAAGACCGACGATCCTGCTCATTAACCTGTGGGTAGGTATCCCGTACGTCATGTTGATCATGACCGGACTGTTGATGAACATTCCGGAAGAGCTTTACGAGAGTGCAAAGATCGACGGCGCGAGTCCGTTCCAGACATTCCGCAAGATCACGCTTCCTTATATGCTGTTCGTGACGGGACCTTATCTGTTGACACAGTTTACGGGTAACTTAAATAACTTTAATATCATCTTCCTGCTCAGTCAGGGAAAACCGCAGTCACTGTCGCTTACCGGAGGCGCAGGCTATACCGACCTGCTTGTGACATGGCTCTATAAGATGACAGTCGATGATACCAACTATAAGATGGCGGCGGTCATCGGTATCATGGTATTCGTAGTCGTGGCAGTTGTATCGTTAGCGGTATATAACATTCTGCCGTCAGTCAAAGATGAGGAGGGATTCCAATAATGAAAGAGGAGAAGGAAAAGAAGCTGCACAAGCAGCATAAAAAACTGTCCAATGGAATTGCCTACGCCGTGCTGGTCGTGATCAGCATCATCTGGCTGTTCCCGTTCGTCTGTCTGGTTTTACAGAGCTTCCGCTCCTATAAGCCGGAAGTGGAATTCGGCGGAATGGTAGCGTATCTGCTGCCGAAACATTTTTCACTTGACTCGTATAAGTTCCTGTTTAGCGGGGAGAGCAACTTTTTAAGATGGTATGGAAATACCCTGATCATCGCGCTCTTTCTTTCGATCGGTCAGACATTCTTTGTACTATGCGTCAGCTACGCGCTTTCGAGAATGCGCTTCAAGATGCGCCGGGCGTTGATGAACCTGTGGCTGATTCTGGGCATGTTCCCCGGATTCCTTACGATGATCTGCTTATACTTCCTGTTAAAGCAGTTCGGATTGACGCAGGCAGGAGCGGTGCCGGGCTTGATCTTAATATCGGTGGCAAGCTCCGGAATGGGCTATTATGTCTGCAAGGGCTATTTCGATACGATCCCGAAATCGTTGGATGAAGCGGCGCGGATCGACGGCGCGTCCAGAGCGAGGGTGTTTGTCGGCATGATCGTTCCGCTTTCGAAGCCGATCATTATTTACACCGCATTGACTGCATTCATGGCGCCTTGGTGTGATTATGTATTCGCTTCCTATGTAGCGTTCGGTTATGAGAAGGGCTACAACGTAGCGGTTGCATTACAGCGCTGGGTCAATACGAACGACTACCAAGGTTATTTCACAAGATTCTGTGCGGGCGGCGTATTGGTAGCCGTACCGGTAACGGCATTGTTCATGGCGTTGCAGAAATACTATGTAGAAGGTGTGACCGGTGGTGCGGTCAAGGGCTGATGCCGGCGGAGATTGGTTGATCTGTTGCGGCGGAAGCTGTTTTGCGGGAAAATGCGAAGCGTTATGCGGACGGATGTTCGAAAGGCAGGTATTTTCCAAATAGAAAACTTAAAAATCGGCAGTCTCCACTAGGGGGCTGCCGATTTTAGCAGGTGCGTGCGGGAGAAGTATTCCGGCGGCTGGATGGAAACACGAATTTGTGGTAAAGTGATTGGTAGACAGAGCCGAAGGGACTGTGCCGAACGCGGAATCGGACAGACGGTATGGCGGCGTTACTTGCGGCGCCGGGAAGGGAGAGAAACATGAAAAAAAGACTACTTTGTGCGGCGCTGGTCGCGGCGCTCATGACGGGGCTGCTTGGCGCCTGTGGAAAAACAGACGGACAGAATGCGGGCACGGACGGGTCTGGCAGCGCGCAGACAAACGGAGAAACGGGAGCGGACGGATCTGAAAGCAGCGAACCGGGAAATACGGATGCAGAGAGCGGAAGCGGGGACGCGGCGGATCAGATTGTCTACGAGTATGAGCAGGAATTGAATATCATAGACGATAATTACAGGAATTATTACGAGATTTTTGTCTATTCATTTTATGATTCGGACGGGGACGGAATCGGCGACTTGAACGGGGTGACGGAGAAGCTGGATTACATCGCGGACATGGGATTTAACGGTATCTGGCTCATGCCGATCATGCCGTCTACAACATACCACAAATATGACACGAAGAATTATTATGAGATTGACCCCGAATATGGAACAATGGAGGATTTTGAACGTCTGGTGGACGAGTGCCATAAAAGGGGGATCCGCCTGATCATTGATATGGTCATGAACCATTCTTCTTCACAGCATCCGTGGTTTTTGGACGCCTGCGCCTATCTGCGCGGACTTCCCGACGGTGCGGAGCCGGATCCGGCAGAATGTCCGTCCGTGGAATATTATCATTTCTCAAAAGAGCGCGTGAATGGCGATTACTATGATATTCGCGGCTGCGACTGGTATTATGAGGGCGTATTCTGGTCGGAAATGCCGGACTTAAATTTGAGCAGCGAGGGACTGCGGCGTGAATTTGAGGATGTGGCAAAGTTCTGGATCGACAAGGGCGTTGACGGATTCCGCATGGATGCGGCGCTGCATTTTGAGGAAAGCGATACGACATTTAATACGGAGACACTAAACTGGCTGTATTCGTACTGCAAAGGGTTGAATCCTGATTTTTATATGGTATCCGAGGTGTGGGCGGGAATCAGCACGATTCAGAGTTACTATGCGAGCGGAACGCCGAGCATGTTCAATTTTGACGCGGCGGAAGCGGAAGGCAAGCTGATCCGGGCGGCACGGGGAAATTATGCGGCGAGCCGCCTTGTCAATGATATGGTGCATTATGACGAACTGTTCCGTGAGGAAAATCCGGACTATATCGACGCGCCGTTCCTTACGAATCATGACATGAACCGCGTGTCCAACGCGCTGCTCAGTAATCCGGATGACTTAAAGATGGCTTGCGGTCTGCTTATGATGATGAATGGAAGTCCCTTCGTGTATTACGGTGAGGAGATCGGCATGAAGAGTTCCGGCACGAAGGATGAGAACAAGCGGCTTCCGATGATCTGGTCGGATACCGGCGCGGCGGGAATGACAAACGGACCGCGGGATGCGGATGCGGGGATCACGTCGGCATTTCCGGGTGTGGAACAGCAGCTTGCCGATGAGACAAGCCTCCTTCATTATTATAAAAGAGCACTGCGGCTGCGCAATGAGAATCCTGAGATTGCGCGCGGCGCCATCGCGGTTGTGGAAAGTCTTTGCGACGGAAGTCAGGCGGTGATCACAAAAACCTATGAGGGCAGCACGATCGGAATCGTATATAACAATTCCAAGGAGGAGATTCAGGTAACGCTGACCGGAACGGAGCTTGCCGATATGCAGATCCGCGGCTATCTGACGTTGAACGGCGAGGTGATCACACTCACCGACGGCGTACTGATGATGCCGGCGCAGTCGATCTGTATTTTGAAGTGACGCATGAAGATAAACGGCATAGAGCGGCTGACAGAAAATAGGAGCGGAAACGGGGCTTGTCCGATGTGGTGTGACGTTTGACAGTAACGGGGGGCGGGGCGTATAATTGAGAAAAAACTATCGTCGTATTATCCGCATGTGACAGGGAGAAGCCATGAAACAGACGCTGATGGATTTGTTGAACAAAATGATAGAAGAGCAGCATGTCAATCGGTCGGAGCTGTGCAGGGGATTGTGTTCCGGCGCGGCGCTCTCGCGGTATTTAAGCGGGGAGCGGCGGATGGACAGGCTGCTCCTGTCGGCGCTGATGCAGAGATTGGGGAAATCCCCCGATAAGTTTGTGTCCCTTCTGACAGACGCGGAGTATCGCTATTTTGACTGGCGGATGCGCCTGTTGAATTCGGTCGCAGACGGGGAGCTGGAGGAGGCGGAGTGCCTGCTGTCCGAAGGGACGGCAGTCGATGCGGAACTGAACGAACCGGTGCAGAGACAGTTCTATCTGATGATGCGCGGGGTATTACAGGAAAAACTGCACGGAGACAAAGAGGGCGCAATGGCATTTTATGATCGTGCGGTCCGCGAGACGATTCCTGACTTCGCGGGGAAACTGCGTCAGCAGAGCTTTCTGTGCGTGCAGGAGATCAATGTGCTCCTGTTGTGGCAGGAGTATTTGGGGGATGGGGAGACCTTTGCGGGAGTGCTTGATTTCTTAATAAACTATGTGTATAGACATTTCGGGGATGAGCAGGAGTTAGTGAAGGTATATCCGAGACTGGCAGCGAAGTATCTGCCATATCTTAGAAAGAAAGAATGTTATGGGAAGATGTATGATTTGTCGAAGCGTGCGTTTGAAATGATGACGTCGCTGTACTATTTTGTATGCGAGGAGCAGATACTCGGCGCGTATATTGAGTCCGCGGAGAAGATTGGAAAAGCGGAGGAGGTCGCGAAACGGAAAGTGCAGCTCGCATCATGGAGCAGGATGAAAAAAGAGCTGCAGGAAGACCTCGGGATCTTTCAGAGAGACGAGTGGCATGTATGGGATTTGTGGCAGGAGGCAGAATTGCTGCGGGAGGTCGTCGAGCGCAGAAGGAGACAGCAGGGCATGTCACAGGAGGCGCTAAGCGAGGATATATGCACGCCGGAGACGCTTTCGAGGATCGAGACGGGGAAACGCGCGCCGAGCCGCAGAAACTTTCAGGCGCTTGCCAAAAAGCTGGGGGTGCGGGAGGATTATTATTACAGTGTGATCGAGACGGATGATTTCCAGCTGTTGGAGGAGTGTCTTCGCATAGATGGGATGATCGAGACAAGACAGTGGCAGAAGGCAAAGGAGACAGCGGAACATCTCGAACAGCAGCTGGATATGGAGAATTGCCAGAACCGGCAGTATCTCGGTGCGATCCGGTACATTTTGGGGCTCTATTTGGATGATACTCCGCAAGAAGAACGGATCGGGAGACTGATAACGCTTCTGAATTTGACGATACCGGAAATTCCGCTGACGGAGAATGTACGAGAATGGCCGGAAGCGTTTTGGTGTACGGTTTTTACGAGCGAGGAGATTTCTATTATGTCAGATATGGTGCAGGAACTGCGCCATAATGGAAAGCAGGAGGATAGTTTTTATCTTTTAGAAAAGCTGTATGAGTATTATAAAAGGAGCACCGTACGACCGGAATTTCATTTTCGGACATTTATGAGGGTTTTAGCATGGTTGAGTATTTTTCTTGGAACGTCGGGACGTTATGAGGAGTGTGTCCAGTGTTCCAGGGAAGGTATTGCATTATGCTTTGTAAGCAGGAAGATGACGGATATGGGGTTGTTTGTTAATGACATCGCCAATGCCAAGGAATGTCTTGGCGACAAGACATTCGCGTTGCGGTATTATCGGTATGCATTTTATTGCGAGGAACTGCTAGGACGAAATACAGAGGTACCAAAGCGTTCTTATGAAAAGCTGAGCGGAGAAGAAGCAAAATGGTATTAGCAGCGCCTATAATCAGCTTCTTCGTAAGAATCGCACAAAAAGAAAGGCGATTCTGTGCTGATTGTTGTATTCTTTTTTACAGATGCGGTATAGATAAGTGACAGCGCTGCGATAGTGACCAGACATAATGTGACAAGACGCTTTTTGAAATTCATAAGAGTACCTCCTTTGTATTAAAGTAAGAATGAATCTTATGTAAATACACGGATGCGCACCTAAAAGCTTACTTAAAGTATAAGAGGATTGTGATAATAACACCATGACGTTTTTGGAAAAATATTTTCCCGAAAACGTCATGGTGTTATTGTTTGTGAGGAACTATAATTTCCAATAAAAATTTTACATCGCTCCATATTGTCAAAGGAGGAGGGGATAGGAAAGGGATCAATAAAGCGCTGCACGAAACAATTGTATGCAATGAGATGAGAATGGAAAGGAGACAAATGATATGAAGAGAGGAATTAGAATCGTAACGACGGTTTTACTGTCCATGAGCATGTTTTTGGGAATGGTACAGACTGGATATGCGGAGGAAAATTCTGCATTAAATGTTGACAATTCAAGTGAAATCGTAGAGAATGAAATTGTAA
The DNA here is from genome assembly GCA_023663615.1 of Clostridium sp. GTDB lineage: Bacteria > Bacillota > Clostridia > Lachnospirales > Lachnospiraceae > DLAJ01. Next base: position 102,970 of record JAMPHA010000003.1, on the reverse strand, counting down.
GTGCGTTGACGGACAAGTTTTCGGAGTATTATTCCGTTGATGATGTCCGGTTGACATTATGCGGGGTCCATGAAGATCAGGGACAGTGGGAATATTTTTACAAAGCAGAATTGTCTGCCATGCTTCGCTATGCCTCAGTGGAAGAAATGGATTATTTTCAGGGAATGGTCGATGCTGCAGGCATTGATTTAGAGTCCGTAGGAACATTTGCAAGTATCGGAAGAGCCGCAGATGCCGTGTCGGCAGAATTAAAACCCTATGTGTCAGCCGTTTTTACTTATCTTGATGAAGAGTATGAGGCGTTAGAGGCGTATATCGGAAAACAACAGATCATACCGATGTATATGAAAGCGGTGGTTGACATTGACGGCAATGTTGAGCTGTTCATGGATGCAGGTGAGGATTATGCTCCTTTTGATGAATTTTCTCTTGGAACGAGAGACGAGTTAAAGGCGGAAGGAGTATCATGCATGGAAGAGGAGCTTACTGCGGTTCGTATGAGGGGCGTTAATTCTGCAGAAGCATATGCCGCGAGAGCGAATGGAGAGACAAATGCAGTTCTTTATATGATCTCTTATACTTCCAATCCGACCGTATGCGATTACTGCGGCGGCGCATGTGGGGCAATCAGGGACCGCTCTAAATGGAATACTTCTACTTATCCGGTAGATTATGGACACAGTGATTGTGCAGATTACGTTTCGCAGGCATTAAGGAGTGCGGGATTTGCAACTGACGCGCAATGGGCATATAATAACGGAAATTCGACATGGACAAGCGTTTCTGCGCTGATTAGTTATATGTTGTCAAAGGGACGTATCGGTATTGCGCCGTCCGGTGTGATCAAAGTAGGCTATCTGGTAGCAAATTCGGGACATATTATGATGGTGACAGCTTTTGACGGCGTAAGCTATCGGTATAGTGCGCATACAAGGGATCGCAGGGATGCGGCACTCACGCTTGGCAGTGGTTGGACATATTATAATGTTAACTATCAATAAGTAGGGAGCGATTCTATGAAAACTATGGGGAGAATCTGTTGGAAACATGTTTCTGTTCTGCTTGCGGTCTTCGTGCTGTCCGCCTGCGGCAGTGAGAAGCCGGAGACATCGGCGGACTTGCCGGAGAACGGAACGCTGATCTCGGATGACGGGAACGAAGAAGCAGGGAATCTGTCAGAGGAGAGCGGAGAAGCGCAGCCATCGGAACCGGAGAGCGGAGAACAGTCCGCGGAGCCGGCCGGAGACGGGGAAGACGGAGCGGAACCGCCGGCGGAAGACGCGGAGGATGCACAGCCGGAACAGCCTGTAGAGGGATCAGAGCCGGAAGGCAGACAAGTGGTACGCAGTCTCTCCGAGGAAGAGTGGGAACAGATCGGGCAGGATGAGGCGCTGATCATGTTTCATTCCGGCGACGGGGGATATTATTATGTAGATCCGGCAGAAGAAACCATCTATTATCGGGAAATTTATGCGCACGAGAGAGTAGAAGGTTCGGAACAGGCGTATTTTCGTCCCGCTTACAGTGCGAAAAGCGATGAGACACTGTTTGCACCCGGCGGTACGGATGAAAGCGGAAGGCAGTTGTATGACGTGTACTATGGAAAGGAGCTTTTGATCAACGGGCTTGCGATTGACGCTTCCGCGTTCACGGGGAGCGAGTATCCGCTGGACGTGTGCTATGATGCGCAAACGCAGGAAGTTCTTCTTTTGACGTATCATAAGGACGCGGAGAAAAAAGAAGAGGGCTTCATGATCTATAGCGCCTCCCTCCATGATACCGTGATGCAGCCGATCCGATTTTATCCGGTATTGACGGGAGAGGATTACCAGGAGTTCGTTTATGCCGATTGGGTGTGGTCCGCAATGTTGACGCCGGAGGCGGTTTATTACGATATTCTGCCGATGCGGCGGATCGACATGGAGACGGGAGAAGTCACGGAATGGGGACTTACGAAAGAAGCCTATACGGAGACGACGGGAATCGAAGATCCGATGCGTTTTCAAGACACGAAAACGGCGGGGGACGGATATATCATGACAATCGTGGTAAACCCTGATCCGACGTTTGAGGATGTGACGGAAAATACGATCAATACCTATTTGATCTATACAGAAGATGGGAATTTGGCGTATGTGATCCCGAACGTGTATTGAGTTAAGCGAAAATTACAGAATGTATGAGGGACAAAAGTGCACAAATTTTTTTGTGCACTTTTGTTAATTTAACCAGATAGTATTTTGCTAAAAAGCGAAGTATGATAGAAAGAACTAAAAGAATAAAATAAAAATGAGACAAGACCTATAGCAGGAAACAGGGACGGAGATGGGACGATGGCATTATATCAATTGTTTGAGACGCCGAATGCAAAGTATGTGTTTGACGCCGCGGCGAGTAAGCTATTGAAGATCGGGGAGAAAACCTATCGCTTCATAAAAAACGAAAATCTTACCGGAGAAGATAAGCCGGAGGAATTGATCAGACTTGAAATGCAGGGTTGCCTGACAGAGAAAAGTCCGGTTGAGCAGTTCAGGCATCCGTATATGGGTGTTTTGAACGAGGTATTGTCACGAAAACTGTCACAGATGACGTTGCAGATCACACAGGATTGTAACTTTCGCTGCACCTACTGCATCTATTCCGAAAAAAGAAACGAGCGTCAGCGCAGCCATTCCTCCAAAGTCATGTCATGGGAGACGGCAAAGCAGGCGGTGGACTTCTTTTGGGAGCACACGATCGACAACGATGGCGTCAATATCGGATTTTACGGGGGAGAGCCGTTGCTGCAGAGCGGCTTGGTAAAAAGAATCATGGAATATGCCAAGAAGCGTTTTGCAGGGAAAATACTAACGTTCAGTATGACCTGTAACGGTTCGCTTCTGACGGAAGAAAATGTGCAGTTTTTGGAGCAGAATCGTGTTTCCCTTTTAGTGAGTTTGGACGGACCGAAACAGATTCAGGATCAGAACAGGGTCTTCGCAGACGGAAGGGGAACCTATGATACAGTCATGAAGAGACTTGCGGCTATTAAGCAAAAGTATCCCGAATACTGGGACAAGATCCATTATAGTATGGTTTTGGACCCGAAAAATGATTTTGATGAGATCAATGAGATATGCAGCAATGATACGATCAATCCTGCTCAGATAACAGTTTCTTTGGTTGATAATGATTACGACGGAACGCCGTTGGTTTTTTCAGAGGATTATGTATGGAAAGAGGAGTACCAGCGCTTTCTGTCGTTTCTCGCGTTATGGGGCAGATACCCGAAAGAAAAATGCACGCCGCTGACGATGAGGAGTATCGATCAACTGCAGGATGAAAAAGAGAAAATAGATTTTGCGGCACCTTTACATATGACGGATATTCCGGCGGGACCGTGTGTTCCGGGAAAACTCCGGCTGTTTGTGGATGCGGAAGGAAATCTATACCCGTGCGAGAGGGTAAGCGAAAAGTCCCCTGCTATGCGTATCGGTACTTTGGCGGGCGGATTTGATCTGGACAAGGCGGAAAAGATCCTGCAGGTCGCGGAGCTGACAAAGGATACCTGCCGGAATTGCTGGTGCTTCCGCTTTTGCGATCAATGTGCAAAGAAAGCGGATTGCCTTGAAGAGCAGCTTTCCGCGGCAGAAAGGCTGCGTTGCTGCACGGATACCAGATATACAGCGGAGAGAACAATGAAAGATGTCCTGCTGCTCCGCGAGGTAAAAGAATACTATAAAGAGCAGATTCGGACAGAGAAAGAGGGGAAATAAAATGAGTACAGCGGCATTGTATCCGTATGATGCGTCTCTGCTTCCAATCGTCCGGCATTTTGAAACCATGCAGAAGAGGGACCATCTACGCCGTGTCATTGCGCTTCCGGGATACGGAGGAATCGGAAAAGACGCGGCATATGCCTGCAATCAGCCGGATGTGGGGATCATGGTGGAACAGGATACGGAAGCGGCGTCTGAAGACTGGGAAATTCTGTATCTGGCGTTACGTCATTTGCCACAGACGTATGAATCCAGAGCAATGTTAAAGCACGCATTGAAACAGGGAAAGAAGATTGTCGGGGTTGGCACCAAAAGAGAAAACCGGTATGACTGGGTAAAGGAACTACGGAAAGAACTGCCGGAAATGCAGATGCTGGTATCGGATGAGCGGCTGCCCGTGACGCAGTCCGAACAGAAATATCAGCCAATCCAGACGCCGGTAGTGCTTGTGGGCGGCATTGCAGGCAGAGAAGATATATTGGAAGTGGTATTGACGCTTGCTGAGGAACTGAGAAGCGAAGGGAAGACGGCAGCCTGTATCACGAATGAACCGATGAGCGCATTGTTTGGGTGTTATGATTTTTCTGCTCTTTACAAAGAATACACAGATTTACCGATGGTGATTACGAAAATCAATCAGACGGTGCAGGCGATAGAAAAGAAAATGCTTCCGGATGTGATTTTAATAGAGGCGCCGGATGCGCTTATCCGTTACCACAGCCTGACTCCAAATGGTTATGGAATCTACTCCTATATGTTGGCGCAGGCAGTGAGACCGGACTATATGGTCTGTTGTATACCGCCGGATATGGCGTCTGATGAATTGATCGGATATTTCAGTAAAGACTTCGAAATCCGTTATGGGACGGGTATCAATGCCGTACATATCAGTAATATGCTCATAGACGGTGCTGAGGTTGCGCAGATGAAAAAAATGTCCACCTTTTATGGCGATATGCATTTGGCACGGCGGTCATTGCAGATAATGAAAAAGGAATCAAAAGTATACGCGTTCAATGCGATATTGCAAAGCGGACAAGAGATCGTGCATAGATTGTTCGGATGAGGAGAAATATATGGCGGCACAGGAAGAGGTATGCAAGAAAATTTGCGGGATTTTGATGGAGAAATTTGGTGTTGCAGAGGATAAGCTGGACAGGGCGTTTTGGAAAGAGCCGCTGACGGGGTTTCATTTTGAACTGACGGGTACCAATATGGTTTATCTGTTATTTGAAATAGAAAAAGTATTCGATATAAGAATCCCGGCGGATTATTTGGAATGCTATGGCTTTAGCACAATAGAAAAGGCCGCCCGGAGTGTTGCAGAGGTTGTGGCGGATGATAGAAAGCTAGGGCGGGCAGGAAGCAGCACTTACACATTACGTGACAGACAATAGGGAAGGGGGTGAGATAATGAACATTCAAAAACAATCGGCAGAGGAACATACGGTGATGGGCTATGTGGATGTCTGCGCATGTGCGATGCCACGGGCGATGTGTGGTTGCAGTGTACAAGGATGCGCGTGTGCATGTGGAGATGATAATGAACGGGCGAGCGAAAGAGTGAAGACATATAATGATATAAATTCGCCGAGCATAGTTCAGGCAAATAATTCCGCACAGGCAAAAATGAATCACTAGTATGGATGGGGCGGATTCTGGAGGATAGACACGGTATCCGCCCCTGTCTGCAAAGTGGAATAGAACAGGGTAAGTAGATGGAATAAGTGGAATGAACCGAGGGAATTCATGATGAATGTATTCAGAAAAGAGAACCGGCGCAGAATGCTATTTACGGTAACGCTGACGCTGCTTACGGCGGTACTGTCGTTCGGATTTGTGTCAAGGGCGGTGGAATACCTTTCCATCAGGCAGGAGCTTGCGCGTCTTTCCGACCATTACCGCGCGATCGGCTGGCTGACGTCGGAGGACGGGGATATTACAAGGGGAGCGGAGCTCATAGAGGCGTCTTCTTATGTGAAGACTGCGGATTGGCGCGGGCGGCTTTGGGGAACTTTAACCGATCTGTATAATGCAGATCTGGTTGGTCTTTGTGAAGAAGACTACGGAGTTTATAATCAGGAAGTCTTGTTTTGGGGTACGCTGAAGGATGTGGACGAGGACTGGATAGAGAGAAAGAGCTGGTATAATGGCAGCGTGGAGCTGGAGGCAAGCCGCCTTGTGTTCACGGTGTCGGAGCGCATCAGCGGTTATCCCGATCATGTGCCGGAGGGCGGAGACGTCAATGTCGTTTTCAGCGACGAACTGGCGCAGAGCGAAGGCTGGGAGTTGCCGGATCTGATCGTCGGGGAGCGCTATCTTGTCCGGGCGTATTACGATCGTGACCGGAACGGTCTTTGGAACGGTTATGAAATGTGGAAAAAAGCAGAAAGCGGTCATGCGCTGACAGCGCGCTCGTTACCGGGGAACAGTCCTATTCTGCCTGTGGAGGAAGGGAACCGGGCGATCGCTGTGCTTGCTTCCGATGAACAGATGCTGCTTGACGAGCTGAACCGCCATTCCATGAATGTGGTCGTGACAAAGGATATGAGCGCCATGCCGCAGGTTCAGGATGCTTCAAAACGGATGTTTTTGACGGAGGGACGGTGGCTGGACGGGTTTGACGATCGTACCGGCGCGGCGGTCTGTACTGTGCATAAGGATTTTGCCGCGGCAAGGGGGCTGCAGATCGGAGACATGGTCGAGCTGACATTCCGGAAGGCACAGGCACAGCATTGGGGCTATGCGACCGGCGGGCAGGATTTGTCGGACTGGCAGAGTTATGATTCGGAGATACGGCAGTATACGATCGTCGGAATTTTTGATTACATGCCGACGAATGAGGGAGTTCATAATAATAGTATGGAGAATATGTTTCTGTATCTTCCCTATAGCAGCGTGCCGGAGGAATACATCTGTGACAGGGGAGGGGATCCGCCTTTCTTTAGTTTTGTGTTGAAGAATCCGCAGGATACGGATGCGTTTTTAAGCGAGGTACAGGAGCCGCTCGCCGCCATGGGGATTAAACTCCAACTGATCGAAAATAGCTGGGAACATTTTGCGGTGTCCGCGAATGCGATGGAGCGGACGGCACGCGTTGGCGTATTGATATTCTCCGTCGTTCTGTGCCTTGGCTTTGTACTGATTGCATTTTTGTATGTCAGACAGAACAGAAAAAGCTTCGGGATCGCGCGCGCGATCGGGATGCCGAAAGAGACATGTATCGGAAGGTGTCTTTCCCCGATGCTGTTCATGAGTGTGGCAGGAAGCGGCATCGGAGCGTTGCTTTCGTGGCGTTATGCGCTCGGAGAGGCTGAGCAGATGCTGGCAGGGATGCAGGAGCATACGGAAATGAGCCTGTCGGTCTGGTGGCTTGCGGGTCTGATCCTTGCATTGACGGTTCTGTTGACAGTGGAGACTTTTGTCGGCGCCCTGATCATGGCGCGCAGACCGGTGATGGAGCTTCTGCGTGATGCATCCGGCGGTCGCAGAGCCTTAAAGACTACTCGGATGGCGGCGGAAGAAGGTGCGCGGAGAGCGGCAAAGGCGGCGGAAGGAAGGCGTTTGGAGAGCGGCGGGGAAATGCAGGAATATGAGCGCGCCGCACAAGCGAAAACGCTGGAATATGAGCGTGCCGCACAGGTGAAAACGGGGAGATCAGGACGATCCGAAGATCGTGAAAAAAGACAAGTGCAGCCTGCAGAGGCGGGAACGGGAAAAGGAAAGGGGAGCGTTTCCGCATGTCGTTTTGTCCTACGGCATATGAGGAGAAGACCGGTTCATACGGCGCTGGCGGCTGTCGTGTCACTGGCATTTCTTATGGCGGTCGCATGGATGCAGGTATCCATCGTGAGGGATACGGCACAGGTGGACCGGCTGTATGAGACGACGGAGGTTGCCGGGGAATTGGTGAAGAGGGAGATTGATAACAACGTTGAATATGGACGTGGCGGTGCCTATCTCACGCAGCGTATGATTGACTGGCTTACGGAGAGTGGTTATGTGAGCAGTCTGTATACGGAGGTAGGAGATGCGGTCAAGGTCGAGCGCAGGATTGTTGATGAGACCACGAATGAGATCCTGCAAAGGCTGACCATCGGAACGCATGTTGCGATGAGGAGTACGGAGGATCCAGAGCGGTTCTGTGAGGAGAATCATGTGAGGATCGACTATGCGGACGGATACGGACCGGAGATTTTTGAGACGGACTGGCTTTCGGATACACCGGCTGCAGATTGGTATACGGCAAGGAGGGACACGCCGATCATCGTACCGGAGGACTGGCTGGCTCTGTATCAGCTGGAATACGGGCAGGAACTCACGGTTTCTAAGGTCATCGGAAGGATGAGATACGAATGTACCTTTGTGATCGCAGGGAGCAGCTATTCCCATGATGGCGACGATGGGATTAGTATAATGGGGGGGAATAAGATCATGATTCCGATGTCGGCATGGAAATGGCTCAAGCATGAGGAGGAATTGAATTATTCCTCCATAATGTTTACGCTCAATCCCGCTTTTAACAGAGAGCTTGACGCGGTAAAAGAAGATATGGAGGGGCATCTGAAGGATTCTAATATGGCATTGGCGGATGCGGATGTGATGCTTTGGACGAGCGAGCTGCGTCAGGTGGTGGAGCCGTTTGAGAAGAATCTTGAGTTGATGAAGCTGCTCTTTCCTGTGACTGTGGCGGTGTCAGTTGTTGCAGGAGGCGGATTGGTATTCCTTTTATTATTGCAGCGGACGGAAGAGGCGGCGCTTCTGCGGGTGCTCGGAAACAGCCGCGGAAGGACGAGACGGATGCTGTTTTCAGAGCCGGTGCTCATCAGTCTGTGCGGGCTTCTTTTGGGGATCGCGGCGGTATCTTATGGGATGCCGGAGGTCTCGGCAAGACAGATATGGATGTTTTCGGGAGCGTATCTTTTTGGCGCGGCATTGGGCGCGCTGGCGGGCACGATCCATATCACGCGGAAGAAGCCGCTCGAATTGCTGCAGGTGAAGGAATAAAGGGAACGAAGCTTTTCTAAGGCAGCAAAAAAACGCAGCCTAAGAAAAGCTAAGTCGTTCCCCGGAACGAAGTTTTTCGTTCTGGGTATGGTGACTGTGAAACTGCTATAGGACATTGGTCAGGCGGACAAGTCTGCTGACGATAAATAAGGAAACAATAGTTGACGGATGTCTACCGATTCTGTATACTTGTGATAAGGAGTGGAGGGATAGAAGAAGAATCTATGTGGGAGTGGCAGCTGTGTGTAAAAAGGGAGATCGCCGGAGGAGGATGGGGATGAACATATTCAGCAAAGAGAACCGGCGCAGAATGCTATTTACGGTAACGCTGATACTGCTTACGGCGGTGCTGTCGTTCGGATTTGTGTCAAGAGCGGTGGAATATCTGGCTGTTAAACAGGAGCTGGAGCGTCTTTCTGATAATTACCGTACGATCGGCTGGCTGACGTCGGCGGACGGGAATATCGCAGCGGGCGCAGAACTCATAGAAGAGTCTCCCTATGTAGAGACGGCGGATGCCCGCGGTTTTCTTTGGGGAACCTTGACAGATTTGTATAATGCGGATTTGCAGGGGAGAAGGGAAGGTTATTGGTATAACGAGTATGGCGTCAATAACGCGGAAGTTCTGTTCTGTGGTACTTTGAAATATGTGGATGAGGACTGGTATGAGAGGACGGACATGCCGGGACAAGAGGAGAAGGAGGCAAGCCGACTTATATTCACGGTGTCGGAGCGGATATACGGCTATCCTGATTACGCGCCGGAGGGTGAAGACATTACATTGGTTTATACTGATGAAATGTTGGAGAGCGAGGGATGGGAGCTGCCGGAGTTGTTGGTCGGGGAAAGTTACCTTATTAGGGCATATTACAGTGATGACCGGAACGGACCGTGGAACGGGTATGAGCTGTGGGCGAGCGCGGCGGGCGGTCACGCATTGACGGCGCTTCCATTACAGGGAAACAAGCTTTTTCTGACAGCGGAGGAGGGAAATGATGTGCTTCCTGCGCTTATCTCTGACGAACGTATGCAGTTTGACGAACTGAACCGCCATTCCATGAATGTAATTGCTACCAGGGATATGAGTGCCATGCCGAATGCACAGGATGTTCAAAAGAGGATGTTTCTGACGGATGGGCGGTGGCTGGATGGAATCGACAGCAATACTGGCGCGGCGGTCTGTGTTGTGCATAAGGATTTTGCCGACGCAAGAGGATTGCAGGTGGGAGACACGATAGAACTCACATTTCGGAACGCACAGCTTTCTTTAGGGTATGCCTTGGGAGAGCAGGATGTAACGGAATGGCAGACCTATGAATCGGAAACACGGCGGTATACCATTGTCGGAATCTTTGATTATATGCCGTTAAACAAATTGATACACAATTTCAGTGAAGAAAATATGGAACTGTATATTCCTTACGGCAGTGTATCGGAGGCATATATCAAAAGCAGAGGAATGATTTCTCAGTATTTTAGTTTTGTCCTGCGGAACCCGCAGGATACGGATGCATTTTTAAGCGAGGTTCAAGGACCGCTCGCGGAATTGGGAATACGGGTTCAGTTGATTGAAAACGACTGGGAGCATTTTGCGGTTTCTGCGAATGCGATGCAGCAGACAGCACGTACTGATGTGCTGGTGCTTGCGGGTGTACTGTGCCTTGGATTTGTGCTGATCACGTTCTTGTACATCAGGCAGAACAGAAAAAGTTTGTGTATTGCGCGCGCGCTTGGTGTGCCGAAGGCAAAATGTATCCGAATGTGCCTGTCTCCCATACTGTACATGAGTGTAATTGGCATTGGCGCAGGGGCACTGTTTGCCTGGCGTTATGCGATCGGGGAAGCAGAGCAGATGCTGACCGGCATGCAGGAGCATATAGAAATGAGTTTATCCATCTGGTGGCTTGTGGGTATCATGTTTGTTTTGGAGTTTCTATTGACAACGTCTACGGCTGTCGGCATCCTGCTGTTGGCACGCAGACCAGTGATGGAGCTCCTGCATGATGTGGCGGGCGGTCAAAAGCGGATGAAGACATCTGAAACATACAATGTGGCTCGCAACAGGGAGAGGGATGCCTTGGAAAGCATACGGATGGGAGAGCAATCCGCAGGGGATGAACCCGGTGGAAGACAGCCGGCAACAGGCGCTTCCCGTGTAGAAGGACAACTATCTTTGCCTATAGCAACAGGTAAAAGAAAGGGAACTGCTTCCTCCTGCCGTTTTGTTCTGCGACATATCAGGAGAAGACCGGTACATACGATTCTGGTGGCTGCGGTAGCGTTGGCGTTTCTCGCGGCAGTCACATGGATGCAGGTTTCTATTGTGATGGATACCGCAGAAGTGGAATGGCTGTATGGGACGACGGAAATTGATGGGGAACTGGTAAAAAGAGATATTACGGTTACTTCTGGATCGAGCGGCGCATATCTCACACAGGATATGCTTGAATGGCTTCAGGAGAGCGGGTATGTGCGTGAACTGTACGCGGAGGCGGCGGACGTGATGGGGATGGAGGTCACCTCTGTTAATAGGTTTACTTATGAGACCACGCTTCTCCAGCGCATCGGCACCGAAATACCGGTGAGGAGTATGACGGATGTCGAACGGTTCTGCGAGGTGAACCATGTGGAGATTGATTATGTGGATGGCTATGGACCGGAGCTGTTTACGGCTGACTGGGAATATTTAGATCCAGACTTTGGCATGGTATCGCTCAGAAATAATACACCCATCATAGTACCGGAAGCGTGGATGGAGCTGTATGGTCTGGAATTCGGACAGCGCATCGATATTTCTATGATTAGCGGAGGATGGAAGCACAACGTTTCACCCGGTCCCGTCATAGCCGGCTGCATCCGTTATGCAGATGTCGGTGACGGTATCAGCAGGGGAGAATGGGATAAAGTTCTGATCCCGCTATCCGTTTTGGAACATTTTAAGGAGATGCGGGATTGGACATATTCTTCCATCCAATTTACGGTCAACCCTGCTTTTAACCGGGAGATCGATATGGTAAAAGCGGAGATCGAAGCACAGCTGAAGAATCCGCGGATGGCACTGGCAGACGCGGATGTGATGCTTTGGACGAGCGAGTTGCGTCAGGTGGTGGAGCCGTTTGAGAAAAACCTCGATCTGATGAAGCTGCTCTTTCCGGTGACTGTGGCGGTGTCAGTTGTTGCAGGAGGCGGATTGGTATTCCTTTTATTATTGCAGCGGACGGAAGAGGCGGCGCTTCTGCGGGTGCTCGGAAACAGCCGCGGAAGGACGAGACGGATGCTGTTTTCAGAGCCGGTGCTCATCAGTCTGTGCGGGCTTCTTTTGGGGATCGCGGCGGTATCTTATGGGATGCCGGAGGTCTCGGCAAGACAGATATGGATGTTTTCGGGAGCGTATCTTTTTGGCGCGGCATTGGGCGCGCTGGCGGGCACGGTCCATATCACGCGCAAGAAGCCGCTGGAATTGCTGCAGGTGAAGGAATAAAGGGAATGAAGCTTTTCTAAGACTGCACAGGACGCAGCCTAAGAAAAGCTAGGTCATTCCCCAAAGAATCCGCAAGCGGATTCTTTACGGGTTATTGTATGGCGATGGGAAGCTGACAGTTGTGAAGGAACAGTCGGAGACGGATGAAGAGACAGGAGGACAGGATATGGCGGAATTGGAATTAAAATCAGTGAGTTATCAGTATAAGGGAAACAGGAGAAACGTGCTCGATCATGTGAGCTGTACGTTTGAAAAGGGAGAGGTCACGGCGGTCATCGGACCGTCCGGCAGCGGCAAGACGACGCTGCTCTCCGTGATGGCGGGGCTGGATGCGCCGACGGGAGGCAGCTTGTGGCTGCGCGGGGAAAATATGGAGAACATGAATCTGGACGCATACCGGAGGCAGAAGGTGTCGGTCATTTTTCAGGCGTTCCAGTTGTTCCCGCGTCTGACCGTTTTAGAAAATGTCTGCTATCCGATGGAATTAAACGGGATCGCCAAAAAGGAGGCAAAGCAGCACGCGATGAAAAATCTGGAGGCGGTCGGTATCGGGGACGAAAAGTATAAGCGTTTTCCGTCCCGCTTATCGGGCGGGGAGCAGCAGCGCGTGGCGATCGCGCGGGCGTTGTCTTCCGGCGCGGGGATCCTGCTGGCGGATGAACCGACGGGAAACTTGGACGGGGAGAACAGCCGGAATGTCGTCTCCATCCTTTCCGGGCTGGCGCATCAGAATGACTACTGTGTTATCATTGTCACGCATGACATGGGGATTGCGGAGGCGGCGGACAAGGTGTACCGGATGGAGGACGGGGTACTGACGCTGCAGGAAAAGAGCGCGTCCTAAAGCGGTAAATGATAAAAGTAATGCGGCATGTTAGAATATAACTATGAAAAAGCAAAAGAAATGAAAGAAAATAGCAGACTGGGAAAAATCAGAAATTTTTTACATACACTGTGCGACTGCCTTGTGTTTTCATGGAAAACCTCTCCTTTTTACACGGTGGCGCGTATTGTGACAGGTCTGCTTCCGACCGGGTGTATGATCGCGGGCGCTTATATGGGGAAGCGGGTATTGGATCTGTTGTCCATTGACCGCGCGCTTCCTCATGCGGGACGGGATCTGGTAGTCCTGCTGTCGGCGCTTTTTGTGCTGCGCGCTCTAAAAAACGCTCTGCAGGAATGGAATCAGTACTGCAGGATGATGCATGAGGAGCAGATGCAGGCGAAGCTGTCGCTGTTTCTCATGGATCGTGCAGTGTCGGTTGATATTGCATGTTTTGACAGTGTGAAATATTGTGATGCGTTTCAACTGGCATCGCAAAACACAGGAGCCATGCTGAACCTTACTTGGAACACGGTTTCTTTCGTGGAGGCGCTGGTTTCCTTCCTAAGTGTCTTTACACTCATGTGTACGGCGAATGCAGTTTATGGAATCGCGATGACTGCAGCGTCGGTTCCGGCTGCCATCGTGGCAGTCCGTTATGCAAAGACCCTGTATCAGCTGCAGGAATCGCAGATCAACGTGCTGCGGCAGGAAGGTTATCTGCAGGGCATTGCCATGCAGAAGGAACATGCACTTGGGATACGCCTGTATGATGCGGGAAAAATGTTGAAGACAAGGTATCGGAATCTTTGGTGTGCTTTTTTTGATAAGCGCCGCGGTGTATCCAAAAAGCAGAGTATCCGCTCGGCGTTCTGCGGAATCCTGCCGGAGTTTACGGCTGCCGGTATCGGCGTGCATATCGCCTTCCGGATTTTACATGGGACAATGACGGTGGGCGATTATTCGCTGTATACGGGATTTGCGAACAGCCTGTGGGGAAATGTTTATCTGCTCGCGTCTGCGGTCATGAGTATTTACGACAATCATTTGAAGATAGACAGTTTCCGGGCGCTTACGCAGTTCCGGTCAGAAATTGTTGATGAGGGGAGCGAGGAACTGGGCGAGGTACACAGGATTGAATTTGAGGATGTCTCTTTTACATATCCGGAGACATCCGTTTTGGCTCTTTCTCATGTAAGCTTTTCTGTGGAAAAAGAGGAAAAGATTGCGCTTGTCGGGGTGAACGGTTCGGGAAAATCGACATTAGTAAAATTGCTGCTCCGGTTTTATGAACCGGATAGCGGCAGAATCGTCATCAATGGCAAAGCGTTGAAAGAATATCGTCTCGATTCCGTCAGGCGCGCGTTCAGCGTGTATTTTCAGGATCAGCCCAACTATTGTTTTTCCATGCGGGATAATATTGCGATCGCGGATGAAGAACGTTACAAAGAGACGGCGGATCAGGATGTGGAATCCGTTCTTAAAGAATTTGCCGCAGATATTCGGAATCAGGCGGGAGCGGGATTGGATACATTCGTGATGCGCTTCCTTTCGGATAGCGGTATTGAACTGTCCGGCGGGCAGCACCAGAAGCTGGCGCTGGTACGCGCGCTTTATCGACGCAGTCCGGTCCTGATCTTAGACGAACCGTCCTCAAACCTGGATCCGGAAGCGGAACATGTACTGTTCCAAAAGCTGGAGGAACATATGAAAGGCAAGATTGTGATTTTTACGTCGCACCGCCTGTCTACGGTTTCTTTGGCGGATAAGATTATCGTGTTAGAGCAAGGGAAAGTTTTGGAGCAGGGGACACAGGTAGAATTGTTGCGCGCAGAAGGGCGTTATGCGGAACTGTTTCGTTATCAGAGCCAAAAGTATGAGGCTGCAAGAGAGGAAGGGTAACAGGTGTTGGTTGCAGTTTTGGATGACGGGCTTGATACCCGCTTTATTCCGGGAGAAAAAATAGTCTGCGACCTGTGTGTCGGAGAAGATGGGACGATTCGGGAGAAGACCGGGGAGGATGTTCTGCAGACACATCATGGGAGCACCGTGGCAGGCATTATTCTGCGCTATGCGCCGGACACAACGTTCTGTAGTCTCCGCATTTTTTATAATGGCAGTTTGTCGGCTGCCCGCAGGCAGTTAGAAGCAAGTCTGAATTGGTGTCTTGAACATCGGATACCGGTCGTGCATTTGAGCGCGGGGACAAAAAATATGGCGGATTATGACAGTCTTCGTCCGATTGTGGCGCGTATGGTTTTGCAGGGACAGATTATCGTAGCAGCGCACAGTAATTCAGCAGGGTACTGTATGCCGGCGTGCTTAAGCGGCGTGTTCTGTGTGCGTGCGGATGCTGCGATGACAGGGTTTTCTTATGCCGCGGATATACAGGAAAACGGGATGGCGTTTCGGGCATCCGCACGCCATGAGGCAATCTGTGGGGAAGAGGTGGTTTTGGCGAACAGCTATGCGGCGCCGACTGTGACGGCGGCGGTCTGCCTGAATTATGAGGAATTTTCGTCAGTGCGAAACTGCGGGCAGGATCTTTACAGAAAGCTGAGCGGAAGAAATCCGTTGTATCGGACGCCGGATTTTGTGGAAAATGCGGTTGTGGTGAACCGGGGCGGAGAGATGCTGCCTCAGGAAGCGTTCTTTTTTGGAATGCATAAGGACCGGGCATGGAGTTCGATTGATTATGCGGATTGTCAGAGGGATTCAGAGGACAGTCTGAAAAAGGTATTGGTGTGGATACCCGAAAAGGAGGGAGAACCACAGGAAGAAAGCGAGCTGATACGGGAGGCTGATAAGGCGGATGTGGCAGGAATCATGTATTGCGGCACGTTGACGCAGCCGACAAGACTGCGCCTGCACGAATATCTGGTGTGGGAAGCGCCGGAAGGAAAGAAAGAAGGAATATCGAAAGAGGGAGAGCAGGATTCTCAGGGGCAGGCTATGCTGCCGCTCGTGATGATAATAGGAAGACGGAATGAGGCTATATGTTTTGGGGCGGCACTTCGGAAGCTCTTCTTACAGGAGGGATATTCCGCTGTCTGCGTCAGTGACCTTCCCATGCCTTACCTATATGGGATGTATGATGTGCCGTCCGGTGTTTTCGGAACCAAAGAGCTGGAAGTCATCCGTCAAAGCTGTCATCCTGATATTGTGTTCTGCTGTTCAGAGCATTGGATGGAGGGAATCGGGGCTTTCCGCTATTTTGTCATAGATTTATCGGGCGTCTGCAAGAAAACAGGAATCATTGCGAATTTGGATTTTTCGGCGATAAAACCGGAGAATGCAGCGGAAACAGCAAAAAATCAGATTATGGATTATACATGGCCGGACTGATGCGGTATATTCTGAAAATCATAGAAACCCGAAAATATACGAAAGCACTTTCGAGAATTTTGTTCATGTGGTAAAATGACTTTAACGGGATACTTTTTGCGCGACGAAAAGAATTTTATTTCGGCGCGCAAGTTTTTTACGCAGATAGAAACTGCGGGAGAGGATACTACATGAAACTGAAATCTAAGATCCTGATACTGTCCATCGCGCCGATCGTGCTGATGGGAATCATTATTTTTATCGTATCCTCTGCGCAGATCCGCGGCGCGATGGAGGAACAGAACTATTCAGGAATGCGCGCGACGGCGATTTCCGTACTGAATATTTATGATTATGGGGCGAATGGAAATTATCGTCTGGACGAGAACGGGAATTTCAAAAAAGGAAATACCATGAATCTTTCGCAGAATACGGATATTGTTGACTCCGTAAAGGACAGCAATATGGAGGTGACGGTGTATTACGGAACGGATGTGATGCTCTCGTCCCTCACGGATGCGAACGGAGAACGGCTGACGGATATTCCGGTGAAGCAGAGCATTGCGGACGCCGTACTTGGAAACGGGCAGGGCAGCATGGACAGCCGCCTTGTCATTGACGGAGAAGTCTATATGGCGTACTATCAGCCGATCATCAATCTGTCAACGGAGCCGCCCGTCGGTATGGTCATGATCGCAAAGCGGCAGGAGGATTTTGATTCTGCGATCCGGGGCGTGCAATTAACGATCTTACTGGTGACGGTTGTGATGGGCGGTCTGTGGATTATCGCCGCAGTTCTGGTCGTCGGCATGATCACCAAAGTCCTGAATAAAGGCGTGCAGGCGGTGGACAAGATCGCGCACGGCGATCTGACTGTCGAAATGGGAGACGGGCAGTTAAAGCGCAGGGACGAGATCGGTACGATGAGCCGCAGTATTGCGGGACTGCGTGAGGAATTGGTGCGTATCGTTTCTGTGATTCAGGCACATAGCGTAACGCTGATCGATGCGGCGGCGCGGATGCAGGATTCTGCGCTGGGCTCCGCAGAGACGGTAGGACATGTGGAGAGAGCGGTACAGGAAATCGCGGTGACGGCGGGAACGCAGGCAAAAGAAACACAGAATGCGACCGGAAATGTGACCGAGATGGGCAGTATGGTGGAGGAAACAAAGGAACAGTCCATTGTGCTCAATGAGAATGCGGCAAGTATGCGCGCGACGGGGCAGCAGGCGTCAGAGACGCTGGCTGAATTAAACGAGATCAACGAAAGAGCGCGGGAAGCGATCGAGATCATTTATCGGCAGACGAATATGACGAATGATTCTGCGGAGAAGATCAAAGAGGCGACGCAGCTGATCACAAGTATTGCGGACGAGACCGGGCTGTTATCGCTCAATGCGACGATCGAGGCCGCACGTGCGGGCGATACCGGAAAAGGGTTTGCGGTTGTGGCAACGCAGATTCAGAAGCTTTCCGATCAGACGAATACTTCGGCGAAGCAGATTGAGGATATTGTAGCGGCACTGATCGAGAATTCCAATCGTGCCGTCAGCACAATGGATCAGGTAAAGGAGATCATGGATCTGCAGGAGGAGCATGTGCGCAGAACGGATGAGATCTTCTCCAGGGTGCAGGGCGGTATTGAGGCATCCATCAGCAGGATCCAGGATATTCATGATATGACGCAGCATTTGGATGAAGCGCGGATCAACGTGGTAGACATTGTGCAGAACTTAAGCGCGATCGCAGAGGAAAATGCCGCAAGCTCCGAGGAAACCTCTGAATCGACCGTCACGGCAAACCGGATGATGGCGGAGATCGCAGAAGACGCAGAAAAGCTGAACGCGATCGCGAATGACTTAAATGAGAGCATGAAGTTTTTCCATGTGTGACGTATAACGCGGCGGCGCGTGGTTTTGTTTTGACACTCAGAATTTGTTCCAATTTGTTCCATAAAATCAAGGCTTCCGGGGCGTTTCCCGAAAGCCTTTTTATGTGTAATGCAAAGAGTTACGCGTCATCAAAAGAACTCGCATCCTGCGAGTTCTTTGAAAGAAATTCGCTTACGCGAATTTCGAAAGAGTTACGCGTCAGCGGAACTCTTTTGGAGGGCGGCCGCCACGAATCCCTTAAACAGGGGATGCGGTCGGTTCGGTCTTGATTTCAGTTCCGGATGCGCCTGCGTCGCGATAAAGAACGGATGCGCGGGAATCTCGCACATTTCTACGATCCTGCCGTCGGGGGAAAGACCGGAGAGACGCATGCCTTTTTCGGTCAGCACCGCGCGGTAATCGTTGTTGACCTCGTAGCGGTGCCTGTGGCGCTCGTGAATGGTCTTTTCGCCGTAAAGCTTGTACGCCAGAGAGGATTCGTCCAGCACACAGGGGTAGGAGCCGAGCCGCAGCGTGCCGCCGATGTCCTCAACGCCGTTCTGGTCGGGCATCAAGGCGATGACCGGATGAAGCGTGCCGGCGTTCAGCTCGATGCTGTGGGCGTCTTCGTACCCCACGACGTTTCGCGCATATTCTACAATGGAAAGCTGCATACCGAGGCAGAGTCCGAGGTACGGAATGCCGTTGGTGCGGGCGTATTGGATCGCAAAAAGCATACCGTCGATCCCGCGGTCGCCAAAGCCGCCCGGAACCAAAATCCCGTCAACGCCGTTTAACAGCTCGTCCACATTTTCTTTCGTCACGGTCTCCGAATCGATCCATTTGATATTGACGGTCGTGTGATTGGGAATGCCGCCGTGCTTGAGCGCCTCCACAACGCTGATATAAGCGTCGTGCAGAGCGGTGTATTTGCCGACTAACGCGATCGTAACCTCGTCGGTCGGATTGTGAAGGTCTTCCACCATGGCGCTCCAGTCCTTTAAGTCCGGTTCGCGCTGCTCCAATTCCAGGCATTCGCAGGCGACGGAGGCTAAGTGTTCTTTTTCCATGGCAAGCGGCGCCTCATAGAGGTGCTCCACGTCAAGATTCTGCAATACGTGACTGTTCGGCACATTACAGAAAAGGGCAATCTTATCCTTGATATGCTGATTGAGCGGATATTCGCTGCGGCATACGATGATGTCGGGGCGGAGTCCTAATCCCTGCAATTCTTTGACGCTTGCCTGCGTCGGCTTTGTCTTCATTTCCTGAGACGCGCGCAGATAAGGGATCAGCGTCACATGAATGAGGATGGCGTTGTTGCGTCCGACTTCATGCTGAAACTGGCGGATCGCCTCAAGGAAAGGCTGGGATTCAATATCGCCGACCGTGCCGCCGACCTCGATGATGGCGATTCTTGTCTCGTCATCGGTAAAGTTGCGGTAAAAGCGGCTCTTGATCTCATTGGTGATATGGGGGATGACCTGGACGGTCCCGCCGCCGTAATCCCCGCGCCGCTCTTTTTGTAAAACGGACCAGTAAATCTTGCCGGTCGTCACATTGGAATTTTTGTCCAGATTCTCGTCAATGAAACGCTCATAATGTCCGAGATCCAAATCGGTTTCCGTGCCGTCGTCGGTGACAAAGACCTCGCCGTGCTGGACCGGGTTCATCGTGCCGGGATCAATATTGATATAAGGATCAAATTTCTGCATGGTGACTTTATATCCGCGTGCCTTTAATAATCTGCCGAGCGATGCGGCGGTGATCCCTTTTCCAAGCCCGGAGACAACGCCGCCGGTGACAAAGACGTATTTGACTGCCATAGTGTTCCTCCTGATCGGTTGCTGTGTGATGCCACAGAAAGCATTCTGCCGTTTTGCAGGAATGCATTTACTGCTTCTCTGGCGTAAAAACAAATATGTATCCATTATATAACGGTTTGAAGACAAAAATCTACTGATTTCTCAAAAAAACGAAAGAACGTTTCTCAAAAAAACAAATAAAGAGGAAAAATCAGGAGAAAAAGGCTGGAACCGTAAGAAGCCCCGTGTTGACAGGGTATGGGGCGGATGCTAAGATGAAAGGGATAAAAATGAAGGTTGTCTGCAAGAACCAAAAAGAATCGGACATCCAAAGGAGGAATGACATCATGAAGAAAAAATGGTTTGCAGCGCTGCTGGCAGTTCTGCTCTGCGTAAACAGCCTGTCTGTGAGCGCCGCTCCACAGTACATGGCGGATGGCGCGGTATTTGACGCACAGTGGTATTTAGCGCAGAATCCGGATGTGGCGGCAGTATTTTCGGGGAATGCGTCGCCGGAAGTATTGTACGGGCATTATACGACATACGGGATTTACGAGGGGAGGCTCCCATACAACCCGCTGACGTTTGACCCGGCGAATGTGCTTCCTTACCAGAGCGGAACCGGGACGGTTCCGGGTACGACGGCGCAGACGGATATAACGCCTGCCGTATCTAATAATCGGAATGCCCAGAATTATCGCTGGTACAGTAATTATAATTGGAACTGGTCCGACACGGTGAAATCCTATCTGTACGAGAATCCCATGGGCGGATTGACGCGCGTGGAATATATTGACGGACAGGAAATGGTTAAGGTCATGGGGGGGAGCGATCAGGGATTGACGCGCGTGGAGTATATTGACGGGCAGATCGTGGTGGAGGATTATGATGATGCGTTCCATATCACGTCCAGCCGCAGCATTCCGATGGAGCTGCCGCTTTGGGGCGGCTTCTTTGCGGGGCAGAACTATAATTTCCTGATCTTTGGACAGGATAATCCGGCGCAGGATAACAATAGGGAAGTGGTGCGTGTCGTGAAGTATTCCAAAGACTGGCAGCGGCTGGGGCATACGAGCCTTTGCGGCGCCAATACGGTCTCTCCGTTTGACGCAGGTTCGCTTCGTTGTGCCGAATATGGGAATTATCTGTATATCCGTACCTGTCATACCATGTATGCGTCTGCCAGAGACGGCTTAAATCATCAGGCGAATATGACAATGGCGGTGCGTCAGAGCGATATGACACTGACAGATACCTATCATATCGTGATGAACAGCAGCGTGGGATATGTCAGTCATTCTTTCAATCAGTTTGTTTTGGTGGATCAGGATCAAAATCTTGTGACGCTCGATCATGGGGACGCTTATCCGCGCAGCATTGTATTGATGAGATATAACAGCGCGAAAGCCGGAGGAGAGAAATTCAGCGGCAGCGTATCGCAGAGCACGCTGATGGCGTTTCCGGGGACAACGGGCGATAATTATACCGGCGCGTCTGTCGGCGGTCTGGCGGAAACGGCAAGCGGCTATGTGACGGCATTTAATTATGACGGTATTGGCGGAAGAGGGACGCGTGAGATTTATATCGGCTACACGGCAAAGAACGGGCTTGCTTCCTCGGCGGCAAGAATTACGCAGTCGGACGGAATGCTCACGCCGGTGCTTGTTTCCACGGGATTAAGCGGCGGATACCTCATGTGGACGGATGCGCGCGGAACGTTTTACTATACGCGATATACGGATGGGGGCGGGATCGGCGCGATCGGGACGGCGGACGCGGCATTGTCGGACTGCCAGCCCATCTGTCACAACGGGGAAGTGATCTGGTATGTCACAAGCAATTCCGCTCCGGTATTTTATAAACTGGATGCGGCGGGTGGGATTACCGCGGTCGCGGCGCAATAACAACCGCGGCAGCGAAACGGTCGCGGCACAGTAGCGGTCGCGGTGCAATCAAGATTACGGGGCGGAAATCCTGCGCAGATGAAATCCGTGCGTGGTTTCCGTTACGTCGTAAAGAATATCCCATTCCGCACAGTCATACGGGTAGAGCGGGGACGGGTCAATATTGGTCGTGGTGAGCAGCCATGCGGCAAGCGGATAGCCGTTCTCCCAGCCGCTCAGCCGGTCGGACCAAATATCGTTTTTTAAGATATAAATATCCGACGGGATTCGGTCGGAATGCAGGCGGTAATAGATGCCGAGGCGGTCAAGCAAAAGTGCGACGCCGGCGCTTTTGTCGGAAGCGGAAAAGGTCGAAATCCAGGAGGAGTATACGCCGTAGGGGCGCTCCGCATATAAATAGCACCAAGGGCTGGAGGTAACAAAGAGCACGGGTTCGGAAGAATCGTCCCGATAGCCGCGGATTTCCGATAGCAGCGTATCGTAAGCGTCCGCGTGTTCTTTGGTCGTGCAGACCCCCGCAAGCGGACCTTCCGTGATCTTTGTGTCCAGAGCGGAGACGGAAGGTTCCCAGAACGCATGAACAGATTTTGCATAACATTCAGCGCCGAACTGTGAAAGAAAAAGCAGGGCGGCGCTGCAAAGCACGAGCGGCGCTGTGAAGCGGCCGCTTTTTGCGTTTGACGGGGAAGCCGCCGCACTTGCCGCCTGCGCGTGCAGGGCGTCCGGCTGTGCGCCTGCATGTGAGCGGAAAGACGCAGCCAGCTGCTCTTTCACAAAATCCTGAATCAGAAGCACGCTGCCGATCAGCGCGGCAGGCATTCCCATGCAGATGGCGTTTTCCCCCTGATTGGACGCTGCGCCGAGGCAGAAAGCATAGAACATGCCGAGGCACCAGAGGAAAAGAAAAACGCGGCGGTTCTTTTTGCGGGTGAGAAGATAAGCGGAAAGACCGCAGAGCGTGACAGGGAACATGATATAATTGTAGTCGGTCTGTATGGACGGAATGTGGATCATAACCGCCGTTGCCGTGACGAGCGCGGTCATGCAGAAATACATCCATGCATGCGTTTTTTTTCGGTCGATGAGCGCGAGCACGGTCAAAAGGAGCCACAGCGCGAGAAACGAACCGAATATGGAGCGCATGACATAGAAGGCGCTGTAAAGGATTTCTTTGACGGAGCGGGAGGCGTGTTCGGGATCGTGAAAGATCGCGGAGAGATTTTCCGTGATCGTCCCAATTCCGGCACGGCGGAACACGAAAAACAAAAGGCAGACGGCGGGTATGGCTGCGCCGAGCGTAAACAAAAGCAGACCGCGCCCGCAGGTGCGGAGCGCCTCGGAACGAGCGGTGCGGACGAGCAATGCAAGGAGAAAGAGCGCGGTTGCCGCCAGATAGAGCAAGATGAGATAGGGATTGGCGATGACGGCGACGGCATAGCAGAAGCCTGCAAGGAGAAAGCCGATGCGTCCCGACGGACGACAGCAGGAGAGCAGGGAGAGGCAGAGCGCCATTGCCATCAGCGCGAACGTGTTATAGGATAACGCCATGATGTCATAGGGCGTATAGATCGCAAACAGGAGTACCGCGCAGAGCGCGCCGTAACGGTAACGGCGCAACGTAAGATAGAGAAACACTGCGGTGAGAAGCTGCATGGCGGTATAGAGATAGCGGAAATGCAGGACGATCCCCTCCGTTCCGCCCGCGATCAGCGCGTGGAGCCGGTAAAACGGTAAAAGAAGAACGCCGCACAGCTGAGAGAGATTCCACTCGTCGGAAAGCAGCGCGTCGCCGAAGGAGAGCCGCTGCGCCAGCGTCAGGTAAAACGGCTCGTCACAGCCGCCGTAGCCATAGCGGCATTTCCAGAGAAAAAAGAACAAAAGCGGCACAAGCGCGCAGAAAAACAAAATATCACAGATCGGAAGACGTTGCTTTTTCATGAATTGTGATCCTTTCTCGTTCATTTTTTTATTATATCCTATTCGAAAGAGGTGTACAACCGCAAATAATTCATTTTCTTTTCACAAAAGAATGGTTGATTTATCACGGTTCTATCCATATAATAAATGAAGAATCGTCTGAATGGGACGAGGCGTTTTGGACGAGACTGACTATCGAAGGAAGAAGCGCGTGCCGATCACGCGCGGAGAATGAGAATGGAAAATAATCTGAATGAATATGATAACCGTCCCGGCGGAAACGGCGGAGGAAACGGGAGCGGCGGCAACGGCGGGAATGGAAGCGGGGGAAACGGGAACGGCGGAAACGGGAACGGACCGCAGAAGCGGCAGAGCTTTTTATTTGTGCTGCTGTCGAGTCTGGCGCTCGTGCTTATGATCAGCTGGTTCATGCGTACGATGAATTCGACGTCAAATGATGAGATTCCATATAGCAGCTTTATTGAAATGCTGGAAAACGGGGAAGTCGAGAGCGTTGTGATCTATGACGGGCAGCTCATGATCACGCCGAAGGGGGAGCAGAGCGGGTATGCGCCTGCGCAGAGACTGTATACGGGCACTGCGGAGGATGCGGACCGGCTGACGGAGCGTCTCACGGAAGCGGGCGTAGAGTTCAGCAGGGAGATACCGGATAATTCCGGTTGGATCTGGTCGCTGCTTTTGACTTACGGGCTGCCGATCTTAGTACTGATCATCGGGTTTAATTTTTTGTTTAAGAGAATGTCCAGCGGCGGAGGGCCGATGGGGATTGGCAAGAGCAACGCCAAGCTCTATGATGTACAGAAGGAAACAGGCATCACGTTTAAGGACGTGGCGGGCGAGGATGAGGCGAAAGAGTCGCTTGTCGAAGTCGTTGATTTTTTGCATAATCCGGCAAAATACAGTAAGATCGGCGCGAGATTGCCGAAAGGCGCGCTGTTAGTGGGACCGCCCGGAACGGGTAAGACGCTGCTTGCCAAGGCGGTGGCGGGCGAGGCGCATGTGCCGTTCTTTTCGCTGGCGGGCTCGGATTTTATTGAGCTCTATGTCGGCGTCGGCGCATCCCGCGTGCGCAAGCTGTTCGAGGAGGCGGAAAAGCACGCGCCCTGCATCGTGTTCATCGACGAGATCGATGCGATCGGGCGCAGCCGCGATTCCAAATACGGCGGCGGCAACGAGGAGCGCGAGCAGACGCTCAATCAGCTCCTCTCCGAGATGGACGGATTTGACGGCAAAAAGGGAATCATTATTCTGGCGGCGACGAACCGCCCGGAAATTTTGGATAAAGCGCTGCTTCGTCCCGGACGGTTTGACCGCAGGATCATTGTGGACAAGCCGGACTTAAAGGGACGTGTGGATATTCTGCGCGTGCACGCAAAAGACGTGCTCATGGACGACAGCGTGGACTTAGAGGAGATCGCGCTTGCGACGAGCGGCGCGGTCGGTTCCGATCTTGCCAATATGATTAACGAGGCGGCGATCAACGCGGTCAAAGAAGGCAGGGAGTTTGTCGCGCAGAAAGATTTGTTTAACGCGGTCGAGGTCGTTTTGGTCGGCAAAGAAAAGAAGGACCGCATCATGAGCAAGGAGGAGCGCAGGATCGTTTCGTATCACGAGACGGGACATGCGCTGATCGCGGCATTACAGAAAAATTCCGAACCTGTGCAGAAGATCACGATCGTGCCGCGGACAATGGGTGCGCTCGGTTATGTCATGCAGGTGCCGGAGGAAGAAAAATATCTCAATACGCAGGCGGAGCTTCACGATATGCTCGTGGGACTGCTCGGCGGGCGCGCGGCGGAGGAGATCGTGTTTGATACGGTGACGACGGGCGCGTCGAACGATATTGAAAAGGCGACGAATATTGCGCGCGCGATGGTGACGCAGTACGGTATGAGCAAGCGTTTCGGTCTGATGGGATTAGAGACGGTGGAGAGCAAATATTTAGACGGCAGAACCGCCATGAACTGCTCCGACGTCACGGCTGCGGCTGTGGACGAGGAGGTCATGAAAATCTTAAAGGAGAGCTATAAGGAAGCCAAGAAGATGCTCAAGGAGAACCGGGCGCTGATGGATAAGCTCGCCGAGCATCTGATCGAAAAAGAGACGATCACGGGCAAAGAATTTATGAAGATTTTCCGCGAGGAAAAAGGACTGCTGGAGCCGGAGGAAAAGAATAAGACGGCGCCGGATGGCGGGAATCCTGCAAAACAGGCGGACGCTCTGCCGCAAAATCAGGCGGGAGCATCTGCGTGGATGCCGTCAGGACAGGGCGGCGTGTGGAATGCAGGGATGCAGAATGCCGTGAATGGCGCGGATGCGGGAAACGCAGCCGGCGCACAGCAGAATGCGGACGTTCCGGCAGGCACGACGGCCAACGGCAATATGCCGGAGTATGAGCGCGAGCAGCTTCTCCGCAACGCATGGCCGCAGATCAGGGGATTACAGGAGCAGGATGGAACGGGCATACAGGACGCCGCATCCGGCATGAGCGCGGGAAATGCGCCGCAGAGCGCGGACGCACAGGGCGCCGCATCCGGCATGAACGCAGGAAATGCGCCGCAGAGCGCGGATGCACAAAATGCCGCGGATGATGAGCAGGAGATTTCGCCGAAGGTGGAAAATGAATTTGCCGAGGCATTGAGAAACCGCCAGTATGCACGAAAAGAGGATCAGAACGGGAATAACGGGGAGCAGAGCAGTCGAAAATGATATGCGCACAGATCAGAAAAAAATATATCGGGGACAGGGCCTTTTATAAAAAGGTCCTGTTTATTGTTGTTCCGATCATTGTTCAGAATGCGATCACGAATTTTGTCGGACTGTTGGACAATATCATGGTCGGTCAGGTCGGGACGGATCAGATGAACGGCGTTGCCATCGTCAATCAGTTATTATTTGTGTTCAATTTATGTGTCTGGGGCGCGGTTTCGGGCGCTGGAATTTTTACGGCGCAGTATTACGGACAAGGAGATCATGAGGGCGTGCGCAATACGTTCCGCGCGAAACTGGTGCTGACGAGCGCGGTGTTTGCGATCGGTCTTGTTCTTTTTTTGACAAGAGGGGAGTGGCTCATTACCCGTTTCCTGCATGAGACGGATGCGGTCGGAAACGCGGAGCAGACATTGCGCTGCGGCAGAAACTATCTCTATGTCATGCTGATCGGGCTGTTTCCGTTTGTCATTTCGCAGGCATATGCAAATACGCTGCGGGACGTCGGAGAGACAGTGCTGCCGATGAAAGCGGGAATTTTGGCAGTCATTGTCAATGTCGTGCTCAATTACATATTGATCTTCGGACATTTTGGAGCGCCGCGGCTTGGCGTGGTCGGCGCGGCGGCCGCGACCGTGGCGTCGCGTTTTGTGGAGATGGCGATCGTCGTGATCTGGACGCAGACGCATAAGGAAAAGCATCCGTTCATCGTGGGTGCGTTTTCGAGCCTTCGGATTCCGAAACAATTGATGCGGCAGATATTGATCAAGGGAACGCCGCTTGCGGTCAATGAAGGACTTTGGGCACTGGGCGTGACGATGCTCAATCAGAATTATTCTTTAAGGGGATTGTCGGTGATCGCGGCGCTGAATATTGCATCGACGATCTCGAATCTGTTCAGCGTCGTGTATCTGGCGATGGGGGACGCGATCGCGATCATTGTCGGACAGCTTCTGGGCGCGCAGAAAATGGAGGAGGCAAAGGATACGGATCGGAAAATGATCGTTTTTTCTATCCTGTGCTGTCTCGTGATCGGGTTTATGATGTCGCTGTTTCGGAACCTGTTTCCGGCGATCTATAAGACGGAGCCGGAGGTGCGCAGCCTTGCCGCGCAGTTCATTTTGATTGCGTCGGTCATGATGCCGTTTTTTGCTTTTTTGCATAGCTGCTATTTCACGCTTCGGACGGGCGGAAAAACAATCGTGACGTTTTTGTTTGACAGTGTGTTTATGTGGGTGCTTGCCGTGCCGTGCGCGTATACGCTGACGCATTTTACGGCGCTGCCCATCGTCGCGCTGTACGCCATTGTGCAGAGTCTGGACTTTGTGAAATGTATTGTCGGGTTCATTTTTGTCAAAAAAGGAGTCTGGCTGCAAAATATTGTGCGCGGGATCGAGTGATAAGGAGAGAGTCTTGTTTGATATTGAAGAAGAATTAAAAAAGCTTCCCGCAAAGCCGGGGGTCTATATCATGCATGATGCGGACGATACAATCATCTATGTCGGCAAGGCGGTCAATCTGCACAATCGCGTGCGTTCTTATTTTCGCAAGATCGTGGGACGCGGACCGCAGATCGACAAGATGGTCCGGCAGATCGACCGCTTCGAGTACATCGTGACGGATTCGGAGTTAGAAGCGCTCGTGCTGGAAAATAATCTGATCAAGGAGCACCGTCCGAAATACAATACGATGTTGAAGGACGATAAGACCTATCCCTATATCAAGGTGACGGTGGGGGAGGAGTATCCGAGGATTCTGTTTTCCCGTGTAATGAAAAAAGATAAATCCAAGTATTTCGGGCCGTACACGAGCGCGGCGGCGGTCCGGGATACGATCGAGCTGATGAATAAATTGTTTTTGCTGCGTTCCTGCAGCCGGAGCCTGCCGCGGGACATCGGCAAGGACCGTCCGTGCCTGAATTATCACATCAAGCAGTGCGCGGCGCCGTGCGCGGGTTACGTGACAAAAGAGGAGTACCGCGCGCATATCGAGCAGGCGCTTGATTTTTTGAACGGGAATTACGCCCCGATCTTAAAAGACTTAAAGGAGCATATGGAGCGCGCGTCGGAGGCGCTTGATTTCGAGGAGGCGATCCGCTACCGGGAACTGCTTTCCAGTGTAAAAAGCGTTGCGCAAAAGCAGAAGATCACGGACAGCGGCGGCGAGGACAAGGACATCATCGCGATGTGCATGGAACATACGGACTGCGTTGTGCAGGTATTTTTTATGCGGGGCGGAAAGCTGATCGGGCGCGAGCATTTTTATATGACACATGTGTCGGAGGGAGAGCGGCGGCAGGTGCTGACGGATTTTGTGAAGCAGTTTTATTCGGGAACGCCGTTCATCCCGCATGAGTTGATGTTACAGGAGCCGATCGAGGACATGGAGCTGATCGAACAGTGGCTCTCCTCGAAACGCGGCGGGCGCGTGTATCTGCGGATCCCGTTAAAAGGGACAAAGGAAAAACTGGTGGAGCTTGCCGCGCAGAACGCGAGACTCGTGCTCGACAAGGACCGCGAGCGGATCAAACGCGAGGAGGGACGCACGATTGGCGCTGTAAAGGAAATTGCAGAGCTGCTGGGACTCGACAGCGTTTCCCGCATGGAGGCGTATGATATTTCCAATATCAGCGGCTTTGCGAACGTCGGTTCCATGGTCGTGTATGAAAAAGGAAAGCCGAAGCGCAGCGATTACAGGAAGTTCCGCATCAAGACCGTGGCAGGTCCCGACGACTATGCCTGCATGAGGGAGGTGCTCACAAGACGTTTTCAGCACGGGCTCTCCGAGCGGGAGGAAACGTTTAGCGAGGAGCACGGAATGGATTTCGGTTCGTTTACGCGGTTCCCCGATCTGCTGCTTATGGACGGCGGGCGCGGTCAGGTGAATATTGCGCTGGAAGTGCTGTCCGAGCTTGGAATCGATATTCCGGTCTGCGGGATGGTAAAAGATGATAACCACCGTACGCGGGGATTATATTTTCATAACCGGGAACTGCCGATCGGGAAGGACAGCGAGGGTTTTAAGCTGATCACGCGCATTCAGGACGAGGCGCACCGTTTCGCGATCGAGTACCACCGTTCCATACGGAGTAAAAGTCAGGTTCATTCGGTGCTGGACGAAATACCCGGCGTCGGTCCGGAACGCAGAAAAGCGCTGATGCGGCGGTTTCAGTCGATTGAGGATGTGCGCAGGGCAACGGCGGAAGAACTTGCGGCGCTGCCGGAAATTCCGGAGCATGTGGCGCAGCAGATCGTACAATTTTTTGCGCAGAGGAACCGTTCTTTTTTGGAAAGTGACAATGCGGGGCAAAAATAGCGCGGAAAAGAAGTTTTTGTGAATCGTGCGGAGGATTCCGATGGAAATCTTTTACCCGAAAGAAGAAATGTGCTATACTGAAAAAAGAAGTGAGTTATTGCGGAACGCACCGCGCACAGGGTATGCAAGTGCCTGAGAAGAATGTATGAGGAGGAAACACATGGCAAGCTTAAGTTTAACGAAGATCATTGAGAAGGAAAAGCTGGAGAATCTGACACCGGATATTGACATTTCCAAAATTAAGATTACCCAGCCGGATATTAACCGTCCCGCGCTGCAGCTTGCGGGATATTATGAGCATTTTGAGGCGACCCGTTTGCAGATCATTGGTTTTGTGGAATATACCTATATGCAGTCGGTGGAGCAGGAAAAGAAAGCGGAAGTATTTGAGGCGCTGTTAAAGCACAATATCCCGGCGATCGTATTTTGCCGGGAGTTAGAGCCGGATCCGCTGTTTAAGGAGATTGCGGTTTCTCACAATATTCCGCTTCTGATGACGAAAAAAGCAACTTCGGCGTTCATGGCTGAGATCATCCGGTGGATGAACGTGAAGCTTGCGCCAATGATCTCGGTACACGGCGTGCTTGTCGATGTTTACGGCGAGGGCGTGCTGATCACGGGCGAGAGCGGTATCGGTAAGTCGGAGGCGGCGCTGGAGCTGATCAAAAGAGGACACCGTCTGGTCACGGATGATGTGGTGGAGATCCGCAAAGTCAGCGAGGATACGCTGATCGGAACCGCGCCCGATATTACGAAGCACTTTATCGAACTGCGCGGTATCGGTATCGTTGATGTAAAGACGCTGTTCGGCGTCTCAAGCGTTAAGGATACGCAGAACATTGACCTGGTGATCCGGCTGGAGGACTGGAACAAGGACAAGGAATATGACCGCCTCGGTCTGGAGGAGGAGTACACGGAGTACCTTGGCAATAAGGTGGTCTGTCATAACATTCCCATCCGTCCCGGACGAAATCTGGCGATCATCTGCGAGTCGGCGGCAATCAACCACCGTCAGCGGAAGATGGGATACAACGCGGCGCAGGAATTATATCAGCGTGTGCAGAATTCGCTGGCAAAACGGCGTGAGGAAGAAGATATATAGGAGGGAGAGCGGTATGGCAAAAGTGATATTCGGAGTGGATCTTGGCGGGACGACGGTCAAGCTCGGCTTGTTTGACATGGAGGGAAATGTGCTGGATAAGTGGGAGATCCCCACAAGAAAAGAAGAAAACGGCAGGAAGATCCTTCCCGACATTGCAGAGTCTGTCAAAGACAAAATGAAGGAAAAAGGATATGCTGCAGCGGATGTTGCCGGGATCGGGATCGGCGTTCCCGGACCGGTGGACAGTGCCGGAACGATCTACAAAGCGGCAAATTTGGGCTGGGGCGTGATGAATATTAACGAAGAATTGGGCGCGCTCACAGGTCTGACGGTAAAAGCCGGAAATGACGCGAACGTGGCGGCGCTCGGAGAGATGTGGAAGGGCGGCGGAAAAGGATATGACAATATGGTGGCGGTCACGCTTGGTACGGGCGTCGGCGGCGGTATCATTGTGGACGGACAGCTTCTTGCAGGCGCGACGGGCGCAGGCGGTGAGATCGGTCATATCCATGTGGATGACACGGAAGAGGATGCGTGCGGGTGCGGCAATCACGGCTGCCTGGAGCAGTATGCGTCGGCAACCGGCGTCGTGCGTCTGGCAAAAAGAGCGCTTGCTGAAAGCGGCAAAGACAGCGTGCTCCGAAACGGCGAGCTTTCCGCCAAGACGGTGTTTGACGCGGTAAAGGCGGGGGATGCGCTCGCGTTGGAGGTTGCGGAACAATTCGGCGAATATCTCGGAAAGGGGCTTGCCTCGGTCGCCTGTGTGGTGAACCCGGAGATCTTCGTGATCGGGGGCGGCGTGTCCAAGGCGGGACCGGTACTGCTCGATTATATTCAGAAATATTATAAACCTTATGTGTTTCATGGCAGCAGGGATGCGAAATTCGCCCTGGCAACGCTCGGAAACGACGCCGGTATTTACGGCGCGGCGAGGCTGGTGCTTCCGCAGGACTGATCAAAGTTCCGTGCGCATACAATGAGATAAATACAACCGTGAGAAAAGCAGACAAATGAGGCGGACGCCGTTTTGCGGATATGGCGGGGGAGCCTCAGACTTTGCGGACGGTTGATTTGTGGAGGATAAGAGTGACAGAAACAGTGGAACGGTTTATCCGGCAGCTCGTGGAGCCGGAGCATTTGTTACAGAATGAACCGATGGCAAAACACACGACCTTTCGTGTCGGCGGAGCCGCCGATATGCTGATACGGATACAGAGCGAGGAACAGCTTACAAAGCTGATCGCGTATTTTGGAAAACTGAATCAGCCGTATCTCGTGATCGGGAACGGCAGTAATCTTTTAGTCAGCGACAGAGGCTATCAGGGTGTTGTGCTCCTGATCGGCGACGGCATGAGTGATATAAAAGTGGACGGCGAGCGCATGTGCGTGCAGGCGGGCGCGCTTTTGTCAAGCGTGGCATCTGCGGCGGCGCAGAGTGGCTTAAGCGGACTGGAATTTGCGGCGGGGATTCCCGGCAGTATGGGCGGCGCGATCGTGATGAACGCGGGTGCGTATGACGGAGAAATGAGCCAGATCGTGGAGAGCGTGACCGTGTTAAACGAGCAGGGCGAGCGGATGGTGCTCGATCTTGATACGATGGAATTCGGTTACCGCACAAGCATTATCAGGAACAGACCTTTTATCGTCGTGGAGACAGTATTACGGCTGCGTAAGGGTGACAGGCAGGTAATCCGGGCGCAGATGGATGATTTCAATGCAAGGAGGCGCGCGAAGCAGCCGCTTGAATTTGCGAGCGCGGGCAGCACGTTTAAGAGGCCGGAAGGCTATTATGCGGGAAAGCTGATCATGGACGCCGGGCTTCGCGGGTACCGGATCGGCGGCGCGCAGGTGTCGGAAAAGCATTGCGGCTTTTTGATCAATGTCGGAAATGCCTCGGCGCAGGATATTTATGAACTGATCATAGAGGTACAGGAAAAGGTAAAGAAGCGGTTTCATGTGGAGCTGGAACCGGAAGTGATACGGATAGGTGACTTTTTATGAAATTTGTGATTGTGACAGGCATGAGCGGCGGCGGAAAGCGGACGGCATTAAAAATGCTGGAGGATATGGGCTTTTACTGTGTCGATAATCTTCCCGTCGCGCTGATCGGCAAATTTGTGGAATTGATCGTGACGCCCAACAGTGAGGTGACAAAGGTTGCGCTCGGCATCGACGTGCGCGCCGGCCAGTCCTTTGACGAGCTTGTGGATATATTAAACGGCATCAAGGAGGCGGGCTATGTCTACGACATGCTTTTTATGGAAGCGAGCGATCCCGTGCTGCTCAAACGTTATAAGGAAAGCAGGCGGATGCATCCGCTCTCGCCTGAGGGACGTGTCGAGGAAGGGATTCATAAAGAGCGTGCGGTCCTAAAACCGATCCGCGAGATTTCCGATTATGTGATCGATACGTCGAAGCTGCTCACGCGCGAGCTGAAAGAGGAGCTGGACCGCATCTTTATCGGAAATGAGGCATACAACAGCCTGATCGTCAGCATTCTGTCATTTGGCTTTAAGTACGGGATTCCCGCGGATGCGGATCTGGTGTTTGACGTGCGTTTTTTGCCGAATCCTTTTTATATTGACGAGTTAAAACACCAGACCGGACAGGACCAGGCAGTGCAGGATTACGTCAGATCGTTCCCGGAGACGGAAGAATTCATGCAAAAGCTGACAGATATGATCCGTTTTTTGATCCCGAACTATGTCAAGGAGGGAAAATATCAGCTTGTGATCGCGATCGGCTGTACAGGCGGAAAGCATCGCAGCGTCACGCTTGCGAACGAGCTGTACCAGCGCTTGAAGGATCAGGGAGAGTATGGGCTTACGATCGGGCACCGGGACATCGGGCAGGGGGTATAAATGTCTTTTTCGGGAAAAGTCAAGGAGGAGCTTGCAGGTCATGCAGGGCAGGCGAGGCATTGTCAGATCGCAGAACTGGCGGCGATTTTATCCTGTTGCGCGGAACTGAGAGAGAAGGAAGACGGGGCGGACAAACCGGAGAGCTGCATGCAGAGCGACGTGCAAGACGGGGCGGACAAACCGGAGAGCTGCATGCAGAGCGACGTGCAAAACGGGGCGGACAAACCGGAGAACTGCATGCAGAGCGGCGTGCAAAACGGGGCGGACAAACTCGAAATCCGCACAGAAAACAGCGCGGTAGTAAGAAAATGCTTTACATTATTGAAAAAAACATTTAATATAGATACGGACATTTTCGAAAAATCATTTCCAGCGCAGGAAAAATCCGGTATTTATCAGCTTGTTTTGACAGGGGATGACGCGCAGCGCGTGGTGTCGGCGTGCAGGCTGACGGCGCATCGCGGACAGGTATCGCCGCTTCTTTTAAAGAGCGCCTGTTGCAGGAGAGCCTATCTGCGGGGGATTTATCTTTCGATTGGCTCCATGAGCAATCCGAAAAGAAGCTATCATCTGGAGTTTGTCTGCGCCGATATGCCGCAGGCGGAGCAGTTGTGCGGGATTCTTGCGGATTTTGAACTGGAGGCGAAGATCATCCGCCGCAAACGCTACTATGTAGTGTACCTGAAGGAGGGGGAGAGGATCGTTGATCTGCTCAACATCATGGAGGCGCATGTGGCGCTGATGGAGCTTGAGAATCTCCGCATCTTAAAGGACATCAGCAACCGCGTGAACCGGAGGGTGAACTGTGAGGCGGCCAACATTATGAAGACGGTCAGCGCGGCGAGCAGGCAGGTGGAGGACATCCGGCTGATACAGGAGAGACGGGGGCTTTCCTCACTGCCGGAAAATCTGCAAAAGACGGCGCAGCTTCGCTTGGAATGGCCGGATGCGACACTGGGGGAACTGGCGCAGATGATGGTGCCGCCGATCGGAAAGTCGGGAATGAATCACCGGCTCAGAAAGCTCTCGGAGATCGCGGAGGGACTCAGGGAGTCCATGCGGATGTAAGAGAAAAGGTATCGGGGAAAGTTATTGGGGAAAAGGGAATTGCAAGAAGCAGGAAAAGAGGAGAGGCTATGAAAAAGGAAACGATGTCGATTCAACTGACGAACGGACTGGAAGCAAGGCCGATCGCTGTATTGGTGCAGATCGCAAGTCAGTTTGACAGCAAGATTTACCTTGAGGCAGAAGGAAAGAGAGTCAATGCAAAAAGCATCATGGGGATGATGAGTCTCGGAATGGATGCAGGGGAAGATGTGACGATCGAGGCCGACGGAGAAGATGAGAATGCGGCGGTTGCCAAGCTTGCGGATTTCTTGGGCGGCAAGGATGTGAAATAATGGGAAAAATCCGATAGGATAAGAAAGAGGCCGCCGCAGGGCGGCTCTTTTCAAAATGAGTCAGATTCCAAAAGGAAAACTGTCTTTACACAAAACGTTTTGAGGACACGGACATGAAGAAAAAAGCGCTGTTTATTTTTAATCCGCACGCCGGAAAAGGACAGGTGAAGTCAAGACTGCTGGACGTGGTCGATGTGCTGACGAAGGACGGGTATGACGTGACAGTGCATCCGACGCAGAGCAGGGGAGACGCTGTGACCGTTGTTTCGGAAAATGAAGGGATATTTGATCTGTGCGTCTGCGCGGGCGGCGACGGCACGCTGGATGAGGTCGTGACAGGAATGATGCAGAACGGGACGCGTGTGCCGATCGGCTATATCCCGACGGGTTCGACCAATGATTTTGCGAGCAGCCTGAAAATTCCCAAAAAGGCAGCGCTGGCAGTGGAGACCGCCGTGCATGGCAGGGAGTTTCTGTGCGACATCGGAAGATTCAATGAGGATGTGTTCGTCTATATCGCAGCGTTTGGACTTTTTACGGACGTATCCTATGAGACAAAGCAGGAAGTCAAAAATGTGCTGGGACATATGGCGTATATTCTGGAGGGCATGAAGCGGCTCTCCGCGATCAAATCCTATCACATGACGGTGACGGCGGACGGAAAGCAGATGGAGGGCGACTATCTTTACGGGATGGTGACCAATTCGCATTCCGTCGGGGGATTCCAGAATATCACAGGAAAAAATGTGGAGCTGAACGACGGGCTGTTCGAGGTCACGCTGATTAAACGGCCGCGCAATGCCGTGGAGCTGAACCAGATCATGGCGGCACTCATCGGCGCGCATTTCGATACGGAGCTGATGAGCAGCTTTAAGGCGGCGGATGTTATTTTCGAGACGCCGGAGACGATCCCGTGGACGCTCGACGGAGAGTATGGCGGCGACCACCGCAGGGTGAAAGTGCATAACGAGCATCACGCGATCCGTTTTCTGGTGCCGTAGGACAATAGGAACGTTCTGCAAAAAATCCGCTATCTGCGGATTTTTTTCTGCCTTGGGGGATTTCTCAATCAACGGGATTTTTTAAGGTATGCGCGCAGGTCTTTCGAGATTTCGCCGCTTAATGCGAGCAGGCAGATCAGATTCGGGACAGCCATGAGCGCGTTTGCAATATTGGAAAAATCCCATACGATATTGAGCGCGGCGGTCGCGCCGGCGTAGACGGCAAGCGAAAAGATCACACGGTAGAGCTTGTTATATTTCGGCGTCTTTATCAGATATTCCCATGCGCGTTCCCCTAAATACTCCCATCCCAGAATCGTAGAAAAAGCAAACAGGGCAATACTGACAGTCAAAAAATAAGCGCCGGTATCGCCAAGTGCACTGCGGAAGGCAGCGATCGTGAGCGATGCGCCGGTGAGCGGCTTTGCGTAGGTATAAGTGCCGTCCGCGCGGAACGTACAGACATATCCGTCCGCGTCGCGCCAAGTGCCGGTGAGCGTGCCGATGGAAGGTGTGAAATGCGCTTCTGCCGGGCTGTCAAAGGCGGATTGCGGCGGCGCGGCTGTGCTGCCGGAGGGCGGAGAATACGTTTCTGCATCGCTGCTCGCGGCAGAACCCTGCGGCGCGGTCCGGTCATCGGTGGGAAGCTTTGTCAGCGTGACCGCAGAGACGGGACGGGATGCGCCGTCCGCGAAGGGAGCGGAGGCGTTCTTGTTGAACACAAGGGAAAGAGAGGTATTGTCGAACGCGGCAATGTCGTAGACGACAATGCCGCGTTCGACAACGTCGTTTACGACATTGCCGTTTATGACAGAGTTGTCTGCGGCGGCGCCGGGGAAGAATACGATCTGTCCCGAATGGGCGGCGCAGCAGCCGGATCCTATGACTTCAGTGCTGCCGAGCACGCCGCTGCTCATGATGCAGAGTCCTGTGATCGTGCATACGACGATCGTATCCCAAAAGACGCCGGTCATGTTGAGGAGCCCCTGTCCGACGGGATGGTCGGAGGCAGCGGAGGCGGCAGTGATCGCGGCGGAGCCCATGCCTGCCTCGTTGGAGAAAACGCCGCGCGCGACGCCGCAGCGCATGGCGCGAAGCATGGAAGAAGCCGCCGTGCCGAGACAGCCTCCGGCAAAGGCTTTTGTGGAAAAAGCCATCATGACGATCGTGGCGAGACTGTCCGGGATATTTTGGTAATGCGTAAGCAGCACGAGCAGTCCGGCAGCGAGATAGAGAAGCGCCATTGAGGGGACGAGCACGGACGCAATTTGGGAAATAGAGCGGATGCCGCCGACGACGGCGATCAGCGTAAGGACGGTGAGGAGTGCGCCTGTTAAACGCGGCGGAACAGAAAACGTGCCGGACAGCGCATCCGCGACGGAATTTGCCTGTGTCATATTACCGATGCCGAAAGAGGAGACCACGGCGAACAGCGCAAAAAGAAAACCGAGCGCCGCGCCGATACGGCGGTTGGGAAATGCTTTTTTAAGCGTATACATGGGACCGCCCGTGGGGGAGTGTGCGGCGCTGCGTTCACGGTATTTTACGGCGAGCATACATTCGCCGAACTTGGAGGCGATGCCGAAAAGCGCCGCGATCCACATCCATACGAGCGCGCCGGGACCGCCTAGGACCAGAGCAGTTGATACGCCGACAATATTGCCGGTACCGATGGTCGCCGCAAGAGAGGTCATGAGCGCGGCAAAAGGGGAGATACCGCCGGATGCGCCGTTTGCACTGTCCGCCTTGCGGGCGCTGCGCCGCAGCGAATTCCGGATGGCACGGGGAAATTCGCGCCATAAAAGAAAACGGGTGCGCACGGTCAGTATGATGCCTGTGCCAATGAACAGGAGCAGCATACAGGGCCCCCAGACAAATTCGTCGAGCGTGTGCAGAACATGGGACAGGGTGTTCATGGAAAATGCGCTTTCTGTTTCAGAAATCTTTTTTTAAAAATATCGAAAAAGAAGGGAAGATATGCCAAAAAAGCCCTATAAAAGGGAGGATGCCAGATAACCTGCGTTATCTGGCATTTATTATGAAAAAGTTTATTTGAAAGTGTGTCGCTGTCATATTGTTATTTGATGGTTTTAGTATATCCAAGAAGTATGGATAAAGAATGATTTTGAAATGAAAAAATTTTGAATTATAAATGAACAAAATGTGAACATGGGACGCGGTGCGGAAAGAATCTTACTTTTTTTTCCATTTTGGATGTTTTCATTTTGATGGGAATAGGATATAATAGGTATGACTAAGAGCCAAAGGGCTGTTAAGAAATCATATTAAAGAAAGGATGAAAGATTATGCCATTAGTTACAACCACTGAAATGTTTAAGAAAGCATATGAAGGCGGCTATGCGATCGGCGCTTTCAATGTCAACAACATGGAGATCGTACAGGGTATCACGGAGGCGTGTGCAGAGGAGAAGGCACCGGTCATTTTACAGGTTTCCAAGGGTGCCCGCGCTTATGCGAACCATAATTATCTTGTAAAGCTTGTAGAGGCTGCTACGATCTGCTATCCGGAGCTGCCGATCGCGCTGCACCTGGATCACGGTCCGGATTTCGAGACCTGTAAGTCCTGCATCGACGGCGGTTTTACCTCTGTCATGATCGACGCTTCCTCCAAGCCGTTTGAGGAGAATATCGAGATCACGAAGAAGGTCGTAGAATATGCGCATGAGCACGGCGTTGTCGTTGAGGCGGAGCTTGGTACGTTAGCAGGCGTTGAGGATGACGTGCAGGTATCTGCAGAGGATTCTTCCTATACGCATCCGGAGCAGGTAGAGGAGTTCGTATCCAGAACAGGCTGCGATTCTCTTGCAATTGCGATTGGTACAAGCCATGGCGCTTATAAGTTTAAGCCGGGTACGAAGCCGCAGCTTCGTTTTGACGTGCTGCATGAGTGCGAAAAGAGAATTCCGGGATTCCCGATCGTACTGCACGGTTCTTCTTCCGTTCCGCAGGAATATGTAGAGATGGTAAATACTTACGGCGGCGCAATGCCGGGCGCGATCGGCGTACCGGAGGATCAGCTTCGCGAGGCTGCCCGCTCCGCAGTATGTAAGATCAATATTGACTCCGATCTGCGTCTTGCCATGACGGGAACGATCCGCAAGTTCTTCGCAGAGCATCCGGACAAGTTTGATCCCCGCGAGTACTTAAAGCCGGCGCGCGCGAACATCAAGGAGCTTGTTCGTCATAAGCTGATCGACGTACTTGGCTGCAACGGGAAGGCATAAAAAAGATTGGCGCATCCGCGCCAATCTTTCAAAGAATCCGCCTCTGGCGGATTCTTTTGGAGTCATGCGAAGCGATTCTTTTGGAATGGCGCGTATATAAGAGTGTTAAGATGAGTGGTGTAACCTCGTAGAAGGGGTTACACCATTTTTCATGTGCTCTTTTTCTTGAAAGGACAAAATTGTGCAAGTAATGATTAAAACAACATGGATAAATGTGAAAGTAATAGGAAATATAACAGGTAAAATCGTGAAAATAATAAGAATAATAACACATGAAATCGTGAAAATAATAGGTAGAAAAGCTTGATAAATGGGGAAGATGATGACCTTACTATCAGTAAGGAAAGATTATATCTACATTGACTGCAAAATAGAGGACGAGATCCGTGGTTTTTATTCAAAGACTGCAAATGCGCAAAAGATCTCGCGGACGGGAAATCGCAGCAGACCGTTCAATTCAGTCTGAGCATAAAAAGCAGCATGTCCGGATTGTTTGAATCATCCGGGCATTCTGTATGTGGGACGGGTTGAAAATGCAGTTTTTCACAGATTCGTAAGGAAGCGGCGTTTTCTTTTTGTACGCGGACATAGACGTTAGGAAGACCGAGCCGATCCGCCGCATAGGCTAAAATCGCGCGGCAGACTTCCGTCGCATAACCCCGGTTTTGATATTCCCGCGCGA
Source organism: Clostridium sp. (assembly GCA_023663615.1). Lineage (GTDB taxonomy): Bacteria > Bacillota > Clostridia > Lachnospirales > Lachnospiraceae > DLAJ01. The sequence continues at coordinate 62,744 of JAMPHA010000003.1, read as the reverse complement.
TGACGTAGCCGAGTTCGGCAAAATCCTCTTTCGGTTCGATGCCCGCGCGTCCGATGATCTGACCGTCCTCTTTGTTTACAACGATCCACATGCCATAGTCGAAAAAACCGTACACATTGTCGATGTAATCACGGATATAGGACCGCTCCGCAGTTTCATCTGCATAGAGCGTCTCGATATAGCGGGTGATGCCGGGATCGGCATAGATCTCGTAAAGCCGGTCCACGTCGGCAAGCGTGATCTCGCGGACGAGGCAGCGCTCCGTCTCCAAAACCGTGTAGGGGAGCCGGTGTGTCCTGCAAAAAGCAAGTTCGCAGAAAGAAGCATCTAATCCGGAAATATCTTCGATCAGATAACGAACTCCGTCGAAGGAAGCGTCTTTGTTTTCAGCGGGAATTTGATCTTGTCCATGCAGGTAGCCGATAACGGCAAAGCCGTGCTGCATACAGCATTTGGCAATATCAGCGCGGTCGGTCACGATGAGATGCGTCGGCGCAAGCGGGTGTTTCTCTGGGTTTGCGCCGGTGCAGAGAGCGGCGGACGCGGTTGTGTTTGCGCCGGGATTGCTATCGGGTGCGGATAACGCGTCAGGGGTGTAAGGATTGTTCTGCGGGATCAGATTGTTCGCAGGAGGTGTGCCGCACGTGGAAGCGGCAAAATGTGTCTGACCGTGTGTTACTATAAAATATGACATCTGTGTCAGTATTTGCTCAATAGGAATCCGCTCCGCTTCATAACCAGCCATCCACAGCGCCATCAACGTGCGGGAGAGCAGTTCGGCGGACGGTAACGATTCGATCAGAAACAGGATTTTGCGTAATGTTGTGTGGTTCCGTGTATTCTTCATGCAATAAAGTATAGCATGATTCTTTTTTTCGTGCTATACTAAATCAATGTATCGCAGGCGGCATTTTAGCAGATGGAATCGGATATGATTTCCGATGTGCAGGCGAAACGCAGCAGGCAATAAAAATGGAATGAAATCATCACATGTGGAAAAGGAGAATCATACTATGTCACAGAATCCGATCGTAACGATGGAAATGGCGGACGGAAAGATTATGAAAGCGGAGTTGTATCCGGAGATCGCGCCGAATACCGTCAACAATTTTATCAGTCTGATCAAAAAAGGCTTTTATGACGGTTTGATCTTTCACCGCGTCATCAACGGTTTTATGATCCAGGGCGGCGATCCTGACGGAACAGGAATGGGCGGACCGGGTTACGGGATCAAGGGCGAGTTCAGTCGGAATGGGTTTCCGAACAATCTCAAGCATACGGAGGGCGTGCTTTCTATGGCGCGTTCCATGATGCCGGATTCCGCAGGCTCGCAGTTTTTTATCATGCACAAGACAAGCCCCCATTTGGACGGCGCTTATGCGGCGTTTGGAAAGATCACGGAGGGCATGGAAGTAGTCAATGCCATCGCGGAGACGGCAACGGATTATTCCGACAGACCGCTCACAGATCAAGTGATGAAAACGGTCACGGTGGAGACGTTCGGCGTGGAATACCCGGAACCGGAGCGGTGCTGAAGTGGCTGTATTCTCTGGCCGTTAGCCGGCATTAAGGAAATTCAAGGCAAAAATCAAAAAATAAAATAGTTGACAGATCAAAAACAAGGTGTTATAGTACCAGTTGAAAAGCAAAGGCGCTTGAGAAAATCTCAGGTGCCTTTGCTTTTCAGACAGCGGCGTCTGTCAACAAAGAGGCAGAAGCCGAAAGAATCCGTTCGCGGGATGCGGCGGGATGCGATGCAATGGGGCATTGGTGCAGGTGTACCCGGAGTGTCGCATTTTTTGTCTTACGACATAGGACAGAGGAGGAGATTATTATGACAGAAGAAGTAATGAGCTTTATCAGCGACAACGTGTTCGGTGTCTGGTTTTTGATCGGCGCGGCGCTGGTGTTTTGGATGCAGGCGGGCTTTGCCATGGTGGAGACCGGCTTTACCAGAGCAAAGAACGCGGGAAACATTATTATGAAAAACTTGATGGACTTCTGCATCGGTACCGTCATGTTTATTTTAATCGGCTTTGGTCTTTTGCTGGGAGAGGACATGGTCGGTCTGATCGGGAAGCCGGGATTTGATATTTTTACGGCGTACGAGAATTTTGACTGGTCGAATTTTGTATTTAACCTGGTATTCTGCGCGACCACGGCGACGATCGTGTCAGGAGCGATGGCGGAGCGGACGAAATTTTTGTCCTATTGCGTGTATTCCGCAGTGATTTCCGCGCTGATTTATCCGATCGAAGCGCACTGGGTATGGGGCGGCGGTTTCCTTGCACAGATGGGATTTCATGATTTCGCCGGATCGGCATGTATCCATATGGTCGGCGGCGTGTGCGCGCTGATCGGCGCGAAGATGCTCGGTCCCCGCATCGGTAAATTCACGAAGGATAAAAAAGGAAAAATCACAAAAGTCAATGCCTTTCCGGGACACAGTCTTCCGCTTGGCGCGCTCGGCGTGTTCATCCTCTGGCTTGGCTGGTACGGTTTTAACGGCGCGGCGGCAACAACGGTTGCGGAACTTGGTTCCATCTTTGTGACAACGACGATCGCGCCGGCGGTCGCGACGGTTGTGTGCATGATCTTTACCTGGATTAAATATGGAAAGCCCGATGTGTCGATGTGTCTGAACGCTTCGCTTGCGGGGCTTGTGGCGATCACGGCGTCCTGCGATGTGACGGATGCGTTCGGTTCCATCGTGATCGGTGCGGTTGCCGGACTGCTTGTTGTGTTCGGCGTATGGCTGTTGGATCACAAATTACATATCGACGATCCGGTCGGCGCGGTTGCGGTTCATTGCATGAACGGTATTTGGGGCACGGTCGCGGTCGGACTGTTCGCGACGGATACCGCGCCTGCGTTTGCGAGGGGCTACGGGGACGGCGTGGCATTTGGCGCGAACCAGATCGCGGGAGAAGGACTCTTTTACGGCGGCGGATTCAAGCTGTTAGGCATCCAGCTTTTGGGCATGGTGTGCATCATTGCGTACACAACGGTGCTGATCGTCATTACGTTTGCGGTCATTAAAGCGATCTTCGGACTGCGCGTATCGGAGGAGGAAGAGATCATCGGTCTTGATGCGACGGAGCACGGCTTACCGTCTGCGTATTCCGGATTCAGCATCATGGATGTGTCTAACACGATGACGATGGAAGTGAATGAGAATACCGATCTCGGAAATGATGATTATGCGACGGCGTCCGAATTCCAGAAGAAAGCGGCGGTCAAGGTCGTGGAGGCGCCCGTTTCCGTTTCACCGAGCGGTATTTATAAAGTGGTCGTGATTGCGAAGTTGTCACGTTTTGAAAAATTAAAGACGGCGCTGAACAATTTAGGCGTAACGGGTATGACGATGACGCAGGTGATGGGCTGCGGCATTCAGAAGGGCGCGGGCGAGAAGTACCGCGGCGCGGAGATCGACGCGACGCTGCTGCCGAAGGTGAAGCTGGAAGTCGTTGTCAGCAAGATTCCGGTCGAGGATGTGGTCGAGACCGTGAAAAAGACGCTTTATACCGGTCATATCGGCGACGGAAAGATTTTTGTTTACAATGTGGACCGCGTTGTGAAGGTACGTACCGGAGAAGAAAATTACGCGGCGCTTCAGGATGTGGAGTAAAGAGGAAGAGTGTGAAAGCGGCTGCCGCGGTTGTAAATAGAATTTCGTCAGCCGAAAGAACGGGGAATAAAAAAGGAAAAGACTTCCGTGGGAGCGGGAGTCTTTTTATTTCTTATCTGCTTGCGGACAGGGCGCAGGGATGATAAAATAAACATAATTACGCAAAAAATATTACGGACTGCAACGGATAAAATAAGAACGGATAGGGGAACGGACATGAGAAAAGCGGGAAGATGGATGGCGGCAGGGCTGGCGTGCGTGCTGCTTTTTGGCGGCAGCAGGGAGGCTGCGGCATCGGGGCGTGCGACACAAAAGGTTCTGGATGCGCGCAATGGCGTTGTCAGAGTCATGTATGAAGACAGGGAATATTATTATATGGGTTCCGCGTTTGGCGTCGGGGATGCGGGGAAGGAAACGGATCTGTTCGTTACCTGTTATCATGTCGTGAATCCGAATGATGATGAGGATGAGACCTATGAGTCGGTCTATATCGCGACGGGGGATACGATCGACGACGGCAATTATGACGTGGAGGTGCTTTATGCGGATGCGATGACGGATATTGCGATCCTGCGGACGGAAAGAAAGGTGGAGGGCCGGGTGGCGCTGCCGCTGATCGCGAGCGAGAATATTGAGGTCACGACACAGGTATATACGCTCGGTTATCCGGGGATCGCGGATGAATATTCAGACAAGACTTACTATGACGGGGATTTTTCCTCCCTTGTAGAGGATCAGATGATCACTTCCGGTATTATCACAAAGAGCAGCGTCGTCTCCGACGGCGTGGAATATTTTTTGATCGACGCGGACATCAATCACGGCAATTCAGGAGGTCCGGCTGTGACGGTGCAGGGATATGTCATCGGCATTAACGAGGCGATCGCGGCGGATTCCGACGGCGGGAACTGGATCGGTTTTGTGACACATGTGGATTACGTGATGGATGCGCTGGATAATCTGCATATTTCTTATGATAAGATCAGTGCGTCGCAGTATGAATATGATCTGCAGGAGCAGCCGGCGGTCGCTGTGTCGGCAGAGGACGGCGAAAAGGGAAAGAAAAGCGGTCCCGATCTGTATGTGATCCTTTTGGCAGCGGCGGTTGCAGTGGTGTTTGTGATCGTAGTGATTTTCCTGATCTATATGATCCGCCGCGATAAAAAGCGCGAGGCGCAGATCGCGAGAGAGCGGGAGCAGTACATGGCGCGCAGGCATATGGAGGCATATCAGAGCGCGGTGCCGGTCCGCGGGGCGCCGAAGATCATCGGTACGCAGGGAATTTTTGCGAACAACAGCTTTACCGTTACGGGATGTATGGTCATGGGGCGAAGCCGTGCGAAATGCCATCTTCTTTTCCCGGAGAATACGCCGGGTGTGAGTAAGGTGCACTGTGAGCTGCGGATTGTGAACGGCGGGCTGTATTTAATGGATCGGGGTTCCAGTTACGGAACATTTCTCGGCAACGGCGCGCGTTTAAGCCCGAATCAGCCATATCTTCTGCATGACGGCGAGGTCTTTTTCTTAGCGGCGCCGCAGCATAGTTTTTTGGTGCGGATATAATAGGGTGTGCTTTTTGCCGGATAAAAGGACGGAAACTGCGAAATGACAGATTAAAGGAGAATCGTTCCGACGTGAAAAAGCTGTTGGTATATCTGAAGGATTATAAAAAAGAAACGGTTCTCGCGCCGCTGTTTAAGATGTTGGAGGCGACGTTTGAACTGTTCGTGCCGTTGGTGATGGCGGACATCATCGACGTCGGGATCGCACGCGGAGACAGGCATTCTATTTATATGCGCTGTCTTTTGTTGGTTGCGCTTGGGCTGATCGGGCTGACCTGTTCCCTGACGGCGCAGTATTTTGCGGCGAAAGCGGCGGTCGGGTTTGCTGCGGGCATGAAAAGCGGCTTGTACCGGCATATCCAAAGTCTGTCGTTCACGGAGCTGGATACGCTGGGCGCATCCACGATGATCACGCGCATGACCTCGGATGCGAACCAAGTGCAGAACGGCGTCAACATGGTGCTGCGCCTGTTTCTGCGCTCGCCGTTTATCGTGCTCGGCGCGATGGTGATGGCGTTTACGATCGATGTGAAGGCGGCGCTCATTTTTGTTGTCACGATCCCGCTGTTATGCGCGGTCGTGTTCGGCATCATGGTCATCAGCATTCCGCTGTACCGCAAAGTGCAGGCGGGCTTAGATCAGGTGCTCGGCATCACGAGGGAGAATTTAACGGGTGCGCGTGTGATACGCGCATTTCATAAAGAGGAGTCCGAGATTCAGCGGTTTGACGAAAGCAACGATCATCTGACATCCATGCAGAATTATGTGGGAAGAATTTCCGCGTTGATGAATCCGGTCACATATGTCATCATCAATGTTGCGACGGTGGTGCTTATTTACGTTGGCGCGCTGCAGGTGAATGTCGGTAATCTGACACAGGGAAATGTTGTGGCGCTTGTCAATTATATGTCGCAGATTCTGGTGGAGCTGATCAAGCTGGCAAATCTGATTATTACGGTGACGAAGGCTGTCGCCTGTGCAAACCGGATCCAGAGTGTGTTTGACATGCAGCCGTCCATGGATAAGGGCGGCGGGGAAGATCCGGCGGGAGCAGAGCGTCAGGCGGAGAGTCGTACAAGTGCAGGGGATCAGGCGCATGCAGAGAGCCGGGCAGACGTTCCGGCAGTGCAGTTTCGTCATGTCAGTCTGCGCTACCACAATGCCGGAGAGGCGGCGCTCCATGATATTGACTTTACGGCAGGGCGGGGGCAGACAATCGGCATCATCGGCGGCACAGGCTCAGGCAAGTCCTCCGTTGTGAATATGATCCCGCGTTTTTATGACGCGAGTGAGGGAAGCGTGCTCGTGGACGGAAAGGACGTGCGGGAATACACGGTGCGCGCGCTTCGCGAAAAGGTCGGCGTGGTATTGCAGAAGGCGGTTTTATTTCAGGGAACGATCCGCGATAATCTGAAATGGGGAAAAGAGGACGCTTCGGACGAGGAACTGTGGGAAGCGCTGACGATCTCACAGGCGGCGGAATTTGTGCGGGAAAAAGAAGGACAGCTTGACGCGAAGATCGAACAGGGCGGAAAGAATCTGTCCGGCGGACAGAGGCAGCGCCTAACAATCGCAAGAGCGCTCGTAAAGAAACCGGAGATTTTGATTTTGGATGACAGCGCGTCCGCTTTGGATTACGCGACGGATGCAAAGCTGCGCAGCGCGATCAAAGGGATGGATTTAGATACGACCGTATTGATCGTTTCCCAGAGAACGGCGTCCATCATGCATGCGGACTGCATCTTAGTCTTGGACGACGGCAGGCTTGCGGGTATTGGCACGCATGAGCAGCTTCTTGCGGAGTGCGAGGTTTATCGGGAGATTTATGAGTCCCAGTTTAAGAAGGAAGCAGCGGAAGGCAGCAGCGTTGGCGCGGTGTAGTAAGTGAAAAAAGCGGCAGCCGGCAGCAGTGCCGCGTGGGGCAGACGGTGAAGGAAAGGAATGAAGAGGAAGAATGGCAGAGCAGACAAAGGCGCGCGGCGGGCAGACCGCGATCGTAAAGCGGGTATTACATTATATGAAGCGGAGCTGGGTCCTTCTTTTTTTATCCATTCTGCTTGCGGCAGTTACCGTGATCCTGACGCTCTATGTGCCGATCCTGACGGGCGATGCGATCGACCGGATTGTGGATCAGGGGCTGGTCGATTTCGACGGGCTGATGAAAATATTGATAACAATTGTGATCTGCGTGCTGGTGACGGCGCTCTCGCAATGGCTGATGAACGTATGCAATAACCGCATGACTTATCGGGTGGTGCGCGATATTCGGAGCGAGGCGGTCCGCAAGATCGAGGTGCTGCCGTTAAAATATATCGACGGGCATTCTTACGGGGATGTGGTGAGCCGCGTCATCGCGGATGTCGATCAGTTTTCCGACGGCCTGCTCATGGGATTTACACAGCTTTTTACCGGCGTTTTAACGATCGTGGGAACGTTGGTATTTATGCTGTCGATCAATTGGAAGATCGCGCTTGTCGTTGTCTGTATCACACCGGTTTCCTTATTTGTGGCAAGCTTTATTGCCAGAAAAACCTATGCCATGTTCCGGGTGCAGTCCGAGACACGCGGCGAACAGACGGCGCTCATTGACGAGATGATCGGAAATCAGAAAGTCGTGCAGGCGTTCTGCCATGAGGACGAGTCGATGGAGCGTTTTGACGAGATCAACGAGCGATTGAGGAAATGCTCGCTGCGGGCGATCTTTTTTTCCTCCATCACCAACCCGTCCACGCGGTTTGTCAACTCCCTTGTATATACTGCGGTCGGACTGACCGGCGCGCTTGCCGTCGTGAAGAATCCGCTTGGCTTTACGGTAGGGAATCTCTCCAGCTTTTTAAGTTATGCGAATCAGTATACGAAGCCGTTCAACGAGATTTCGGGCGTGATTACGGAGCTGCAGAATGCGATCGCCTGCGCCGGACGGGTGTTTGAGCTGATCGATGAGGAGCCGCAGATACCGGAGCCGCAGACGGCGGTCACGCTGCGCGAGCCGGACGGCACGGTGGCGCTTGAACATGTTTCTTTTTCTTATGTTCCGCAGAAAAAGCTGATCGAGGACTTTAATCTGTATGTAAAAAAAGGACAGCGCGTGGCGATTGTCGGACCGACAGGGTGCGGGAAAACAACGATCATCAATCTGCTCATGCGTTTTTATGACGTGGACAGCGGGAAGATTCTCGTGTCGGGGACGGATATTCGGGAGATCACGCGCGGCAGTCTGCGCACCTCTTACGGAATGGTATTGCAGGAGACTTGGCTGAAAACGGGAACGATCCGTGAAAATATTGCGATGGGAAAACCGGACGCGGCGGAGGAGGAGATCGTTGCGGCCGCGAAGCTCTCCCATGCGCACGGATTTATTAAACGACTGCCAAACGGATACGACACGGTCATTACCGAGGACGGAGGAAATCTGTCGCAGGGTCAGAAACAGCTTTTGTGCATTGCGCGCGTCATGCTCTGTCTGCCGCCGATGCTGATTCTGGATGAGGCGACCTCCTCCATTGATACGCGCACGGAGATCAAGATCCAGAATGCGTTTGCCACGATGATGAAGGGGCGCACCAGCTTTATTGTCGCGCATCGCCTGTCAACGATCCGGGAGGCGGACGTGATTCTGGTGATGCGGGACGGTTCCATCATCGAGCAGGGAGATCATGAGGAGCTTTTAAGAAAAGGCGGTTTTTATGCCGAGCTGTATAACAGTCAGTTTGCGGCGTCGTAGAAAGGGAGGGAAACGAGAATGCTATTTGAGAATTTCATTTCACTCGGAGGATGGTGCGGAGTGGCGTCATCGATGTCAAAATTGGGAGTCAGAAATTTTTCCGGACCGTTTGACTGGTATTTCAATTATGATTTTGAAGCTGTGCTGCATTGCATAGAAACAGAATTTGAAGGATTTTTAGATAAAAGAAATTTAGTGTTGGAAGAAAACGGACAAGAGTTCCAGGATATAAAAAATCATTTTTTGTATGTGCATGAGATAAAGACAACCTCATAAAAAAATATAATAAAGAAAATGAGATCATTTATGTGGTGATCGGAGTCGGCGATTGCAGCTTTTCCCATCCCTTTTATAAGGGGAAAGCGCATGATAGATCGAGGGAAGGGATCAGGAGCTTGTTTGATCTGGACCCAAAGCTGCAGGAATATTGCATTCATCATTTTGACGAGAATAAACGGCAACAGAATTTGTTTTTTGATTTGCAGTCGGAGAATCAGAATTTGCAGAAAATCGTAGAAAAATATAATTTATTACTGCGACTGGACAAAACAGATATAAAAGAAGACAGACTGCCGCCAAAAGCAATCATATATGGAATGAGTCTGATCGGAAAAATTTTATATCAGAAAATAAGAAAGAAATGCGAAATCTTATTTTTTGTTGATAAAGATCCGAAAGAAGGGTCTTATGAAGGAACGCCGGTCGTTCGATATGATGAGTTTCGGGGAGAGGAGTACGCAGAGATTCCCATTATCGTTACGCCATATTATTTTTTTGATAACATAGAGGCGGATATGAAAAGACGATATGGAGAAATGAATCTGGTATCTGTTTTGAAAATTCTGGAAAGGTCCTGATGCATAGAAGTGTGAAAAAATCTATGTTCAAATCCGGGATGCGGAGATGTAAAACAGGATATGCAAAAGAAAGGAAACGCATCGATGAAGAAAAAATTTAAGATCACATTTAACGCGCCGGTCACGCTGGGATTTGTGGCGGTCTGTTTTATTGCGACGCTGCTCGGCATTATCACATCGGGAGGGAGTACGCGGCTGTTATTCATGACCTATCATTCGTCGCTGGCAAATCCGCTCACGTATCTGCGGTTCTTTACGCATATTTTCGGACATGCGGGGTGGACGCATTTTATCGGGAACGCGTCGTATCTGCTGCTGCTCGGACCGATGCTGGAGGAAAAGCACGGATCGAAGGAACTGCTGGAGGTCATCGTGATCACGGCGTTTGTTCCCGCGCTGATCAATTATATTTTCTTTCCCCATATTGGTCTGCTGGGGGCGAGCGGCGTTGTGTTCGCGTTCATTCTGCTTGCTTCTTTTACCGGATTTGAGGAGGGCGAGATTCCGCTGACGTTTATTCTGGTTGCGGTGATCTTCATCGGGCAGCAGGTGTATGAAGGCATTGCCGTCAAAGACAATATCTCGCATATGGGGCATATTGTCGGCGGTATCCTCGGCGCCGCGAGCGGGTATCTGTTGAATAAGAAATCGCGGTAACATAAGCCGGTGAAGGTGGAAAAATACGTTATTTCACAGATTTGGAATGCAGATATTGACACCGTATATGACACCACATATAATAAGTGGTGAAAGGAATGATAATGGCAAAATGGGAGAAACTCTTAGCAAGAATATGTTCGCTTTCTAAAGATATACGTTTTGAAGAATTGAGAAAGGTATTAGAAAGTTATGGTTATAAACTGTATGCACCCAAGGGTGGAGGCAGCCATTATACGTTTCGTAAACAGGGATGTCAGCCAGTCACGATACCAAAGCATGAACCAATTAAAAAGGTATATGTGGAAATGGTGAAACGAATTGTAGAGAGTGAGGCGGGGTACGATGAAAACGCTTGATGAATATATGAAAATGTCATATCGGATGGAAATCGTGGAAGATCAGGATGAAGGCGGATATGTGGTTTCTTTTCCTGAACTGCCGGGATGCATTACATGTGGAGATACATTGGAGTCAGCGGTTTCCAATGCGCAGGATGCAAAAAAACAATGGATCACGGCGGCGCTGGAAGATGGAACAGAGGTACATGAGCCGGGGGACATTGAGGATTATTCCGGGCAGTTTAAGCTTAGGATACCCAAAAGCCTGCATCGTGCGCTTGCAGAGCATTCTAAGAGGGAAGGAATCAGCATGAATCAATATTGCTTATACCTTTTGGCCAGGAATGATGCGGCTTATACAAGATAAAATCTTGCGGTCATTTCGTAGAATACCTGCCCTGCAGGCGATTACTTCATTCTTATGCGGATGTGACCGCCGTTTCATCCATTGTTCCGGGCTTTTCCGCTGCGGAGCATGATTGCAAAGACGATCAGCGCCGCGATGTAAAATGGAATTTCAAGAATCAGCTGCTGCGGGATCGTTGGGGAAAAATCATCGGGGATGCCGCTCATAAATAAGCCGCTCGTAACGGTGCCGCCGAAATTATTCATGGCGTGAAAGATCGCGGCGGGATAGATCGAATTGGTTCTTTTCGTGAGCCACATCAGGAAGATTCCCGTACCTATGCAGAAAACGCACATACAGAGAATGCCAAGGTACGGATACCCTGGGTAATCCGTGCCGAAATTGTGCCCCTCCACGGTGAGCGGCGCGTGCCACAATCCCCACAGGACGCCGCCGACGATGACCGTTCCCGTCGTGCCGAGCAGAAGTTCCAGCTTTTGATTCATGTAGCCGCGCCAGCCAAATTCTTCTCCAAAGGTGTTAAACGCCATGAGCGGGGCTGTTGCAAGTGTGGTAAGAATGGCGGACAAAGCCCCGGCAAAGCTAAAGTCCTTTCCGAGCTGCGACCAGTCTCCGCCGCCGATCGTAAGCGTCGCTAATATGCCCTGCGGGACCGCCAGCACGCTCACAGTGACTACCGCCAAGATGTAATATTTGAGATTTCCCTTCAGATTCAGGTGAAGCATACTGTCATGCCAGCCCTCATGCGTGAGTTTCCGGGTGATGAGATTGGCAAGCGCGGGCCCGTAGCCGACGATCCAGAAAAGCACGGGCATTTTGTTTGTTTCAAACCATTCGTGATAGCCGAATAGGTGATTAAACAGGATTGCGGGGATCCATGAGATTCCAAAGGCAAAAAACAGGAATATCATAAGCCTTTTAACTTCCAGCTTCTTATTTATCATAATCGTTGACTCCTTTCATAAACATCCCGCAGGATATTTTGTAGGAAAGCAAAAACGCCGCAAAAGCAAGATAGGGAAAAAGGCTGAGGATCAGCATGAGCAGATCGTATGTATTTCCGTCGAAAAACGAGACGATCAACTCCGCTGCCGCAAACTTCTTATCATCGGGCAGCAAAGTGAACGCGACGACCGCTGCTGCGCAGACTGACAGCAGAGAGATCATCTTCACCATGCCGCCCTTTTTCAAACCGTACCGGACCGTAAACGGAATGTCCAGTGCGATCACGAACATCGACAGGAACACGCCGGCCAGATAAAACGACGATATGCTCATTGTCAGTTCTTTTCCCGTCACAAAGTAATTCACGGTTGCAAGCAGTTCGTCCGCAAAGATTCCCGACACCATGTAGATCAGGTTTATCATCAGGACGATCCCGTATTTACGATAGAGGTATCCCTTTGTGCCCTGCGGCGTAGAAACGATGAAATACGCCCACAGCTTTTTGTCGTCGCCGTGAAAGGCCTCGCTCATCAGACCGCATACGATAAAGAATCCGGTCACAAACATCAGCATACGCACGAGAGGGTCCGCCGCCGTTTCAAAAATCTCGTCAACGCCGACACTGCCTGCGAGCGCGCCTATCGCCGTAAAGCAGAACGGGAACGCGGTCAGGACGATCGGCGTGAGCGCTGTTAAGACAAGCACAAGCCGATTCTGTCTGAGTTCCTTATACCATAGCCCGCTCACACCCGATTGCGCGATCGAAACGGCTTGAGGAGGTTCTGTTTTACTTTCAGGATTTTCTGCGCCTTGATACGCAAAACTGAGATTGTGATACACTGCAAAAAAACTCGCCGCCATTACTGCGAGCAGCAGCGGCACCGCCCATAAAAACGCCCCTGCCGTAAAAACGGGAAATTGGATAGAAAGATCATCGGCGGCGAGATCCTGTAAGCCGATCCCGTTTGCCTTGAGAATGATGACGACAGCGGCGGCCATCAATCCTGCCATTGCCATACCGGAGACATTCTGCATTTTTTTCAGCTCCGCGTTGTTTCTTGCCCGAAGCAGAAAGAGATCGTTCGGCAGCGAGAGCCCGAACACCGCCGTGAGAATCACAAGGTGCCAGACGACGTAGTTCGCGTTAAACGGCTCATGGATATAGGCGCATATTGCTGCAGCGTTGCCAAGGCTTATCAGCGTGAACGAAAGAATGACGGACAGCCTGAGGGCAAATTTCGCCGCCGCGCGTTCAAACGGTGTGATGGGGAGCGTGTAGGAGTAACTCAGCCATCCGGAATGGACGTCTGACTTGAAGCTCTCGTCCACAAGCAGCGACATGGCTGCAATAAGCGCCGTGACAATCATGATCGTGTGGGACACCATATATTGTTCATCGGCGCCAAGATCGTTTGCGCCGATGGAGACCAATAATCCCCATGCACCTGCCAGCCATATGAGCAGAAGCATCCCCTGCAACAGGATGCTTTTTCTTGATACCCGGAACTCCCGATAGATCAGTGATTGGAATTTCATTATTTCCACCTCGTTTCGTCCTTGTGAACATAATAGAGCATGATGTCGTCAAGGCTTGCGGCGTCGATGATTGCGCCGCCGTATTTACGCCGCGCTTTTTCGCGGTCTGAGAGCATAACCTCCGCACCGTATTCATGTTCGCGGATGCTTACGATGTCTGCTTTGTCGATGGCGTTCAGTTCGCTTTTGGCGCATTTCAGAATGCCGTGCGTTTCAAGAATCACATCCTTATAGCCCGTAAGCAGGATTTTTCCTTTGTCGATAAAAGTGATGCTGTCGGCGATCTTTTCAAGATCGCCTGTGATATGTGAGGACATCAGGATCGACCGCTCGCCGTTTTGCAGATATTCCATAAACAGGTGCAGAATCTCGTCGCGCACAACCGGGTCGAGTCCCGTTGTAGCCTCGTCCATAACTAACAGTTCCGCATTGTGCGACAATGCGCAGGCGATTTGCAGTTTCATTTTCATGCCTTTGGAATATTGCCCGATCTTCTTTTTGAACGGCAGCCCAAAGCGTTCAAGATATGCGGAATACACGGCGTTGTCCCATTCGGGATACAGCCCCTGAAAGATTCTCGCAATGTCCAGAGCGTTGAAAATATCGTGGAACGGAAGCTCGTCAAATACCACGGCAAGGCGGTTTTTGATCTCGTATTCGTCCTTCTTATGATGAAGTCCCAAAAGCCGGATCTCGCCGTCGTCAATGTCTGTGATGTTGAGCAGTCCGCGGATGGTAGTGGTCTTTCCGGCTCCGTTTTGTCCGATAAATCCCATAATGCTGCCTTTTGGGACGGCAAAGCTGATATTGTCGAGGGTAAAGCCCTCGTAACGCTTGGTTACGCCCGAAATTTCAATTGCGTTTTCGTATTCCATAAATTCTCCATTCTGCCCTCAAATCGGCGGGTTTCGTGTTATTTATTCCTCGCTGTTTACAAGGTCGAGCAGCTCATGCAGCTCGTCCATGGTAAGTCCGATCTTGCTTGCTTTTTCGCCCGCTTCAACAAGCAGAGCCTCGATAGACTTGATCTGCTCTTCGCGGAAAAGCTCGAAGTTCTGCGCCTTGACGAACGAACCCTTGCCCGTGTAGGATTCGATAAAACCGTCGCGTTCCAGCTCTTCATAGGCGCGTTTGGTAGTCATAAAGCTGATGCGGAGCTCCAGCGCCAGATTTCGCATAGACGGCAGCATATCGCCCTCGTTCAGCCTGCCGTCGAGGATCAGTGTCTTGATCTGATCGGCAATCTGTAAATAAATAGGCTTGTTGTCGGAATTGCTGATATGAATATCCATTTGGAGTTTGCTCCTTACTGTCCGATTGTATAACTACAATTTATACAATTATATCACCTGTATTGCATTTTGCCAAGGGGGAAATTTAGAATTGTGGTGATAAGAGTAAGAAGCGAAGCATTTCACGTCTGTTTCGCGATAAGACGCTTACTACATCACTACTACACCATTTATAAAAGAGCCTTGAACTGTTCCGGTCATTTTTGATATTGATATTTCTGCGAAAAACAGGTATAATAAAAACGAAAACAGAAAACTCTGAAATGTTTGCTAAGGGTGCAGGAGCGATGTTATACGATTATCTTATGGAAAACTATGGGGAAAATACGCCTATTTTCGTATCGGAGTTAAATGTAGAAGGATTGAATGAAAGCACATTGCGGGTGCAGATAAAAAAACTGACAGATACTGGAAAGTTAAAGAGATTTGACACGGGTGTTTATTTTATTCCGAAAAAATCAATTTTCAAATCGGGTTCCACGATTTCGCCAATGCAGGTGATCGAAAAAAAATATTTAAAGGATAAAGATGATGTGTTCGGTTATTTGAGCGGGTATATGCTTGTCAATATGCTTGGATTGACAACGCAGGTTCCGATGGTTTATGAGGTGGTGTCCAATAATGCCACCACGGATTACAGGAAAACTATGATAGGCAAAACCAGAGTGATCGTCAGACGGCCGAAGGTTGAGGTTACAAATGAGAATGTCAGGATTTTGCAGTTTCTTGATCTGATCAAGGATGTGGATATTTATTCCGAAGAAGAGGGTGATGCTTTAAAAAAAAGGATAATCGAGATTATGAAGAAGATGGATGTTACCTTTTCGGCGTTAGAACCGTATTTAAACTATTACCCGGAAAAGATATATAAGAATATGTACGAAACGGGGGTGCTTGCGGGTGTATCTGCATGAGGACAGGGAACAATTCGCAGATGCTGTAAGAAAGTCGGTTCAGCATACGAATATGTCAGAAATGATTATTGAAAAAGATTATTATGTGACTATGATATTAAGGCTTTTGTCGCAAAAGCTGCCATATGTGGTATTTAAGGGTGGAACATCGCTGTCAAAGTGTCACAGGGTTATTAAGCGTTTTTCGGAAGATATAGATATAACAATTGATACTTCCTTGTCTCAAGGAGAGAAAAAGAAGTTGAAATATGTGCTTGCCGATATTGCGGAAGAATTAGGAATGCATATATCTAATTTGGAGGATACAAGGAGCAGAAGGGATTATAATAGATACCGGATTGAATATAAGAGCGTATTTGAAATAGGGGAGATTCCCATATCATCGTTTGTTCTTGTGGAAACATCGTTTACGGCAGTTTCTTTTCCTACCGTAATAATGTCCGTTACAAATTATATTGGCGGGGTAATGGAGGAGGAGGCACCGGAAATGCTAGGTATTGCCGCTTGTGGAGATGGATGAGAGTTTCAAAAGGTTAGTGGAGGAAGTTAGGGCTGTGAGAAAATGTTCCAATATATGTCCTTCTGCACAGGATGATGTGGATGTTCCGGCACTTTTGCAACTGATTGCGGAACAGGAAATTTATAAGGATGACTATCAGAATTTGACGGAGGCTCTGCTTGGGGAGGATGTCAGTTATGAAACGGCTGTTCAGGCAGTAGAAAAAATAAGAGTAAGCGGAATGTTTGCGAAATGCTGAGAGATGGTTCCAGCGATGAAAATGTGTCTGATGGGAGGTGATGATATGAAAAGACAGAAAAAGGCGGCAGTATTGGTATGTATACTTTTAACCGTTTTGAATACAACTGCCTGCGGACAAGGGGAAAAAGACGAAAATGTCCCTATCGAGGAACCAGCCGCAAGTCAGCAGGAAAATGATGCGCAGGCAGAAGGGGATTCGGATTCGGAAATGATGGATGACATATCGGGAACGTATGGATGGCCTGATGATGACAGTACGCTTTCTATTAGTGCGGGTGCGGATGGTTTCTATCACGCGGAGGTTTTGCTTTTTAGGCTGACGACGATTGATGATTTTATGGGAAAGTATGAAAATGGGATTCTTGCCATGACGGGAACAGATGCTGCCGGAGATCCCATTGCAGTAGAAATTACATTTTCCGACAGGCAGGCGACGCTCACCTTTACGGACAGTACATGGGAATATCTTGAAAACGGAACACAATATGTATTCGATAAGGAGTGAGAGAACGTTTGGCTTGCCGGGACGGAAAGACATTTTGACAAACGAAAAAAAGAGGCTGTTTTTTGCAGCCTCTTTTTTCAAAAAATTTTCCAGCGCGCGGAGCGCGATTTTTGAACATAGAAAGTTTTGCAAATCTGGAAGAATCGCTTGCGATTCTTCGAAAGGACGCTTTGCGTCCTTTTTTAACAGTCAGGAACTTCCGTAGACTGGAAGAATCCGCCTATAGGCGGATTCTTCGAAAGCGCGCGAAGCGCGATTTTTTATTCACCCACCGGCGCCAAAATGAAATCGTCCAGGTTGCCCCAGGAACCGGAACTGCTCGTGATGTGCGCGCCTACCGTGATCGTGCCGTCCGTCGTCGTGATCGCGGCGATACGCGGGTAGCGGTAAACGGCCCATGCGTCCACATCCGTCGGTTCCGTATAGGTTTCGCCGTCAGCGATCGCGTAGATATACATATCCTGCGTCCGGGCGTCTCCGCCGTGTAAGGTGATCTGGAAATAGTAGGTGCCGGGCGCTAAACCGGTGATCGTCTGTTCTACCGTGAAATCAACATCCTGCGTGGAATAAAAATGAAGCGAATGCGTGCCGGTTACCGCGTCGGAGGACTTGTCGATGACAAAGACTTCATCCGTCACATCATCAATATTTGTGATGGTCCACATGGACAGATCTTCATCCTCAAAGCTGTAATTCTCCACATAATTTAAGTCAAGCACATGAATGCTGCATGTAGCGGGCAGCGTTATGCCGTCCACAGTCACGGTGCCGGATACGGTATAATTGCCAATGCCGCCCGATATTGCCTGTTCTGCTTCCTTCTCATCCCATGCTACCGGATTATCTACGGAACTGCCGTCATTATAGGTAACAGGAACAGTTTCCGGCAAAAGAATCTCCTCGCCGATGCGGAACGTCAGGTCGCAGGGCGGAACGGAGTCTGCTTTTAACTCCGCCTGCGCGCCCGTGCGGAGATAGCGGAATACGCTGAGGGAAGCGAGCGGATGTCCGGTAAAATCGAACATCGCCTGATTATCCCAGGAACTGCCGCCATAATAGATGCCTGCGTCGTCGGGATCGTATTCTACGGCATAGCTCGACGCCCAGCCGGAGCCGTGCGCTTCCCAGAGAGCGGAGCATTCCTCATAAGAGTTTCCGGGAACGGGAATCCATGCAGGCTCCCAATAGAAAATGCCGACGCCATGTCCCGTAGCGGTAACCGCGGCGGTAACGTCGCGGACGCAGTCCGCCTGTCCCTGCACGGAAATGGAATACGGAAGTTCGCAGACAGATTCGCTGGAGAGACTGTTGCCGGAATAATCGCCGTCGTCCATCGTATAAGTATAGGAGACCTCCGCAACCATAACCTTTTTGTTGTAGGTCGTCGCAATCTCGCCGAGCACGGAGGTCAGATTTTCGAGCGTGCCGTGCCAGTACGGATAATAGGAGCTTGCAAAAATATCGTAGTCAACGGAGACGCTGTCGAGAATCTGCGCGTATTTCAAGTATTCCGTACTGTTTTCAGGGTTCGTGAAATGAAGTACGACCTGCATATCGTGTCCCCATTCCGCGGAAACCTCACGTACCGCATTGGAGCCTGCCTGAAACAGTTTTGTCCGGCCGTCCCAGTTTTTCACACCGCTGATACCGGTGGTCGTCTCATTGCCGATCTGAACGGCAGTCACGTTTACGCCCGCATCGAGCAGGGCGTTTAAGGATTCTTTTGTATAGGTGTAAAGAGCGTCTGCTTTTTCTTCCGTGCTCATTTCCGCCCATGCTTTCGGCACCATCTGTTTAGAGGGGTCCGCCCAAAAATCAGAATAGTGGAAGTCGATCAGAACCTCCATGCCGTAAGAGGTTGCGCGCTGTCCGATCGCGATCGCGGTCTCTACATCGTTGTGACCGCCGCCATAGGAATTTCCATTCGCGTCCCACGGATCGTTCCAGACACGGATACGGACGGCATTGACGCCGTTTTCTTTGAGCGTGCGGAAAATATCCTGTTCCTCGCCGTCCTCATTGTAGTAGACAACGCCGCTCTCTTCCTCGGCAATAACGGAAGAGACATCCACACCGAACCAGAAATCATCGGTGAGATTGTCAACCGGTGTGACAAAAATTTCAGGCTCACGGTCAAGCGCGGTGACGTCGCTGTAATCGGGAAGCGAAACGCTTGGCGTTTTGGAGCCGGAAGTGTCAGAACCGGAAGCGTCGGAACCGTCCGCCGTATCGGAGCCGCCGGATGCGTCCGAATTGTCGGCGGCGTTTGCGTTATCGAACTCGTTTGCGCCGCCGGATGTGTCGGCATCCCCCGAAGCCTTGCCGCATCCGCCAAGCAGCAGCGCGGCACAGAGCAGACAGGCGAGCCATTTGGAACCGTGTGTTTTGTGTTTCATAATCAATCCTCCCTTTGATGATTGTGCTATGGTTATGCCTGCGGCAGAGCGCCAGAATCCAAGGTGCGGAATCTTGTGCGTGCCGCGGGCGGATAAACAAGAGTGGTAAATGCATTGAATGGCGACCGCAGGCGCTCACTCAGCAGGAACCTTCCTCAAGAATGATGACATCCCAAGGGGCGAGCGTAAGCGCCTCGCCGTTCGTGACAGAGCCGCTCGAAGCGTTGGCATTGCCGTTCGTGGTTGCGTTGCCCAAAGTGTCGGCATCGCCGTCCGTGACGGAACCGCTGGGAGCGTTGGTATTGCCGTCCGTGGCTGTGCTGCCAGAGGCAGTGGCATTGGTCGCAGCAGAGCTGTTTGCAGCAGCCGGGCCTGCATTGCCGATCCCCGTGCCGATACCGCTCGGAAGCAGCATCTGTGCGTCTGCGCCGCGGTGGGTGTAGACAATCGGCGCGTCCGAATAATTCAGCAGATAAATGATGCGGTTTCCGTCGTCATTTTTTCCGCATTTGCGGATCAGCGGGAAATGCGGACCGTCCGTATCGAAGCCACGCGCGCTCATGAGGGAGGCGAGCAGCTTTTCCAGCACATCCGAGTCAAAATAGCAGCCGATATAGACGGCGGTGCCTTTACCGAACTGATTTCTTGTGACGGCGGCACATTCGCCCCAATGTGCCGTTTCATACGAAGCGAGCGTTTCCGCGCCCGCAGGCTCTAAGAGCTCCATCCATTCCCGGACGGGGATGGGAGAGCCATATGCGGCATGCTCTGCCGCGGAATCCGGCGTGATTTCCGTATCTGATTGAAACGTCTCTGTTCGGGACGCCGCCGGAATCCTATCTGCCGAAACCGCCGTCGTCCGAAGTGCGTCCGCCCGGAACGTTACCGTCTCCTTTGTCGGAATCGTAAAGCGGTCATAGGTCATGCCGAATACATCGGTCATGCCGTGCGGCTGATCGTCATGAAAGACTTTCAGATATTCGTCGCTAAAAAAGGACTTAAAACTGGCAATCAGCTGACCGCCCTGCTTTGTAAAACGACGCAGTGCAGAAAGTGTTTCTTCTTTTACAGAATACAGCGCGGGAACAAAGATCGTGTCATACGAATCCGCACAGCCCGGCTGTATCATATTCCGCTCATAAATCACATCCGCCTCGATATTCAGGCGGTAGAGCGCGTCAAAGAGCCAGCGGAAAACTTCATTATATTGCAGGGCGCCGCTGATCGGAAATTCCTGCAGGCCGATGAGCGCCTCCTGACTTAGAAGAAATGCGGCGCGGTTTTCTTTTTTTAAGTTTTTCAGTTTGCCGCCAATCGCGGAAAGTTCCCGTCCGATCGTGCATGCCTCGTCATAGACGGCGCCGCGTTTTAAGTTGTGGCTGAGCACGCCTTTCCAATAAGTCTCGATCGCGTTGTGAATGGAGTGCCAGTGCCAGTACATGACGGAGTTTGCGCCGCAGGCGAGATGGCTGTATGCCTGGAGCCTTAACTGTCCCCGATAGGGAAGCCAGCCCGGATTTCCCTGCGCCTCCGTTTCCAGTACGAGATAGTTGTCTTTTTTCAGACTGCGCCCGATGGCGCCGCCCATATGGATTGCCGCGCCATCCAGTTCTGCGGCGCTTTTGTGATAAATGTCAACGCCCGCGACGGTGAGCGCCTGCGCGGCGGATACCTGATCTATATCGGGCTGTAAGCCGTAGGAACAGCCGCGCCAGTCAAAGTCAAAATTCTGCGTGACAAACTGGTCGGGGCGGCGGTATTCTTCCACGATCGCCGCCTGCCATTTTAGGAAATCGGCGGCAAGCTTACGCTGGAACTTTCGAAATTCCGCGTCAAAACTGCCGTTGATGGTGCCGGTCACATTCGGAAGATCCTCCCATGCGCTGATGCGGTTGCTCCAGTAATTAAAACCGAAGTGATCGTTTAAGGCACTAAGATCGCCGTGAAATTGTTCTTTCAGATAAGAAGCAAACATTGCCTGCACGCGGGGACCGCGCGTATCGTAGGACTTCGTCTCGTTATCGAGCTGGAAACCGATGATGTGCGCCGCGTCTTTCACATGTTCGAGCATACGCCGGATGATACGCTCGGCGTGGCGCAGATAATCGGGACTTGTGATGTCCATGTTCTGCCGCCTGCCGTAAATTTCCTGCCCGCCCCGCGTCACGGCGAGAATATCGGGATAGCGCGCCGCCATCCATGCGGGAATTGCGTAGGTCGGCGTGCCGAGGATAACGAGGATGCCCTCTGCGGCGGAAGCCTCCAGCATACGGTCAAGATGCGTAAAATCAAATACGCCGTCGTGCGGTTCCATGGTTGCCCACGTCGATTCCGCGATGCGGATGACATTCATGCCCGCCTCGCGCAGCATGCGCATGTCTTCGCGGATGCGTTCGCAGGGCATATATTCGTCATAATAGGCGGCGCCGTAATAAATCCGATCTGTTTTCATAGGGTGTTCCTTTCTTTGGGATTGACGATAAAAAAGAACATTGCTATCATAACTATCATAAGGAGAATCCGCTGGGAAAGCTCCGTGCGCAAATGGCGTAAATTCAACAGAACAACCGATTGCGCAATTGCATTATAACACAGTATGGAGCAAAAGAAAATATACGGAATAGACAAATCAGAAGCGGTCCGGAGGTACAAAATGACGATGGAAGAGGAGAAGCGGGACACAAAAAAGATGACGATCGCCGATGTGGCGGAGGCACTGGGCGTTTCCAAGACGACGGTTTCCCGCGTAATCTCAGGCAAGGGACGCATCGGAAACGATACGAAAGAGCGGGTGCTGCGCTATATCGAGGAGCACGATTACAAACCGAATGTGATCGCAAAGGGGCTTGCGCAGAATAAAACCTATAACATCGGTCTGATGATGCCGGGAAGCAACAATTTTGCGGACTCGTCTTTTTTTCAAAAATGCATGATCGGCATCAGCGAGACCGCGGCAGCGGCGGATTACGACATGGTCGTTTCGATGATCCGTGAAAACGATCTGTCGCAGTTGGAACGGCTGGTATTAAATAATAAGGTGGACGGGATCATTTTAAGCCGGACGCTGGTCGAGGATGCGCCCGCCGCGTACTTAAAACAGCATCATATGCCGTTTGTGGCGATCGGAACGTCGCAGGACCCCGACATCATTCAGATCGACCACGACCACCGGGAGGCATGCCGGGAGCTGACGAGCATTCTGCTGATGAAAGGGCTGCGCAGGATCGCGCTGATCGGCGGCGGCAGGGGGATCGTCATTACCAACACCCGTATGCAGGGATACCTTGACGCGTTTGAGGCGCAGGAGCTGCCCGTGGATTCTTCGCTGATCTGTCTGGATGCAGATAGCGAGCCGATGCTCGAACGGATGGTGAGTGAATTTGTCAAAAAAGGAGCGGAATGCATTTTGTGTATGGATGATGCCATCTGCTGTCAGGTACTCAACGCGCTGAAAAAAAGCCGTCTCAGCGTGCCGGAGGATCTGCGCGTGGCGTCCTTTTACAACAGTCCGCTTTTGGACAACAATCTGCCCGCGATCACCTCGCTTCAATTTGACGCGGCGGCGCTCGGCGCGGTGACATGCCGGATCCTGCTCGATCATCTTGAGGGAAAAGCGGTCGCGAAGAGAACGCTGCTTGGATATGAAGTGGTGTTGAAGGAATCGACGAAGTAAAAAAGCCGGAGGGGCGGTGCGAATGCTCAAAACAGTAACAAGCATAAGCCGAACAGCAAAAAATGAGCCCTATGATATTTTTGTAAAAGAAGAATATCGTAAAAAGGGATACGCTAAAGCGATGCTCGCCAAGGCGATCGAACTGAACAAGCCGAAAAGGATGATCATGTTGGTCGATGCAGACAACGCCGCCGCGATTGCGCTGTCCCGGTCGCTGGGATTTGTGCAGGCAGCAGGCGGAAACAGCAGGACTGCGCATTTGAAGCTGAACTAACGGAAAGATCAAAGGAGGATCAGTATGCCGAAGGCAAGGATCACGAAGGAAATGGTAATAGATGCAGCGTTCGAGGTCGCGAGAGCCGAAGGGGTGGAAAACGTCAATGCAAGGACGGTTTCGCAGAAAATCGGCTGTTCTACGCAGCCTGTCATGTATCACTTTGACACGATTGAGAAAATGAAAAGGGCGGCATATGAAAAGGCGGACCGGTTTCACACAGAATATCTGCTGAATATCCGGCAGGGAGAGAATGTGCTGCTCGGCATCGGGCTGAATTATATCCGGTTTGCCGTTACGGAGCCACATTTATTCCGTTTCCTGTTTCAATCGGGGTTTGCCGTCGAGAGCAGCGTGCTGCAGATGATCGACTCCGGGGAACTGAGACCGGTTCTTTCTGCGATGCAGGAAGCGATGGGATTAAATATGGAGCAGACGAAGGAGGTCTTTTTGACGCTTGCTCTGTTTGTTCACGGATACGCGAGTATCCTTGCGAATAACGCATTGGAATATGAGGAAGCTGCCGCGGCGCTCCATTTGGAGCGCGCGTACCGCGGGGCGATTTTGGCGCTGCGGGAGGAGCACCCCTTGGGGTAGGAATCGAATATTCGCCGTAAAAAATGTTAATATGAACAAATATTCGCTGTGAAAAATGTTAAATCAACACAAAATTTCGTTGTATGTTTTGAAAAACAGGGTTATACTATAGTTGCGATCATTGTTTTAACCGTTTGGGGGAGGAGGTGTAGGAATGTATCGGACGGCAATGGAAAAACTATATCAATGGAAAGAAAGTAAACGCCGGAAACCGCTGATCATTGAAGGAGCAAGGCAGGTTGGAAAGACATGGCTGATGAAAGAATTCGGAAGGGAAGCGTATGCCGATACGGTTTATATCAATTTTGATGCGAATCCCGGAATGGCAGAGCTTTTTGCACCTGATCTCCATATTGACCGTCTGGTGACGGGGATGGAATTGTATATCGGCAGAAAAATCGACCCGGAGCATACGCTTCTTATTTTTGATGAGGTACAGGAAGTGCCGAGAGCGCTTTCTTCGTTGAAATATTTTTGTGAAAATGCGCCGCAGTATCATATTATCTGCGCCGGTTCTATGTTAGGGATCGCTTTGCATGAAGGCACATCCTTTCCGGTGGGAAAAGTGGAATTTCTCAGCCTTTATCCGCTGTCTTTCAGGGAATTTCTGATGGCAACCGCGGGCAGCCGTTTCGCACAGCTGCTTGACAGCCGGGATTACGGGATGATCGCCGCGTTTAAGCAAACCTATATTGACGCGCTGAAACAATATTATTTTGTCGGCGGAATGCCGGAGGCGGTGCAGAGCTTTGCGGAGGAAAAAGATTTTCAGGAAGTCCGGGAGATCCAAAAACGGATACTGGCGGCATATGAACAGGATTTTTCCAAACATGCACCGAATGAAATCGTTCCCAAAATCCGTATGCTGTGGAATAGTATTCCGTCACAGCTTGCCAAGGAAAATAAGAAGTTTATTTACGGTCTCGTGCGCGAAGGCGCACGGGCAAAGGAATACGAAACGGCGCTGATGTGGCTTTGCGACTGCGGACTGGTTCATAGGATCGGTCGGGTAAATGCATCAGGAATCCCGTTGAAAGCCTATGAAGATTTGAAGGCGTTTAAGCTGTTTCTCGTTGACGTGGGACTTCTTGGCTGTATGGCAGGTCTGCACAGGCGAACGTTGCTTGACGGCAATGCGTTGTTTGTCGAATTCAAAGGCGCGCTGACGGAACAATATGTATGTCAACAGCTCCGGACGATGGAGGATGTCGGCGTCTATTATTATACGAATGATCGCGCATCCTGTGAGGTGGACTTTGTTATTGAGGTGAATGAACAGATCATTCCGCTGGAAGTGAAGGCGGAGGTTAATCTCAAGGCAAAAAGCCTCAAAACCTACAGGGAAAGATTTCATCCCGAAATCTCTGTCCGTGCATCTATGGCGGACTATCGGGAGGAGGACTGGCTTATCAATCTACCATTGTATGCGATAGAGGAGATCTGCAGGCTGCAAACTTCATGAATTTATGAAATATACACAAAGAAATCCCCGTAAAATCAGTGAAAAAGCCGGAACGATAACAATTGACAAGGAATCCCCGTTTTGGTAGACTATGGAAAAGGACAACCGGTTGCGCAACAGGGAAGCGGAGACGCGCAACAAGGAGCGGAGACGGGCTGCGGGGAGAACGGAGACGGATAGGTTCGGACAAGTCCGGCAGAACGGAAAAAAGCGGAGAAAAACCGCCGCGCCCGATTGCGGCCGCAAGGACAGGGAATACTGGTGGATAGCACACTGGGATAAGTCATATCATAAGGAGGCAGACATGGAGAAATTTATTGTCAACATCATTCATCGTCCCGAAATGGTTCCGGAATATGCAGAGAAAGTGACCGGACACGGGAAAGAGGAAGACATCGGAAGAAAGGCGCTTCTGACGGAGTCGCTGGATATTTTCAAGACCCAGCAGTCGATCGCGCACAAGAACGGACTAAAGACAACGATCCAGATGACCTATGCTTCTCTTTTTAATGACGAAGCGGTAGCGCTGGCAAAGGCGGATCACGAGCAGTACGGCGACGAGATCGCATTGACGCTTTTAGGGCTTCCGTGCAAGGAGTTCCGCGAGAAATATAAGACAAAGGATTTCTGTATCTGGATGTTCTCGATGGAAGATAAGAAATCCATCGTCGATGACGTGTTCGGTAAATTTCATGAGCGCTTCGGTTTCTATCCGGAATCAACCGGTTCCTATTACATGGACGCCGAACTGACGAATTATATCAAAGAAAAATATCCGACGGTAAAGTGTGCGGTTGCGACCTGCTGGGAGGAAGGACCGAAGGCATATCATACGTGCAACAATTCTTGGTATACGTTTATGGACGGCGGTCCGTGGGCGCCCTGGATTCCGAGTAAGCAGAACACCCATGCGCCTGCAGCGGACGAGGCGGAGGATTCCGGTATTGTGGCGATCCCGCATTTGTCCCGCGATCTGCTTGCGTGCTACGACGGCAACGGTTCTAATTTCGGCACGCATCCGCAGAACGTACTGCGCGGCATGATCTATGATACCGAGACATGGGATTATCCTTATTTATATAATCTGATCGACCAGTATCGTCATTTGGGCAAATTCAATAACGGCTACGCGTATAACATGATGTTCGTAGGACCGGGCTGGATGAACAAGATGGGACGCTGGGAAGCGCCTTACGAGCTGCTGCTCAAATCCTACGAGGACGGCTGTGCTTATTACGGCAAGCTCAAAAAAGAAGGCAAATTGAGCGATATGACGATGGCGGAGTTCGCGGACTGGTACCGTGAGAACAGACGCTATACGGAGCCGGAGTGCGCGCTTTGGAAAGATATTCTTTACGGTTCGGATAAGCAGCTTTTCTGGTACTGCGATCCGTATATGCGCGCCTGCGTCAACATGGATCAGGGCGGCGCGATCGTCGATCTTCGCCCGTATGCGGCAAAATTAAACTGGCCGGTCGGCATCGGAACCAAGCATGTGACCGACGCGTCTTATCCGTTCCTGATTCAGGAAAAGTACCGCGCGGGATATTTCACGCACTATGCGGGCGAAGGAACGGTCAGAAGCGCAAAGCTTTCCTATAACGGCGAGGAAGTGGATTTATGTCTCTGCCGCACGAAGGCGCATTTTTCCGAGGAGGGACGAACGAGAATCTTAACGCTCGATCCGGTGGATATTGAATTTGCGGACTTAACCGTGAAGCTCCAGACAAGACTGCTTTTTGAGGAGGGAAGCTCCCGCATCGGCATCGAGCGCAAGGTGCTTTCTATGAGCGATCCGAATGCAAAAGTGGAATTAAATGAGTATATGGTAGCGTGCTACGGAACGACGGAGTATTCCGAGGATATGACCGGTATTACGTTAAGTCTGGAAAAGGGCAGTGAAAAGAGCACGATCGACTATGCGTACAAGTGCAGGGAGGCTTCCATGGAAGGCGCGGAGCGCGTCACAGCGGTGGTACCGCAGATCGAAACCCGCGTATCGCTCAGTACCGATTGCGGCAAGGCGTCCGGCTATGTGAAAGAGGGCTATGCATTCTCCCCGATGTTTACGTTAGGCTATCAAACAGAAATTTCTGATAAGGAGGTATTTACGACATGGCTCAATCTGGAAAAGGCAAATTAAATTACCGGTGTCCGTCCTGCTTTATGCGAGACCTTGATATTGATATGTTTTATGACCGCGATAAAAAAGAATACTACTGCATCCGCTGCCAGTATCACGGCACGGAGGAGGATGTGTTAAAAAAGAACGAGCTGGCAAGGTTCCGCTATGGCAGAATTGCGGACAGAATCACAGAATTTGAGGACTGACGACTTATGGCAGAGTTTATCAAAGGCATGGATGTCTCCACGCTTGAAGAAGTCGAGCGGTGCGGGGGCAGGTTTTACGATAACGGGCAGGAGGGAGAGCTGCTCTCCATCTTAAAGCGTTACGGGACAAACGCGGTGCGTCTGCGTCTGTGGAACGATCCGTATTCCGAGACAAGAAAGCCGTACGGCGCGGGGACGAATGATCTTGATGTGACCGTGCGGACTGCAAAGCGGGCGCTTGCGCAGGGAATGCAGTTTCTTCTCGATCTGCATTACAGTGATTTTTGGACCGATCCGGGCAAACAGATTAAGCCGAAGGCGTGGGCGGATTATGACGACGACCAGCTGGAGCAGGCAGTGTACGACTATACCTGCCGCGTGCTGCTTACCCTGAAAAAAGAAAATGCGTTTCCGACGATGATCCAGATCGGCAATGAGGTGACGAACGGGCTGTTGTGGCCGAACGCCAAAATGCCTGCTTACGATAACATTGCGCGCTTTATCAGCGCGGGTATCCGCGCCGCGCGCGCCGTGGACGCGAAGCTTCCGGTCATGATCCATTTGGATAACGGCGGCAATAACGCATTGTACCGCGACTGGTTCGATCACTATATGGAGCGCGGTGAGGATTTTGACGTGATCGGTCTGTCCTATTACCCGTTCTGGCACGGTCCGATTTCCGGCCTTGCCGACAATATGAAAGACATTTCCGAACGCTATCAAAAGGATGTTATCGTTGCCGAGGTGTCCATGGGATATACGATGGAGGACTATCAGGCGTACGAAAAGCTTGCGGATGAGGAGCGCAAGGGCATGGCGACGAAAGCGGCGCTTGCCGAAAAAGTACCGTATCCGATGACACCCGAGGGACAGCGTGGTTTTATGAAAGAGGTCATGCAGATCATCCGTGACGTTCCGAACGGCAGGGGGAAGGGCTTCTTCTACTGGGAGCCCGCATGGCTTCCCGTGCCCGGTTCCGGCTGGGCGACACCGGAGTCGCTTGCTTATATCGGCGACAAAGGGCCCTGCGGCAATGAGTGGGCGAATCAGGCGCTGTTCGACTATGACGGAAACGCGCTGCCTGCGCTTGCGGCGATCCGTGATTTTTAAGAGAAGGATATTTGGTAAGACAGAAGGACTTCCGCGTGGACGGAGGTCCTTTTTTAATGTATGGGAAATTTCGTGAACCTCGAAGAAGTGTGTCAGCGAAACTCTTTTTTATATGGCAGGAAGCGTCGTCTCATGATACAATAATTTTCTGATAACAACGTGCCATGAGCAGGAGACGAAAATGTACCATATTGTAGTGTGCGACGACGAAAAAGAAATTCTGGACATCATTTTGAGAAAAGTGCAGAGCTGCTTTGACGGGAATCAGATACCGGCGCGCTGTACCGGCATGAATGATCCGAGAAAACTGATGCAGTGTCTGCAAAACGAGAAGATAGACGTTTTGTTTTTGGATATAGATATGCCGTATCATAACGGAATGGAGATCGCGGGATTGATCAACGAACAGAACAGGAACACGATCCTGATCTTCATCACGAGCCACGACGCGCTTGTCTATCAGACTTTTGCCTACCGGCCGTTCGGATTTATCCGTAAAACACATATGGATCAGGAAATGGAGGAAGTCGTAAAGCGGATTGGAAAAGAATTGCTGGAAAACAGGCAGGAACTCGTGATCCAAAAAGGACAGGAACTGATCCGGATACGCATCAAAGACATTTTTTATATCGAGGCGGAGAAAAATTACCTTGTCATAAAACGAAAAGACGATACGGTCCGCGTCCGGGAAACCATGACAAATATGGAAAAGAAACTGGAGGGCAGGGGTTTTATCCGGTGCCACAAGGGCTATCTGGTGAATGCGGAATACATTGAAAAAGTGACGAATTCCGAAATGATTGTGAAAGCGGGCGGGGAAAGCACGGCGCTTCCCATAGGCAGAAGCTATGAAAAGGATGTGCGGAAAAAAATTCTGGAAATGCTTCGATAGGAGCTTCGATAAGAGGGGTGGGGGAAATCGGAAATGGAGATGGTTCTTGTAGTCATAATCGTCATACAGGCGGTCCTACTGGGAAAGGCATTCGGCTCAAACAGAGCCCTGAAAGCACGCTATGAGGAACAGGACAGACAGCTTGCGCGGTATGTGGCGGACAATCTGGATATGGAAAAAAGACTGTCAGACATCCGGGATGATTATGAAAAACAGCAGCGGACGACAGAGGAAATACGCAGAGTCCAACAGCAGATCGGACTGCTCAAACATGATATGAAAAATCATACGATGGTAATTCTTTCTTACTTGGAGGAGAGCAAGACGGAAGAGGCAAAACGATATGCGGGGGAAATTCTGGACAAACTTAACAGGACGTATACTTATGTTCATGTCGGAAATTCGTTATTGAGCCATATCCTGAACACGAAGCTCTCCCGGGCAAAAGCGGAAGGCATCGGGATCAAGGCCGAAATCGAGAACCTGTCGTTTTCGTATATGGACAGCGTGGATTTTTCGTCTTTGTTAAATAACATGCTCGATAATGCCATCAGCGGCGCGCTTGGTTCCGGAGAACCAAAACTGGAAGTCCATATTGCTTCTCAAAAAGGATTCGACATCCTCACCGTGAAGAACAGCATCGACGGCTCCGTGTTAAAGGATAATCCCCGGCTGATTTCTTCCAAGGAAGAGCCGGGGCATGGATATGGCATGAAGCAGATGAGGGCGGTTGCGGAAAAATATGACGGAACAATGGATCTGTATGAGAAGGACGGCATGTTTATCGTTACGGTGATGTTCGCTTGAAAAACGGTTCCGCGCGCAGCGTGTACGGCAGCGGTTCATACGAGCCGCTGGCGGTTTATCGCGTTTGGCAGCGGTCCGCATACCCCCGCTGGCGGTTTATCCCTGAATCAAGGTTGTTTATCCCGCATGGATTGACGTGCGGGATTTTTTTTATTATGATGACCTCGCATTGGGCGGTACAATTTTGGGAGGTGAATACTTCTGGTTATCGTAAAGGACGTATCAAAGACGTTAGGAAAGAAAAACGTATTAAAAAACATTTCCTTCCACATTGCGCGGAGCGAAAAGGCAGGGCTGATTGGCTTAAACGGCGCGGGAAAAACGACGTTGTTAAATATCATTGCCGGTGTGGCAAAGCCGGATACCGGTTTTATCAGAACCAACGGAAAAGACAGTGTGATACAGGACCATGCTTCCGCAAGGGAACTGATCTACCTGTCGGGAACCAAATCCCAGCTGTGGGAGGAATTGACGGTCAGGGCGTCGTTTGAAAATTGCAGAAACATGTATCGGATCCGCACGCAGGATTTTGCGGAGAGGCTGGGGCGTTTGGAAGAAGTATTTGAGATCGGGGCGCTGATGGACCGGAGACCGGATCATCTTTCGCTGGGAGAACGGATGAGGTGCGAGCTGGTCTATGCCCTGCTTGCCGAGCCGCAGATCTTATTGCTGGACGAGGTGCTGATCGGTGTGGATGTCGCCATACGGCATAAGATTCTGTGCTTTTTTGAACGCTACAGAAAAGAAAAAACGGTGACGATCCTTTATACAAGCAATCAGCTTGCGGAGGTGGAGAAGCTGTGCGACAGGGTGATTCTGCTTCATGAGGGAGAGATTCTTTTCGACGGAAAAACCGAGCGGATCATAGACGAGTTTTCACCGTATTATCGGATGGAAGTGAACATATCGGGCGCGCTTCCCGATCTGGAAGATCTTCCTCTGGAAAGGTATTGTGTGCAGTCCGATCTGCTCACGATCGACTATGATAAACAAAAAATAGAAACGGCACAGCTTCTGCGGCATCTTATGAAGCAGGGAGGCATCGGGGACGTCCGGTTGCAGGAACCGGATCTGGAAGGAACGATCAGCAGAATTTACGGAGGACGCATATGGAACCCATCATTCAGGTGAAGGACTTAAAAAAGCATTATCGGATCGCGAAACGCGGAAAAGGCATCGCCGCATCGCTGAAATACCTTTTCAGCAGAAATGAGGAGATCAAAAAGGCGGTTGACGGGATTAGTTTTTCCATCCGAAAAGGGGAGAGCGTCGGCTTTATCGGTCCGAACGGAGCCGGAAAATCCACGACGATCAAAATCCTCTCCGGGATTCTGTATCCCGATGCGGGGGACGTCACGATCAAGGGCTATATTCCGTATAAGCAGAGAAAGCAGTATGTGAGAAATATCGGCGTCGTGTTCGGGCAGAAATCACAGCTGAACTGGGATCTGCCCCTGCTGGAAAGCTTTGAACTGATGAAGTTTATTTACCGGATTCCGCAGGAACAATACGAAAAAAATCTGCGCTTGTTTTCCGGTCTGCTGGAAATGGAGGATTTCATGAACCAGCCGGTAAGGCAGCTCTCGCTGGGACAGCGGATGCGCGGGGACATCGTCGCGGCGCTTCTGCATTCGCCGGAAATCGTATTTTTGGACGAACCGACCATCGGGCTGGACGTCGTGGCAAAAGAAAAAATCCGCGAATTTATCCGCTACATCAATGAAAAGGAACAGACGACCATTCTGTTTACCACGCATGACATGCAGGATATTGAGAAGGTCTGCGACCGTCTGATTATGATTGATAAAGGAAAAAAGATTTATGACGGAAGCATCGGGCAGATCAAAAATAAATATGCGCATTCCAAGACCATTGAGATTTTGCTGGAAGACGGAGAAAAGGAGACGCAGACATTCGACGTCAGCGTAACGCCGATGAACACGGTCATGGAAAATTTATTCGCGCAGAAAAAGGTCAGGGATATTTCCATCTGCGAACCGGGGATCGACGATATTATCCGCGATATTTATGAGGGAAGGTTTATGATATGAGAGCTTACGTGGAGTTTGCCGTAAAAAAGTTTCAGGATAAAATGGCATATCGGCTGGATTTTTTTATGGGAATCGTGAATACCGCGATCACGATCGTGGTCTATCTGTGCATTTATAAAGCGTTGTATGGAAATGCGGCGCAAATCGACGGGGTTTCCTACCGCATGGTGGCGACAAACTTCGTCATTACGCTGGGGCTGTCCCATGCGTTTGATTATAATGAATTCTTTTTGATGCACAAGATTCAGGACGGAAGCATTACGACCGAGTTTTTGAAACCGGTCAACTTCATGTTCCGGCTGCTTTCGGAAAATATCGGGGAAGGCGTGTTTAAGATGTTGTTTCATTTTGTGCCGGCGCTGCTTTTTACCATGCTGCACACAAAACTGTGTCCTCCGAAAAGCGCGTTTGGGCTGATCGCGATGCTTGTAAGCGTGGTATTCGGGTATCTGATCCTGTGGCTGATCAGCTTTATCGTCCAGACATGGAGCTTCTGGCTGTTCAGCGTATGGGGAATCCTGACGATCAAAAACGTACTGGTAAATCTGCTGGCGGGGACGCTGGTGCCGTTATGGTTTATGCCGGAAGCGCTTAGGCGGATTATTTCCTTTACGCCGTTTGAATCCATTTATTTTACGCCGGTGCGGATTTATCTCGGAGAACTGAGCGGAACAGAGATTCTTTCCGGGATCGCGGTGCAGATTCTTTGGATCGCGGTTTTGGGAGCGATCGCCGGCGCGTTTTGGAAAAGAGGCGTCAAGAGGCTTGTAGTGCAGGGAGGATGAGCAAAATGGGTGAGATCAGGATCATGCTGCAATCGTTAAAGATGAGCGTTCATGCGAGAATGCAGTACAGAGTGGACACCTTCGTCGCCACGCTTGCGGTCTTTGTCAGGGAATCCGCCAATATTGTTGCGATCTATCTGGCGCTGCTCAAGTTTGACAGGATCCATGACTGGGACATCAATGAACTGCTGTTTTTGTATAGCATTCTTTTTTTGACCTATGCGATTGTCGTCTCGCTGTTTGCGGATCTAAGACAGTTTTCGGATACGATCAGGGAAGGCAGGTTTGACCGGCTTTTAGTCAGACCGAGAAGCCTGTTGCTCCAACTGGTGCTGAATAATGCCGACCTGATGGCGACGGCAGGCCACGGGACGCTGGGGGTCCTTTTGTTTCTTGTGTCCGCGGGCAGGGTCGGCATTCATTGGAACGCGGCAAGCATCCTGTATTATATCGGCGCGATCATCGGCGGGGTGCTGATCCAGGGCGGCATGTTTCTCTTTTTTTCATCCCTGTGTTTTTATTTCGTGGAAGTCAACAGCATCCGTTCCATCTTTTTCTGGGAAATGCGCAAATTCGCCGGTTATCCGATCAGCATTTACCATAAGCTGATCCGGGGGCTTCTGATTTATGTTGTTCCGTTTGCGTTCGTCAACTATTTTCCGGCGCAGTATCTGCTGCGAAAAGAAGACATGGCAAACTATCCGGAGATTTATATTTACATTGCGCCGCTTGTCGGCGTGCTGGTATATACCGCCGCGTATTTATTCTGGCGCGTGAGCGTAAAACGGTATGTCAGCACGGGAAATTGAGGACGCTGCTCGTCGCTCCCCTCGCGGGACATGACGTAAGACAGCTCAACATGGGAAATTAAGCTCCGCGATCAAAATCCCTTCCTCGTCAAACGGGAGGCGGTCAAGGGTTTTTCCGCCGGAGAAATGAAAGGAACCGCCGTGATTTTGCGGATCGTCATCCAGAGGGTTTATCATCAGGACATGCGCGGCGGCGGACGAAGCCTGCTCCGTATAGGCGGAAAGCTCTTCCTGCTCCCAATCCTCCACGGAAAAATTAACGTAAATGGGCCAGATCAATAACGACTCTGTCTTGAATTGTTCAGGGCATTCCCACAGATCGCCGCACAGGGCGAGTTTGATTTTTTGACCACGGAAAAGAAAGGCGTCTGTTTCTGTTCCCTCACAGTAATGCGGATCTGTTTCCGGACACTCTTTCCAGCCGGTTGTAATCCTCCTGTAGTTGTGCAGAATCTCTCCGTCTTCAATGACGATACAGGAGGAATACAGGCGGTCGTTTTCTTTTTCAATATATCCCGTCAGCAGTGCTGTGTCATATTCTTTTGTCCATTTACGCAATTGGCGGATCGTTTCTGACTGCTGTTCGATGGCGGCGTCCCGATCGACCGCGTAGTCCCAGCAAAGGGAATCGAAGCCTTGCAGATAGGCTTCCCCAAAGCAGAGCAGATCGACCTTTCCCTGGGACTCCCGCATTGCCCGCTCTATCTGGGACATGTTAAAGGACACATCTTTATTCTTGCATAAAAAAGATACCAAACCAATTTTCATGGGAATCACCAAGCCTTTCTTTCAAACTGCGGACTTTATGCCCGATCGGGGCTGCTATTATTTGAGCGGAATCCGATCCGGGTGCGTTTAGTGTACCACAGGCGGAGCGGCGGATGCAAGGGGCGGAAAAATGGCAGCTTTGAAAGAAAATGTATGATAGAGTGTGTAAGATGCTAATGCTGTAAAATATTTCGTTGATTATTACAGCATTTTTGAATATAATATAAAAAAGAGCGTTATAACTTAATTTGAAAAGGAGGGTATATCTATGGCAAGCATATTACCGGTATCAGATTTAAGAAATTATAATGAGGTTTTGAAAAATTGTCAGATCGGAGAACCTGTATTTCTGACGAAAAATGGCAGGGGCAGATTCGTGGTAATGGATATAGAAGATTACGAGCATGATAAGGCAGAAAGAAAGTTGTTAGCGAGACTGCATGAGGCAGAGGAAGCCGTTAAAGATGGAAATGGCTGGCTGACAATGGATGAATTAAAAGCAGAGGTCGGAGAGTAGATTTATGATGAGATTGCGAATCAATCCTAAACGCGTGAGCTTTAAGACGGATTATAAATATGTGGTGTGGAATGATTATGTGGTGTTGTATAAGGTTGCTAAAGAGACAATTGAGATTTATCGGGTAGTGAATCGCTATCAGGACATCATGAATCTTTTTCGTTAGTGTATAGTAAAATACGATTCATGAAAAAATCATCTTGTTCTTTTCACACCTCCTATCCATTGATCCCCGCAATTTCTTCCACGGCAAACCGATCAAGCCCGTCGTCTTCTATCCATTTGTTGAGGATGGCATAAGAGGGCTGGTTTACAATAAACGGAGTACGCAGTTCCTTGAAAATTTTCATGATCTCTGCGGTCTGATTTTTGTTGTAATTTGAAACTCCCACATACAAGGCCTTGCCCTGTTTTACCGTGTTGTCGAGAGCAAGGGCGGTTTCCTCCAAAGGCGTGTTCGGATCGAAAATGTGATGATAATAAATGTCAACATAATCAAGCCCCATACGTTTCAAACTTTGATTTTTTAATGAAATTCGGGCAGTTCGTCGAGAGTAATAACCGTGTCGCTGTTGTAGACCGCCCATAAATTATCCGCGTCGTTGCCCTTGATATGATCGGTATGCCAGACCATAAACCAGGACCACAGGCAGCCGTCCCGTTCAAAATCCTCAACGGGAGGAACGTTTCCGCATTCGTGAAAAGCGAGAGGCTTGCTGCTGTCGGTAACCGTCTGCAATTTTGCCCATGCCCGCGAATGAGTGGAATTATCGTAGGTGTCCGAGCCGATAATGTCGCAGTAATTGTCGCCGGGATACCAGCCATCCTTGACTTCGCCGGAATAGCCCAGCACCCAGATAAGGTTTGTAAGTCCGAACTCGTATGTGTAGCGGTCGTACATCATCTGCCAAAGCTTGATAAAATTTTCGCCGCCGGCCTTGCCCCACCAAAACCAGCCGCCGTCAAATTCGTGGAAGGGCCGCCACAGCACGGGAACGCCTGCATCCCGAAGCTCCGCGAGAGCCTCCGCCGCCTGATCCCAATTTTCAAGCATAGCAATATTTTCGGGTGTGCCTTCTGTAAGCAGCTTTTCAAAGTCGGGAACATCGTCCAGTGACTCCTGGTAGCCCATGCCGTTTATGCCGGTGTGCCAGCAGATCGTTACCAGTCCGCCCCTTTCGTGCCATGCTTTGGAACGTTCCACAACGCCTTGAAAATCCGCATTCATAAAGTCAAGTCCCCGCATTGCGGGAAGCTTTCCGGTAGTTTGTTCGATGTAATCCATTTCATAATCGGGACTGCCCATCCAAGTGGATTCCTGCTGGCAGGAAAGCATGTAGGTGCCAAAATTTTCGCAGATGTAGTCGTAGACCTTTTGAGCCGCTTCGTCAGCATTGGGGTTGGAAAGAGCATACTTGCTTTCGTAAGCAGAATCGGCAGCTCCCGCATCCCCCGCAGCATCCGCATCCTCGGCAGAGGTTGAAGATTCTGTGTTTTCCGAGGCAGTATCGGCAGGGGTGGTATTTTTGGAGCTGCACCCCGGTATCATAAAAAGTGTTGCAATACCGATTGTTGTCAATGATAAAACTTTTTTGAACATCATAACCAAACTCCTTTTTGATACAATTTCGGATCAGAAAATTTATCCGCGAAACAGTAGGTTCTCTTTGCTTATCGTACCATTATATTTTCTATAAGTCAGCTTAAAATTCTGAACATTTTTAATCAAATTACGCTTGATATATCAGCATAAGGCGTTTATCTGTACCGTGCCTGCGGGTATGCGTTCGGTTTTGACACCATGATTTTGATGTTCAAAATTTAAAATTTTTTCATTGACATACCACAGTGGCGGTTGCATACTTTAAGTAAGAAAGTTAAAGGCGAGAGACCAGATGACCGTAAATCAAAATATATATCCATATAATGCGCAGGTAAAAAATCTTCCGATGTATCTTTGCGGTATTGGGGGAAGCGAATATCAGTATCATGTGCAGCGTCCCGATGGTTACCCTAATCACCAAATACTTTTCAGCGCGGGGGATAAGGGGGTTTTGAAATATGATGATATTACCGTCAATCTTGCCGAGAATTTTTATTTTTTTCTGCCTGCAAATTATCCGCACGAATACTGTCCGATGAAGGAAAAATGGGACGTGCGGTGGATCGCGTTCGACGGCTATGCCTGCGCCGATGTGTTGAAAAAATTCAATATGACAAAGCCGCTTGCCATAAAGTTGGAAAAATCGGGTTCCATGCAGTCCCTATATAATAAAATGTTTATTGCCCAAAGGACGGACAAGGTTTATGGCGACTATCAATGTTCGGGGCTGGTTTATGAGTATTTGCTCGAATTTCACAGGCTGGTAATAGATAAAAATATGTCCAGTGGAAAAGATCGCAGCAGTATCCTTATGCCGGTTTTGACCTATATTGACGATCATTTCCGCTGCGATTTTCCGATGTCTGAGCTTTCGCGGGTTTCGGGAGTTACGCCGCAGCACCTTTGCAGAATTTTCAAGGAGACCATGAATATGCGTCCCACCGAATATCTTGTGAGGCGCAGACTGGAAGAGGCCAAAAAAATGCTTTCAAAAACCGATATGTCCGTTTCCGAAGCGGCGGCCGTTTCGGGTTTTTCTGACGCCGGATATTTCAGTACCGTTTTCAAAAAATATGAGGGCATTACGCCTATGGAATACAAGAGAGCAAGAAATAGAATGAAAAGAATCTGAAAATTTCATGAAATTTTGCTTGTAAGGAACAAATTAGAATCTTGACGGAAAGGCTTGATAACAATGCAGACAAAAGACGCAATGGACCGGAAGCTGATGGAGAGCTTTAAGGAGCTTGTTCTTCATATGCCGATCGAAAAGATCACGATCAAGGATATTACGGACGGGGCCGGCGTGATCCGCCCGACCTTTTATAATCATTTCCAGGATAAATATGAACTGTTGGAGCATATCATCCGCACGGAAATCTTAGAGCCGATGATGCCGCTCATCAAAAGCGGAATGGTCAGTGCGGCGATTACGATTATTTTTACGAATCTCTTAAAGGAGCGCGAGTTTTACCGCAGAGCGGGCAGACTGGAAGGGCAGAACTCGTTTCAGTCCATTACGAAAGAGTGCATTAAGGGACTGCTCTACGAGTATATGATGGAAGAGACGCGCGGAAAGGCGGAATCGGGCAATCCGCTCATGAAGAAGTTTCTGACGGTGGAAAATCTGGCGGATTACTATGCGCACTCGCTCACGTTCATCGTCATGCGCTGGCTGCATGATGACTCGGATGTTTCGCCTGCAGAGATCGCGGAAATTTATGAGTTCCTGCTCACACATTCCATGAAGGACATGATTGAGGCGATGCAGTAAAAAACAAGGAATACAAAAAAACGATTTTGTATTATTTTGGCAGACAAAAGAAAGGAATTGTCTTTTTTTACAAGACAGTTCTCTTTTTTTGCATATTTTTTTTTCGAGAAAAAATGCGTATATTACTCCACACAGAAGAAAAACCGCACCGCAGAGGAGAACGGACGGCGGGGCGGCGCGGGCGCCTGCAAAGGAAGCTGCGGATGGATGCGGTTGTGCAGAGGCGCCTGTCGGTTTTTTCAAGATGAAAGGAGCGGATGAGACGATGTATCAACTTGGAAAGGGAATCGTAAAATGCAGATACTTCATTTTTGCGCTGAGTCTGCTGCTGTTGATCCCGGCGGGGATCGGGTATGTGAACACGAGAGTCAATTATGATATTCTCTCGTATCTGCCGGGAGACATCGAGACGATGGAGGGACAGGATATTCTCGTGGAGGATTTCGGGACGGGCGCGTTTTCCATCTGCGTGCTGGAAGGAATGTCGCCGCGGGAAGTCAGTATCCTTGAGGAAAAAATGGAGGCGGTGGAACATGTCAAAAACGTAATCTGGTATGATGACGCTGCGGATATTTCCATACCGATCAGCATTCTTCCGGATTCGGTCCGGGAGGTGTTTTACGACGAGGATGCGGATTGCACGATGATGGCGATCCTGTTTGACACCACGATGTCGGCGGATGAGACGATGGATGCGATCGAAGAGATTCGGGAGATCGCGGATGAACGATGCTTTATCAGCGGCATGAGCGCGGTCGTTACGGACATAAAAAATCTGTCTGACAAGGAAGTGCCGGTCTATGTGGTCATTGCTGTGATTCTGGCGCTGATCGTACTGTCGCTGACGATGGACTCCTTTTTGATTCCGTTATTCTTTTTGCTGAGTATCGGAATGGCGATCGTCTACAATCTGGGAACGAATGTTTTTTGGGGAGAAATCTCTTATGTGACAAAAGCGCTGAGCGCGGTGCTGCAATTGGGCGTGACCATGGATTATTCTATTTTTCTCTGGCACAGCTATAAGGCGGAAAAAGGAAAGAATCCGTCGGATAAGTATGACGCGATGGCGCATGCGATCGGCAATTCCATCACGTCTGTGATGGGAAGCTCGCTGACAACGGTTGCAGGATTTATTTCCTTATGTTTTATGAGCTTCACACTCGGCCTAGATCTCGGCGTTGTCATGGCAAAGGGCGTTGTGATCGGCGTGATCTGCTGCGTGACGATCCTGCCGTCCATGATCCTGATGTTTGATAAAGCGCTGGAGCGCACGAGCCACAAGCAGCTTTTACCGAAGTTCACATGCGTATCAAAGTTCGTGACAAAACATTACATCTTATTGGCGGTCCTTTTTGCGGTGATCTGGATTCCGGCGACGATCGGATACACGAATACCGACGTCTATTATGATCTGGCGGGAACGCTGCCGAAGGAGCTGCCCAGCATCATGGCAAATGAGAAACTGGCGGACACGTTTGAAATGGGAAGCACGCATATCGTTTTGGTCGATTCTGATATGCGGGCGGGCGACATGGACCGGATGCTTCGTGAGATCAGAAAGACGGACGGCGTTAAAAATGTGCTCGGTCTAAGCGCGCTGCTCGGACCGACGATCCCGAAGGAGCTGCTTCCTGACACGCTGACAAAGGAGGTCGTAAACGATCGGTACGAAATGATGCTGGTCAGCTCCGAATATCAGGTGGCGACGGATGAGATAAACGCCCAGTGCGACGCTTTGACGGACATTGTGAAGCGGTACGACGCGGACGGCATGGTGATCGGGGAAGCGGCATGTACGAAAGATTTGATCTCCATCACGAACCATGACTTTCAGACGGTATCGATCGTGTCCATCGGGGTGATCTTTCTTCTCATCCTGATCGTGTTCAAATCGATCTCACTGCCGGTCGTTTTAGTGGCGGTCATCGAGTTCGCGATCTTTATCAATATGGGAATCCCGTATTATACAAAAACGACGCTGCCGTTCATCGCGTCCATTGTCATCGGGACGATCCAGTTAGGCGCGACGGTCGATTATGCGATCTTAATGACAAATAAATATAAGGATGCGCGCTATGGGGGCATGGATAAAAAAGAAGCGGTATTTCTGGCGCACAGCCAGTCCATCCAGTCTGTGATCGTCAGCGCGTTAAGCTTCTTTGCGGCGACGTTCGGCGTCGGGGTTTACAGTAATATTGATATGATCAGCGCATTGTGCATGTTGATGGCAAGAGGCGCGCTGATCAGTATGGCGGTCGTACTGCTCGTACTGCCGAGCATGTTCCTGATCTTTGACGGACTGATCTGCCGCACAAGCGCGGGTTTCCGCAAGAAAAAAGAAAAGAGTGGGGAAGCCGTCAGGGAATTGCAGCATTCGTGATCAAAGCGATGCCGGAGCGGTCGATCGGCGTACAGAAGGGTGCGGAACGGCACTGATTCATGCAGACAGGTGTTCAAGGACGGTTTCGCAGAAAAAATAGGGATTTTAGGGAAAATGCAAAAAAAGAAATCAGGAAAGGATGATGTGAGATGAAACGGATCAATCATGGCAGCTTGATAAAGGGGATTGCCGTTACAGCGGCGGTTGTGACTGTGACCGGATGCGTCGGTACGATATTGATCAATGATCTTCATGTGGATCAGGTCAGTGCGGCGGAAAAAGAAGAAGCGACGGAGGAAGTGCTGACGGAGGCGCTCGGACAGCAGATTGTCTCACACAGCGCGGAATCGGGCAAGGAGGAGACCGTCTACGTGATCGCCGGAAGCGACGGAACGGCGCAAAGGATTATCGTAAGCAATCAGTTAAAGAACGGCGAGGGCGCGCAGATTTTGGAGGATGAGACGACGCTGACCGGGATTGAGAATGTGAAAGGAACGCAGACCTACACGGCGGGCAGCGGCAACGCGATCACCTGGCAGGCGGACGGCGCGGACATTTATTATCAGGGAACGACGGACGCGGAGCTGCCGGTGGAGCTTCGGATGACCTATTATCTGGACGGTACAGAGGTGGAACCGGAGGAGCTGGCGGGGAAAAGCGGGCATGTTGTCATCCGTTTCGACTATGAGAACCGCGCGAAGCAGACGGCGGTGATCGGCGGAGAGGAGACGGAGGTGTATGTGCCGTTTGCGGTGATCAGCGGCGCAGTCTTACCGCTGGAGCATTTTTCCAATATTACGGTGTCGAGCGGCAGGATTCTTTCCGAGGGAAATAATGCGATCGTCGTCGGGTTTGCGTTTCCCGGACTTTCCGGGAACTTCCGTATCGGTGAAGAGGCAAAGGATACGCTTGAGGAAAACGGCGTGGATATGGGAACGATCGATATTGACGCGCCGGAGTATCTGGAAATCGAAGCGGATGTCGTAAATTTTGAATTGGACATGACATTGAGCATGGTGCTTCCGAATCTGTTTTCCGATATTGACCTTGGCGCGGACATTGATCTAAGCAGCGTGTCCGGACAGCTTGACATGCTGGAGGATGCCATGACGCTGTTGTCCGACAGTTCAAGACAGCTTGTGGAGGGAAGCGGACAGCTTGCGGCGGGCGCACAGGAACTGGCGGAGGGAGCGGCGAACGCAATGGACGGCGCCCATACGCTTGCGATGGGTACGCAGCAGCTTTCCGAAGGCGGGAAAGCAGTCGCAGTAGGCGTCGGGAAATTGGCGGATACGCTGAACGATATGATGTTACAGCTTCAGCCGGCGCATGACGGCTATGCACGATTTGAGCAGGCGGTCGGACAGATGATGGCGGGGTACGGCATGTCACAGGAGCAGGCGGTTGCAAACGTGATGCAGGCACAGGGCATGACGCAGAAGGAACTGACATATCTTGCGACGTTAAGCGGCATTTATGACGGACTTGCGGCGAATGCAGGAGATATGATGACGCTCGTACAGGGCGCAAACGACTTAAGCGCGGGCATTGACACGGCAAATCAGGGCGCGTGGACGCTTTACGACGGTCTGACGGCACTGAGCGAGGGCGCAGGTACTTTGGAGAACGGCAGCAGGACGCTCTATGACGGAATGCGGCAGTTTGACGAGGAAGGTATTCAGGAACTGACGGCGGCGTTTTCTGCGATGGATGCAGGCAGCCTTACCGAAATTTCTGAGAGAATGAAAGCAGTCATGGACGCGGCAGAGTCCTATCGGACATTCAGCGGCGCGCCGGAGGGATTGGATTCCACGGTTAAATTCGTTATCCGAACAGAAGCGATCCGATAAAACGGGATCAGAATCGCAACAGATATAAATAAGAATCTCTGTCCGGGTATTCATAGGCGAACGGCAGCTCGTCCCTTGTGATACGGACATAGCCTTCTTTTTCAAAAAAGCGATGGCAGTTTACGGCTACGGACGGCGTGTCAAACAGAAGCTGTTTCATCCGGTGCTCTTTTGCATAAGTAAGCAGGGTCCGATACAGTGCGGTCAGAACGCCGCGCTTCCGGCAGGCGGCGTCCACAAAGCCCTTTTTCAAAACGCCGTTGCCGTTTCCTTTGTTCATTAAGGCAAGCGTACCGATCAATCTGCCGTCTTCGACGGCAAGCCAAAACTGGCCGCCGTCCTTTTCATAGAAATTCGGAATATCAAGCAGGTCGGGCTGTTCTTCCAGAGACAGTCCGATTTTTGCTTCGTCGTTTTGGATATGCAGGATCAGATCGATGATCTGCTGTCTGTATGCGTCCTGATAGGTGATGATCTCCATGTGTTTCCTCCTGTGGTTTTGTATCTGCTTCTCTGAGTTTATCATCAAAGACGGGACGCTTCAAATTGTTTTTTTTATAAAAAAATCATTTTTCTACTTTTCAGAATGGAAATGGCGTAGTATAATAATATCGTTCTTGACGTTGACGGCGGAGCGGGATCGGAGATGCCGTGTTGTCCGTCAATACGATGGGGTATTAGCGCAGTTGGGAGCGCGCAACATCCGCAATGTTGAGGTCACGGGTTCGAATCCCGTATACTCCATGAAAAGTAAGAAAGACCATCTTCCCGCCCGGTCAACCGATTCAATGAACCGGGACAAATGGGGGCAGGAGATGGTCTTTGCTTAATTAGTTTAT
The DNA here is from genome assembly GCA_023663615.1 of Clostridium sp. Classification (GTDB taxonomy): domain Bacteria; phylum Bacillota; class Clostridia; order Lachnospirales; family Lachnospiraceae; genus DLAJ01. The sequence goes on along the minus strand of JAMPHA010000003.1, from coordinate 18,738 downwards.
ACTATATTTATGAAAAAATGCAAGTCTAAAACAACTTTTTGATCCCACCAAGCGCATCGGAAACTTTATCGACGTTGATCTTGGATTTTACACCGTCCACAATCTTCTTGACGGTATCGTCGGGAAGATCGACGCCCATCACGCCCTCTACCGTCTTGATCGGATCTTTTTGAAACTTCTCCATCAGGGTTTTGTCTTTTGTAATCTTTTCTACTGTGCTTGTGATCTGTTCTTTGATGTCCATAGGAATCCTCCGTTTCTGCGCAGCCCACGAATTTGGGCTGATTCTTATTTTGCGCGATAAGCTTAAGAAGCGTTTCACGTCTGCTTTTGCGTAATATCCTGACACAAGGCATCCGCCTGCCAATGGATAGAACTTGTGACAATTATACATCCGTTTGCGCCCTTTGACAAATATTTTCCCTATTTTTCACAAAAATAGCTTCAAATTCGGGAGGTTTTATAGTACAATAGGAAAGTAAGTGTGGATACCGCAATGCGGGATGTCATGAAAAGACCGCAAAAGGGGGGAAAGTGCCAATATGTTTAGTCAGTTGTTTGGCGCGTTTTTGCTCGAACAAAACGTGATTACAAAGGAAATGATGGATAGTATTTTAGCGGAGCAGACAGATGCGAGGGCAAAGCTGGGGACGATTGCCGTGGCAGCCGGTTATCTAACGAATGCGCAGGTGGAGGAAATTCACCATTTGCAGGCACAGCAGGATAAACGCTTTGGCGATATTGCATTAGAAAAGGGCTATCTGACGATGAAGCAGCTCATGGAGCTCTTAGATCAGCAGGGCAACGCGTTCATGAAGTTCCTTCAGATACTTGTTGAGAAAAATTGTGTCCCGGTTTCGGAGATCGATGCGTATCTCTCACGTTTTCAGGAAAGCAGGGGATTTTCGGATCAGGATATGAAGGCGCTCAAGAAAGACGACATTGATGCGATCGTTCCGGTGTTTGCGTTTGCGGCGAAGCCGTTTGTGACGGATGTGACGGCGCTTGTGCTGCGGAATATCGCACGTTTTATCACGACCGATTTCTATATTGACAGGATTCGCCGCGTAGAAGATTATGAATATCATGCGCTTGCAGGCCAGAAGATTGTCGGGGATTATCAGGTCTGGCTCGCTTTTGTGGGAAAAGAGGACGACGAAGGGCTTTATACGCTTGCGACGGGGTATGCCGGAGAGCAGGCGAGACATAAAAAGGACATTGCCTATGATGTGATCGGCGAGTTTACCAATGTTTGCAGCGGTCTGTTTGCATCCGGCTTAAGTGAAAAAGAGATCAGCGTGGATTTAGAGTCGCCGTTTGTGTATGAATCGCAGCAGATGAAAGGCAAAGGCTATATTGTGCCGATTTACTTAAAAGGGAAACGGCTGGAGCTGTTTATTTCGGTCAATGAGGAACTTCTGCCCGGAACCGAACCGTATCAGAAACGGGTGGCAAAGCAGGCGGGAAGCGCGGTGACGGAGAACAGTAAAGGCACGATCGTGATCGTGGACGACTCCATGCTGATCCGTCATGCGCTGCGCGTATTGGTGGAGAAAGCGGGTTATACGGTCGTATGCGAGGCGGAAAACGGCGAAGAGGCGATCAAGGTTTATAAAGAGTATCATCCCGATCTGATTACGCTGGATATTACGATGCCTGTGATGGAAGGCGTGGAGGCGCTGCGTCAGATCAAAGAGTACGATCCGGCGGCGAACGCCGTGATGATCACTGCGGCGGGACAGCAGCAAAAGGTGATCGAGGCGATCAAGCTCGGCGCGTCAAAATTTATTGTAAAGCCGTTTAGCCGGGATGAAGTGCTTGATACGATCGCGGAGGTTATCCGATAAGATGTGCGGGAGCGCTGCGGAAAGGGAAGTCGTTTTATGTGGCTTTTGAACGGAAACGTATACATTGCGGGGCAGGGGTTTTGTAAAAAAGACCTTCTGCTCCGCAATGGCATTATAGAGAAAATCGTGCCGGAGCGGTGCGGCATGGAAGCGCGGCGGTGTAATGGGAAAGCAGATCAGGAAGACGCGGGCGTGGTGGACGTGTGGGGAGCGTTTGTCCTGCCGGGACTTGTGGACATTCATTTTCACGGATGTGCGGGACATGATTTCTGTGAGGGGACAAGGGAGGCGTTCGAGGCAATCGAACAGTATGAGCTGCGGCATGGGATCACGACCATATCGCCCGCGACGATGACGCTTCCGGAAAAGCGCCTGTCGGAAATCTGTGCCGCGGCGGCGGCATATGCGAAGGACAGCGCGTGTCTGAAAGGAATCTATCTGGAAGGTCCTTTTTTATCGGAAGCGAAAAAAGGAGCGCAGAACAGCGCTTATCTGAGACTGCCGGATGCGGATCTGCTGCAGGAACTGAATCGGCGTGCGGAAGGACTAATCAAAATAGTGGCGATCGCGCCGGAGTTGAGCGGTGCGTCTGCTGTGATCGGGGCGTGCGCGGAACGGTTTCGGTTTTCTGCGGCGCATACGACGGCGGATTACCAGACATGCGCGGAAGCAATGCGGCGCGGCGTGCGGCAGGTGACGCACTTATATAACGCCATGCCGCCGTTTACGCACAGGGAACCGGGCGTGATCGGCGCGGCGTTCGACTGCGGTGCGGATGCGGAGCTGATCGGCGACGGCGTGCATGTGGACGCTTGTGCGGTGCGCATGGCGTTTCGGCTGTTCGGTGCGGAACATGTTATTCTGATCAGCGACAGTATGATGGCGGCGGGAATGCCGGACGGCATGTATGAGCTGGGCGGGCAGGCGGTCCGCGTGTGCGGGAAGCGGGCGGTGCTCCTAGACGGGACGATCGCGGGAAGCGTGACGAATCTGTATGACTGCATGGTGACGGTGATCCGTATGGGAATCCCGCCCGAAGCGGCGGTGCGCGCCGCGACACGGAACCCGGCGGCGGCAATCGGCGTTGACGGCGATTATGGAAGTATTGAAGTCGGGAAAAAAGCGGATCTGCTCGTAGCGGATACGGATTGGAAACTGCTGAAAGTATATAAACATGGCAGAGAAGTAGTGCGGTGATGAAATGCCGTAGGGAAGCGGTACGAAGAGCGCGCAATGAGGGACGCCGCAGGGAAGCAGGCATGAAGCGCGGTGACGGGACGCCGCGGAGAAGCGAACATGAGGCGCGGTGGCGGGGCGCAGCGGAAGCGGCAATAGCCGTGGCACGCGGCGGTTTATAAGAAGGAGGAATAGAAATGGCGACCTATCTGGTAGACTTGGAGAATACGGGATTGGCGGGACTGACGGGCTTGGAGGAGCTTTCCGCGAAGGATAAAGTCATTGTTTTTTATGGGACAAGGACAGGTTCGATCGCGTTTGATAAGCATGTGGAGCTGACGAAAGCAAAGGCGGACGTTACCTACACGAAAACGGAGCGCGTTGCCAAAAATTATCTGGACTTTCAGCTCGTTACCTATCTCGGCTACCTGATCGGCAGCGGGCAGGAGCGCGTTTACTATATTATCAGTAAAGACAAAGGCTACGACAGCTGTATTGAGTTTTGGCGAAAGACGGATAAACAGATCACGATCACGCGCTGCGAGTCCCTGCAGAAACAGAAGGCGGCATCGCAGACAAACGCGGGAAAGAGCGGAACGCAGGCGGCGGCACAGCCGCAGGCGAACGCAGGAAAGAGCGGAACGCAGACAGCGGCGCAGCCGCAGACAAACGCGGGAAAGAGCGGAACGCAGACGGCGGCACAGCCGCAGACAAACGCGGGAAAGAATGCGCAGGCAGGCGTACAGCCGCAGCAGAACCCTGAGCAGGCGGCGGCAAAGCCAGCGGCGGCACAGCCGCTGCAGCAAGGCGGACAGCCGGAGGCGCAGAAGGATCCTTCTTCTGAGGAGGAACAGGCAGGCGGCAAAAAACAGCCTGCACAGAAAACGGCGAAATCGACAGGAAAGAAGACAGCCGCCGCGCAGAAGACCGGAGCTTCGGCACTGCCGGAGAGCATGAGAAAGAAAATCCGCAAGGCGGTCAAGGAAGAAGGGCTGGGGAGCGGAAGCTATAAATTTCTATATGATTATGTCGTGCGCTCTGCGGATAAGCAAAAGCTAAACGTCGCGCTGGTCAAACATTTCCAGCAGGAGAAGGGAAACCGCTTGTACAAAGAGATCGTGGATGTGTTTGCAGAATATCATAAGCAGAATCCGACAGGGGCATAAAACCGCGCGGCGTTTCGAACGGAAAAGAGGGGATGTAAAGATGGAGTTTTATTGTGACAGCAGATATATCATGATCCCGGCAAGCCATCACGCGCAGAATAAGCGGCTCTTATTCTATGTGGAGGATGCGCTTGTGTATGATCTTGTCGCGGCGGTGGACTATGACGAGCCGGATTATGAATTTCCGCTGAATATCGAGAGATTCCGCGGAAAGCGGATTCGCGTGGAATGCGACAGGGAAATGGAACTGCGGTTTCAAAAAAGCGACGCACCCGTGACGGACTACTGTGGAAAATACCGCCCCCGCATCCATTTTACGGCAAAACGGGGATGGCTGAATGATCCCAACGGATTGACATACTATAACGGGAAATACTTGATGTTTTATCAGCACAATCCGGTTGCGGTTACGTGGGAAAATATGCATTGGGGCTATGCCGTGAGCAGCGATCTGATCCATTGGGAAGAAAAAGAAATTGCGCTTTTTCCGGATGAAAACGGAACGATGTTTTCCGGATCGGCAATAGTGGATCGGAAGAATCTGACCGGCTTAAAAGAGAATGAGAATGACGTGATTCTGCTGTTTTATACTTGCGCGGGCAGTACCTCCGAGACGGCGCAGAGCAAGCCGTTTACGCAAAGGCTGGCATATAGTATTGATGGCGGCGAGACGTTTATCAAGCGTGATAAGCCGCTCGTGGAGCAGATATGCGGTGGTAATCGTGATCCGAAAGTGATCTGCTGTCAACAGGATGACAGTTATGTGATGTCATTGTATTTGGAGGAACATGAATTTGCGCTGTTTAAGTCCCGGAACCTGCTGGACTGGGAGGAAATACAGCGCATCACAATGCCGGAGGATGCGGAATGTCCGGATTTTTACCCGCTTGCCGTTGACGGAAATCCGGATAACGTCAAGTGGGTATTTTCGGCGGCTTCCGACAGATATGCGGTCGGCGGATTTGACGGAGCGGCATTTACGGCGGAAAGCGAATGGAAACGGCTGAACTATGGGAATAACTCTTATGCCGCGCAGTCCTGGTCGGACATGCCGGACGGCAGAAGGGTGCGCACGGCGTTTGCGACCGTGGTGATTCCGGGGATGCCTTTTGGAAGCGTGATGAATGTGCCGCAGGAAATGTCCCTGAAAACCATAAACGGGGAATGCCGGCTCTGTGCACAGCCTGTAAAAGAAATAGAAAGTAGTTATCTTGAAACGCGGGTATTAGAGCAGGTTCCGGTTGACCGCGAAAATCCGCTTCGGTTTGCAGTAGATGGGAAATGCTGCGATGTGAGACTGCGGCTGGGGGATAGCGCCTCGTTCCGTTTTTCGCTTTATGGCATGGAGATCGCATATTGCGCAGAAAAGCGCATACTGCGGTGTCAGGATCGGGAAGCGCCGGTACATGGCGTCAATGGCATGGTGGAGCTGCGGATGATCATGGATACGGTCTATGCAGAAATTTTTGCGGACGACGGCAGTGTATTTATGGGAATGAGCTACATTCAGGATGCCGGGCTGAGCAAACTCAAAATAGAATCCGAAAAGGCGGTCATCGAGAAGCTCTGTGTATCCACCGTCGGCAAATTCTGGGAAAAACCGTGAAGGATGCGGTGAGAGCGGTGCCGGCGGCGCAGCCGTCACGCATAGCTGCGCTCACCGAAAATGCCCGTGCCGACGCGCACCATGGTCGCGCCTTCCTCGATTGCAACCTCATAATCCCCCGTCATGCCCATGGAGAGCGTGTCAAAACAGACCGGATTTCCGTCGGCGGCCTTGGGCGGATGATTCTGGACTTCTGTAAAAAGATCATGCAGATGACGGAAGTGCAGGCGATTGCTTTCGGGATCTTCCGTATAGGGAGCGGATGTCATGAAGCCGCGCACGCGTACATGGGGACAGTCCGCGGCAATCCGCGCAACGGCGTCCGGCGCTTCGGCGGCGGTAAAGCCCCACTTGGATGCTTCTTCCGCGATATTGACTTCCAGCAGAATATCGACGGTCAGTCCTTTTTTGGCGGCCTCCGATTCGATCTGCGCGGCGAGACGCAGGGAATCTACGGAATGAATGAGCGCGGTTTTGTCTATGATATATTTAACCTTGTTACGCTGTAAGTGTCCGATCATGTGCCATGTAACATCATATTCGCATTGCGCATATTTTTCCGTCAGCTCCTGCACGTAATTTTCACCGAAGATGCGCTCCCCCGCTTTGACGCACTCGGCGATCATGGAGAGCGGCTTTGTCTTACTGACCGCAACAAGTGTTATTTTATCCGGCGTGCGCCCGCAGCGCGCGCAGGCAGCGGCAATCCGCGCATGCACCTGCATGAGATTTTCCTGAATCATAGCCATCACCTCGTTTGGAAATTGTTTTATAGTTGATTATAGCACATCCGAGTGACAGTGTGGGAAAAATGTGTTATACTTGTTTCAATCGGAGGGACGCGCCGCAAGAGGGGCATTTTTCCGCAGGCTGCGAAGGGGGATAAAGAATCGGAAATGAAAAAAGAACGGGTGTTATATCTTGATCTGATCCGCATCATCTGTTTTTTGATGGTGACGTCCTTTCATTTTTCGGTTGCGGTGAATACGTTTGGCATCGGCGCGGATGTGGAGTTTTATCAAGGGATCGTGCATATTGTATGGGGACCGATCGCGGTATCGTGCTTTTTTATGGTGTCGGGTGCGTCGCTCATCTACCGCTATGGAAAAGATGAATTTTCGCTGAAGGAATTTTATAAAAAGAGATTTTTCGGGCTCTATCCGCTGTTTTGGCTCGCGTATCTGTTTGCGTTTCTGGATTTCTTTTACCGCGTGAAATCCATGCCGGGAGGACCGAAAAGCCACTTTCTGCTGTCAGTGATCGCGATGGACGGATATTTCAACGAATGGATCCCGACCTTTTATATGATCGGCGAATGGTTTCTGGGTGTGATCGTGGTGCTTTATCTGCTGTTCCCGCTTTACCGGATGGCGATGCGCAAGTGCAAATATATCCTGCCGGCCGTGTTTTTGATTGCGAGCGTTGTGTTGATCTATCACAATCCGTTTCCGATGGTCGCGGAGAAAAACCCGATCATGTGCAGTATGTATTTCACGCTCGGTATGCTGATCGAGATGCTGCGGGAAAATAAAAATGAACGGGCGGTCAGGCTTGGCAGAAGGATCGGGGCTGCGGTCGGCGCTGTGCTGATCATCGCGGTGTATGCGGCGGAAAGGACGGGCTGGCGCTTCAATTCCTATCATGTGATCTTTGTCGTGTCGGTGTCGCTCTATGTGATCGTGATGGAGATCGCGGAATGGGTGAAGTCCGGGCGGGTAAAAGGTCTGATCAGCACGATCGGAAAGCACTCCTATGCTTATTTTTTACTGCACCATGTATTTTTGTATAAATATCTGCCGAATTTTGCGGGAATCCCGATGAGCGGTTCCAATACGCTGATACTTTTCTTAAGCAGCGTCGCGTATATTTATGCGCTGGCGGTCGGGCTGGATAAGATTTATGCGGCGCTTGTGCGCGCAGTCAGAAAGTGGCGCGGGAAGGACGGACAGGCAGCATGAGAGACTGATCGCCGGATAATCTTGCTGCGGCGGACAGCGTGTGGGAGACTGAGTGGCGGATGAGCTTGCGGCGTGGACAGCCTGTGAGCGCCTGTGCGGAAGAATACAACATTTTGACAGCTTATCGTAACATTCGGATATTGCGGGAAAGAAACGTCATACGTTAAACTAGGAGGGAACTATGGAGAAACCAACATTGGTAATACTTGCAGCCGGAATGGGCAGCAGGTACGGCGGGCTGAAGCAGATCGACCCAATCGACAAGCATGGAAACAAGATCATTGATTTTTCCATTTATGATGCGGTCAGAGCGGGATTCGGCAAGGTCATTTTCATTATCAAAAAAGAAAATGAGGCGGATTTTCGGTCGTGTATCGGCGATACGGTCAGCAAGTACATCGAGGTCGAGTATGTGTTCCAGGAGCTTGAGAACGTTCCCGCGGGCGTTGTCATTCCGGAAGGGCGTATCAAGCCTTGGGGAACTGCGCATGCGATCTTATGCTGCAAGGATGCGATCGACGGACCGTTTGCGGTCATCAATTCGGATGATTATTACGGGCAGAGCGCGTTCCAGACGCTGTATGATTTTTTGACGACGCACGAGGACGGCGAGAAGTACCGCTATGCGATGGTGGGTTATGAGCTGGGCAATACGCTGACGGAGAACGGTTCCGTGGCGCGCGGCTGCTGCATCACGGATCAGAACGGATTTTTGGTCAACATCGCGGAGCGCACAAAGATCATCAAGACGCCGGGCGGCGCCGCGTATACGGAGGATGACGGCGAGACCTATGTGCCGGTTCCGGTAGAGACGCTTGTGTCCATGAATATGTGGGGCTTTATGCCGAGTATTTTAGGCGAACTGGAGCAGGCGCTCGCGCGGTTCTTTGCTGAGGAGGTGCCGGGCAATCCGTTGAAATCCGAATGCTTTCTGCCGATCGAAGTGGACAGACTGCTTCAGGCGGGAAAGGCGACGGTGGAAGTCCTGCCTTCGCGGGATAAATGGTTCGGCGTCACCTACAAGGAAGATAAACCGTTTGTTGTGGAATCCATACAGAATTTGAAGGATGCGGGTGTATATCCCGAAAAATTGTGGGAATAACACCTGTTATGCAAAAGTAAGGAGGACGGGGTATGTCAATTTTAGTAACGGGCGGAGCAGGTTATATTGGAAGCCATACGGTTGTGGAGCTTCAGAATGCAGGTTATGAGGTCGTTGTCTTAGATAACCTGAGCAATTCCAGCGAAAAGTCGCTGGAGCGCGTGGAAAAGATCACCGGGAAAGCGGTTCCTTTTTACAAGGCGGATATTTTGGACCGTGAGGCACTGGAAGAGATTTTTACAAAAGAAAGCATTGACTGCTGTATTCATTTCGCAGGCTTGAAGGCGGTCGGGGAATCCGTACAGAAACCGTGGGAGTATTACAATAACAATATTGCGGGGACGCTCACACTTGTGGACGTCATGAGAGCGCACGGATGCAAAAATATTATTTTTTCTTCCTCGGCGACGGTATACGGCAATCCGGCGGTCATCCCGATTACGGAGCAGTGCCCGAAGGGACAGTGCACGAATCCGTACGGCTGGACGAAATCCATGCTGGAGCAGATTTTGAGCGATATGCAGAAGGCGGATTCGGAGTGGAATGTCATCCTGCTTCGTTATTTCAATCCGATCGGCGCGCATAAGAGCGGGACGATCGGTGAAAATCCAAACGGAATTCCGAACAATCTGATGCCTTATATCACACAGGTCGCAGTCGGAAAACTGCCTCAGCTCGGCGTGTTCGGCAACGATTACGATACGCCGGACGGGACCGGCGTGCGGGATTACATTCACGTCGTTGACTTGGCGAAGGGACATGTGAAGGCGTTAAAGAAGATCGAGGAGAAAGCCGGATTAAAGATTTACAATCTCGGTACGGGCGTCGGCTACAGCGTTCTGGATATTGTCAAGAATTTTGAGGAGGCGAACGGCGTAAAGATCCCTTACGAGATCAAGCCGAGACGCGCGGGCGACATTGCCACCTGCTATGCCGACGCATCCCTTGCCAAAGAAGAACTCGGCTGGACGGCGGAGTACGGCATCCGCGAGATGTGCGAAGACTCTTGGAGATGGCAGAGCAATAACCCGAACGGGTATGAGGAATAAAAAAGAATCCGCTGCGCGGATTCTTTGAAAGAGTTTCGCTTACGCGAAACTCTTTTTTATGCAACAAAACAATACATAAAAACAAAATGGCAGAAGCTTCCCGCCATGACGAACAGATGAAAGATCTCGTGAGAGCCAAAATATGCATGCTTTTGGTTGAACAGAGGAAGTTTCAGCGCATAGATGACGCCGCCTGCCGTATAGATCAGCCCGCCCGCGAGCAGCCATAAAAAAGCGGCAAGCGGAAGCGTATGAATGAGCTGCCCGAATACGAAAATGCATACCCAGCCCATCGCGATGTACAGGACGGAGGAAAACCATTTCGGACAGGTGATCCAGCAGGCTTTGACGCTCATGCCGGCGAGCGCGATGCCCCACACGACGCCGAGCATCAGATAACCGAGCTGTCCGCCTAAAACGATCAGACATACGGGCGTATAGGAGCCGGCGATCAGTACGAAGATCATCATGTGATCCAGTTTACGGAACAGCTTTAGCAGGCGCCCGCCCACATTGACGGAGTGATACAGTGTGCTGGCGCCGTACAGGAGCACCATGCTGATGATAAAGACCGTCATCGCCAAAAGATGACGGGAATCCGCGGACATGCTTGCCTTGATCAGAAGCGGCGTCGCCGCGGCGGAGGCAAGAATCATAGCGATCAGATGTGTGATCGCACTTCCGGGTTCACGAATAGTAATGGTCATAAAAATCCCTTCTTTCTATGTCTTTTTATTATGAACAATTTCAAGAACTTTATAACATAGTATTAAAAACTATGTGTCAGTACACACATATTACACCATGTAACAAAAAGTGTCAACACAAAAATGTCAACAGAAAAAACGCGCAGAAAAAACGCGGGCTGTTTTGCCCGCGTTTTGGAATGTTTTGCGAAAACCCGCGTAAAATAGAAATTGTGTGAGCCGCCTCAGTCCTCCTCGATGATCTGAAACTCCAGAAAGTCAAACGGAATCTGCTCGATAAAGCTGTCCTGATAAAAGCGCGTTTTGGCGTGGCGCTGAAACTCACGGATGTTACTGTCGAGCCAGATCGGCTTGCCGAGATCAAAGCGGAGGCACACCTCGTCAAGCGCCCGAAAGACCTTGTGTGTCCGTGTATCCTCCCGCTCATCAACGATAACGGTATCGCGGAGCATATGATTTTCTTTCCAGATTTTTGCCCATAAACGAAACATGGTGGTTTCCTTTCAACTTTATGCCGTGCCGAAACGTCTGAAAGGTGGCAGGGCATTTCAAAAGCGATGATTTAGTACTAAATATAAAGTATAGCTACAATATATAGCATTTGTAAACAAACCATTAAATATTTGTGAAAAATATACATTTTTTGGGAAATATGGTATAATAATTAAAAGAATTGCACAAAAAATGACAGCCTGAGCATATGCTTGGATTGGGGGAATGGAAATGGAATTTTGGCCGAGCGCAAACAGCGAGGTGGATAAGTGGAAAGAGGTACAGCTTGTCTATCAGTCTGCACTAAAAGAGATCGGGACAAAGTTGGAGATCCTGAACGATGAATTTCAGCATGTACATAAATATAATCCGATCGAACATATCAAGTCGCGGATCAAGACATCGGAGAGCATTGTCAAGAAACTGAAACGCAACGGATATGATTCGACGATCGAGAATATGATCGAGCATGTGAACGATATTGCGGGAATCCGCGTGATCTGCTCCTTTACGTCAGATATTGAGCGGATCGCGGAAATGATCGGGCGCCAGAGCGACTTGAAGGTCATCGGGATAAAGGATTATTTTACGAACCCGAAGCCGAACGGCTATCAGAGTTATCATATGCTCGTTACCGTGCCGATCTTTCTTTCGGACAGGATTGTGGATACGAAGGTAGAGATTCAGATCCGGACGGTCGCGATGGATTTCTGGGCGAGCCTTGAACACAAGATTCATTACAAATTCGAGGGGGAAGCACCGGAATCGATCGAGCGGGAACTGATGGAATGCGCGCGCATGGTCTCCGCGCTGGATGCGAAAATGCTCTCGCTGAACGAAGAAGTCCGCAAGATCGAGGCAGAAGCATAAAAAAGAGTTTCGCTGGCGCGAAACTCTTTCGAAGAATCGCGAAGCGATTCTTCCGGGTTTGAGGAATTGCTGTGAGGTAAAAAAGAGTTTCCTGCGGAAACTCTTTTTTATGGACTCAATTAGGAAATTTTGCAGAGAAGTTTCAAAAAAATGCCCCAAAAATGAGGAGTGCCTGAGTACCTTTCGGCACTCAGGCTTATTATGAAAAAAATAATGAAAATCACGATGCAAACAATTCTTTGAATTGATTATAAGTATAACGTCAGATTATGAACAAATCATGAACAAACCGTGAATGGTTGGTTAATATTTATAAAACAGAATAAAAAACAGAGAAATTGTAGTGCAGATTGCACAAAATCAAAAGAACTTGAGAGAACGGAAGCGGTATGATATAATAGGAAAAACAAGCATGGGGCGGGTTCCGTTTACATAGGAAGAAAGGATTCGGGTGGAAGGTATGGATAGTTTTATGGATAAAATTGCACAAAAATTTACGGCACAGGATATGATCAAGGCAAATACGGCGGCGGAGGAAAAAGAGATGGAACGCCTGCGTCAGCAGATTGCCGAATATGATGCGAGAATACAGGAAATCCGTAAGCTGAATCTCAAAAATTTGGAGCTTGCGGACAATCTGCAGGCGATGATCGACGCCGAAAATGAAAGGATCAAGGAATCCGTGGACGCGCAGAATGCGGATTTGGGACAGGGAGCTGCTCTGCAGGAGCAAGCCGCGGCGGTGAGCAGCGGGCAGCTTGAGGAGCTGTCGCAGAAGCTTGCCACACAGACGAAACAGCTCACGATGGCAAAGCTGGAGACCATGGAACGGCTGGACGCACTGGAAAGCAGGCTGAATGTGCGGCCGCTGCTGGATGAAATGGCGGCAAAGCTCGGCGAAGGGCAGGCATCCGGGGAACTGATTGCGAGGCTTGACTGCCACGCGCAGCTTGACAGTATCGCGGCAAAACTGGAGCAGCAGCCGACGGCGGATGAGATCGCGGCAAAACTGGATTACCATACGGCGTTTGAGGGGATCGTTTCGAAGCTGGACAGCCGCCCGACGCTGGATGAGATCGCCGAGAGGCTTGGCGGCGAAGAAAAACCCGAAGGGCTGGAGGACAAACTGGCGGAGCTTACGCAGAAGTTAGACGGCATCAAGGAAGAACTGACGGATCATGTACATAAGGAAGACGTCAAGGTATACCGCAATGTGCAGGCAGTCGTTGAGGAAGAAAATAAGAAGCTGGCGGAGGCGCTTACCGCCGCCCAGACAGAATGGAAAGAACAGCTTGCAAAAACAGAAAAGAAAGTGTCCGGCTTAAAGGCGATCACGATCCTGACCTTGATCGCGGCGCTTGCCAATATCGGGCTCTGGGCTGCGTCGATGCTGAATTTGCTGCCGGTGTTCTGATTTTTGAGACGCGTTTACGATTCCGATGTCCTGATGACAGGGACGGGAATAAAAGCAGAAGCAGGTCGGTAATTCTATATTTGTAGAAAAAGGAGTGACAAAAGCCGTGGCAAAACAAATATGGAAGCCGGGAAATATGCTGTATCCGATACCGGCGGCGCTGATCAGCGTGGCGGACAAGGACGGGAAGCCGAATCTTTTTACGGCAAGCTGGGTAGGGACGGTCTGTTCCGAACCGCCCATGGTGTCCGTTTCCGTGCGCCCTGAGCGCTATTCCTACCATATGATAGAAGAGACGGGAGAATTTGTCATAAACCTGACGACAAAGAAGCTTGCGCGTGCGGCGGATTACTGCGGCGTGCGCAGCGGCAGAGACGAGAATAAATGGGAGCGCGCAGGATTAACGCCCGTGAAAGGCACGAAAGTGCGCGCGCCCTATGTAAAGGAGAGCCCGGTCAATATCGAGTGCCGGGTGACGAATAAACTCGCGCTTGGGACGCATGACATGTTCATCGGCACGGTTGAGGCGGTCCTTGTGGACGACGCCTATATGGATGAAAAAAATACATTCCATCTGGAATGGGCGGAACCGATCGTCTATTCGCACGGCACCTACCACGGGCTGGGAGACGCGATCGGCAAATTCGGTTTCAGCGTAAAAAAAGGATCCTGATGTCAGGATCCTAAAAGACTTCCGCGTCAGCGGAAGTCTTTTTTTCGAGGTTGATAAAGCGAACCGCGCACAACGGAATCGTTCCCGTAGCGGTTGCGGATGCTGTCAAGCGCCTGGTCGAGCTTTTGACGCTTTTCCATCTGCGCAAGAGAAAAGGGCACATCCGCGCGTGCGGAAGAAGGGACTGCGCCCGCAGGATCCGCGGAAGCCGATATTCCTGTATGCGGAAGAGAAGCGTGTGCATCGGTCCGCGCAGCGTCCGCCATATGGGAGGAGCCCATGGCGTCGGGCAGATCGAACAGGGAAAGTTGTATCGGTTCGTCCTCAGCGCACAGCTTCGTTGTGCGCAGACCGAGCAGCCGGATCGGTTCGCCGTTCCAAAGCTCGCGAAAGAGCCGGCAGGCTGTTTCATAAAGGAAATCCGTGCTGCTGGCGGGAGTATCGAGCATAGTCTGATGCGATACGGATACAAAAGAGGCATATTTGATTTCCACGGTCACGCAGGCCGCGCGCTTTTTTGCTTCACGCAGTCTGGCGGCGACGGACTCCGAAAGCCATAGCAGAACGCGCCGCGCTTCTGCCGGGCTGGAAACATCCGTGGAAAGCGTCGTCGAGTTGCCGATGCCTTTCGCCTCTGCTTCCTGAGTAACGACCTCGGAATCGTCGATGCCGTTCGCGTAGTTCCAAAGCGTCTGTCCGTGGCTTTTTAAGTGGGCGGTCACGATCGCGGGATCGGACCTCGCGAGATCGCCGATCGTGACAATGCCGAGCTTTCGAAGCGTCTCCGAGCTGGAATGTCCGCACAGGAACAGGCTGGAGATGGGAAGGGGCCACAGTTTTTCTTTCAGCTCGCTGCAAAAGAGCGTGTGAACGAGATTCGGCTTGCGGAAATCGGACGCCATCTTCGCGAGCACCTTGCGGTCGGAAATGCCGACATTCACGGTAAAGCCGAGCTGTTCGTACACGGAATCCTTGATCAGCGCAGCGGCGGCGGTCGGGGAATCGTAGCGGGAAGCGATCGGCGTATAGTCCATGTAGCATTCGTCGATGCTGACCTGTTCTAAGTCCGGGCAAAAAGAAGAAAGATGCGCCATCAGCGCCTGGGAATAGCGGTGGTACATGGCGTGATCCGGCGGCGCGATCACGAGCGAAGGGCATTTCTTTAGGGCGCTGCCGATCGGTTCCGCCGTCTGGATATGATATTTTTTGGCGGGAATGGACTTTGCGAGGACGATGCCGTGGCGTTTGGAAGAATCGCCGCCGATGATGGAGGGAATCTCGCGCAGATCGATACCGGCGCCCGTTTTTAAGTTTTCCACTGACGTCCAGCTTAAGAAAGCCGAATTTACGTCAATATGAAAAAATATTTTATCCATGTCCGTCCTTTCCGCCGCATTTTACTTTACAAGCGCGCAAAATATTGTTAGAATGTATTTGTTACAAAAATGTTACAAATAGAGTGTTGACAGAATGAGACTGATCACAAAGTATTATAAAAGACTGCGCGTTACCTATATCAAGACGATCTGGTTCGCGCTTGCCCTGAATGCTTTTTTCTTACCCTATTATACCAAATTGCAGAGCACAGGGAATAACTTTTTTACTGTAACCGTAAACGGGGAGCAGGTCGGAACGGTGGACGCCGAGGAAAAGGTGGACCGCTTTATCCGGGAGGCGCGCCGTTCTATTGCCATGTCTTCATCCGAGCTTGTTTTTATGGATGCGGATGTGGAGATCGTCGGGGAAGAGGTCTATGTCGGCATGGTCGATGACGAGGGGACGGTGCGGGCACGGATCTATGACGCGTTAAAAAGAACACGGCAGGAGACCATGCAGCGGTCCTATACGGTGAAGGTCAACGAGACGACCGTCAATCTGGCAAGCACCGACGAGGTACACAGCCTACTGGATGCGGCGCTGCGCAAATATGATGTGGAGAATGTTTATGAATTGTCGCTTGACTTAGACTCTGAGCGCGAGCTGAATGTACTGACGCCGGTGATCACGAGGACGGTGCAGCAGGAGGTTGTGAATGACGAGGATGAGGCGGAGGACGAGCTCCAGACCGTGGCGGGTGTAGAACTGTTCCTTGAGGAAGCGATGAACCGGGAGGAAGAGTTTGAGGAGCAGTCCTTTGAGGATTTCGAGCTGGGTATTTCCGGCATGTCCTATAATGAGGATATTGAAGTCGTGGAGGCGTATCTGCCGCAGGATGAGCTGACCGACTTGGATACGGCGATCGCGCTGATCACGGAAAATCAGGAAGTACAGCAGATTTATACAATCCAGCCGGGGGATACGCTTTCGGAAATATCCATGACGTTTGATCTTCCGATGGAAGAATTGATCGCGATGAATCCGGACAAGCTCAGAGATCAGAATTCGATCTTGCATATCGACGACGAGCTGATCATCACGGTGCCGGAGCCGTCCCTCTCCGTTCTTTGGAGCGAGCAGAGCTACTATGAAGAGGACTATGACGCGGACATCATTTATATTGATAACGACAGCTGGTATACGACGCAGCAGGTAACCTTGCAGGAACCGTCGCAGGGACATCGCAAGGTCGTGGCGAGCATCAGCTATAAAAATGCGGAAGAAGTCGGCAGGGATATTCTGATGCAGGAAGTGACGATCGAAGCGGTGGCGAAGATCGTGGAACGCGGAACGATCATCCCGCCGTCCTACATCAAACCGATCTATGGCGGACGTCTCACGTCGGGCTTCGGAGGACGAAGCGCGCCGACAAAGGGCGCATCGACGAATCATAAGGGCGTTGACTGGGCGGTGCCGATCGGAACCACAGTCATGGCGTCCTCGTCGGGAACGGTCGCGAGGGCAGGATGGGCGAGCGGCTACGGCTATGTGGTCTATATCAATCATCCTGACGGCAGACAGACCAGGTACGGACACTGCAGCAGGGTGCTCGTCAGTCCGGGACAGTATGTGGTGCAGGGACAGGCGATCGCCTATTCGGGCAATACAGGAAGAAGTACGGCACCGCACCTGCATTTTGAAATGTTGATTAACGGCACACAGGTCAATCCGATTCCCTATCTGAACTGATGGGGCATGGCGCGTATACCCCCGTTTGCGGAGGCAGACCACAGACGGCCCCCTTGCGTGACTGGTATAACTGTGCATAATTTTGGCAAACGCGTGTTGGACTTTGTTCAAAAGTTCCGATTTACAGAAAGGGGCATCTGCGCTATAATAGGCGCATAGGCAAAAAGACGGCGATATAAGAGTGCAGGATGAGCCGTCATCTGCATATAATAAAGATATGCATAATCAGAAAATAGATGAGGTGCGTTATGGATCAATACGCAATGAAGGGCGGCACGCCCCTTGTTGGTGAAGTCGAGATCGGAGGAGCCAAAAATGCGGCGCTTGCGATTTTGGCGGCATCCATTATGACGGACGAGACGGTTCTGATCGAGAATGTACCGGACGTCAGGGATACCAATGTACTGATGCAGGCAATGTCAAGCGTCGGGGCTGTCATTACGAAGCTCGACAGACACACGGTTAAGATAAACGGTTCTCAGATTCACGATTTAGTCATAGAAGACGAGTTTATGAAGAAGATTCGCGCTTCGTATTATCTGATCGGCGCGCTTCTCGGCAAATACAAACATGCGGAAGTCCCGCTTCCGGGCGGATGTAATATCGGCATCCGTGCGATCGACCAGCATATCAAGGGATTTAAGGCGCTGGGTGCGGATGTGCGCATTGTCCACGGCGCGATCGTGGCGGAAGCAAAGCATCTGACCGGCAATCATATTTTTATGGATAAAGTGTCGGTCGGCGCGACGATCAACGTCATGATGGCGGCAAGCATGGCGGAGGGCAAGACCATCATCGAGAATGCGGCGAAAGAGCCGCATGTGGTCGATCTGGCGAACTTCCTCAATTCCATGGGCGCCAATATCAAGGGCGCGGGAACGGATGTCATTCGGATTAAGGGTGTAACGAAGCTACATAAAACCGAATACATGATCATTCCCGATCAGATCGAGGCGGGGACGTTTATGATGGCGGCGGCGGCGACCAAGGGTGACGTGACGGTAAAAAATGTCATTCCGAAGCACTTGGAATCGATCACGGCGAAGCTGATCGAGATCGGCTGTGAGGTCGAGGAATCAGACGACGCAGTCAGGGTCGTGGCGGCAAAACGGCTGCAGAATACACAGGTAAAGACGCTTCCTTATCCCGGTTTTCCGACGGATATGCAGCCGCAGATGGTGGCGGTGCTCGGATTGGCAAAGGGAACGAGCATTGTGTCGGAGAGTATTTTTGAAAACCGTTTTAAGTATGTGGATGAGCTGACAAAAATGGGAGCGGAGATCAAGGTGGAGAGTACGACGGCGATCATTGACGGCGTTCCGAAATACCTTGGAGCGGGGATGACGGTTCCCGATCTTCGCGCAGGCGCGGCGCTCGTCATTGCGGCGCTCGCGGCGGACGGCTTCTCCACGATCGATCAGATTCAGTACATTGAGCGCGGCTATGAGGATTTGGAGTATAAGCTTCAGGCGCTTGGCGCGCAGATCGAGCGCGTGTCGGATGAGGCGCAGCTCAAGAAATTTCAGTTAAAAGTCGGTTAAAAAATTCCTATAGGCAAAAAAAGAGTTCCGCGTCAAGCGCAATGTCATTAAGTTAAATTAACAAAATCAAG
>JAMPHA010000039.1:0-22104 GCA_023663615.1 Clostridium sp. | reverse complement strand
AGCATGGACGAAACAGAGCTGATCAAAAGAAAAAAAGGGAATACCGGGAAAAGGGGGTGATCCTGCGCACACATAAAAAAATGACCCGCAGCCTTTTGACCACGGACGGGAAGATCACCTATTCACGCTATGTCCTCCGCCCGGCGGACACCGCCAGCAAGGAGAGACTCTTCGGATTAGACGGCTGCAATACTGTCATACCTTTAGACTGTGCGCTCCATGTCAATGGACTTCCTTTCAAAATGACTGTATCCATGATGCTGGAAGTTGCGTTTTACGCAACTGTCCTCGATTCTTACCAGGCAGCCGAAGAAATCATTGCAAGGGTTCATGGTATGCCGGTAAACGACGACACCATAAGGCTTGTGGTAAACCATATAGGAAAAGCGGTATTTGAAGCTGACTGCAGAGCCGCCGACGAGTGCATGGAACAACTCGAAAACGGCAGGCTGTCCTCCCCTGCGGACAAAAACGGCATACTTTACCTTGAAACGGACGGAGCCGCCCTCAATACGAGGTTCAAAGACGAGAACGGGTCCACATGGAGGGAAAACAAGCTTGGGCTGGCATTTTCAAGCGACAACATTTATACGTGGAAAGACAAAAACGGGAAACCCTGCCACCAAATAGAAAAGCGTGAATATATTAGTTACATTGGCAGTGTTACGGAGTTTAAGAAGCACTTTTTTGCCCTCGCGCGGCGGAATGGCTACGGACAGTACAGGGAGACCGTGCTGCTCAGCGATGGCGCTGCATGGATAAGGAACCTCAAGGAAGAGCTTTTCCCGGATGCACAGCAGATATTAGATTTTTTCCATCTATGTGAAAACACACATGCTTTCGCAAAGCTTCTTTATAAAACAGATGAAACCCGCGCTAAAACATGGGCAAAGGAAATATGTGACCAGCTTGAAAATGGAAAATATGAAGATGTCCTTAAAGAATTGGCTGCTTATAAAGATATGGCTGTCCCTGCAGGGATGGTAAACCTTTACAATTATATCAGCAACAACAAAGCAAACATTGATTACCCAGCATACAAAAAACGCGGATATTTTATAGGGAGCGGAGCCATTGAAAGCGGCAACAAAACAGTCCTGCAGTCCCGGCTCAAGCAAGCCGGTATGCGCTGGAATCCAATAACGGCACAATATATGCTGTCTTTAAAATCTAAAGAAAAAAGCGGCTTATGGTATTCCTCTGTAATTCCTCTTATACGGAACATGATGGGATAAGTGCAAAACCTATCCCATCAAAATACCACCTAAAAATATCTACACCCTTTGCAACAGGGCAACAGGGCATTTGCACAACGGGCATTTGCGCAGAGAACATTTGCACGGTAAACATCTGCGCTGGGGACATCCTCAAAGATTGCCATATTGCCATGCTATCTTTTATACGAGCTGCGCCTGAACCGCCGTCAATGCGACAACGCCGACAATATCCTGCCACGAACAGCCGCGCGACAGGTCGTTGACCGGTTTGGCGATGCCTTGAAGCATCGGTCCGTATGCCTCCGCCCCTGCAAGCCGCTGTACAAGCTTATATCCGATATTGCCGCAGTCTAAGTTCGGGAAAATCAATACGTTTGCCTTGCCGCCGACCTCGGAGCCCGGCGATTTTGATTTTGCGACCGAAGGCACCAGCGCGGCGTCTGCCTGCAATTCACCGTCTATACAAAGACCCGGATACTGCTCATGTGCGATCCTTGTCGCCTCCACAACCTTATCGACAAGCGGATGCTTGGCGCTTCCCTTTGTAGAATGGGATAACATCGCAATGATCGGCTTCGCTCCGATCAGGCTCTTAAAACTCTTTGCCGATGTGTCTGCGATCGCCGCGAGTTCTTCCGCAGTCGGGTCCTGATTGAGTCCGCAGTCCGCAAATAAAAACGTTCCGTGATCGCCGTACTCGCAGTTCGGCACATCCATGATAAAGAAACCGGACACCAGCTTCACTCCCGGCGCCGTCTTCAGAATCTGTAACGCCGGACGCAGCGTGTCCGCCGTCGCATGGCAGGCGCCCGCAACCATACCGTCCGCATCATTGCATTTTACCATCATGACGCCGAACGTCAGATAATCCTTTGACAGTGCCTCTCTCGCCGCCTCCGGCGTCATTCCTTTTCCCTTGCGCAGTTCATACAGCATATCCACATATTCGTCAAATCGGTCAAACTCATCGGGATCGACGATCTGCGCGCCGTCTAAATCCAGCTCCAGCCACCCCGCTCCGTCTAATATCTTTTCCCGTTTTCCGACTAAAATAAGATTGGCAATATCCTCCTCCAGAATATGTGCCGCCGCGATCAGCGTCCTCTTATCGTTTGTCTCCGGCAAAACCACTGTCTTTTTGTCCATTCTGGCTTTTTCTTTCATCGAATCAATAAATGCCATACGTTATATCCTCCTTCATTCCATAGAACGTTACCCCTTTCTTCCATTATATCGGTATTCTTTTGAGAAACAAGTTTTTTTTCTTGTTTTTTTGTGGTATATATTAAAAAAGGACGCGAAGCGTCCTTTTGAAGAATCCGCAAAGCGGATTCTTCCGTGTTGCGAAAATTTCTATTTGGTCTATATGAGGAAGGAACTGCCATGAAAATTGCCGCGGTCATTGCCGAATATAATCCGTTCCATAACGGACACGCTTATCAGATCCGGCGGATTAAAAAAGATTACGGATACGATTTTGTCATCGTCGTCATGAGCGGCGATTTTATGCAGCGGGGAGAACCTGCGATTGTGGATAAACATGCGCGCGCACGGATGGCGCTTTTGGGCGGCGCCGATCTCGTGATCGAGCTTCCCGCCTATTATGCCTGCGCCAGCGCGGAATATTTTGCAGCCGGCGCCGTGTCCGTTCTTCACGGTCTCGGCTGTGTAGACGCGTTGTTTTTTGGATCGGAAAGCGAGGATACGGACGCTTCCTGTCCGGAACCGCCCGCGCTCCTTATGCATGCGGCGGATATTCTCCTGCGCGAGCCCGCTGTCTACCGCGATATGCTCGCCGCTTCCTTACGGCGCGGCCGCGGCTACGCCGCAGCGCGCATGGAGGCGCTGACCGCGGCTATGCGGTACAATGATATGACGATACCCTCCAACGCCACGCCAATGAAATCTGCTGCGGCAATGCCGCACAATAACGCATCGACGGATTTCGCCGCAATGACACCGCACAGCACTACATGCAACGCATCTGACGCGGCGACACGGCTCGATGACACATCGACGGAATCTGCTACGGCGGACAAGTCAGACGCACTCTCCTCGACGCTCTCCCAGCCCAACAACACGCTCGGCATCGAATACTGTAAGGCGCTTCTGCGCATACAGAGTCCGATTCAGCCGTTCGCCATCAAACGGGTTGGCGGCGGTTATCATGATGCGGACATGACAGATTCCTATACCAGTGCAGAGGCGATCCGCGCGCATCTGCTGAACTACACCGCCAGGGACAACACGTTTCAGGACATTTCTACTCCCGCGGCGGAATCCTGCCGCTTCATACCGCCCATTTCACAGGAGGTTCGTTTTGCAGCGCCGATTCTCTCCGCTTCCGTTCCGCAAGGTACGGCAGACCTACTCACAGAATCCTGTCAAAACCGACGATTGTTGGCGCAGAATGATTTTTCTGATCTGGTACACTATCAGTTACTGCTGCATGCATCCGAGCTGGAACGCTATGCCGACTGCACACCGGAGCTTGCAAACCGCATCCGCTCCCTGATGCCATCCCTGCTTGGCAAGCCTGTCACGGATATGATCGAAGCAATCAAAACAAAAACTTATACTTATACCCGCATCAATCGGGTGCTGACGCATCTGCTGTTAGACATGACAGGAGAACGGCTTTCCGCTTTTACCAATCAACCTGTGCCCGTGTTCTTGACGCACGCACGCATTCTCGGCTTTCGCCGGGAAGCCTGCGGCACGCTGCTTTCCACAGTCAAAAAAAATGCCCGCATTCCGCTCATCACAAAGCCCTCGGACTATCGCCCCGCGGGCGCAGCCGCAATGCTCTATGAAGCGGATCTGCTGGCATCCCATATTTATCAAAGTACCGTTTCCGGGAAATCCGGTCAGCCTTTCCGTCATGAACTGACACGGTCGCCGCTGATGCGATAACGGAGAGCAAGGTTATTGTGATCTTATTTTTATAAAAGATTAAATTTCCACATCAAAAATAATAGAAAAAAGAATATCTATATGTTAAAATGAAAATAATTTCTACCCCAAACGCAGACTCTACTAACAAGCATAAGAAAAAATGCTGGGAGACACTATTACATGGCTCAATACACATTTGAATGGGATGAAGAAAAGGATCTCATCAATCAAAAAAAGCATGGTATTTCATTTAAGACTGCGGCCTATGTATTTTGCGATAAGTATTATATAGAAATGTATGATTTTGAACACAGTATCAATGAAGACCGTTATATTGCTATTGGAAAGGTCGGCGATTTGCTGTTTGTTGTATTCACGGAACGCGGCGAAAATATACGACTGATCTCAGCTAGATTAGCAACGGAAAGTGAAAGGAGACTTTACTATGACCAAGACTTTTACCATTGATGATGGACAGACACCTACGCAAGAGCAATTAAATGAAGTCGTGGAGGCCTCCAAACGAGAAATTCAATTTGATGAAGATTCACCGGAGTTATCACCGGCACTATATAAAGCTTTTCAGTGTTCCATTGCACAACGTAACCGAAGAAAAAAAGAGGCTTAAAGCAATCGGAAACCGCTCGTTCGGTATGTAATTCATAACAGACAGAATGCAGGTTTGGCTGCATTCTATAGTCGCTCGTACGCTTTTCAAGCAGATCAACCATCTGCCGATAAATTGCATGAGGAAATTTTTCTTTTAACTTCACAAGATACAAAAAACCATTTTCCCGCACAATCTGATTCAACTGCAAGAATCCCCCTACGATCTCATCAAGCCAAACATAATCCAACCGATCGTGCGCTTTTACCAATGAGAGAAATTGATTTTTCCCTCTTTATTTCTCAAACCCATGCACCCAATCCGAGCGCAGATAATAAATCAGATAGATGACGGAGCTGATCGCCCACGTGAACGGGTACGCCCAATAAATATAGCCGATCTCCCCGGTCAGCCGCATCACTGCGATAATATAGGCAATGCGGATCACGCACCACACCGCCAGCATCACGCACATCGGCACAAACGCCTTGCCTGCGCCGCGGCAGACCGCCGCGATCGAATGGGAAAAAGCCAGCAGGCAGTAAAACAGCGCAACGGTACGCGCCTGCTGTACACCAAAGGCGATTACGCCGTCCGTTTTGTCAAAAAGACCGACCATCTGCGGCGCAAAAATAAAATACGCCACTCCGATCGCCTCCGCCAAAAGCACCGCCGCAAGAATGCTGAACCGCGCGCCCTTTTTGGCGCGTTCATACTGCTTCGCGCCAAGATTCTGGCTGATGAACGTCGTGCTTGCCATATTGAAGCTGGTAATGGGAAGAAACGCAAATCCCTCGATCTTTGCATGGGTCCCGTAAGCCGCCATTGCCAGTTTCCCAAACGAATTGATCTGCGACTGCACGATCACATTGGCAAACGCGATCACGGAATTCTGCACGCCGGACGGCAGACCGTAGCGCACGATTTCCGAAAGCATGTCGCGGTGAAAACGGATTTTCCTCCATTCCACGGTGAACAGATTTCCCTTGCGCAGCAGATACGCCATACAGAGCACCACGCTCGCCATCTGGGAAATAACCGTCGCTGCCGCCGCCGACCAGACGCCCCAGCGAAAGACCGCTAAAAACAACAGATCCAGCACGATATTCAACAGAGAAGAAAAAATCAGGTAATACAGCGGTCGGCGGCTGTCGCCCAGCGCATTGATGATACTGCGGCAGACATTATACATCACCAGTGCCAGCGAGCCGAGAAAATAATAACGAAAATATTCCACTGCCTCCGGCATCACCTCCGGATCGGTCTGCATCCATTTTAGAAACGTCGGCGTAAACGCGACTCCTACGACGGTAAGAAGAATCCCGCTGACAATGCCGAACGCCAGCACCGTATGAATCGCACGGGACACCTCTTTCTCTTTTCCCGCCCCGAAATACCGCGAGATCACGACGCCCGCTCCCATTGCCGTTCCCATAAAGAAGCTGACAAGCAAAAAGATCAATGTGCCGGACGACGTGACCGCCGCCAGCGCGTTCGTTCCCAGACATCTTCCCACGATAAACGCGTCCGCCGTGTTGTAGAGCTGTTGAAAAATCTGGCTTAACAGCACTGGCAGCGCAAACCCGATCATCATGGAATACGGGCTTCCCGTTGTCATGTCCTTTGTGCCTGCGTTATATTTCTTTTTTATCGAATCCTGTGACTGCTGCATCCTTTCTCAATCCTATCTGTGTTTCTTATTCATCCGTTAATTCTTAAAACTGTGGATCGGCGCCGGAATCCTGCCGCCCCGCTCGATAAACGCGTCGCAGGAAAACGGATTGACCGGCATGACAGGCGCATAGCCGAGCAGGCCGCCAAACTCTACTTTTTCCCCGACGCCCTTCCCGATGACGGGGATGAGTCTGACTGCGGTTGTTTTTTGATTCACCATCCCGATTGCCATCTCGTCCGCGATAATGCCGGAAATCGTCGCCGCCTTCGTATCCCCCGGAATCGCGATCATATCCAGTCCGACGGAGCACACGCAGGTCATTGCTTCCAATTTTTCCAGCGTGAGCGCTCCGGCTGTCACCGCGTCGATCATGCCCTGATCCTCACTGACAGGGATAAACGCGCCGCTCAATCCGCCGACGTAGGAGGACGCCATCACGCCGCCTTTTTTTACCTGATCGTTCAAAAGAGCAAGCGCCGCCGTCGTTCCGGGCGCACCCGCATGTTCTAATCCGATCTCCCGCAGAATATCCGCCACACTGTCACCGACTGCCGGCGTCGGCGCCAGCGACAGATCCACAATCCCAAACGGCACCTGCAACAGACGCGACGCCTCTTTCGCCACTAATTGTCCAACGCGCGTCACCTTAAACGCCGTCTTCTTGATCGTTTCGCAGAGCACCTCAAAATTCTCCCCGCGCACTTTTTCCAGCGCCGTCTTGACAACACCCGGTCCGCTGACGCCGACATTGATAACCGCGTCCGCCTCCGTGACACCGTGAAACGCGCCCGCCATAAACGGATTATCATCCGGCGCATTGCAAAATACCACCAGCTTCGCACACCCCAAAGAATCCCGTTCTTTCGTGCGCTCCGCCGTCTCCTTTATGACTTCTCCCATCAGTCTGACCGCATCCATATTCATTCCCGTTTTCGTTGACGCAAGATTGACGGAACTGCACACAATCTCGGTCTCGGCAAGCGCCTGAGGGATGGAGCGGATCAGATATTCATCCGCCTTTGTCATACCCTTGGACACCAGCGCGGAATAGCCGCCGATAAAATTCACGCCGACCGCCCTGCCGGCGCGATCGAGCGTTTTTGCAATCGTCACAAAGTCCTCTGCGCTCTTACAGGACGCGCCGCCTATCAGAGAAATTGGTGTTACGGAAATTCGTTTATTTACAATTGGAATACCAAATTCCGCTTCAATATATTCTCCGGTACTGACAAGCTTTTCGGCAAGTCTTGTGATTTTCTCATATACCCGCTCGTTTGTCCGCTTCCGGTCGCCGTCAATGCAGTCCAGCAGGCTGATACCGAGCGTGATCGTGCGCACATCGAGATTTTCTTTCTCGATCATCTTATTGGTTTCTGCTACTTCAAATATGTTAATCATAGGAACGCTCCGTTTTTTTCGTATTTGCATGTAAGAATCTCAAATGCGATGCATCTGAAAATCAAATGCGATGCATCTGAAAATCAAATGCGATGCATCTGAAAATCAAATGCGATGCATTTGATTGAAAATATCCTCCAGCTGGCATTTGATGACGACGCCGATCTGTTCACCGATCACATTCAGATCGCCGATCACTTCCTGAAACGGCTTCTTCGCCCCGCTCATATCCACGATCATCATCATATTAAAATAATCCTGCACGATCGTCTGGGAAATATCAAGAATGTTGATTTCCTGCTCTGCAAGATAGGTACATACCTTCGCGATAATACCGACCGTATCTTTTCCTACCACCGTAATGATTGATTTTTTCATTTTTGTATTGATGCCCCTTTCTCATTTCACAAATCTGTTATTGATGATCGGGCGGCTGCTTCCAGCCCGGCAGATTGACCCAGACCTCGTCTACTTTTCCACTCGATATAGTTGCATTCTGCATCCGCTCCTCCTTATGTTTCGGTCGAAAAATACAAAATATCATCACACCAAACAGAAACAGGATTCCGCCGACGGTGCAAAGAATAAACGCCAACATGCTCTTAAAAAGAAACAGTGAGGCAAGAACGGCGCACATAACCAATAACACGCACACCAATAGGGCGATCTTCTCCCCCTTTGTCGCCGTCACGGATGTGGAATAGTTCGCTTCCCATCCCTTGCGAAATCCGGCGATCTCGTATCGCTTCGTATGCCGTGTGTACCTGTGACTTCTTTTTCTCCTCATCTTCAAGCTCCTCCTTTATACTTCGATCACCTCAGACGGCTCGCTCCGCTTCGCGACCAGAATCCGAAAATCATCCGCCCGATAGGGGTTATCTCCGTTTGTAATCTCCAGCCGTACGGTCTCATAGGCAAGCTCCGGCAGATTGTTCTCTTTGCTCAGATGTCCGAGCATGATCGTCTTCATGTGATCGTGCAGCAGGGCGCACAACAACTGCCCTGACGCCTCGTTGCACAAATGTCCGTT
Source organism: Clostridium sp. (assembly GCA_023663615.1). Lineage (GTDB taxonomy): Bacteria > Bacillota > Clostridia > Lachnospirales > Lachnospiraceae > DLAJ01. The sequence continues at coordinate 13,282 of JAMPHA010000039.1, read as the reverse complement.
GTTTCCTAAAATTCTTTGTTTCAGCGGATAGGGATACGGTCCGACCTCCAGCATACGGATGTCATGATTCGCCTCGATCAGGATCGCATCCATCCGCTGCAGGGACGCCGTCGTGATCTCATCATAAGTACCGAGGTCCGTCACAACCGCCATCCGTTTTCCGTCGCATGCAAATTTGTAGGCGATCGGTTCCGCCGCATCATGAGAAATCGGCAGCGTATTCACCGTAATGTCCTTCAACGTAAATTTTTCCTGCTGCCGGATCACATGAAACAAGGACTCATCAATCTCTCCCAGACTTTCCATCCCCCGGATCGCCCGGATCGTACCCGCCGTTGCGTAGATCGGCAGTCCGTATTTTCTTGCCAGCACTCCTAAGCCGTTTACATGGTCATTATGTTCGTGCGTAACCAAAATCCCGTCAATATCCTGCATGGACACGCCGAGCGACTCCACGCCCTCTATCGTCTTTTTGCCGCTGATGCCCGCATCCACAAGCAGGTGTGTGCTCTCCGAGCCCACATAGATACAATTCCCGCTGCTTCCGCTGGCAATACTGCACATTCTCATTCGTCTATTTCTCCCAATAAATCTCCAATTGATCGCCGTCCGAAAGCACATCCACATAGCCTGCGTTTTCGCCGTTCCGCTTTGTCACGACACAGCTTCCGTGCGGCGTGGACAAGTCAAAATCAATATAATCAAACACATCCACATAGATGTAATTTTTTTTGCCGCTCATTGTCACGGGATCACCGTTCACCATGACCGTGACCGTTTTTGTCTCCGCGCCTGCATTCTGCCCGGTCTGTGCCGATCCTGCCGGTCTGAATGGCGGCGTTCTTCCGTTCTGTGCAGACTGTACTGTTCCCGCTTGTCCAAATGGCGGCGCTCCTCCGTTCTGTGCGGACTGCGCGGTTCCTTCTGCACCAGAAGCCGTTTCCCCCGCGCCTGCTCTTTGTCCAAACGTCACCTGTGCGCTTTCCGCTCCCTGCCCGATTGCCGTCTGATCCGCTCCCGCGTTCTGCCCTGCGCCTACATTTTGCCCGACCGTTGTCTGTGTTCCTTCCGTTCCCTGCCCTTCCGCCGCCTGCTCCGTTCCTGCACTCTGCCCTGCTGCCGCCTGACCCGCTCCTGCGTTCTGCCCTGCCGCCGTCTGCTCCGCTCCTGCGTTCTGCCCTTCCGATGACGCTTGCGGCATTGACGCAGAAGAAAACATGGATGCGGACGGCATTGCCGTCCGCCGCATTGCCGGCCGCGGCGCATCCTCATAGGCATCCTGACCGTTTCTCGCCGGAAGTCCGCGCTCCGCGCGTTCCTCATCCGTCAGCCAGCTCTCCTCTTCAAACTCCTCCGCATAGACAGCCGACGCCGCCTCGCCCCACTCAACGGAAAAATTCTCGTATACGCGCGTCCGCTCATCCGCCGGCATATGATTCACCAGAAGGCGTGTTCCGTTTTCCAGCTCCAAAAATTGTTTGAGCTGTTCCACCGTATAAAAATTATTGATCTCAATGACGTCATCCTGACCGATCTCATAATACTCCGATTGCAGCGTCCCGTTGACCTGCGCATACTTCGGGAGATCAATTTCTTTTCCGTTCACGCGGATCCGAAGCGTCGCATGGTACTCCGGCAGTTTTCCGATCATGCAGGACGCGGGCGCCCCCGCCGTGGACGGCTCCACGTCGATCATATCATTGGCATGAATCGGCGTTGTAATATCCGCAGGCGCGCCGTTGACATGAATAACTGCCGCCTCGCCCGCCTCACCGCGGATACGCCTTGTCTTTCCGTCCAGTTCAAAGACCAGTTCCTCCCCGCGCTTCGGAAACATATCGGCGTTCGGAAAATCCGCCTGCATCGCCGCATCGACCACCGCCAGATGGGAATTATCATACAGCTTCACCCGCTTATGATTAAACGTCACATGAATAAAATGATTTCCCTGCTCATAAAAACAAAGACAAATGCCGATCGGCGTGACAAGCAGGGAATCCTTCTTCACATCCTCCTGCACAAAACGAATTTTCTGCATAACCTCTTCGCCGCGGAGCGCTACACGCTCCTTTACAATATCCAGTTCTTTTGCAAGCGCCTCCTCATAACCTAAAATCTTGCCGCCGCCGCCGACCACAAATACGGCGCTGACCGACTTCCCGCCGTTTAATTCTTTGATCTTATCCGCCGCCAGCTTCGCCATCGTATCAATGCGTTCCTGCATGACTGCAAGCGCATCCGCCCTCGTGATCGACTGTTCCAATCCCATAATATCCCGATACGTCACGCTTTCTTTTTCACAGATACCGCGCTTGATCTGCTCTGCCGTGTTGAAATCCACAAGACAGTGTTCGGCGACCACTTCGGTCAACGAGTCTCCTGCAACCGGAATCATGCCGTAGGCGACAATGCTGCCCTCCTTCGTGATCGAAATATCGGACGTTCCCGCGCCGACATCCACAAGCGCGATATTTAGCATCCGGTACATCTGTGGGATCGCGACCTGAATCGCCGCGATCGGCTCTAACGTCAGATTGACAACCTGCAGTCCGGCGATCCCGACCGCCTTATACAATCCGTCCACAACCTCATCCGGAAGGAACGTCGCAATCATTTCCACCTCGATCTTACGCGCGCGGTGGTTTTCCAGATTGCCGATCGGATAGTCATTCAGATAATATTTGATGACCGTAGAACCGACACAGTAGAAACGAAGCTGCGTCTCGTTCGTCTCGGAAAACTGTCGGTATGCCTTTTCCACGCCGAGCGCCTCCAGACCGTAAATATCTTCCTCCGTGACGTCGTGCTCCTCCTCGTAATCAATGCCGACGCGCACCCTCTCCGTGCGCAGAACGCGCCCTGCGGCCGCGATACACACGTCCGTCAGCGTAAGTCCCGTGCTCTTTTGCAGTTCCTCCCGCACAAGAGAGATCGTCGCGCCGACCTGCGCAATGTCATGAATCTGTCCGTCCAGCATGGAACGCGTCTCGTGTTCCACCGATTTCTGCGCGATCACGATAAACTGCTCGCCCGAACGATACCCCACCGTGCCGACAATGCTCCTTGTTCCAATGTCCAGACCGAACACCGTCTGTCCGGCATACTTACTAAAGTCCACGCGCGCTCCCTCCTAACTGCCTGTCAATCTGTGCATACGCCTCCTCAGGCGTCCTGCTGTTATCAATCACAACCCGGCAATGCCTGCGAAACGCCTCCTCCGCAAGCTGATTTTTCATAATTGCCTCCGTTTTTTCTTCCGCATAGCCGCGCGCATCCGCAAGCCGTTTTACGCGCGCATCCTCATCCGCATAAATATACCAGAGTTCATCACAGATTTCATCGTAATGCTCCTCGATCAGCAGCGCCGCCTCGATAAAAAAGTAATCCACCCGCCCCGCCGTCCGTTCTTTTTGAATTTCCGCTAAGATCGTCTGCTTCACCGCCGGATGCACGATCGCGTTCACCGCCGCAAGCAGCGTACCGTCTGCGAAAATTTTCTGCGCCATCTTTTTTTTATCAATCCTGCCGTCCCCGGAAAGCACCTCGCTCCCAAGCAGCCTGACAAGCTGTGTATAACAGGCGCCGTCCTTCTCTTGCAGCTGTTTTGCCGTGACATCCGCATAGAGTACCCTGCACGGATAATGACGCTCTATGTAAGAAAGAAGCATGGATTTTCCGGCGCCCACGCCCCCCGTGATCCCAATGATCTTCATATCCTGATTTCCCTATTATTTGGCCTCATACCAGTTTGTTCCCGTATGCAGATCTACCGCCAGCGCCACGGACAAGTCCGCCGCACGCTGCATCTCTCCCGCAAGAATCCCGCGCACCTGCGCTTCCTCCTCCGGCGCCGTCTCGATCAAAAGCTCGTCGTGAATCTGTAAGATCAGCCGGGAGCGCAGCTGTTCCGTCCGCAGTCTGTCAAACACATGAATCATGGCAAGTTTCATAATATCCGCCGCCGTTCCCTGAATCGGCGCATTCATCGCAACACGCTCCCCGAACTGCCGTTGCATAAAATTGGAGGATTTCAATTCCGGGATCGGTCTGCGCCGACCGTACATCGTCGTGCTGTAGCCCCGCTTTTTTGCCTCCGCAACGGCGTTGTCCAGAAACGCCTTAATGGACGGATACGTCTCAAAATACTGCTCAATATAGGCGGACGCCTCCTGCCTGCTGATACTCAGATCCTGACTTAAACCAAACGAACTGATACCGTACACAATCCCGAAATTGACCGCTTTCGCGTTGCGCCGCTGTAAATCCGTGACCTCTTCAAACGGTGTGTGGAATACTTTTGCCGCCGTGATGCGGTGAATATCCTGCTCCTGATGATACGCCTCGATCAGCTCATCGTCTCCCGACATATGAGCCAGGATACGCAGTTCGATCTGGGAATAGTCGGCGTCCATAAAAAGATAACCGTCCTTCGGAATAAAACATTTGCGGATCAGCCTGCCAAGTTCCGTGCGCATCGGAATATTCTGCAGATTCGGCTCCGTGGAGCTGATACGCCCCGTTGCCGTGATCGTCTGATTGAACGTCGTATGAATGCGGTCATTCTCATCCACACAGCCGCCGAGTCCGTCGGCATAGGTCGATTTTAATTTGGCAAGACCGCGGTATTCCAAGACATCTTTCACAATCGGGTGGTCCTCGGCAAGCTTCTCCAATACATCCGCCGCTGTGGAATATCCCGTTTTGGTTTTTTTGCCGCCCTTCATGTGCAGCTTATCAAATAAAATTTCACCGAGCTGTTTCGGCGAATTGATGTTAAACGTTTCTCCCGCCTGCTCATAGATCTGCTGCTCCAATACGCCGATGCGCTCCGCCAGCGTATCCCCGTACGTTTTCAACTCCTCCGGACGGATGCGGATTCCCGCCTCCTCCATATCGCAGAGCACATAGGAAAGCGGCATTTCCACATTGCGGAACAATTCTTCCATCCCGGTATCCGCAAGCCTCTTCTTCAGCTTTGGATACGCCAAAAATCCCGTCTGCGCCGTATCGCGCAGATACGCCGCGTATTCGTCGGGTTTCCGCTCGAATGCCTCCCGCATCGGCAGCTTTCCGAACCGCTCCGCATACCCTTTTATCTCCCTGCCCGCGTATTCCGCCGCGACGTCCTGCGGCTCGTAATCGCTCTTTAACGGATTTAGGAGATAAGCGGCAAGCTTCGTGTCAAAAAAATGACCGCTCACATCCACAGAGGTTCGTCCGTTTCCGATCGCAAGCAGCGGATAAAGCGCTTTAGCGTCAAACGCAATGAGCTTTCCGTTACCATCCCCGTCCGCAAGCGCTCCGACGCGCTCCCGGATCAGCAATACCGGAAATACCGGCGTACGTACAAGCCACGCATGCGCCGCATCCGTTACCAGCACAAGCGCAAGCTGTTCCTCATGCGCCGTGAAATCAAGCGTCATCTGTCCGTCCGCGCCGCTCGTCATCCCCGATGCATCCGCCGGAAATCCTGCATAGGCGACCGCCACCGCCTCCCGTGCGCGCGCCTCGGCAAGCACCTTGTCCAACTCGGAAATATCCGTCACCTCTTTGAACTCACAGACCGTTTCCGCGCATGATTCTTCCGCACTTTCTCCTGCGCCCCCCGCATTGGCAAAACGCGCAAGATACTGCTTAAAGCCAAGCCGCTGAAACTGCTTGTAGGACTGCTCGTTATAAAACTCCCCGACCCGCGCCTGTTCAAAATCATACGGGAACTCCGCATGCACATTGATCGTTGCAAGCGTTTTGCTCAAGTCTGCAAGCGCGCGGTTCTCTTTCAGGCTCTCGCGAATGCTCTTTTTCTCAATCTCATCCACATGCGCATAAATATTGGCAAGCGAACCGAAGCGCACCATCAGCTCCGTCGCTGTCTTCTGTCCGACTTTCGGCACGCCCGGAATATTATCCGCCGTATCGCCCATGAGCGCCTTTAAGTCGATGAAGCCCTGCGGCGTCACCTGATAGGCGGCTTTCACATCCGCCGCATAATAATCTTCTACTTCCGTCCGCGCGCCCTTGGTCTTGGGGATCCGCACCTTGATATGCTCGGAAGCGATCTGTAAAAGATCACGGTCGCCCGATACGAGCGATACCTCCATGCCCCGCTCCTGCGCCCTGTTCGCGAGCGTGCCAAGCAGATCGTCCGCCTCTAAGCCCGCCTGCTCCACAATGCAGACGTTCATTGCCAAAAGCAGCTCCTTCATCACCGGCACCTGTTCGCGCAGCTCGTCCGGCATCGGTTTCCGCGTCCCCTTATATGCCGCATAAATCTTATGCCGGAACGTCGGCGCATGCACGTCAAACGCGACCGTGAGATACTGCGGCTTTTCTTCCTCCAGAATCTTGAACATAATATTCAAAAAACCATAGACCGCATTCGTGTGCAGTCCCTCCCGGTTCGTCAGGTCCGGCACGCCGTAAAACGCCCGGTTCAAAATACTATGTCCGTCTATCAATACCAGTTTTTCGCTCATACAGCCGTAAAACCCTTTCCGTTGCCAACCTGCGACGCCTTTTTACGCCAAAAATGAATCAAAGAAAACAAATGCCGATCTCTTCCACCGTCACGCACGGCGTCCTTCTCAATACAGCACAAAAAAAGACAGCAAAAAAGAACCTGCCACCGCGGCAATCTCCGCGCAAAAAAGCACGCGGTCCATGATTTTTCTCCTGTGCACGCGCCGCTTCGTCCAGAGCAGCATTTCCTTTAATTCTTTATTTAAGTCAAACGCGCCGCCATCCTCTAAGCGGTGCATCCCCTCGCTGATCAGATACTGAATGGCAAGCTCTTCCATACACGCCCCGCACTGCTCGATATGTCCGACAAATTCTTCCGTATCGCGCTCATCCAGTTCTCCCGCTAAAAAAGAACCGATCTTGCGCTCCGCAGCCGTACATTCCATGCCATTTTCCGCCTTTCTCCCCGCACCCGCATCGTTCCCGGAATGTGCAGGAAACGATCTGCCACGCAAAAAACATTCTGCTCCACTTGTATAGTATACTCCAACTTCACAAATAAAAAAAGACGAAAATTTCTATATGCAAAAGTCTCTATGCAAAAAAAAGTTGACTTTTTTTATTTTCATGCGCTATAATACCCTCGATCGCGTAGCCAAAAAGGTGTAAATCCAGACTGTTGGATTTACACCTTTTTGTATGCGGCACCGCGCTGCGCGATATGGGTTGTGGCAGCTTTCCTCAAAAGACTCCTACAAATAATCGGGAGGTAACTACCATGGAACAAACAAATCAATCACTTCTTGTCACGGAAAAGGTCGGCAGACTGATGCGCAAATATGCGGTCCCCTGCATTATTTCTCTGCTGGTTGGGGCGTTATATAATATCGTGGACCAGATATTTATCGCCAATGCCGATTATCTTGGCTCTTACGGAAACGCCGCTAACACCGTCGTCTTCCCCCTCACGGTCATCGCTCTGGCAATCGCCGTTATGATCGGAGACGGCTGCTGCGCTTTTGTCAGCTTAAGTCTCGGAAAGGGACATCCTGATGATGCGGTAAAAAGCGTCGGCAGCGCGGTCGTGCTGACAGTTGCCGGCGGAATTCTCCTAGGAGCCGTTTATCTTCTTTTTCAGGAGCCGATCATTTCCATGTTCGGCGGTACTGTGAACGAAGAAACTTTCCGCCATTCAAAAGAATATTTCTTTTATATTTCTCTGGGTATCCCGTTCTATATGTTCGGGCAGGCAATGAATCCGGTCATCCGTGCGGACGGAAGCCCGAAGTTTGCGATGATCTCCACCCTTGCGGGCGCTGTCATTAACATAATTCTTGATCCGATCCTCATATTCCTGCTCAGATGGGGCATGATGGGTGCCGCTGTCGCAACGGTATTCGGTCAGGTCGTCACGGCAATCCTTGCTGTCTGGTACTTGGCGCATACCAAAACCGTGCGCCTTACCAAATCCGCATTCCGTTTGCACCCGTTCATAATAAAACGCATGCTGCCGCTTGGTATTTGCAGCTTTCTCTCTCAAATCTCTCTTGTGGCTGCAATGGCTGCGATCAACAACATGATCCGCCGGTACGGCGCAATGGATCCCGTTTTCGGTCAGGAGCAATATGCGCAGATCCCAATGGCGGTTGTAGGAATCGTCATGAAATTTTTTCAGATCGTCATTTCCATTGTGGTAGGCATGGCGGCAGGCTGTATCCCGATCGTCGGATTTAACATGGGCGCCGGACAAAAGCCGCGCGTGAAAACATTATTTACCCGGCTTCTCCTCTGTGAGGCATCCGTTGGCGCGATCGCGCTTCTGATCGTCGAACTCATGCCAAAGAAGCTGATCGCGATATTCGGCGCCGCCAATGAAAGCGCCTATTATACTGATTTTGCGGTGAAAGCGTTTCGCATTTATCTGTGTATGCTGATCCTTGCCTGTATCAACAAGGCTGCATTTATTTTCCTACAGGCAATGGGAAAAGCGGCCGCTTCCACTGCCCTGTCCATGATCCGCGAAATCTTGTTTGGCGTAGGCTTCGCTCTTTTGCTGCCGCAGTTTTGGGGACTGGACGGCGTGCTTTACTCCATGCCTGTGTCGGATATTCTGACGGCACTCGTTTCCGCGGTCATCATTGCCTTTACCTATCGGGAACTGAACGCATCTGCTTCCCCCGCAGTGCGTCAGGCTCTATAACAGCGGCGCGACCGCCTTCATCAGCCGTCCCGTCAGCTTCACGCGCAGTTTTTCCTTACGGACGGTCTGGGGCGTAACCTGCCGGCATTTTGCGAGCGTCGCCTGAAAATCCGCCTCGATTTCCGGAATGCAGGCTGTATGGTATAAATAGGTGGCGCACTCAAAATGATGGTACAGGCTCCGGTAATCTAAATTGATCGTCCCGACGACCGCCTCCGATGCGTCGCTGACAAATACTTTCGCATGGACAAAGCCCGGCGTATATTCATAAATTTTTACGCCGGATTCCAACAATGACGCATAATGCGTCTTTGCCAGCGCATACGGGATCGCCTTATCGGGTATGCCCGGCAGCAGCAATACGACCTCCACGCCCCGCTCTGCCGCAAATTTCAGGGCGGTCTCCATCTCGCCGTCCAGAATCAGATACGGCGTCATGATATGTACGAAGGATACTGCCCGGTTCAGCAGGTCCATATAGACCCGCTCTCCCAGCTTATCATCATCCAGCGGGCAGTCCCCGTACGGAATGACGTATCCCTCCGCATGTTCCGCTGGCAATGCCGGATAGGATAAAAACTGCTCGTACTCGTCCTTTTTTTCACCGATCCGCCACATCTGCAGGAACATCAGGGTAAAGCTTTTGACCGCTTCCCCTTTCAGCATGACCGCGGTATCTTTCCAATGTCCGAATTTTACTTTTTCATTGATATACTCGTCCGCAAGGTTGACGCCCCCGTTGAACGCCGTATGCCCGTCGATCACCAGAATCTTTCTGTGATCGCGGTAATTATAGCAGGTGGACACGAACGGCGACACCGGCGCGAACACCTTGCACTTGATCCCCAACGCTTTTAAGCGCTTCGGATAATCCCGCGGCAGCAGCGCGAATTCACAGGTCCCGTCGTACATCACGCGGACGTCCACGCCCTCCTTTGCTTTTCTGGCGAGGATTTCCAGGATCTTTCCCCACATGAGCCCCTCATCCACGATAAAATATTCCATAAAAATAAAATGCTCCGCCGCCTCCAACTGCTTCAGCATCTCGGCAAACTTATCCTCGCCCAGCGGAAAAAACGTCACATCGGTATGCGCATATACCGGATGGCAGCCGCTTCTGTGCATATACTTTGCAAGCGCCGCCACGCCCGGATTCTCGGCGCTTAACCGCTCCATGACTTCCTCCTGCTGCGGGATGCTCTCTTTGGTATGCGTCACAATGCCATTGACATACTTTTTTAACGCCCGATGCCCGATCTCGCTCTGCGTATATCCGAAAAGAAGCACGCCGAACACCGGCAGGAGCATGATTACGATCAGCCATGTGATCTTTGCCGTCGGATTGATTTTACTGTTTAAGAGATAGATCACCATAATAAACGTAAACAGTACGGTCCCCCCGAAAATATGCGGCAGGAATTTTCCGAACCACTCAAACACGCCGAATAAAAGAAAAACATGAATGGCAAGCAGCAGCAGAATCAGTCCAAAGCGGCTGAATACCGCGTGGATGATGCCTTTTTGTCCTTTTTTTAACAGGGTAAGCCCTGCGCTTTTGTTCTCCGTGCTCATTTTGCTCTCCTCTCTGAACGAAGCCGGCTCTTGGGGATGCCCGGTTTGTTTTTCTTTCAGTATAAACCGCCGTTTCCCGTTTATCAATAGGATTTCGGTATCACTCCTCCGTTTCTTCCGCTTCCTCCTTTTCCGCAATGTCGTCCACGGGCTTTTCCAGTCCTTCGATGACAATATGATTTTTTTGCGCATAATCCCACAGTGCCGCATGGATCGCCTCCTCCGCCAGGAGCGAACAATGCACTTTTACCGGCGGCAGCCCGTCCAGCGCTTCCATGACGGCTTTATTCGTGACCGCTAATGCCTCTCCGACTGTCTTTCCCTTTACCAGCTCCGTCGCCATGCTGCTCGTCGCCACTGCCGCTCCGCACCCGAACGTCTTAAATTTGACGTCGCGGATCACTCCCTGCTCGTCAATGTCAAAGTACATGCGCATAATATCCCCGCATTTTGCGTTTCCGACCGTTCCTACGCCGCTGGGGTTCTCGATTTCGCCCACATTTCTCGGATGGTTAAAATGGTCCATTACTTTTTCACTATACATATCGATCTCCTTTTCCTGCCTTTCCCCGCTTTTTACAACCTTCTCCAATTCCTGTTCGGTATTCGTCCGAATCTGCCTCGTACCGTCATGCTGTCTTGTATCTTCCTGTTTTGTTTAACGTCTGTCCGCGGCGCTTTACATCTCTGCCGAATCCGGGGTTCCTGCACTTTGCCCCTGCTCTTGACGGACAAAATCCTCATACAGCGGAGACATACTGCGCAGTCTCTCCACGATTTTTTTCAGCTCGTCTACCACAAAATCCAGTTCCTCCAAGGTTGTTTTTTCCGATAAAGTCATTCTCAGGGAACCGTGCGCGATCTCATGCGGAAGTCCGATCGCAAGAAGCACATGCGACGGATCAAGGGAACCGGAAGTACACGCCGAACCGCTGGATGCGCATATTCCCTGCTGGTCCAGCAGAATTAACAGGGACTCTCCCTCAATAAACCGGAAACAGACATTCACGTTGTTCGGCAGTCTGTCCGTTCTATGCCCGTTCAGCCTCGTGTACGGGATCTCGGACAGCACCCGTTCTATCAGATGATCCCGCAGTACCGCCTCTGCACTCATCCGCTCCTGCATCGTTTCTCCTGCGATCCCGGCGGCTTTCCCAAATCCTACGATTCCCGGTACGTTAAGCGTTCCCGCTCTCCTGCCCCGCTCCTGTGCGCCGCCATGGAGAAAGGAACGAAGCTTCACCCCTTTCCGTACATAAAGAATGCCGATCCCTTTCGGTCCGTTCAATTTATGTCCGCTGGCGGAAAGCAGATCGATCTGCATCTCGTCCACATGAATCGGGATGTGCCCGTAAGCCTGCACCGCGTCCGTATGGAACAACACGCCGTTCTCATGTGCAATCCTTCCGATCTCCGCGATCGGTTCGATCGTTCCGATCTCATTGTTTGCCGCCATCACGGAAATCAGGATCGTATCCGGGCGGATGGCTACCCGCAGTTCTTCCAAAGATATTTTCCCGTCTTCATCCACCGGAAGATACGTTACCTCGTACCCGTGCTTTTCCAGATACTGACAAGTGTGCAAAACGGCATGATGCTCTATGCTGCTCGTTATGATATGCTTTCCTTTTGCGGAATACGCTTCTGCCGCCGCCTTTAACGCCCAGTTGTCAGATTCTGTTCCGCCGCCGGTAAAATAGATTTCCTCCGCCTTTGCACCGATCAGCCTTGCGGCCTGCTCCCTTGCATATTCGACGGCTTTCCTGCTCTCCTCGGCAAATTGATACACCGCGGACGGATTTCCGTATGACTGCCGGAAAAACGGAAGCATTTCCTGTAAGACGCGCTCATCCATCTGCGTTGTTGCGGCATTATCTAAGTAAATCTGTTGATTCATATGACACACCTCTTTCTTTTTCTCTCATGATGTTCGTGAAGCTTTTCCTGTTCCTTGCCTCCCTTGCTCCTTGTCTCCTGTTTTCCGTTCCCTTTTATTTTTCTTTATTCCTACTATTCATATATGTATTATAATATATCTGCTTATTTTCTTTGTCAATCGCATTTCCTATTTATTGTGAAAACAATTTTTTGCGGAAATAAAATAGTGATATTATCACTGCCCTCTTGGTAGTGTCTGCTTTCTTCATTCTTTGCTTTACATACAAAAAGAGCGTATAGATCATTTTTCCATGCGCCCTGTCACTGTGTTGCTTATTTAGTTATTGTGGTAAATATTAGTTGTGCAATGGGTGTATTTCGCTCTATAATATCCATTAAAACAAATCAGAATGTGTTCCTGGACAGAATAAGAATAATTCAAGAGCATGTTGATTGATGCGGTAAACAAGAAGCCAATCCGGTTCAATATGACATTCCCGAAATCCGTTATAATTACCCGCTAATCTGTGGTCACGGTATTTTTCGTCCAGCTTTTGCTCATTTGCTAATGCATTAACAACGTCCCGCAAATGCTCTATTTTGCATCCACGTTTTCTTGCAAGTTTCAAATCCTTTTTAAACTGATTGGATGGGACAATTTTAAGCATCGGCAAATACCTCGTTTAAAACTTCGTCAAATGATTCATAACGCTTATAATTACCGGGATTCTTTTTCATTTCCTCATATTCATCCAACGCAGCCATTGTTTCTGCATTTGGCGTAAGACGTTTGATTTCAAACGGTATGCCCTTGTGGTTAATGGCAGAACGCAGGAACATATTGATTGCAGAAGACATATTTAATCCAAGATCATTAAAAAGAGTTTCTGCTTCCTGTTTTAATGCAGAATCAACTCGAACATTAATATTTGTAGTGGACATATTCACCAGCTTTCCCTTGTAAAATATCCATAAGGGCAAAAATAAGGGAAAATACATATCATATCACTATAAATAAAGCTATATAAGGCACTAAAAGTCTTGAAAAACAAGAAAATTTCAATCATTTAATCTGCAAATCGGAAGTTATTTAATTTAATCTAATCGGATTGTTGTAACGACACCGATTGCTTTCTGCTGCCGCAAAGATACTGAATCAGCTTCCCAGTGGTC
>JAMPHA010000038.1:0-22576 GCA_023663615.1 Clostridium sp. | reverse complement strand
TGCCGCACTACCATTGATAGATGCTTCGTTGGGTAGTTTTCTACCCCCCCCCACTCAAATTGCAATTGATATATGCCATGACTTTTCCCTCCCCTTTAGCATTAGCGGTTATAAAATCTTGCCGTGAATGTCGCATTGAACGACCATGCCTCGCTTGTATTAAGTCCATTTGCTCCGGCGCGTACTTGGATGTCACTATTCATGTCCTCCCGGTAGCGTGTCCCCGCCCCGCTCACTGACGGATTTCCGTGCGGAGACTGACTCGCCGAACATGTTATCGTACATGTATCATAAAATGAGGATAATATGCTCCATGGGAATGTGCCCGACACGCTTGCACTCGGCTGTCGCCCCACGTTAATGTTCCCGCCACGGCTTGCGCTCCCGCTGATCGTCATTGTATATTCCTCCGGCAGATCGTTATTCCCCACGCCTAAATTACAGTTAATGTATGCCATATCTACATCACCTTCACTTTCACGCACACATCGACGCTCTGCGCATCAAACGTCAGCGTCAGCGTATTTCCCTCCTGTGATACCGCCGACGGACATACGCCAAATACGTCTACGTATACATCAATCAGACTGTCATCTGTGATCGCGGCACTCGTAAATGTCAATGTCGTCTTGCCTGCTGCCAGTGTCTCCGTCAGTGTCGTGCCGAGTGCTTTCACTAGATTTTCCGAACAGGTCTTTCCGTCCATCACCATGCCATCCTCTGTGATCGCAAGCGACCGGATCAACTCATCCTTTTTAACAGAATGATTGACTTCCTTATTGAGCTGGTTGATCTCTTTCTGCCCGTAATCATCCCCCACCTGTGCAAGCTCCGTCACATCTTCAAACGACACCGTCCCATCGTCATTTTGAATGGTTTGGAAACGTCTGCGCCCGTTCATTCTTTCTGACAGTATTTCATCCCGAAAATCTTCCCGCAGTATTGACATTATATCCTTAACCCCTTTCTTCCTAGTATGATGTTCAGATGCGGCTTGTTCCTCTTCTGCCCTGTCAGCATCTCATATAACCGCCGTTCTGCCGATTCGATCCGGTTTAATTCATCTTTAAGGTACGCCGCTGTATCCGGCAAAAACTGCTCCGCACTCCCGATATTCAGTTTCATGCTATGAGCATTCACCCGCTCAAGATTCTCCTGCATTATCCTGAATGAAGATGCGAATGGTTCCATGCTGTCTCCATATACCACATCCCTTCCCATATTCTGAAACCCGTCTACATTCTCCCAAAGATCTTCTGTCATCCCATTCAGATAGCACAGATTATTTTTAATTCGGTTATAGTCATCCGGCTCCAAATAATCTCCTGTATATTCCCCCTCCGCATTGTAAGATACCTGCCAGTCTGTTTTGGGAGAAAGCCAGTTCATTTCTTCACTCATACCCTCTCCATGCTCCTTCCCTCGCACCTGCTTCCATTATAGGTACCGTCAAATTTAGTCTCCACCGTATGCACGCGGATTAGTTTTTTGCTTATATCCTCATCTTCAAAATACGCAAGGTCATTGCTCTCCAATACCGGATCCCCCATGAACCGTGACAGGCTGTATTCTGCATTTGCCTGATAGTATTGTGCGCACCACCGGATATATGCCTCTGCAAATTCTTTCGTATCAATGAGTGGATTGGTGAGGGCATCCGGTGTGGCACCGCCTGTATTTAGGCTTAGGACATGCTGCGGATTAGATATATGGTAGACATGCCCCACCACTTTCATGTCAACTTCCTGTGGTGTCAGCGGCGGATTATGAAAGCAAATACTGCAATACCAGTTGGAATACGCCGTGATCTCTGCGCCGTAATCAACCACGACATCCTCCCCATCCGCAGATACATCTATATTTGAAGGGATTGTCGTGATGATCTGAATCGGGATTGAAGCGTTATTAAACTCTATCTTAAATTCGCATTTGTCCCTGCTGATCAGCAGCTTGTCTGAAAAAATATCTTCCTGCTCTGCAGGCAGACTATACACGCTGCGGACCGCGATCAGATCCTTTATCTTCTCTGTTTTCGATGTCACCGGCTGTTCGAGCATGTTACTGCGGAACAGTGTAAAATCTGTTTCTTCGTCTATAGAAAGGCGCAGAACATGTATCCTGTTATATGCCCCTGCTCTCGTAAAGATGACCTGCACTTCATCCACATCTACGAATGCATGGTTGATCACTTCTTTTCTTCCCGAAAATATCACGTCAAAATTCTCGGTCATGATATGATCCTTATAACATGTGACTGTACCCGCTGCCGGATATACATTCCCGAACCATATGCTTAACTGGTAAAAACTGAATGCTGCAGATGCATGGATCGTCACCGCCGGATTTTCCTCAAAATATCCATTTCTATCTGAAATACCCCTGCTGACGAACCCTGCATAACTGTAACTTTCATTTTTCGGAGGTATCCTCAATGCACCATCTACCCTGTTAAACGCCTGCTGCCAATCTATATATTCCGCCGCATCTATCTGTTTTAACAGCCTGTCAGCCTGAGAATAGACAGTCCCGTCAGACGCCGTCGTGGATAGCTCCGGCTGGAATGATGCTTTAATGACTACTTTTTTCTTCCGGTCATTTTTCATGACACACCTGCAAGCATTTGCGATCAACAGCATATTATTCGCACAGGTATCCCTCGGAAGCGGATTCCGGATCGATACTGTTTTTAGATACGGATCAATGCTATATTCATCCTCTGGAACTCCCGCTGCATAAAACAGATCCTCTAAGAGTGCATATGCACTGATGCCCTCCCTGCGGTACGTGCCCTCTTCATAGATCTGATCCATCTGATAGACACAGTCTGTTGCAGAAAACTCTGCTGTGCTGAATTTATCTTTCCACGTAGAATCCAACACTGCATTTACCGCTGGGATCGTTTCTGATGTCCCATCCTCCAGTGTCTGTGTAAAATACGCTGTGACCTGCTGTCCGCGTTCTAAATAATTGATGATACTGTCCATTTTGTTCGCATTGAAATATCTGTCCTGGTTATCCAGCGTGAAGCGGAAATCGACGGTCGGCAGTTCGAGACTGATCGGATGTGTCTTTTCCTTGATGGTCATGTTGATAATCTTTTTCCCGGTCAGCACAAGTCCGATACCAAACAGAATACTTTCGATATGCAGGCGCGTGGCACCTTTTGACATGTTTCCCGGTATAATCTTCATATAGTCTGCATCTTCAAATACATCCTCTGTCACAAAATCCCCTGAATCAGTTGCATACTCCCGGCATTGGCTGCCCGTCTCAACCGTAAATGTCTCCGGATAACTCTCACCGAACCGTACCGTTAACCCTTTAATGTCCAAATGCGGAGTAGAAAAGCGGAACAGGATGGGCGGATGATATTCCGGCGCACAGATCCCACAAGTCACCGCCCCTAAAAAAGGTATCTCACGGTCGCCCTGTTCCTGTTCAGGAAGAAAGCACAGCAGACCATCCAGCCTGTTATGCTTTTCTTCCCAGGTAAGATACCTCTTTCCGATCACTGCATCCGGATCCGTCACACTCCCCGGATCCGTCCATTTCCAAAAAACCCCTTCTGGCGCTGCCCCGCTCTGCGCCTGCTGGTTCACGGCTCCGATATGGATCGTTGCAGTTGTCCTGTCACGCAGATTGCTTCTCATCATTTTATTGTATAACGCGCTCCTGTTCAGCATCTTTGTCTCACTCCTCAACAAATTTGATACTCACATTCTTATAAACAGGTTTTCCGTCCGATGTATAACGCAGCGTATCCTTGTTCCGGTCACCTGTATACATAATGAGCTCCGCCGACTGGTTCTTCTCAGGCAGGTGGTAAAATACCCTGAGCCCATATTTAGACTGGATCGCCTGCGCGATGACATAATATTCATCTGCAGACAATACCGCCCATTTGCATTCGAGCGTGTGGACATCATGCCGTATCACATGACCTTTCATATATCCCAATATATTTCTGTTAGAATCCGTGACATCCTGTTCTGTCGGCTTCATGCCAGTCGGTTCCGGAAGCAGTACGCCGTTTACCATCAAAATTCTCATTCTGCCTGCTCCTCCTTTACACACCTTCTGCCGTCAGCTTCGGTCCTATTCTTTTCTTTACCCGGATCAGCTTCTTGAGTAGTGATTCCCCGTCCAATTCCAGTGTGACCGGGATGGAGATTTCAAACGTCATGCCCTCTGCGCCGCCCTGTATGCCTGACAATTTTCTGTCAATATACTCCGTGATCCGTGATGAAACCATGTCAAGCCATCCGGTATTGTTCTCCAGCGGGACGATTGCCTCCCGTCCTGCTTCTCCTGCGATCAGTGCCGTTGCCCGATCGACAATACCGCCCTGCGCCAGTCGCGGCAGACTCACCGGCTCGATCGTGCCCAAATTAAACCCGAAAGACTTTCCTCCCAGCCCCGGCACCCAGCTCGGAATATCAAATGATATTTTATTGAGCGCATTGATCATCACGTTTATGCCGTCGATGACGGCATTACACATTGACTCGATCCCGCCGAGAATACTGTTGATCACATTTTTGATCGCACTCCATATCCCGTCAAAGATGCTTACGACCGTTGTTTTACATGTTGTCCATGTCGTATCCCATATTGTGCTCACGGTCGTCAGCATGGTACTGATCCCGGTCTTAATGGATGTCACAACAGACAGGATTGTTGTCTTGACTGTTGTCCATATTGCGCTTGCTTTTGCCTTAACTGTGTCCCAGTTCTGGTATAACTGCACGCCGACCGCGATCAGCGCCGTCACGATCGCAATTGCCAATCCGATCGGCGAGGTAAGAAATGCTACTGCTGTGCCAAATGCGGTCGTCACCCCTGCCGCAATTGCCCCCACCGCGTTGTATATTGTGATAGCGCCTGTAACTAACCCCACTGCAATAGCAACTTCTGCCACGATCAGCCCGATTCCCGATATTTCTTCCTGATGTGTGCTAATCCAGCTGCCGATGCCATCAAGCAATTCCGCCAGTACAGACAGCACATCGCAGATCACGCCTCCTGTCCATGCCGCAAGTGGCTGCAGGAACGAATTCCAAAGCCATTCGCCCAACGGCTGGAAGGCGTTAAGCACAGCATTGACTGCTCTCAGTGCTGCCGACAGTAAATTGAAGAATGCAGGCATGGCATCCTGAATCGTCCATGATGCATACGGAAGCAGCACATTCTGATACATCCACACCAGCCCATCACACACGGTCGATATGATCGGCTGGATAGCCTGCAGCAGACCATTAAAAGCCGACATGATCGGGGTGAAATCAAGACCTGCACTCCACTCTGCAGTTGCTTCTGCACACCGGGCAATCGCATCCAGTATAATGATCAGTATATCGAACAGCCCTTGAAGAATCTGCGTACCTGTATCACTAAAATTCCATGCATTGTCCAGTCCATCCGCGATATTGCCGACCGTATCAAATATACTTTCTAAAATCCCAAGTATCGTACTGCAGACAGTTACGCCGGTTCCGTTCTTCCAAACGTCCCCAAAGCTCTTCCAGACATTTTTACAAAGGGATCTAATCTTTTCCAGTGCCGCAGATGCGGAGCTCATCGCAGACTCACCATGTGTGTCCCACGATGTCCTCATCGGTTCAAAGAGCGTCTTCAGCTGCTCTTTGATCTTTGCGATCGTTCCTTCCGTATCGCCCGATATTTCCGGCATTTCCATCATATCGGAACTGCCCGATGTCCCGCTGCCCGAATCTGGTTTGCTGATATTGTGCGTTTCGTCAAAAGAAAAACTCTGTGCCGCATCAGCCGCCGCACTATATCCATTTACCGCTTTTGTCGCTGCCTGTATCCCCTGCGCCGCCTTCAGGCTTGCCGAATAGGATGATCCAAACAGGCTGCTCACCATGACCGCAAAGGCAGTCGTAACAGCCGCCACTGCACGCATCAGGGCATTCAGGGCAGGAAGCACTGCCTGGTAGACTGCGGCAAATGATACCTGCAGATTTGTCTTGACGGTCGATAAGGATGCCGAAAAATCATTGTTTGTTTTCAGGCAGTTGGAAATCTGCGCCCGCAAGGAACTGATCCCCTGACGCAGTAAATTAAATACTAATACACCGGATACAAGCGAACTGATCTTTTTTCCGATCCTGCCGACCGCTGTCTCTACCTGCCCCAATCCATTTGAGGTCTGTCTTGCGGATGACACGGCACTCTTTGCCATTTCTTTGATCCTGGCAATGATCTCGCTGATCTTTTTACTTGTCGTGGGCGGACTTTTGCTGTTCATAACGGCATCCAGCTTTTCTTTGGTCGTTGCCGCCTCCCGTTTCATCCGCTCTAATTTCTGTGTTTCCACCTCGATCCGTGCTGCCATGTCCTGCGCAGATGAGGATGCCTCCGGGTTCATGTGCACCTGCTCCAGCTTCAGGTTGAGCGCCTGCACGAGCCTTCCGAGCTGTTCATAGCGCGGTTCCAGACTGTCGATCTCCTTTGACAGCTCTGACATTTTAGCTGTACCGCCGCCTGTATTTGCTGTCGATTCCGCAATCTCATATGCGTCGTACAGATCAAACAGCTTTTTCTGCACCTTCTCAAACTCTTTTTCCGTTGATTTGAGCTGCTTCTCTATTCCCGACGTACTCCTGTCCTGGCTGAGTCCTGACACTAAATCTTCGTATCCGCGCTTTAGTTTTGCGATCGCCGCTTCCTGCGTTGAAATCTTTTCTTTCTGCCTGCCGATCTGCTCGTTAAGCTTGTCTATCTCCTGCTGTGCCTTTGCTGTCGTTACACCTCCGAGACTCCTGTTAATCTTCTGTGTCTCGCCGGAAACAGCATCCCTCACCTTTGCAGTTTCCGCTTTGACGGCATTCATATCCTTCTTATATCCGCTCAACGCAACCCGGATCGCAACAGTGAGTTCATGCAGCCTTCCCTTATCCGACATGTCCCTGCTCCCCCTACTTTTTCTGCCTTTGCTGGTTTACCCTGTATGCATGATGGATCCTCTGCGCCTTATACAGACGCATCTCTTTTGATAACCCCGGTTCGCATCCATCCGTATCCTGTTGAACTGAACCGGAAGCAGAAGGAAACAACTCCGGAAAATATTCCAGCATGGAGAAACGCATACCTTCTCCCTCTCCTTTTCCCAGCACGGAGATCACTTTTTCGATCAGATTCGTGCTGAAGAGATCAAGCAGCGCGATCTGCTTCTGAAACTCTTCTTTCTCCTCCTGCTCCCTGCGCCTGCGGTGTGCCTCGATCATATCAATTGCTTCATTGATGGAGACGCCCCATAACTGATCAGGCATGTATCCGCATTCCAAAAAGCTGTCATACAGTCTTTTCAGCTGTCGTGCCTGATACTCATAGGTTACATGTTTTCCTTCACCCGCTCCATGGAGTCGGAAAGATCCTCCACCATCGAGTTCGAGAAAAAACCCGATACCATAAAGATCTGGATATACACATCTGCATACAGTTTGAGCTGGCTGCCTCCATGCTGGAGATATTTCTCATACATTTCCATCACATGCTTTAATTTGATCCCATGGTTCCACGGCACAGCTGCAGCATGGATGACTTGAAACATGGTCGTGAGCGGCGGAAGGTTCTCCTCATCACCGAGCAGGGACATCAGGTTTTTCCGGAACTTCTTTTCGAGTTCCATTGTCTCTGCAACTGTCAGCTTCAGCTTGACCGATTTCTTGGGACTGACCTCCCAAACAGCAAACGCAGCTTTTTCTTTCTCTTTTTCCTTCTCCTGAAATGAAACGACATTTTCTCCCTGCTCTGTCTGTTCCTCTTCCATGTATTCCTCATTATCAACAAAATTCATCTGTCCCTCTCCTCCTCTTTATTATAGAAAAGCCACATCAGTGCACCCTGATATGGCTCTCCTCACTATCAACTCGGATCTGTTACTTCAATATCACTCTTTAATGACATCTTGACGACCAGATCCACAACCGTATTCACCCCGCCGCTGCGCTTGAAACCGACTGCGGGGATCGCGGAATAAGTAAACTTCGTTCCATCCACCCATGTTTCCTGGAATTCAAGCACGGTGTTTTTGTCTGCATATTCCCGCAGCATCCGGTATGCCGTGCCTTCCCTGTTTTCTTCATGCACAAAGGTATATTCGAGATCCCCATAGTCGCCGACTCCGGGTTCATACCGCTTGTTCGCCGCTGACAACGGTGTATTCTCCACCTTTTCCTTTTCATTGTTTATGTCAGGTATTGTCTTTAAGTTCGGCAGATCTATAAAATTCTCCTCTCCCGGAAACTTAACACCTAACAATGTGCCATTTGCTAACATGATGTTCCTCCTCTCTCATCTCGGCGCGCTGATGTGACCGCTGCCCTCTGATACGATCCCTTCATAACGCATGATCTTATGCTTTCGTGCCGTTTCGTTGTTGTCCATGCACCCCGTACGGACCAGCCCCATGCTGCTCAGTGCGGCATCGGTCTGACATGCCAGCTCCGACGTGGATACAGTATCCCATATGTCAATCCGGTAGCGGACATAGGAATTGATCGCACCGTTTCCTGACTGGCTGTTGACTCTGTTCTCTTCCTCTGTATACTGGATCTGAGTTTTTTTTGAAAAATCGTCCGGGAAACTGTCTGATATATCCGCGCCGCATCCCATTGACTCAAGCTGCGCGAGGATCCTGCTCTTTAAGTTGATCATCTGCTCCTGCCCTCCAGTATTCTGCTGATGTCTGCCGACAGTTTTTCCTCTATCTGCTCCTCATTGTCTTTTAACGCCGGATATAGATATGGCTGCGCAGGCTGTCCCGCAATATAGCGGAATCCTTTGTCCGCACCGCTTACCAGTCCCGGAATCTTCCCAAGCCATTTATCCGGTGAATACGCAACAGGCACCCCCGGCGCCGTCCCTGCATGGTTCGCCGCGCCGACCGGTCCCGTTCCGAATTCTACATAAACCGCATGATCGGAATTGGTATGGACAATACTGCATATCCCCTGTCCGTCCGCCTGCGTCGTGTGGTCAATGGATTTCCGCAGGTCACCGGCATCCACCGGCGCCAGCAGTCTCGCATCATCCCGGACAAACTCCCCGCATTCATCCACGCTCTGATAAATCTCCGCTTCAATTTCTGTCAGGCTGTCCAGCTGTGCAAACAGCTCTCTCACTCCGTCCATACCAGTTCCTTCCCTGCACTATATCCGCTCCAATAAAACTCTGAGATGCTGCCCGACCGGACGGATCGCGGCGATCTGATAATCCGGTCGCTCGGACGGCGCTGCATAAATGCAGCACCCGTCCCCCGCCGCCATGGAATATTCCCCTCCGCAAAACCAGTAGGTCTCTACCCCGTCCTCATTGGTCACCTGAAAAGGGTCGTCAAACAAGAGTTTCTTCTGATACTGCTGCACAAGTCCCTCCTGTTCCGCTATGACCTTTCCCTCTCCAGAACATATGGTAGCCATGATTTCTACCGCCTGATCGGAGAAGTCAGCATATTTATTCCCTTCCGGTCCCCGCCGCACGATTTTCTTTTTCAGATAACAGATGCTCTTATGCCTCAGTCTCATGTCTGACCACCGCCTGTTTTAACTTTCTCCTTGCCAGCAGCCGCTTCATCAGATCCTGCGGGATTTCTTTTGTGTACGCGTTCGATATTCTGACATCCCCCTCTGAGCGGCTTTCTTCTCCCGCTGCCATGATCCGCCTTGCATAGATCTCCGCCAGTGACAGATGCAGGTTGTCCATGGACGGCGGAATGGATGTCCGGTTGCAGATGTCCATGATCGCGCCCGCTGCGTCGGCTGCTGCCTGACGCAGTACGGGCTCCCCTGCTTCCGGAATGCGGACAGACAGTTCTTCTATATTGATCATGCTGCCTCCTTACTGCCCGCCTGCGGGAGTTTTCCTTGACCTTCCTTTTTTCGGGACTTCGTCTGCCCCGGACTCCAATACGGTACCCTCGCTCTGTGCCGGTGTCTCCTCTGCATCGGACTCTGCTCCGGGTTCCCCGCCCTGCTCCTCTGTCCCATCCGGCTCAGCCTTCGGCGCAGGTTCTCCGCCCTGCTCCGGTACTCCTTCATCAGGCAGAAAGCCCTGCTTGCGATAAAACAGGTTGTATGCCTTCTCCGTTACTTTGATACGGTATCCGTCTTCCGGACGGACATATGTTTTCATTCCCATTTCCTGATACCTCCGATCTGGTTAAGATTCTGTTTTCGGCTTGAGTACCGCAAATGCGCCGTCCTTGACGACTAAATAACCAAGCCGCATGGTCGCCTTAATCGCGATCAGATCCTGTTCCGCGAGTGAGAGCGGCTTTCCGTCCTCATCCAGCGTATTCTGCAGCGTCGCCTCTTTTAAGATCTCATATGTGATCCCGTCACGGATACCGACAAGACTCTTGTTCCAATCGCCGGCAATGAGCTCCGCCTTGCTCTTATCCCATGCACCGTTGCGCGAAAAGTCGATCGGGCTGGAATACAGCTCGCTGGTGTCCGTTCCCGGAACAAACAGCGCGTTTCCGTTTGCATCACGCAGCTTGCGCAGATCATTCTTGATGCCGTAATGTGCCGTGAAACCGTTCACATCCGTTCCACTGTCCTCCACAAGCGCCATCACGTCGGATACATCAAGATCAAGACTCTTGTTCGCGCCGCGTGTGATCACATTTTCCGCATTATCCGCCGACAGACAGACATTTGTTGTAAACGGAGAGTCCGTACCGAACAGTGCCGCTGCGTCGATTGCGGTATAAAACGCTTCGGCAATGGACTCTTTTAATTCTCCGAATACGTCAAACGCAGAATCCTCCAGCTTTTCCTTGGTCGTCGGGACGATCACGGCAAGTTTCTTCGCCACGAGTTCCGGATAGATCCATGTCGCTTTGGATGTCTTGATCCGCTTTCCCTCTCCTACCCAGTACGCGCCGACACCGTCCGTCATCACCGGGACCTTTTTCTTTTCCGAGGTCATCGGCACATTGCGCGACAGGCGCAGGACTGCCGATCCTCTCGCGACGTCTTTGATGATCTCCGCTGCTACTTCCTCCGGCACCGAACCGGAGAGTTCATCTTTCAAATAACCTTCTTCTGCCATGTTTCATGTCCTCCTCTTATCGTTTTACTTTGTTTTTGTTGATGATGTCCGAGAAGCTGTGTCCCGAACTTTTTCCTGCCTTGGCGGATTCCGCCGTTTTAGGCGGCTTCCCGCGCAGCCTCGCATCCACGGCTTCCTTGAGTGCGCCCTGAAAAGCTTTGACAACACTCTCCTTGCTCTGTCTGTAGGATGCCTCACTGTCATACCGGAAGCAGTCCGCCAGTGCAGACGGAAGCTGCTCTTTGGCAAGTTCCTCGATCGCCGTCGCACGGAGTTCCCTTGCAAGCAGCGTTTTCTCACGCTCGTCAAGCTCCTTTGCCCGGTCATCAGCGCTCTTTTCTGCGTCAGACTTACCACCCTCGGATTCTCCCGCATTATCGGATTCCTTCGGATCCTCCTCAGCATCCCCGGATTCTTCCCCTGTCTCCCCGTCCTCTGACACATCCGCCGCTGCCTCGGAACCGCTTTCCGCTTCCTCTTCTTTGGGCTGCTCCTCTGCATTCTCATCCTCATCGGGATCCGCTGCCTGCTCCGCCTCGTTCATGTTCTCCGCGGATACGGCATCCTTTTCCTTGGTTTCGTCCGCAGACGCCTTTTTTTCCACCTTCATGCCATATTTCCTCCTTTCGATTGCTGACATGTGTTATCGCCCAATTTTTGAGCACTAAAAAAAGACCCTGTAAAGGTCTTTTTTTAATCAATTGAAACTTACTGCTCTTTGCTTTCGCGCTCTTTCATCAGCTGTTCATACAATGCTTTACAGTGCTCTACATATTCTTCATACGTTCCATATACATCATAATGGTATCCCGGCATACTGCATGGACCGATATTCTCGTCATACTTTTTCCTCAATTCCACCAGTACCGGATCTTTCGTCAATCGACCATCCTTAAACATCTCATATCATCCTTTCCATCGCATCGATCAGTTCTTTCAAAAATCCGTTACGCTCTGCATAGGCAGCGCTCTTTACAGTTCTAATATATACCAGATTCGCAAAGATTTCCATAGAAACATTCAAAGGATCCTGTTCCCAGTATTTCTGACCATGTGCTGTAATACCATTATATTTTCCATTGGACAGCGCATCAATTATATCACTAAATCCCGGATCTTGACCGTACTCGGATTTCATCCACCCGATGATCCGCTCCTGACTTTCAAGAACAACCTTCCGCGCAGACTCTATCGCTTTCAGAAACGCCTCATTCTCCCATGATCTGCACCATGTCACATCCAGCCGATGACCCAGCTCATGCGCCATCACATAATTCATATCAACCTTGCCAAACTGTGGATGATTCGGATTATAACGAAATTCATCCGGATCCCCATAATATGCATAGCTGACATCCGGCACATTCGTCTCCGCATACGTTGTATTCTCCTGATTCAGCTTCATCATCTGGAACAGAGGAGACCCGTCATCATTTTTCTCAAGCAGCTCCTCAAAATCTTCCGCCGCCTGCCGCACATCGGCATGACTGATCTGCGGTGCTTCCAGCATACCAGCACGTCTGATCTCCGGTGCTTTCAATACGCCGGTGTCTACAAGATCTTTTTTCCACTCTGAATACTTCATGTCCGCCGGGACAAGCACATTCTTTCCTGTCTTTGGATCCCGCGCGCGTCTGACCTTATGCGTCAGTCCCTCGATCACATCAATAATGACCGATCTGCAGAACGGATGCAGCGGCGGGATATTCCGTCCCGGAACCGCTTCCCCGATCAGGATGATTTTCCCGTCATGCTCCCTGCACGCTTCCGATGTGCGCTGATCCAGCGTCGCCACAAAGCGCAGCTTTTTTGTTCCCCTCTTACGAGCCGCCTCCAAATCCGCCATCGCCACAAAGTAGGTCGTCTCCGTCCGGATCAGACGCTCCGCCGCATACATTCCGGCGCCGGTGATCTCATCCAGCTCCGCCGCCAGCTTATGCGAGCTGCTCCCCGTCATGCTGCCTTTCAGCAGGAGCTGCTGCACAGTATCCTCAATCCGGTGTCCCATGACAAGGGAATTCCCCCAGACGCGCTCGGAATAATGTTTCCCCGACCAGTCCTCACTCAGGATCTGGCGGACCACGCCCTCCGGAATCTTGCTGAAGGAATATGCAAATCCAAGATTCTGCTGGGTGTCAAATATATTATGAAGATACTCATCCTCGACCAGTTCGGCATACCGCTTTCCGGTCATCCTGATCTCGGCATCCGCCATGCGTGAGGTCTGTATGTAAATATCTTCCTTTAACGCTTCCCGCCGGCTGATCCCTGCCCGTGTAACAGATGCTTTCAGCTGCCGCATCAGCTTATCTTTGACATCTGCATCCCGGATCAGATCGATCCGGCTGCGGATCTGATCAAGCTCCGTTTGCGTGAGCGGCTGGGACAGGAGTTCCCCTGCCTCCTCTTCGGATAAACCTTCCTGCGACAGGAATCGGAAAAACAGTCTGTCAATGTCCCTGCTGAGTTCTTTCATCGCCGCGTCATACGCTGTCCGGATAGCGTTCAGGGTTGCTGCATTTCCCTTCTGTGCCTCCGCCATCCTTTTGTCCGCCCGGCGGATCCAGTAATCTTCATATGCCATCCTGCCCTCCACGGGATCGTCAGTTCTTAAAGTCGTAAGATCCGAATGCCCTTGCCTGCTCCTCTGCCTTCTGCTTTCGTTCTTCCTGCAGCCGTTTCTGCTCCAGCTCCGGATCCAGTTCCGGATCATATCGCTGCAGCCTTGTCTCCCATGAGATAAATCCTTCGGTTTCTTTTGCGATCCTTGCAAGTGTCTCGTCGTCCACCGGAAGAGAGCGTTTCATGCCGATGTTGATTGCTTTGCAGTCTATATATGTTCCCATCAGATAAAAGATATGGCATATCATTTTCAGCCGTTTCCGCAATCCGCGCTTGAAATAACGCTCCTTGGTCTTTCCGAGCTGTTCTAAGCCGAACAGCTTATATTTCATCGCCACACCGGAAGAATTTCCGACAAAATTTTCATCCGTCAGACACGGAACCTTTGAAAACTCATGTATATCATCCTTGATCGCCTTTTTTAAGACTTCCACCTGCGATTCATTCAGGCTCT
Organism: Clostridium sp.; assembly: GCA_023663615.1. GTDB lineage: Bacteria > Bacillota > Clostridia > Lachnospirales > Lachnospiraceae > DLAJ01. The sequence continues at coordinate 8,424 of JAMPHA010000038.1, read as the reverse complement.
TGACCAGCCAGTAGGCTTTCCCGCCCTCCGGCAGTTCCAGTATCCGTTCTTTTTTAATAAACTCCGCGGTCTCACTGCGGTCGTCCTCATCATCACCCAGCGACGCATTTTCGATCGCGAGCAGCGCATCTGCTACCGCTTCCTTGTCATTCATGCGGTCAGACTGTAACAGGTTGTATGCGTCGATCAGCGTGAGCACTCCTTCAAAATCTCCCCGCTGCTTCTTGTTGTTTGCATATTCGATGAGCGGACAGTCTCCAAAGTAATGCTCCTGTATATCGGTCAGCTGATACCCCTGTTCGTAATATAAGCTTTTGGTCTCATATGTATAGATATACCTGTCGTCATAAACACTGACATCATATCCTGTCGTCACATTGTTGATGTCTCTGCGTTCCATATAACTGAATCCAAAGATCGTATCGTGCCGGACGGTTGTATCTTTGACTACATTCGCGGTGCGCGGTGACAGCGCCGCAAGCTCCACATAAGGATGTTCCTCATCATTCATATAGAGCAGCTCATATCCTCTGCCGAACACCGAAATGTCCATTCCAAGATCCGCATTATGGGAATCCTCCTCATTGGTCGTAAACAGGGCATTCAGCTGCTCACTCCCAGCTCCTCCATAGCTGACTGCCGCGCCATGCACATATCCCGTCGCCACATCGCAGATATATTCCGCATGGTTGGCGACCACGCGGACATTCGCGGTATCATCTGCCATATGCCGCCTTAAAATATCATGCCTGCCGTCCATATAGTCATTCAGTTTATCCAGCCGCCTGACCTGCTCCATGTGTTCCTGAATGCATCTGCAGATCAGTATGACAGGGATGCTGCCATCCTCATTCAGCAGCTTACGATCCTTTAATATCATGACATCCGCTCCTATCTGAGTCCGAGCCTGCTCTTTTTTGCAGTCTTTACTTTCTTTTTGGTCTTGACCTCACCGTTCAGCATCTCGGCAACTCCCGTCAGCGCATCCGGTCCGTCATCATGCTCTGTCGTCTTGGATTTACGCTGGTATGCCATCACATGCTTAAAAAATTCCGGATAACGCTTTTCCCATCCTTCCGGCATGATGACCTGCTCACACACATTTGTCGCATGGGAGAGGATCCGCGCCCGCTTGTTCCTTGACTGGTGGAACCATGTCACGACTGTCCGTGTCCATTTCCATCCCTTCAGGATTGTTGACACATTCCTTGCAAACCCGCGCCCGCCGTTGTTGGATTCGATGACCGCCTCCCTGACATCATGCAGCTTCAGCCTGCGGGCGGACTCTTTTTCCGTGATCTCCATGCCCTCGTCCGTAAAATAAATATCCTGCACATAGGCATATCCGTCGATCTCATCAAAAATGATCTGACACAGGGAATCCGTGCCGGTGTCCGCCGTGTCCGTATAGCTGCACTGTCTCTCCACCAGTGTCCGGTCATAGGTTTCCGGATCATAAGTCTTAAACCCCTGCGCATATAACGCCCCGGTCACATCCACCGGCTGCTGTTGGTAATTTGCCAGAAAGATCGGCTGGCTGGTCAGCCTCTGCTTGCTGCTCCACGACTGAAAAGACAGCAGCTCCGGGCAGAGCATCTCGCCGATGATGTCGCCGTATTCGTCTTTTTCCGCATGTTCCAGCTTCTTACATGCCGCATGATCCGGACAGCCGCCGCAATGTCTGATAAGCCTCTCCTTTTTACAGCTCATGGCAGAAAGGACCTGCGTTCCGTTCAGGCAGGCGGGATAAGCGAGCGTATACCACTCGTCCGCTTCCTCTTCCCCCTCCAGCCTGCCGCACAGATCCTTTGTAGACCAGCGCGTCATATTGATGATCTGATAGCCGCCCTCCTCGATACGGGATAAATAAGTATCCACATACCAGTCCCACTGGTCCTGCAGGACGGCATCGTTATATGCTTCCTGATCGCTCTTGACTGGATCGTCGATCACGCCGAGTTTACAGCCTACGCCGGTCAGCGTACCGCCGAAGGACGTACCGAGATAATTAAAAAAATGTCCTGCCAGCGCCCATATTCCTTTTGCCGCATCACCATATTTGATCTTTGTCGCCGGGAAGATGTCAGAAAAGATCGTCCTGTCCGGATCGATCTTTGTCTCATCAATGCCGTCCCGTACATTCCCAGAGAACCGCCCCGACAGTGTCTCATTGTAGGAGACCGTGATGACCGTGTTCGTATTATCCACGCCCAAATACCATTGTTCAAAACGGGCAAGCGAATAACTTTTCCCGTGCCGCGGCGGGATATTGAGTTTCAGCTTCTTACAGATCTGATATGGGAGCCCCTGCTCCTTCAGGCTGTCAATCTCATCCGCCGTCGCAATATGCCACTTTGTTTCAGGTGCCCGCCGGATGATCCTGTCTTCTACAAGCGCCTGCAGCGTCTGTGCGATCTCTTTTAAGTGCCACCTGTCTTCCTTAAAAAATTTCGGGTCGATCTGCTTCTCGTATTCCCACAGGCTTTCACGGGCAGCCCGGTGCCGGACAGATGCGGCGTCTTTATTCTGTTTTGTCTTTTCCTTAAACTCCTGCGCTATTCCCATCTCGTCACCAGACCGGCATTTAAGCTGCCTTAAACCTTAATTTAAGTCAAATTGAAGGGAGGTCCAGATCCCGTCTGAACCTCCAATCTCCCTGTGTGCTTCCATATTCCAATAAATAACATGTTTCTTTCATCTGCAGCTGTGCGTAGGTCATCCCGCGCTTTGCCGCCTCACGCTGGAAGTCTGCCACTCCGCTGATCTGTCCTTTTTTCTTTCTGCGTGCCGCCATCAGTTGTGATACCTCTCCCTTGATAAGATCAGGGCGGCGGTATCGTGTTCCCGTCTCATGGTCTCCGCCGTGACTTCCATGCCCGCCGCCCGGTACTCCCGGTTCTTTGCTTTCTTATATTCTTTCCGTGCCGCCTGCGAAGCTGCCCTGCGGCGGTCACGCTCTGCTGCATATCCGGCACAGCCTTTTAGGTATGCCGCAATGCTCTGCCGGCTCACGCCGGTATAGGCTGCGATCTGCACCACGCTGCACCCGCTGTCAAAAAAAAGCTCCCGCGCAGTCTGCTTCCAACCGCTTCCCTCGGTCTGCGGTGCAGGCGGGACAGACCCGTTTGTCCTGTTTTGGTGCTGCATATCCTGATCTGTTTTCTTGATTAACATTTTGTATCCTCATATTTTTGGGCGCACGGATGCCGCTTCCCAACACACACCGTTCAAAACATGTTTAACTCCGTTCAATTTGACTTCAAATCATTTTGACGGAGGATTTTTCATTTGCGGCTAAAAACGTCTGAAATCGCCTCACAGCGCGCCGGTAAGCTGTCAGGACATTTTTGCCATTTCCCGCTCCGTCTCCTCTGCCAGCATGAGCAGCGTGTCCGCGATCTCCGGGTACCGCTCCCCAAGCTCGGAAAACACCTTGTCCTTTAACAGTTCCAGCGCCGCATGTACCGCGCCGCGCTCCTTCCTGCTGTCGATCTTCAATTTTTCATTGGAGACCTGTGCACGCTGGAGGGACGCGATAGACTTGATCAACCCGCTCTTTGCTTCGAGATCCATCGTGTCATCGATCATCGCTTCCATGATCATCTGCGATGCGAGCAGGTTGTTCGCTTCGTGGATTTCCGTGCTTGGGCGGTCTGCATTGTCTTTCGCCAGCAGGGAGGCATATTCCGTTGCCACGCGGACGGACTCAAAGCTCTTTAAGAATTTCCTTCCATACCTCCCAACGGAAGAATAGTGGACGTCCTGCCCCTGCTCCTGCAGGTATGCCGAGATGTCCTCGTAGGTCTCGCCGTCCATCAGGCGGTTCTCCACTTCCCTGCGGAGCGGCAGCGGAAGCTGGTCGATCTTGCCATGGCTCCTGTTCTGCTCCATGCCTGCCTCCTTACTCAGCGATACCCGCGACCGCATCAGTGTTACAGTCAAGATAGTCTGTACCCTCCGCCGTGATCCACGCGATGTTACGCTGCACGCCGAGCCGGGCGTTGCCGACTGTCTGTGTGCGGAGCAGCCCCTTATCCGCAAGGTAAACGCATTCCTGCTCTACCGCCGCCTGATCTGCGTTGTACCCGGATTTCCTGAGTGCCGCCGTGAGTACCTGCATACTGCATCCGTTCACGCCCGCCGCCGAGCACAGTGTCAGGATCTCCTTGCGCATGATCTCTTTTTCTGCCACATGTACCATATCACTCATTGATGATCACCCCCACATCTTCGATGTCGCCTTCCGCGAGGTTCACTCCCGCAGGCGTCAGGTAGATAACGCTGTTCGTCCAGTTGTCCCGGTCGAGCTCCACATGGATGTACCGTTTTCCCTCGCCGCCGAGGTAAAAGATGCAGCGCTGCAATGCTTTTTCGTCCACAAGCCCGCGCGAACGCAGCGCGTTCTTTAAGCTGCTGATCCGGATGTCCACGCCATAATTCAGATAGAGCTTGGTGATGATGTCACCGCGCATCGTCTTTGCCCCGATCACTTTCATTTCGTCCAACGGTATCTTCCTCCTTTCCCGACCGTCCGGCTGTCTACTCCTGTCTGCCGCTCCGGGCGAGTTTCTGCTCGATCTTTTCCATGCGTCCCTCCATCTTGGTCATCGTCGCCTCGATCTTCGACATGCTCCCCGTGATGGCAGACAGGCTGTCCAGCATCCTGTCGGAGTTCTGCATCAGGATGCTCTCCCGCTTTTCCGCTTCTTTCCGGATCAGGGACTCCCGCCGCTCGGCGTCCTCGCGGATCAGCTCCTGCTGCCTTGCATTTTCCGCGAGCAGCATGTCCTCCCTGTCCTGTATGGTTTTTGTATAGGTGTCGATCTTCTCCTGGCACTGGCGGTTGCATTCGTCGATCTTGGTCTGTGCATCCTGATAGGCTTTATCAACTTTTTCCGTGCTGCTCTTGGAGTTTGAAAGATTAAACCAGACAAACACGATGAGCAGCACCGGTGTCACGCCGACCTCAATGATGCTCTGTACCGCCGCGGTAAATGTCAGTCCGTCCATGGCTGCCCCTCCCGTCATCTGCCGCGCGGCTGTTAAAATCTGCCACGCGGTCAGTATACTTCCTGTGATCCATAATCTCCTATGCTCCCGTCTCATTTCCGGTCTCCTTTGATGTCAGACCACGATATTTCTGCTTGACCTCCGGTAAGACTTCCTCGATCTTGTTGCGGATGTAGGTCTCCACGTTTCCAATCGTATCCTCCAGCGCGCTTTCGACCACCGGTGATAACTGTTCCACGATCTCCCTATATGCCTCGTCGGATACGATATGTAATTCCTCCGCCGTTTTCTGCCCGGCGTGGACCGCTTCACGCAGCGCTGCCGCTTTGGTCGTCTCAAATTTGGATACCGTCGTCTTTGTGATGCCCTCAAGGATCTGTTCCGCCATTTCAAACAGGCTGACAAGGTACTGCTTTCCTTCCTCTTTCGCTTTGGTCTTTCCCCTCCCGATCAGGAAGTCCATATAAGAGCATCCCTTTTTGATCAGGATCACAAGCGCTGTCGCGACTAACGCTGCTCCCGCCGTTGTTACCGTGTTTATGATCAGGTCTTTCATATCCCGATTCCTCCCCGCATAAAAAAATGACCACTGCATAGGATTGTTCCTATACAATGGTCATTGTAGCAGGGCTCGGCTTATAGATATTATTTTGCAAAAACTTTATAAAAAATTTGTATCTATTTTTCTGCATCCGGCATGAGCAGATCATAAAAGTCTGTCTGACCGGGAACATCATGCTTGATACCCTGCGCGATCTTATCACGGATGACGTTATACACAAATGAATTTGACACATCATACTTGATCGCAAGCTGTTTTAAGTTCAGACCATCAAACTCTTTCCGGATCGCTCTGACTTTCATTTCCCGCAGCAGATCCGCGTTCTTCGGTATGTAGATCTGTCCGCCGCCAAAGTTCTTCACAAGATTTCTCAGACCGTCCATACCGACCGACTGTGCGAGAAGCTGATGCTTTTCTGCGAGATCACCGATCGTCATTTCCCTCAGCAGACGTTCCTCGGCATCATTCATCATACATCACCTTCCTTCTTTTTGCAACCGTCCATCACAGGCGCTTTAAGACTTCACGGCTTTTCGGTCCGATCCTGCAGTCCGGCGTATCAGTCGTGTAAGTCTCCGGATGCTCGGACTGGAAACCGTACACCGCTGCGGCTGTCCGCCTGCCGAACACGCCGTCGATATTGTCCTGTCCTGCCTCATTTTTTGCAGTGAGGTATCCGAGCCGTACAAGCTGCCACTGGAGCCAGCGGACATGTTCTGCCGCCATGCCATGACGTCCCTGATACAGTGTGCAGCCCGGCTCTGCATACGGACAGTCATAGCCGGTCACTTTTGATGCAGGCGTCAGCGTCGCGCTGCCGCTCCCTTCCCCGAACGCGATATAGCATTCCGAGACGTCCACGTCCCCGCTGATGCCGGCGATCCGTCCGGATGACGTATGCTGCCACAGGTCGATCCGGTGCGATGCGGTGCAGGTCTTGTTATACTGTGCAACCCACAACAGATAGCCTGTCAGCGCACTGACGTCAAGATGTGTCCTGTACCAGCTTGTACTCGCATAAACGCCTGCGCGGTAACCCAGTTCTTCAACACGGCGGCAGAATGCATTACAGATTGCTGTGCGCTGCTGCTTTGTCAGCTTGTCCGCACGTCCCGTCCCTTTGCTGTTCGACAGCTCGCTGTCATAATAAATTTGGATGTCATCACCCTGCGGAAGCATCATGCTGTAATTACTGATACAATCCGCACAGTATTTTGCTTCTGCGGATGCCTCTGCTTCCGAAACAGCCTGCGACATGAAATAAAATCCGACCGGGATGCCCGCACCGAGCGCTCCCTGAATATGTTTGTGAAAATTTACGTCAGCCTTAATAACCCCTATATTGTATCCGCGGTATCCGATCCGGATGACGACTCCATCCACTTCCCGCGCGACCGCATTCCAGTCTGTGACCGTGTTCGCATAGCTCACATCAATGACCTTCTTTGCCATCATTTCCTCCTATTCTGCGTGCTGCAGCACGCCTCTGCCGGAACCGGACGGAGCATCCGCTCCGCCGTGTCCCTCCCTGTCCTTCATTGCCTTTAGTGCCTCGATCGCTTTGGATGCGGTTCTCCTGTCAAGCCAGTTGATGTTGTCGATCCTAAAACGCTTTGACAGAAAGCCGTTCATCCTCGCTTTATCTGTCTTTCCGTTGTCATCCTTCCATCCCAGCTCCTCACAGAGCTTCATGATCAGGTATCTCTGTTTCGCCGTCGCGCCGCCTGCCTGGTCTGCCCCCGCAAAAGAGTCGATCACGCTGACGCCTTCCATGATCGTGAGCTCCCGGATGCTCTTTTTGCCCGTGATCTTCTCGATGTAGATATGCAGCAGGTCATCGTCCATGCCGCGGCTGCGCGCCTCCTGATGGATCTTCCGGATCTGTGCCGGTGTGATTCCGTGCATAAGTGCCTCCTTTCCGCCTACTTTGCAGGCTGCATCTCCACGCGGGCGGTCTCGTACCAGAATGTGTCTTCTTTTACAAGCGTCCCGCCGACCGAAAGGATCTCATCCTCGTTATAGGTCTTCAGGACATCCTTGTTGACCGTCTCCCTGGTGACGATACAGTCCTGCATACAGTTGCGTTTCAGCGCCGCGATCACGCCGTCGAGCGCTTTCGGCAGCTTCAGTTTTGTTGACAGCCGGAACCCGACCGTCCCGAATGTCATCTGCCTGCTCTTGCCGGACAGCTCCGCCTTGTGCTCTGTCACATACTCCCGGATCAGCGCTTCCTGCCTCTTGATCTCCTCCCTGTGCGGAGCGGCAGCCCCGTCCGCCTGCTCCTTTGCTTCACAGATCGTCTGATTCATTTCCGCTTCGATCTTTGCGAGCTCGTTTTCTGCGTCGGCTACGATATGCAGCGCCGCATCTACCTCGTCCCAATTCTTAAATACCGTTTCACTGACTCTCTTTCTTGCCATGTTCCTTCCCTCCTGTGCGTTGTTAAAAATTGCTGTACCGGCTGCTTGCGCCTGACGGGCATCCATCAAGCAGGTTCCCCGCCTCCTCCGGGTGTTCCCCGTCAGCGGCCTGTCCGGTCGGTCGTTTCATAAATTCCGGGATCTCCAGTTCCTTCGGGAGCCGCCTGCGCCCCCGTTTCTTTCTGTCCCTCCGGATGCGGCAGGTCCCTTCATCGCCGGAGACGTCAACCTCCAGTCCCGTCAGCAGTCCGTGTTCGTAATCCGTGATCATGTAACCGATCATTTGGTTGATATAGTCCTTGTCCAGCTCTGTCGTGAGCCGGAATGTCAGTTTTGTCATTGCGTCGTCCTCCCCTCATCCATTTGCCAAAATTTCCTCTTCCAGTGCCGCATAGTCGTAATCACGCTTCAGGTTCTCCCCGCTCCATGCCG
>JAMPHA010000037.1:0-22839 GCA_023663615.1 Clostridium sp. | reverse complement strand
GGAACTTTGTCCGCATTGTTTTCCCGTTTGAAATCTTTTCTTCCCAGTACCGCAGGCTCCAGCAATATCTTAACGGGGACTTTACGGAACCGGTTGAGGTCTTGTGCAGATTTTGGCAGGATCAGAAGGATGCGATCAGCTACAAGGAATTGCGGCAGGCTGTGAGCAGCGGCACGATCAGCTATGACACGATTGATCTGTGGATGCAGGACTATGCGGTTTTAGTATCAGGTAAATTTCGCGGGGTGTGGGCTGACGCAATGAAAGCAGGAGCAGATGGGCAACCGATACTGGACGGGAAGCAATTTAACATGCAGGCGCCGGGTACCGAGAACTGGATCAGAAACCGCGCAGCGCAGTTTGTGACGGAATGTACGGAAGAGCAGCAAAGCGCGATAGCCGCCCTGTTGGAGAAAAAGATGCGTGACAATCATACGGTTGATGAACTTGCAAGGATGATCCGCCCATGCATTGGTCTGACAACGGCGGATGCGAAAGCGGTCATGAGATATTATGATAACATCGTAGCAACTTACAGAAACGATCACCCGCGGATGAGACAGGACAGTATACGGCAGAGAGCGCGTGATGCCGCGCAGAAATATGCAGAGCGTAAGCATCGGCAGAGGGCATTGACGATCGCCCAGACAGAAAGCGCATTTGCATATAATAAAGGCGCGGATGAGGGGATCCGGCAAGCACAGGAGCAAAATCTAATCGGAGAGGTTAAAAAGCGCTGGAGTACGTCAGGCGATGACGGCGTATGCGATATTTGCGCTGCCCTGGAGGGCGTCGAGATTGATATGGATGGAGCGTTTGGTTTTAAGGGCAGAGTTCTTTTTGCAGGACAGAAACGCCTGCCACCGGCCCATCCACGCTGCGCGTGTGCAGTGGAGTACATAGAAATCGGTCCGGCGGTGGGAAGGGATGCCGTGCTTGGTGCTTCTGATAAAGGAGAGCAGTTTAACGATTCGGATTTAGAACCACGGAAATTGGGTCAGATCGATATAGATAAAGTGGATGAAGCTCTTTCCTATTATGAGGATTTATTTCGAAATGATCCGGTAGAAAATATGCTTGTTATTGATAATCTTGGAAATGTGTATTACGCCAAAGGTGATGCATCAGGTGTCAGTATGCGAGGCATAGACTTTCGGGGCGCATATGTTACGCACAATCACCCTGAAAGCAATGGTATTCTTTCATTTGGTAGTGACGATTTCATCTTTTTAAGAGAACATCCTGAAATAGCCGAACTGAGATGTGTGAACAAGGAATATGATTATGCGGTTTCTGTATTGAAAGATATGTCTAAGGTGGTTTATAATGATATATACAGGGAAGCATGGAATTATTCTGAAGAAGAGGGCTTCGAAGCGCAGGATAAGGCTATGGAAATTTTGCAGGAAAGGGGCTATGTGAGATATGTCAGAAAGAAAATTATCTAAAGAGCAAAAGGAAAAGTTTCACAAGCTCCAGCAGGATTGGATGAGAGAGGTGGATCAGTGTTTTGAAGCACACAAAGATGACGAAATCAATCCAAACCGACTGGATGGTCCGCAGACGTGGGAGCTTGCGAAAATCCAGCAGAAATATAAAAAAAGGATAAACGAAGAACTTGGCATGGATTTTTATCGGGATGTTGGAGAAGAAAAAAAAGAAGGACATAAGAAATTCTCACAAATGATTGTAAGTAATCCGGATGGATTTCCTGCATTACCAAAAGAATAGTAAAATCAGAGTTATCGGAGGCTGCTGTGCGGCAGCCTCTTTTGCGTGAGGAGATGGTAAAGATTGAAAAAGTTTTCTAAATTGATTAGGGGAGACAGGGCCACACATTCGGCTGATGTCATGAAAGGCAGATTTCAGATCATGAAATCCGACGACGAGAAAATGCTTGCGTTCGGATGGGCGAGCGTGGCAATACGGGTAGACGGGGAAGTGATCGAAGACTGGCAACATGACATCATAGAGCCGGAGGAGTTGGAAAATGCAGCTTATGAATTTGTCCGGCTATACCGTGAGGGCGGTGAAATGCATGAAAGAGGCGGAGCCGCGGTGTTGATCGAGAGCGTTGTATTTACAGAGGAGAAGATGCAGGCTATGGGTATTCCCGCTGGAACGCTACCGGTAGGCTGGTGGATCGGATTTAAGGTCACAGATTCGGGCGTATGGGAAAAGGTCAAGGACGGTACCTATCAGATGTTTTCGATCGAAGGCGAAGCTGAGCGCGTGGAAACAGAGGAATAAAGTTACAATATCAGCGGAAGCGTATTGGGCTTTTCAGCAGCAGTAACCATATTATCTTACTGATCGCACTGTAAAAAGGGCATAGGTAAGCACATAACGGTAAATCAAGGAGCATCCAGAAATGGGTGCTTTTTGTTTTATAAATCTAAGAAAGGAGGCTGCAAAGTGGCAACAAAATTAAAAAATCTCAGGATCAGGAAGGTGGACTTTGTGGATCAGGGCGCGAATCCGGACGCTGACATCAAACTGTATAAGCGGAAAGATGGAAAAGAGCCGGAGGAAGACAGCGGCAGAAAGAAAAGCATGCTGAAAAAGCTGTTTGACATGATCTGCAAGGCGGCAGGCATGAATCCGGATGAGATCGACAGCGGGACGGATGACATCACAAAAGGCGATTCTGCGAGCTTTAACGAGAAGATCAGTGAGGTCAAGAATATGAAGATCGCGGATGAGATGTGGGATGTCTGTTATGCGCTCCAGTCGTCGCTGCTATCCATCTTGAATGATGATGAACTGGACAGTGACGGCGTGGAACATGCAATGCAGGAGAGCCTCGACGAGTTTTATAAAGTCGTGAAGGAATCCATAACGCAATGGTCCAGCGGGAAAGCTACCGGTATTGAAAAGAAGGATGAGGCGCTCTCGGATGATGACATCCGGCTGATGAAGTCCGCAGTGGCAAGGCTGAACGAATCGATCGGAAAAGCCGGTGCTCCTGTATCAGAGGAAAAGCAAACGGTTGAGGAAGGAGAAAAAGAGAACATGGGAATGAAGATTGACAAGAGCAAGCTTACGGAAGCAGAGAAAGCGTTTTTGGAATCCATTGAAAAGCGCTATGGGACAGAGGAGGAAGGAGATTCCGGCAACGCAGAAGGAACGGTACACGCCGCAGCGCAGGCAATGCCGCCGGCTGCTGATCCTGCGGTAAGCAAATCCGCGCCGCCCGTGACAGAAAAGAGGGCGGATGATACGGACATCTACAAGGGGCTGCATCCCGCGGTCGCTGCAGAAATGGCTGAATTAAAGAAGTTCCGCGAAGTGGCGGAGGAAAAGGAGCTTACCGAGGTTGCAAAGAGGTATGCACTTATCGGTAAAAAGCCGGAGGAGCTGGTACCGGTATTAAAAAGCCTGAAAGCGGCAGGCGGTACGGCGTACAATGATATGATCGCTGTATTGGATCAGACGTTAGAGACAGTGCAGAAATCCGGTGCATTCTCCGAAATAGGCAAGTCCGGACATGGCGGTGAAAACTCGGCAGAAACTAAGGTCAGTACGATCGCAAAGAAGTACGTTGAAGATCATCCGGAGCTGAGTTATCAGGAAGCAGTGGCAAAGGCATGGGAAGATCATCCGGAGCTTTTGGATGAGTATGATGAGCAGGAAGGGTTCTGATGGGAGGGTGAATTATGAAGAACAGGAACTTTAACGGGACACAGATCAATCAGAGTGCCACGATCGTGGAGTGTGCAGGTGCAAAGATTGAGGATGTGAGAAATCTGATTATGGCATACAATGCGGACGGCAATGTGATTCTTGCGGCAGACGGCACAAAGCCGCTCATTGGAATTGCGCTGATCGAAGCAGGTATGAACGATATTACCGGTAAGGAATCCGGATTGGTAGAGACCGGTGACGACGTGGATATTCAGATCAAGGACATCGGTTATGTCCTGGCAGGCGGCGATATTGCCAAAGGTGATGAGATCACAGCATCGACCGGGCTGGCCGTAAAGGCGGTAGAAGGTAACTATGTATTGGGAATCGCGCTTTCCACGGCGGCAAAAGACGAATACTGCCGGGTACAGATCGCAAAGTATAAAAACTAATTGACAAGGAGGAATGAGAAAATGGCAAGAGCAACAGCAGCAGGTATCAGAGCAGAGATTGCTAAAGGTACATTCAGACCACATACGGCGTTATCCAACATCGCTATTTCGTATTACCAGAATGCGGCAAATTATTTTGCAAAAACAATTTTTCCGGTCTGTCCGGTAGAGTTGTCGAGCGACCTTTACTACATCTTTAACAAAGAAGAATTGCTCAGTGACAAATGGGAAAGAAAGCCGGAGTGGGGAAAGGTCGATGCTTCCGTTTTGGCGGAGAGTACTGGAAGTTATGTATGTAAAGTGGATCAGATGATTCTGGGTGTCAGTCATATCCGGCAGACAGACCTGATACGCAGACAGGGACCTTCGGCGAAAGATCCCCGCATAAGCCGTGTAAAAGTCATGGCTCAGAATGCAAATATCCATCAGGATGTTCTCTTTGCGAACAACTTTTTCAAGGCGGGTGTATGGGGGCACGAGGAAACGGGCGTGGATGTCACCAATCCCACATCCGGTCAGTTTATCAAATTTTCAAACGGAAATTCTAACCCGATCGTGTTTATCGACAAGAAAAAGAATGAAATGCAGGAGAATACAGGCAGAATGCCGAACAGGCTTGCGCTGGGCGTAAATGTGTTTAGTGCTCTGATACAGCATCCGGCTATTTTGGAGAGAGTCAAGTATGGCGGTACTACTGCCAATCCGGCAACGGTGACAGAAAATGTACTGGCTCAGGTATTTGGCGTGGAGCGGGTCACTGTCCAAAGATCGATTGTAAATAAGGCAAAGACCGGGAAGGATGCCGATATGCAGTATATCGGTGATCCGAACGGGTTCCTGCTCGCATATGCGACGGATACACCGTCTGTTGATGAGCCGTCCGCGGGGTACATCTTTACATGGGATATGCTCGGTGATGGAAACATCATGCCGATTTTGTATTATGACGGCGAGGGCGGAACACATACCGGATTTGTCGAGGGGCTCATGGCTACTGATATGAAGAAAACCGCGGATGATCTCGGCATGTACTTTATGAATGCCGTGTAAGGAGGATGCTATGAAACTGATTGCGAAAAAACCGTGCAGTTTTGGAGGAAAGAAGTTCTTCATCGGTGATGAAATCGCGGAGGAATTGGTCTCTGATCCTGCGGCACAGGAAAAATATGGAATCATTGCAATCGTCGGCGGCGGGGAAGGCACAGGGGTATCGGGTGGACAGCCCGGTACCCTTTTCACACAGGAACAGGTTGCAGGCATGATCGCAAAAGCGGTAGAAGATGCCACGGCGGAACTGCAGGAAAATCTGTCGAAGACATATGAGGCAGAACTGTCAGAGACGGCGCCCGGTGCATACAAAGATACTGTCATGATTACAGTCGGCGGCGGGGAAGGCACAGAGAATATTGCCGTCCTTGCAACGGAAGAGGAGATCAGGCAGGTATTTGCAATCATGCAGATGTCTGCGGCAGACGGTGCCAAGGAAATTGAATCTGTGAAATCCGAGAATGTGCTGATCCTGCTTCACGCGGCTGACAGCCGGAAAGGCGTCAAAAACGCGGCAAAAGAGAGAGCAGATAAATTATTCTCCTCGGAGAGTATCTTAAACGAATCCGCAGGCGGCAACGAGCCCACAGACACAAATACGGAGGGAGCTGATACCTGATGGCGGGTACATACTCATATGATCCGGCGGGAATCAAAGATTTTGGCAAGGACCGCATGAGGTTTGAACTTGGGGATGTGATGGTGGAAGGACGTTCCGACACTACGGCGCTGACAGATGAAGAGATACAGGCGGCGATCGACGCTTATCCGAAATCATGGAAGCGGGCAAAGCTCATGCTGCTTGAAAGTCTGTGCCGGCGTTTTGCCTACGAGGTCGATACGCGGACAGGTCCGTTATCGCTGTATATGCAGGAACGTGCAAAGCTGTGGCGCGCAGATTATGAGGCATTGAAAAAGGAAGCAACAGCGGAGTCGTACAACATCCCGCGGTTTGGATACGGAGTGTCTGATAAGCCTCCGTATTTTTATACCGGTATGCAGCAGAACGAAAGGACGGGGTGCAGATGAACAATGTAAGGATGATGTATCTGCGCCCCGCGAATCTGTTTAAGTATTTTATCATCGAGCATAACGAGCAGATCATCACGGATACGGGAAGGGTAGCAAATAAGTACACTGGCGACGGGACGCAGACGCTCAGGGGATGTCTTGCAGAAGCATCCGCTGACGACCGTGAGAATCACAGCCGGAACGATCACATTATAACCCATACGATCGTGCAGGACGGAAGTCCAAAGGCAAAGGAGTCTGATAAGCTGATACTCGGTGAGCGCGTATTTTACATTGTAGATATTGATGATGCCGGAGGTCTTGGCATATCAACGATCTACTACGCAGAAGAAAGGCGGGATGCAAAATGAGATTATGGGTAGATGGCAAGCCGGGATCTCCCGATATGGCAATCCGGGCGACCATAAAGGAGCAGACCGAGAACATTAACAGGAAAGTGCTGTCCCGCGGCGTCCGGGCTGTCAACGCACTTAGGAATGCAGAACTGGAAGTGCTGAAAGGGAAGCGCAACGGAAAGGTTTACAGGAAGTATCCTTATAAATCAAAGTACCGTGCATCGGCGCCCGGAGAACCGCCGGCAAGACGGACGGGAAATCTCCGTATGCACTGGACCGGGAATGTGGCTACAAAACCCAAATCGGACGGAGGTGTTACCGTGACGGCCGAACTGGAAAGTCAGGAGTCCTATGCCTCTGTTTTGGAAAATGGCCGGCATGGAATGGCACCACGCCCTTTTGTGCAGCCGATCATAAAAAAGGCAATGCCGGAGATCAGACGGATTTTCAGCGAGCCGTATACATAGCAGGTACCGACCACTTTTTAGCATCAGCAAAATGGGTACGGACCTTATAAGAGGAGGTGGAGCATGGCGCTAATCATGAGCAATCCCGCGGTATCCTATGATCTGACGCAGATCAGGCGCGGGGATCTGATCTGGGGCAGACACCGCACATGGAATGAGGGAAAAGCTGGATTCGTGACGGCGGCAACGGAAGATTGTATCATCATACAGTACTGCGCAAGCATCAGAAATGTAACAAATCATTTTGCCATTCCTGTAGCGGAAGTGGCAGACGGACAATGGGAAATCCGCTGGTCTGCGGATATGACTGAGATACAGGAATATATCATAAATGCAGACAAAGAGCAGGAAAAGGAAGGAGGCGACGGTGATGACGCTGGAGGAACTGATCTATAAACGTTTCACCAGTTCACCCGAACTGGTGAAATATCTCGCGCGGTATCGCGGTGCTCCTGCCGTTTTCAACTCAGAACCGCCGGGAGACGATCAGAGAGGATGGGATGGTAACACACAGTACCCGGAGATCATCTATAATTTTGACCTGCAGGCGAATGAAGAGCGGCACAGCGCGGGTACTTTATCAGTATCCCTGCTTTGTCAGAACACGGCGGAGGTAACACCTGAGGCAATCGAACCGGTTGTGCGGGACTGCCTGCGGGATGTGATCCTAAAGCCGGATGGCGGTACGACATATTGCTTTGCATGGGCGCGGACGGACGCATTTACGATCGGAGAAAAGAAAGAAAATGTGACGATTGGAAGTGACATACGGCTTGACATACTGGAATATCCGTCGCAGGAAACAACCGATCCTGATCCGGTCATGGCAGTAAACAGGTATGTGAAAAATCTATATCCTGACTGTCTTGTGATCGGATATGACAGGATGGAGGAAATCACGGAAGCAACGGCAAAGAAGCCGGTCATTTACTGTCAGCTGGTATCAGTTGATAAGGCAGAGGAGACAAATACGGTCGCATACATGGACGGCAGGATCGCCGTCCATGTATTATGTCCGGACAGCGGAATCAGAATGAAGATGGCGGCCGCTATCACAAACAGGATGTCTCTCGACGGCGAGATCATCATGCTGGACCGGTCCCCGATGTTTATCAGGCGCCTGCAGGTAAATTATAAGTCCGACTATCTGAAAGAAGGACAGATTTTTGTAACATGTCACTACGGACTGTTGCGGTATCGGGCAAAGCCCCATACCATGACGGCGGTCCATATCAATTTTAAGGAGGGATATAATGGCAAAGGAATCAAAGGTTGAAGCCGCAGAATCCAAAGCGGAAACAGTAGCAGGATTGGCGCAGGCGTCAGGAAAAGAGCAGAAGGCAGCGCAGGAAGCTGTTTATGCGATAGGCGAGTTTGTGGGCGCAGCAAAGAAGATCTTTGGGAAGAGTCCGGAGTGTGTAGCGGCAGCGCTGAAAGCAGCCGGAAAGACGGGGTATACGGTCGCTGAGGCGAGAGCGGTCGTGGAGAAATATTTGAAGAGGGAGGTACAGTAACGATGGCAGGAGTATTTATTCCGGGCGAAAGGAAGATTCGTCCGGGCGCTTATTTTAACGTACAGAAAGTTGCAGAGACATCAGACGGCATCATGAACGGTGTTACAGCGGTCATTTTTCGTTCCGACTTCGGACCGCTTAATTTGGCGGTGGAGTTGAGTGCTGAAAGTGGATATGAACAGACATTCGGAACGGGAGTTACAACGGATGCTATCAGGGAGGCAATCGCCGGCGGAGCCAAGACGATCATTGCCTGTCGGGTAGGTAATGGAGGCACGCCGGGGACGGTCACCGTGAAGGACGTCGATGGTGAAGATGCACTTGGCATTTCTGTAAAGTATCCGGGCGATAAGGGATTCACGCTGACGATCAGGGAAAGACTTACGAATCCCGCACTGAAAGAATGCATCATCTATGATGGTACCGCGGAAGTGGAAAAAGCAATCTTTTCTGCGGGCAGCGGTGAAGCAGGCGCACTGGCGACAGCGCTTGAAAATTCGAAGTATTTTACGGCGAAGTTAGCAGAAGGAAAAGAGTCTGTGCAGCTTGGGACGGTGTCGCAGAGCGAATTTACAAAGGGAACCAACCCGCAGACCACGGTTGATGATTATTCCAATGCGTTCGCACAGGTAGAGCCTTATGAATTTAATACGATCTGTGTAGATACGGAGGATACGGAGATCCATCAGCTGTTGCAGGCGTTTGTCAGCAGGATTTACGACGCCGGATCACTCGTGCAGGCGGTCGTGGCAGAAAAGCATACGGTCGATCTTGAGACAAGGATGAAACATGCCGCTGCGTTTAACGATGAGAAGATGAATTATGTATTGAATGCATGGGTGGATGAACAGGGAACGGAGATTGACGGCTACCAGACGGCGGCAAGGATCGCAGGTATGATCGGTTCCGCGGAGGCAAACAGATCGCTTACCCATACAGTCATCAGCGGTTTTTCCGAGAGCATGGAGAAGCTCACGAACACGGATATGATTACCGCGGAACAGCAAGGATGTATCGTGCTCAGCTATAACAGGTCTAAGCAGGTATGGATCGACAATGCGATCAATACGCTTGTCACACCGGCGGACAATCAGGATAACGGCTGGAAAAAAATCCGGCGTGTTAAGACACGGTTTGAGCTGATCCGGCGGATCAATACCGTTGCCGAAAACCTGATCGGCAAAGTGGATAATGATTCGAACGGAAAGGCAACCGTCATCAGCCAGATGCAGAGTGTCGGTGATCTGATGCGGGAGGAAGGCAAGCTGGTAGCATGTGCAGTTACGGAAAACGGCTCATATCAGGATGATGCGGATGGTGCGTGGTTTGATATTGATGTGATCGACAAGGATTCGATGGAACACATCTATCTGACATTCATGTTCCGTTTCAGCACAAGCGAGTGAGGAGGTAGAGGATTATGAGAAATGAAAGAGCAGCCAGCGATTCTCGGCATGCGCGTACTGGTAAAGATGGCGCATTTTATGATGAAGATGGTGTACTGATGGCATCGGTAGAACAGTTTTCGTCGAATGTCAACTGGAACAATGCAAAGTACAGCGTCCTCGGTGATGCACAGGAGCACGAAACGGCAAACACTTATTCTGTCAGTCTTACCATGTCTCAGATTGTTATTGAAAGCGATAAATTTATCGTTGACATGACAAAGGCATTGGAGACGCAGATTATGCCGGTTTATAATTTTCAGGGTTCCCTGCTTGGGAGGAACGGATCGGAGGAGCGTATGATCTACCGCGAATGCATCCCGTCCGGACAGGTCGATCTGCAGAACGTATCCGTCGGCGATGTTGTGAAACGAAACTGGAACTTTTTTGTCAATCGGGCGCCTAAATTACAGTCGCTGCTCAACATTGACTGACGGCGGAAACAGGAATCAGAAGCAAAGAGGGTGGCATAGAGCCGCCCTCTTTTAGTTTGCAGAATTGCAGGAATGGAGGAAAAGCAGATGAAGGAATTTGTAAAGGGCATGACCGCGGGTGACAGCAGTGTGGAGGAGACGGTACAGCAGGAAGTTGTGGATGAAACTGAAATGAGTGAAGAGGATGCAAAGGCTCTGATCCGTGCGAATGAGGATGATTTTATTCAGGGGCTCATTGCCGCGGCGGATTTTGCCGAGGAAGAGACGCAGCGTATCGAGATCATCCGTGAAGGTAAGCTGTATTTTGCGTTTAACATCCATCCGCTCAGCTCGCAGGAATACGAAAAGTGCAAGAAAAAGCATACCAAATATGTCCGGAATAAACAGTTTGGTATGAAGCTGCCGGAGGACACGGACCGAATCAAATATCAGTCGGCCATCATTTATGAAGCAACGGTAGATGAGGATAAGGAAAAGCTGTGGGACAACAAGAAAGTATGGGCGGCGATGAATGCCAAGAAGGACCGTGTCATTAACGGA
Source organism: Clostridium sp. (assembly GCA_023663615.1). Classification (GTDB taxonomy): domain Bacteria; phylum Bacillota; class Clostridia; order Lachnospirales; family Lachnospiraceae; genus DLAJ01. The sequence goes on along the minus strand of JAMPHA010000037.1, from coordinate 11,949 downwards.
CTGGATGTGATCGAGCTGTCCCTGAAAGCCGGAGAGAAAGACAAAGTGCTTGAGGCTATCGACAAATTGAGCGGGTACGGAGACTCCAACATTGAGGAAGTCGCAAAAAACTAATCAAAGCCGGTGGAAAAGCCTGTCTACTGCACCATATTTTTCAGACGACAGGCATAACACCGGATGAATTTTACAAAAAGCCGAAAGGCGTGCAGGCGTTTATGCTTGCATCCATGAGGCTCACCATCGAATCACGGGCGAAAGGAGGCGAAGAAAGTGGCTGAAACATTGAGGATCGAGATACCGATTGAAACGATCGACGAGACGGCGGACGGTCTGAACGCTGCAATACAGGGACTTAAAAAGCTGGAGCAGGTCTATGAGAATGCGTCGCAGGCGGCGGGAAAGGCGCGCAGCGGCGTATCAAAATTTGACGAGCAGGCAGAGAAGACAGAAAAGAGCCTTGCGAAATGGGCAAAAGAAAAGTATGAGATCCTGTTGGAAGCAAAGGACAGAATATCTCCGATCCTCTCCACGCTGGGGAATGGGCTGAGGAGTATTGCAGGAAAGACATGGAATATTACCATGAGGGCTTTTGATTTCGTCACTTCGCCCGTGAGGGGAATCATCAATCTTCTAAAAAATCCGGTCTTTCAGGTCGGAGCAGTCCTCGGAGTCAGTAGCGGTTTGAAGGATACGATAGAAACTTACAAAGACTTCGAGGCTGCGATGTCGCAGGTACAGGCGATTAGCGGTGCCACAAGCGCAGAACTGACCGATCTGACGAATAAGGCAAAGGAAATGGGGTCTACAACGAAATTTACAGCCGCGGAATCTGCCGAGGCGTTTAATTATATGGCGATGGCAGGATGGAAAACAAAGGACATGCTCAGTGGCATAGAGGGCATACTGAGCCTTGCAGCTGCATCCGGCGAGGATCTTGCAACAACCTCTGATATTGTTACGGATGCTCTGACGGCGTTTAATATGAAGGCGTCAGATGCGGGGAGATTTTCGGACGTTCTTGCCGCCGCGGCATCAAACGCGAACACAACCGTTTCGGGAATGGGCGAAACGTTCAAATATGCCGGCGCGATGGCGGGGTCACTCAGATATTCCATTGAGGACGTCGCGCTGATGACCGGACTCATGGCAAACTCCGGCATCAAAGGAACCATGTCAGGTACATCACTCAATACGATCTTTACAAGACTATCAACAAATACGAATGGAGCTGCGGATGCAATGTCTGATCTAGGCATTGCATTTTTTACATCCGAGGGAAATGCAAGGGATTTGTCGGATGTGATGGATGAACTGAGGGAAGCCACGGCGGGTATGACGGCGGAACAGAAATCGCAGATCGCGAATACAATCGCCGGCATGGAAGCGCAGAAAGGTTTGCTTGCGATCCTGAATGCATCCGAGGAGGACTATAACAAGCTTGCAGATGCGATCAACAATGCGGATGGTGCCGCAGCGCAGATGTCAGATACGATGCTGGATAATTTACATGGCTCAATAACATTACTGCAGAGCGCGGTGGACGGCGTGAAAATCTCGTTTGGCGAGAGGCTGTCTCCGTATGTGAAAGGAATTGCAGAGTGGCTGACCGCGCAGATGCCGGCGATCGAGCAGGGACTCAATGAGTTTATGGACGGGCTTGATGCAGGAATTGACAGGATGCAGAGGAAGTTTGACGGAATCCGGGCAACTGTGAAATGGCAGGATGCGGGTATCTTCGGAAAAGCACATATCCTTTGGGATGAGTTTATCGCGGAGCCGTTTTCAGACTGGTGGAACAGCAAAGGCAAGGCAAAGTTCGCAGGATATGCACAGAATATTGGCGAGGGGATCGGTACGGGATTGAAGCTTGGTATCATGACGCTGCTCGGAATCGACATCAGCGAGACGCTGGATGAAGGAGTCAGCATTGGTGCGTCTTTCGCGCGCGGGTTTTCAGAGGGCTTCGATTTTAATATGATCTCGGAAAAGCTGTTTCAGGGATTTGGAAACATGTTTTCTAACGCGGGAAAATTACTTCCCGGAGGACAGGCGGCGGATCTGTCATCCCTGTTTTCGGCTGTGATGCTCGCAAAGCTTGCAAAACCGCTTATCAGTCTTTTAGGAGGCTCATATAAGTTTGGAAAGGCAATCGGAGGCTCTGATCTGCTCGGAAGCTTTTCCGTTGCGGAAGAGCTGGCCGGAACGGGGGCGGCAGGCGGAAGCGGGTTGCTTGGACTATTAGGCAATGCAGGTATGGCATTGGGGTCCGGTGCATCATCGGGTACGGGGCTTGTCCTGGCAGGCGCCGGCGGGATCGCCGGCGGAGTTGCATCCGGTGCAACGCTCATCAGCGGCGGGATTGATCTGTATAAAGCATTTAAGTCCGACAATGCGGAAGAATCGAATGTGTATGGTGAATCCGCGGCGTGGAAGATGGGCGGCGTGGCAACAGGTGCCATGATCGGTTCGATGATTCTGCCCGGTCTTGGGACGCTGATCGGAGGAGGACTCGGTGGGATCCTTGGATGGATTAAGGGTAACAGCATCAAAAAGGACTATCAGAAGGAGCTTGAGGAGATTGAGAAAAAGGCGGCAAAGATACAGGCGGTCTATGAAGCAACCGGAGTCGCGATAGATGATGTGGTATTCGCGAACAAAGAGCTGAATGATGCATTGGAAGATACGGAACTGTCGGCAGCGGAGTTTGCAAGGATGTTTCAGGAGTCGTGTGCGGATGTTATGAGTGATGCATTTGGAGACATCAAGCTGTCTCTCGCAGATATAAAGAAGCTGGCTGAGGAGATCACGTTTGCAGGCATGAAAGATGGATGGGATACCTTTAATACAGCGGTATCGGATACGGAGATTGCGCTGACATCACTACAGGGTACGATAACGGCACTGAAAAAAGAGAACTGGCTTGTGTCCCTTGGCGCGGAGCTGTCAGAAGCCGATATGAGCGGGTACAAAGCATCTGTCGATCAGTTTGTCAGCGCTGCACAGCAATATATCACAAACAGTCATTATGAAGCGACGCTCGGATTTGACATCCTCACAGGTGGAAAAAGCAGGACGGGAGCTGTACGGCGGGATCCGGATGCGATCGGCGCAGTTGCCTTTGGCTATGAGCCGGAGGAAGAACTGGACACAGGATGGATTGACTCATATTATGGCAGCCTTCAGGAGCGGATCGCAGAACTCGGCGCACAACTGTCAGAATCAGTCGAGATAGCGCTGAGCGACGGCATCATCACGCTGGACGAATCAAAAGAGATCACAAATTTGCAGGGGCAGATCACGGAAATCACGGATAAGTTGTCGCAAGCGCGTGAGGATGCGCAGATGCAGGCATTACAGATCAAATACAGCGGCGCCGCGCTGACACCGGAATCCTTTATGCAGTTGCAGGAAGAATTACATGCACAGGCGCAGAGCCTTGAGGATTCGGCGTTTAATGCGCTCGGAGGAACGCTTACGAATCTGAACATGGCACGTGAAAATGGAGACATTAACCAGCAGGAATATCAGCGCTTGTTTGATGAGGCGAATGCGGCATATCAGGAGCAGATCAATGAGGCAAATGCACGCATGCAGTCGTTTCAGATGGATACGATCGCGGGTGCATATGGGGATATGGGGCTTGATGGTATCCTTCCGGATCTTGAGGGGACGCTATCGGAACGTCTCGGCGAAGCAATGAACCGTGCGGTCGCGATCAAGCCGGATGTATCGCTGTGGACAGCAGAGGATGTTGTAAAATGGTTTGATCTTGACGGGCTGAGCGGAGAAGTGCAGGAGAACATGGTACAGCTGTTGACGCTTGCGGCCGCATCCGTTCCGGACAGGCTCGCGATTGGCCTGCATGAGGATCTTGTCGCAGGATTTGATGTAGATGAGCTTGTGGAGAATGCGGCAATGTTATCCCCTATCGGCGGCCGGTACAGTGATGCATTTTTGAACGGTATGCTTGATGGAATCAGCGCAGGCGAAACCTCGATACGGTCCACGGCGGAAGAGACACTGGAGAATGTATTTGCTGACGACTTCAATGTGAGTGCGCGGATCAATGTCACACCGGATTTTTCTTCGTTTTATACACCATCGGGTCAGAATCCGCTATCTTACACGCAGATTGATACAAGTCTTTTTCCGGTCAGTGAACATGCTGCTGGAGGATATGCACGAGGAAAACAGCTGTCATGGCTCGCTGAAGAGGGCTATGGAGAGTTTGTCATCCCGACGAATCCGAGCAGGCGTACAAGGGCACTGGAACTTTATGAGCAGGCAGGAGCCGCGCTTGGCGTTGCCGCATATGCTGACGGCGGATATGTTGGCGTTCCGGCCGGAGAAAACACACCGGTATATCAGGAGGCGCCGGCGGCATCTGACCCTGCCGGAATGTCCGTACAGATAAGCGTTGATATGACACCGGAATTTATTATTCAGGGCGGCGCAGATCAGAGTGAGGAGGACATCATGCAGGTTATCCGGCGGCATATGAAAGAGATGGCTGATGAACTCGGCGGGGAAATCGCCGTGAAACTGGAGGAAGTATTCTCAAACATGCCAAAGGCAAAGGAGGCGTAGGGGACATGGATATTAAATTGATCCCGGCGGGGAGCGGAATCCGGTTTACGTTCCCCGCCCTCCCGGAGAGGATCACAGGAAAAAAAGAAGCAAAACTGCAGAGTTTTGACATTATAGCGAAAGGGACGGTCAAAGTACCGCGGGGAACCGGTACGGCGGAAATATCGTGGAGCGGGGAATTTTTCGGACGCTCAAAAAGAAATGAAGCAATTGTGAGAACGCCATACTGGAGGGAACCGGTCGAATGTGTCAATATCCTGAACGGGTATCTTAATGATAAGACGGTACTGAATCTGATCGTGACGGAGACATGGATCAATCTTGATGTTGTTATATCATCATTCCGGCCGGTCGCATACGGCGCATTTGGAAATATCAAATATGATATAACCCTTGTCGAGAAAAAAGCGCTTGAAATCTATACGACAGATGAATTGAGCGTCACAGTTTTGAAAAAGACGCGGGAGCGCAATGATCTGTCGGCTGAGTCGGCACGAGGGACATACACCGTTGTCAGCGGCGATACGCTGTGGAAGATTGCCGCCCGGCATTGCGGGGGAGGCGTGAACTGGACAAAGCTCTATGATGCCAATGCTGCGGTGATCGAAGATACGGCAAAACAACGCGGAATGTCAAACAGCGATAAGGGACACTGGATTTTTCCGGGAGAGGTATTGACTCTTATATAAGGAGGTACGGCATGATCGACCTGACAAACATCAGCTATCGTGTAGTTGTGATCGACGAAAGCGGGCATCGGTACAACATCGAAAATTTTATTCAGGATCTTGGATGGGAGGAAAACGAAAATGAGATTTCTACCCGTTTTTCTTTTACGGCGCGGAACGATGATACATCAAGGGGCTACCTGTCAGGTATCATCAAGCCGGGATGTCTGATCGGTATCTTCGCTTCCGGCGGCGCAATGGATGAGGAAGTTGCGCGAGGATACGTCGAGACATGGAACACGATCCAAAGCAGCAGCGGGGACACATTACGGTGTATCGGATATGATGATCTGTATAAGCTGCAGAAGAGCCAGGATAACAGATATTATCCATCCGGGACCAGTACACGTTTTGCGATCGAAAGTATCATGAAGGATTGGGAGATCCCGTGCGGCGAATATAAAGGACCAGATGTGGCACACGGAAAAATGGTGTACCGGAATGATTATTTATCGGATATACTTACCGGACTGCTTGATGATGCGGAAAAGAAAGGGAGTGTCAGACATCTCATCAGGGCATCAAAAGGGATGGTTGAAATCCTGCCGCGGGGAAGCAATACACAGGTATATGTATTTGGGGAAGACAACACGAAGATATTAAATGAATCTGTCAGCACGGAGAACCTAATCACGCGGGTGAAAGTCATCGGGCAGGCGGATGATGAGGAAAAGAGGAGCGTTGAGGCGGTACTGAACGGAGATACCGTTTATGGGATCAGACAGAGAATCTATATCAGGGGGACGGATGAAACGTTGGCGGATGCGAAGTCCGCGGCACAGGATATATTAGCAACAGATGGAAAAGCGGCAAAAGAAATGTCCGTGCAGGGTCTGGACGTCCCGTTTGTGAGAAAGGGTGATCTTGTATATGTGGAATCCGGCAGCCTGCCGGGATATTACTATGTAAACAGCATCCAGCACGACGCGGATACATACAGTATGACAATGTCGCTCGAACTGATGGAGAGGGAAGAACAGGATGCTACAGATGATACGGGAAGCGTGAAAAAGGAGTATGGCGTGGGTGATATTGTCACATTTCACGGAGGTACACATTATATCAGCAGTTATTCCGGCTCAAAAGGGTATCCCGCAAAAGCAGGACAGGCAAAGATCACAATAAAGAACAGTTCCGGCGCGCATCCATGGCATCTGATTCACGCAGACAGCGGCGGCAATGTCTACGGATGGGTGGATCACGGAACATTTGATTAGGAGGGATCGGGAGCATGGCATTTGGAAAGAACAGTGGAATGAACCAACTGGCGTCTGTACTGAGCAAACGGATCAGAAGTGAGACAGATACACCGCCGCTGATTGATTTTGGTGAGATCCAGGAGAATGGAAGCCTGCTCACAAACACATTTCCGATACCGATACCGCGCGGCGATTATATGATCTGCCGCCAGCTTACTCTTGGGGAAGATGGAACCTGTCTGACCGTTACGGAAACGGACGGCGACCATGAGCATACAGGCGGCGGGCATGAGGGACATGAAACCGGGGATGGCACACATACCCACAAAGGAGGCATCCACGGCCATATCGTGCCGGTGCCGGAGCAGTTGCGCGGTATCCGTCCGGGGGACCGTGTCCTTGTAGCGTGGGTACAGAATGAGGCAGTGGTGATCGACATTATCATAAGATCATAAGAGGAGGGGAAGCATGGCAGAAGCATTGTTTCCGGTCGTACAGATGCCGGAGCTTACAACAGCGGGGCAGATGTATGACCGTACATATAAACGCAGCGTAAAATGGGACAGGGAAAAGGGCGATTTTGTACGGGACGGAGCGAACAGAATGGTGGAATGTGATGGCAGGGAGGCATTTGCGACAGGATGTTACAAGGCATCCATGACAGAACGGTACCGGTGCCTTGCATATCCGAATGCCATCGGTGCAGAAATGGAACGGGCAATGGCGGAAGATGATGAAAAGACAGTGGAATCTATGGTACAGCGGACCATCACGGAGGCACTTATGGCAAATCCGAGGACCGAATATGTGAGAGATTTTAACTTTGCATGGGACGGTGACAGGATGAGCTGTACGTTTACGGTCAAGGGGCTGGATTGGGACGAGCCATTTATGATAGCAATTTGAGAGGAGGAGGAAAAATGCAGCCGGAATTTACAGCACCGGATTTTATGCAGCACAATACTGCTGAGGAAATCCATCAGCGCATGATGAACAGCCTGCCGGATGATATTGACGATATGCCCGGCGGGTTTCCTTTTGATTTCACGATGCCCGCGGCATTGGAAAAGGATGAACTTATCAATTATCATCTGATGCGGACGCTCATGATCGCATTCCCGATGTATGCGTGGGATGACTGGCTTGATCTGCACGGCGCACAGGTACATGTATACAGGCATCAGGCCCAACATGCGGCAGGATGCGTTCTTGTATCCGGAATCACCGGGGCAGAGATCAAAGCGGGTACCGTATTCTGCACGCCGGCAACAGATAATGGACCGTCGTTAGAATTTGCTACAACGGCGGACGCTGTGATCGGTGACGGTGGGACGGTGTCAGTCAGCATTATGGCGGTTGCGGCAGGAACAGGCTCCAATGTGGCGGCTAACACGATCACGATCATGGCGAGGCCTGACAAGGCAGTTGCCGCCGTCACGAATCCTGATCCGCTGGCGGGCGGTACGGAACGTGAGAGCAACGATGATTTTTATGATCGCATCTTTGCAGAGTACGACAACAGCATGACGTTTTTAGGAAACGATACAGATTATATCCGTTGGGCGAAAGCTGCCGGAGCGGGGGACTGCATTGTGGATTCGGCATGGAATGGTCCTGGAACGGTCAAACTTATACTGATTGATGCAAACGGGCAGCCGGCAGGCGAGGAACTGATCGAGACAGTGTACAGTTACATCGTTTCGCCGGATGACCGGTCAGCGCGGCTTCTGCCGACGGCGTGCGCGGAGTTGTCCTGCGTGCCAGCAACGACGGTCAGGATCAATTATACGATCACGGGACTGCAATTTGACACAACAACAAATATAGAGCAGATAAAAAAAGATTTTGCGGAGGCGGTCAGGGCAATCTATTCTGCGGCAAAAAGCAAGAATCTGCTACGATATAATGATGTCCGTCCGGTCATCACAGCGATTGCCGGCGTGGAGGATTTTTCAGAGTTTCTGATCGACGGCGGCAAAGAGAATATCATACTCAAAAAAGAAGAGTACCCGGAGACAGGGACTCTTGATTTTCAGGAGGGCATATGAGTGAGACTTTCAATCTTGAAGAGTTCCCGGCAAGTGAGAGCGCCCTGCGGATGCTCAGCTATGTATCAGATGGATTTTATGATAAGTCATACGTCGGGAAGTGGCTGTATCAGGTCATGGGGCAGGAATATGATACTGCGAGGGAGATCATAGAGAGTCTTCCGGCGCAGATGTTTCCGGAAGCGGCAACGTGGGGGCTGATGTACCACGAAATGAAATGGGGGCTGCCTGTACGCGAGAATCTGTCTTACGAGGAGCGGCGCCGGCTGATCTATCAGAAGCGCGACTACAGATCGCCGATCACGCCATGGCGCATGGAGACATATCTGCGAAACGCGACCGGCTTTGAAGTACATATCGCGGATGCCAGCGATCCGGGTATATATGGATTTGTGCCCGATCATCCAAATACTTTTAAGGCATATTTTATCGGCGAAGAAACCCTGAATGCAAGGCAGGTGCGTGAGATCCTCAACAGGTTGAAGCAGTCGCACACAATTTACATTATCAACGACAGGATAGAAATTGTGCTGGATAATCGTGAAATCGAACGAATCCTGCTGCGGAACGTCCGTTTTGATGTAAAGATGCCGTTTTGGGGATGCTGCGTGTTTGACGGCGGATGGTTATTAGATGGGAGCGTGATCTTGTGCGAGAAGCGTCGTTATGGGCTCAGGCTTGGTCTAAACAACCGCATCCGTATTTTTTTGCGGGATGAAATATCAAGGCTTTTCTGCGTTAAAATCGGCGCTGTCAGGACATCCATATTGGAGACTTTGCGCGCGGGAGGCAGGAATGCATTTGCAGTCAGAACCCATGAGCAGGGGCGATCATGTGTAGTGATCCACGCTGAAATGCATACATCCGTTGAAAAGATGGAAGTATCAGTTACGACGAAGACGCCGGACTATTGGTATTTGGACGGTTCCGTGATGATGGATGGATCAAGGCGCTTTAATTCGGTTTATAGAGAGGAGGATATAGAGTGAGCGTAAATAATAATGTGGTAATCACAAAAACAGCGAGGATGAAATTGGTAAAAGCACGGTCAGGGGAGATCGTGCTGCCGAAGATTGTCGGCATGGCATTTGGGGATGGCGGCGTCGAGGCGGACGGAACGATCATACCGCCTACGGACGATCAGGATGCATTATATCATGAGCTGTACCGGAAAGAGCTTGATGGCTATAGCTTTCCCGACGCAGAGGAAGCTGTATGCAGATATGAGTGTACTCTTGCGGGAAATGAGCTTGCCGATGAGGAGATCAGCGAGATTGGTCTTTATGATGAGGACGGCGATATTGTCTGCATAAAGACATTTAAGCGGAAGGGCAAAGACAGCGACGTGGAGCAGACATACACCGTGGATGATATTTTCTGACGAAGAAAGGAGACAGCATGAAGGATTATACAAGCAGCAATCCTGAGTTTAAGGCAGTGATAAAGATTGTAGAAGTTTCTGATCCCGGACATGCAGATAACATCAACGCAGCGATCAAACAGCTTTTGCATAATACAATGAAAAACCGCGCTGATATAGCGGATGCGGTCATTATTGCAAAGGGGCGTTGTACGGGATATGTGTTTGATACCTATAATGATCTGACGGCATGGGTGGCTGATCCTAAAAATACAGAAATACTCAATCTTGGAGATAACTTGTATATCAGAGCGACGGATGTCCCTGATTACTGGTGGGACGGCAATAGCATACAGCAGCTTGAGACCCAAAAAGTCGATCTGTCGGAGCTTGCACCGCTCAGTCATGCGGCCGCGGATGGTACATACGGACTCAGCAATGATAAACTGTATGGACATGCAATGGCGTCATCGACGACGCCCAAGGCAGCCGGAACGGCATCCGCCGGAAGCGAGACGGCAAAATTTGCGCGGGGAGATCATGTGCATCCGGCGCAGACATCGGTATCCGGCAACGCCGGTACGGCGACGAAGCTGAAAAATGCGCGTAAGATCAACGGTGTATTATTTGACGGCTCGACGGATATAACACTTGAGACCGTGCTGACACAGACGCTCTCAGCAGGCGAGACGGAGCTGACGTTTACGAGCGCCGCGATCACGGACGACAGCATGATTGATGTATACGCTGATACGTTTGGTGTATACCCGACAGCTATAGCGCAGGAGGGCAATACGCTGACGCTGAAGTTTGATGCACAAGATTCTGATGTAAGGGTGAAAGTGAGGGTGATGTAGATATGGCGTTTTTTAAGTGCAATGAGGGAGACGCGGGAGCAAAAACAGGATACGGAACGGCGTATATCATCGCAACAGGGGATGGTGTAAAAACAGAAATAAATGTAAAGGGCATACTACCCAGGAGGGATGATAATGCTTATAGATTTGCAGTCACGGTATATCCATCGAGCGCATCAGGATCAGGTTCAGACAATCAACCAATAAATGCAACTTGGATGAATGCTAGCGGCGGTTTTTCCGTCCCAAGGATTACATACAACAATAATACCGAGACGGTGAGCATGAGCAGTACTAGCGTTTCTGGAAACATCTATGCTACCGCAGGAGGAGCAAATGGTGGCATGACGGTAAGTAAATCATATAGTTCGCCAATTGCATGTGTGATAGCATATGTTGAAAAATAGCAGAAAGGAGGGCACATTCATGGCATTTTATAATTGTAATCTAAGTGGGGGGGGGTAAAAGTAACACCGATTAAGGTGACGGTAGCCGAGAAACACAATACGCACGGGCAGGACCGAGGCATTTATGATGTAAGTTCGTCCGTAACTGTAACATTGCCAGAAGAGATTGATTTATCAAAAGCAACATTCAGCGGTGCGTGTAGCAAGATAGACAACCATTCTTTTTCAATCAGCATCGGTGCGCAAAGCCGCGTCTCTGCCGGTGAAACAAGTCAGATATATATAAAAGGTAGTTCAGGAACTATACAGTAAAGGAGTAAAACTATGGCATTTTATAATTGCAACCTCTCATCTTCGGTGGGGGGGGGTAGGAATTAAATTTAATCCTGCAAGCGGAACAAAGAGTTTGTTTGGAGTCGATGCAGGGGCAACTGTAATTAGCAGTTCGCATTCGATAACTGCGTATATCGATATACCCAAAGAATTGAAAGATCGCGTAATCTTAGGAAGCGGTGCAAATTGGGTATCTGATGGAAGGCTTGGATTGAATATATCAGCTGGTTTTACAGTTGATAAAAGCAATCAAAGCAACAGGAGTATGTATATTAGTACAGGATCATTTGAGATCAAATGAAGGAGGAGTATTTATGGCATTTTTCAATTGTAATTTGAGTGGGGGGGGGGTAGAAAACTACCCGACGAAGCACATATCAATGGTAGTGCGGCAATCAAGATCAATGCATCAAATGGTAATGTAACTGGT